>CAJTMW010000004.1:0-35175 GCA_910577275.1 uncultured Lachnospiraceae bacterium
AGGTTCCCATCTCACAAAAATCACCCAAACATCCGATATCTAAATCTCCTGCTGCCAGCCAACCATGCATTAACTCATCCCCTTACAAAAAACTGTCCTGATTTTATATCAACTCTTCCAGTTCCTTTACAAAGCCCGAAAAATTCTTCTCTGCATTAAATTTTTCTTCAAATATTTCCAAAGAATTCTGGCACATTGAAAAATATGCGTCTGTGCCAAAAAGAGCAATCATCTTCTCAATCGCCCGTCCTACCTCTTCCTTATCAGGATTTATCGATAATAATATGCCATTATCATTTACCATCTGTGACAGCTCTCCTACGGCTGTGGCAATCACCGGTATCCCAAAAGAAAGCGCTTCCTGGACAGCCACTGGCGAACCGCCTTCTGTCTGTGTTGTTGTAATAAAACACCCTACATAATTCTGTCTGTAAAATTCAAGTACCTCACTATTAGACAGCGCGCCTGTGAATCTGTACTGAATATTTTTTTTACTTTCAAGCTTTTGTTTTGCCGCTTCCTGCAGCCCTTTCAGGCATTCGCCTCCGCCAATATGAACCCACTTGACATTCCGGGTTTTTACAGTGCTTAAGCCGTCAATAATAAGCTCGATTCTCTTAATGCCAACTGCATGAGAACAACTCAGCAGCAAAAACCCGGGTGCCTTTTCCTGTTCTGTCCTTCTCTGTCCACACATTACCTCTTTTCCCGAAACTCCCAGACGGCATAAAGGATATTTCTCAATATTCTTTTTTTGATATCGTTTAAGGTAGTAATTTCTTGCATATTGTGCTGCAAAAATCAGCTTGTCCAAACTAACATCCATCTGAGGCTGGAAAAACTGTTTTCCGTACAGCTCTCTTTCATCATACAAATCACATCCATGTGTCCTGGCAATAATCCTGATATCCGGGAATTTGTGCCTGTGCATTGTCAGACCAAAACACTTATAATCAAACCAATAAAAATAGAAAAGCGCTTTTGTATTCTTATGAAGTGCAATCGATTTTTTCAACCTGCGATAAAATGTCTCTGCCGCCGTTCCAAACATTAATGCCCTGAAAATACGTTTACCTACATGTTTTCCTTCTTTTATAATAGATGCTATTTCTGTATAACAATCTTTTTCTCCCAGGAAGCGGATAAAAGAAAATGCTTTATCAAAAACATTCTGACGTACAGACACCATGCTGACATTTCCTTCTTCTTGCTCCGCCTCTCTGTTTTTCCCCGATTCTGTTACCACAATCGTTACATCATATTTTTCACATAAATACGGATATTCCGGTTTTACAAAAGTGTCTTCCGCCGGCCCATACGGGAATTCTTTCGTAATCAGATACATTTCAGGCTTCATAACCTACACCTTAACAAAGTCAATAATTTCTTTCATTACTATCGGCATATCAACCGTTTTTCTGGCATAATTTCTGATTGCGGTCTGCATCTCCGACCGCGGATATTTTCGACACAAATCATCATAAAACTTCAATATTGTTTCAATTTCTACAGGCGTTGCGTTATTAGGAAGCTGGCAGACAAACGGGTATGTCTCATCAATACCATTAACCTTGCAAACTGTTATTATAGGAAACCCCTTTGCCATATATTCTCTTACCTTTAAGGAATTCTCCCTGTTAAGTTTATCCTTGTAAAAGCCAAGCGACGACAGTGCTATATCACCCTGCTCATATACCTTATCAAGCGCTTCCCCTAACAAAACCGGATAAAAAATGACATTCTCCTCTAACCTGTATTTTTGAACCAGTTTTTGATATCCCTGCTTTTCCGGTCCATCTCCTACCAGGTGGCAGATTACCTTACGTTTATTTCCTTTCTGATAATACTCATAAAGGCCTTTTATCAGCCGCTCATAGCCGTGATGCTTTTGCATGAATGCTACCGCAATTAAATGAACAGCATCATCTTCTTTTCCCCTTAACTGCGGCAATTTTGCATTATCTACCAATATCCCATTACCGGTCCGAATTGTAGGAACTCCAAAAAGCACTTCATCCTCGGAATAGGTAATATACCTGTCCACATATTCAGCCAGTTTTTCTCTCTGATACTTCTCTTTAAAGTAATATGGCCATGTCATAGGCCGGAGAAACTCATCCCTGTCATACGGATAAGTAAAAATTTCAATTAAAATTTTGCATTTCGGCCATCGTTTCTTTATTGTCCTGAAAAAATCTATATATCGCTTATCTGCAGTTGTCCGTCTTACATAAATATAATCCGGATTATCCATTTCTTCAAGCGCTCTATTATAGTCCCTCTCAATTGCCCCGCCCGGCAAAAGCCTGCGCAGCCGTCTGAGTAACGGAACTTCTTCGGCCACAATATTAATTTCAGTAATGTCCAGAGACTTTCGAAACTCATTTATCTGCATATCAATTTTTTTTGCCACACCTGGCGTTTTTCTGGCGTCAAAGTGAATGTAATATCCCTTTTTCAAATTTCCCATATTTTCCGCTCCTGAAATCCTGAATTCCTCTATAACTTGCTTTCACCATATCTTTTTTTCCCTGTGCCATCCAAATCAATATCCAGGCTGCTCTATTTAGCAAAAAATAGATACCAAACAAAAAAAATCTTCCCGATGACATATGCATTCTATTACATATCAGCCAGTTTCTGGTAATATAATAGGCATTATCCGGTTTCTCATTGCCCTTTGTGGAACCGTTTACTTTATGATAAACTTTAGCACCCGCACAATACCGGACTGCAATACCTTTTTCCCCGGCCCTCAGACTGTATTCGGTATCCTCATAATAAAGAAAAAATCTCTCATCCAGAAATCCAAGCCTGTCAATAATTTTATCAGATAACAGCATACAGCAGCCATTGGCAAAATCACAGTAACAATTTTCGTCATATTGCCCGCTATCAGGCTCATTCAGGCCTCTTTGCACGGACTTTTTAATAATACCGGAAAAAATACCCCCGGCACACCAGAGCACACCAGGTCTGTCCGCATACAAAACCTTTGGAACTATAATGCCTTCTGATTCTTCATAGCACCCAAGCATTCTTTCAATCGCATCCGCCTCTATTTCCGTATCGTTATTAAGCAGTAAAAAGTATTTCCAGCCTCTGGCAAGCGCCCATTTAATTCCTTCATTATTGGCTCTTGAAAAACCATAATTTTGACTTAAAGGCAAAATATGCACTCGTTGCTCTGCCTCCCAATTCATTTCCAGCTCTTTTAACGAGCCGTCGGTGGAAGCATTGTCTACAACAATAACCTCCAGTTGCCGTTCTATAGTACTGTTAAGGATAGACGTAATGCACTTATCGTTATAAGCTCTGCCATTGTAATTCACTAATATTACGCTTATTGTTTCTTCCATACAGGTTCCTTTAAAATTTTCAGATATTTTCGGGAGATATTCTCTGGTGAATAAATTTCGAAATCCACTGTTCCTGCATTACTGTGGGATTTTATTTTTTCTATCCATTCATCAGTATCGTATGCATTGTTTACGTAAACTGCTTTTTCCTGTGTTACCTCCGGAATGGAAGCGCATTTTGTCGTCACAACATTTGCTCCAAAAAACATCGCCTCTACTGGAGGCATGCCAAACCCTTCAAAAATACTGGGAAATAAAAAAGTATGACAATATTTATAAAGGGTATTGCGTTCTTCATTACTGACATATCCTGTCAAAATAATGTGATTTTTCAGCTTCTTTGTATCTATCAGCCTTTTAAGCTTCGCAGCCTCGTTTCCATTTACTCCACTGATTACCAGCTTATCAGGCAGCTGTTCTTTAGAACGGACTATCTGCTCCATCATCTGAATCAATGTGGATAAATTCTTATGCGGAATCATCTGACTCACTGTGTAGAAATACTGCCCCTCTTCAATTCCAAGCCTGTCATGAAGTATCTGAAAATCAACTACATCCTCTTTGTTTATCAGAATAGGATTATAAATAACTTCAATATCCTTTCGCTTGTATTTTTCCTGCACATCTTTTTTTACCCAATTAGATATGGCAATAATCCTGGAAGCTGTAAGTGTATCCATCCTCCAACATATTCTGGAATATACCACCTCATGTAATGGATGATAGTGCGGATAATGGTATGCCTGCAGGTCATGAATCACACAAATATAATCAAGACCGCCATTAAGCCACGGTTTGCAGTACACCGGCTCAAAACATTTTCGAAGCCCATTCCTGCGAAGAAATCTGTTCTGATGAAAATTCTGCCACAAAATTCGTCCCAAAATTCCCGCCGAATTTATATTGGCTACAAGCAACTGATACCGGGAATCTGATTCATACTTCCGAAAGGTTTCCGCATTGTCCCTGGACACCAGTAAGGTAAAATGAAAATCATCTTCCAGTTCCATAAATCCATCCAGCAGATTTCTGATATAGGACTCTGTACCTCCCACCTTTCCTGGGCGCAGCCAGAGTAAATCAATTGCCACGTTCTCCATTCTCATCTGTCTCCAATTCCCGCACCCGTTTCTCCAGCATACTGACTTCCTGAATTAAAATCCTGATTTTAAGCATCTGTCTGGAAACAATGGACGTCAGCGTCATTAATATCATAATTATAAACGCAAAGCAAAGTATATACAATGCATTCATATTACTTTCTATGCCAAGGAAACCCCTAAACCACTCCAGAAGATTCGGGAATATGAGCATAATACCCATTACCACACCAGCCCCCAGCCATATCAATGTGTATTTCAGCTCCAGCATTTTTCTTTTTAAATAATATAATATAATAATAAAATAACAAATCACCGCTATGGAAAGTGTGATTCGCAGTGTATATGGTATCATTTTTCCCTCCTGACTCCGAAGCTGAGCCGCCGGATAAGCATAGCTAATGTCACCTTTACCATGTAGTAAACGGATTTTTTCAGAGTAATAGAACTTTCCCCGTTTTCTCTCTCCTGCATAATTACCGGGTATTCCTTAATCCTTCCGCCATATACCGCCGCAATTACCATCGCTTCCGGCTCTGGATAATCCGCCGGATAATCTTCTGCAAAAATACTGATAAATCTGCGGTTTACTACTCGATATCCACTGGTGATATCTTTTACCCTGATACCTGTCAAAAGCCAGCCAAGCATGCTCAAAAAGCAAATACCCACCCGCCTCACTTGTGAAGATTGAAAGCCTGCTTTTTCCACAAAACGGGAACCAATAACCACATCAGCCTGTCCGGATTCTATCAGCTTAAACATATCTTCAAGAAAACCCACATCATGCTGTCCATCACCGTCAATCTGTACTGCCATGTCATAATCATTTTCTCTGGCGTAGCGGTAACCGGTCTGTACGGCGCCTCCAATTCCCATATTCACAGGAAGATTCAAAACCTGATAATGGTTTCCTGCACAAATCTTTTTTGTAGAATCTGTAGAGCCGTCATTAATAATCACATAATCATACTGAGGATAATTAGCTATAAGATTATTAACCACCTTTTCAATATTCCCGGCTTCATTAAAGGCCGGAATAATAATCAGACATTTTGCCATACTTATCATTCTTCTATACTCTTTCCCCGATAAACGCTTTTAACAGATGCCACTTTTTTCCGCTTCTCTCACAAAGACACCAGGCCATTTCCCTGCAAAGCAGGTACAGCGCACAATAAAATATTCCCATTCCATACACTACATATCTCTGTAGCCCTATGAACAGCATATTTACCGTAACAACCATTACTACTAACACACTTAACACAACTATCATCAATTCTATTACTTTTCTTCCCCCTCCAAGTTTAGCTGTTGTAACAGTTCCGGCTATTGCAAAAAAGTAGATAAAAAAAGTGATAATATGACATAAGAAATAAATCGGCTTTATCTGGAAAAACACTGTTGCAATAAAAGAAGGCATCATCAAACGCATAGAATGATACAGGTATCTGTCAAAATGTTCCATCAGTTCCTTAAAGCCGAGTTCAAAGAAAATGTCCCCCGCATTCCTTATCTCCGCATCGGGATGCTCTGCATAATAATCCTTCAAAGCCTGTGAAGCATAAAATTTTATATCATCATGCACCAGGTCCTCCCACATATACAATCCCGGCTCTGCATATTGATGTAGAGCTTCATTTTCATCCGCCAGCTTATAAGTTTTTCTGAAAATTTCCTGCATCATCACATCATCATACAACTCCACATCCTCTTCATCCGCCTCATAAAAACCGCGGGCTATAATAACTGAGGCAAACTGCGAAGCTGCAGCCTTTATTTTTATCCCCATCGCCAGCACTATGCCAACTGCCAGAATAAAAAAAACGGCTACCAGTTTTAAGACAAGCTTTCCGCCGAACCTTTTAAAAGTAATCCACAGCAAAACCAACAGACATACCACCTGTAAAAACAGCATCTGGCTTCGGATTAACCCCAGCAAAACTGCAACTGCCATACTTCCCAGATACCATTTATACTTTAATGTCCAGACTGCCTCCAACACTGTAATAATAAAAAGGTAAAATATAGCATAAGTAATTCCTTCTGTCAAAATCTGGTGTGTAATTCCCACTTCAGGAAGATAAATTGAAAAAGGAAGCATGCTGAAAAGGTAAAATAAAATGCATTCCCATCCTTTTAGATTAAACCGTTTCTTTAGCACCCACACAAACAAAAAAGTACAGCCAATCGCAAGAAAGCTCTGTGCAATTACCACTCCGTGAAGAAAATATTCTTCTGAAAATAACACCTTAAAAAATGACAAAAATGCGATGTATCCTGGAAGAACGCCTTCCCGTCTTTCCAGCGCCAGGTAGGAAAGGCTGTCTTCCTCCATGCCAATCCATGTCCCGGGCACGAAATAGAAAATCAGTCCAAATGCCAGCATAATTGCATAAGTAATAATATCTCTCCTTCTGTCTTTTTCAGAAAATTTTCTTAAATTTTCGTTTCCTGTCATATCTTCACCAGTTTTATCCTTCACCTTTTTCCATATCTTTCAGTATTGACCAAACACCGTCGTAATAATTTTGAAACAGATTGCCATCAAGTATGGATTGATAGGCTCTTGCCCCCATACTCACAATCTTTTCCCTGCTTTCAACCAGCAATGCCAGCTTTTCTTTTAGATTCTCTCTGTCACAGTCCCTGAATTGATACCCATTTTCCCCTTCCTTTACATAGCAGGCTGATCCATTGGTGTCACTGCAGATAACCGGAACGGAAAACCCCATGGCTTCCAATTGAGAGACAGACGCCGGCTCATCCGTACTGGGAATCACATAGATATCTGATTCTGCATAATATTCATTTACTTTCTCCCTGGGAACATTGGTCAGCAATGTTACTATATCCCCATAATTCTTCTCCTCTATATGCTTCTGCACTACCTGCAGAAATTCTTTCTGCAGTCTTGTTGTCGCCTCTCCTATTACAGTCAAATGATACTTTTCACCGGGATTCTCTGCCAGCTCGCTTACCACATCCATCAGCATCATATGATGCTTTCTCGGCACAAATTTTCCAATACACAAAATATTAATGCAGCCATCCTTAAAATATTTTTTTTCTTCTGGCGATATTGATGGTTCCACCACAAAAGGAATAAAATAAGAATGCCCTGCAATTATCTTTCCCGGTTCCTTTCTTCCCATCACTGGCGTCATTCTATATTGGGGCGTAAGCCTCCGAACTATTCGGTGCTTCCAGTCCTGCTTCGGCGGGTTGTCCCATATGGGACTTTGATTATACAAAATACGTTTACTCTTTCTTCCCAACAAATATGCGGCAATTGAATATAGTGTTCTGTCCCTTAAAATAATCACATCCGGTTTCCACTCTTTAATCAACTTGCGTAGCTTCAATACAGGCGGAACTCCATAATTAATTTTAAAATTTGACGCCGCCATATCTCCCCGATGAAGTACCTCCATATACAGCTTGTCTACCAACTCAAAAAAAGGTGCAAACCCCAACACCACCGGATGAATGGATGAATAATCTTCAATAATTGACGCATAATAGCTGACAAACAGCACCTCGTCTCCCTGCTCTATCCAGCCTTTTACCACCGCAGCCTGATTCGTATGAAATCTGGGAGCAATGTACATCACTTTCATATTCCTTCCCCTTTTCTGCTGTTTACAGGCATATAAACTGTTATAAAATCTGATGCTTAATTTGCATCAGGTACTCTTTATATCCGGCTTTCTCATTTGCTTCCCATCCAATCACCTCATGCTTTGCAAGCATTGCCTTCCCTTCCTCTCTATGAAGATACCACTCATATTCCATATCCAGGTTACCAATGTCCAATACTCGATAGCCTTCCTGAAACAATCTCTCTGCAATAAACTTAGCCGTTATCCCAAGAGATAGCAAAAATAATTTTTCTTTTGAATATGTTCTGCAACAGTCAAGTATATCTTCCAGTCTGTCAAACGCATTACTGGATGGCCCAATGATTCTTTCAATCGTTCTGGCAGTGTCCAGGAGATTATTTCCTACTCCGTTATGCGTACGCTCCCCCTCCACTACTATCACATCTCTGCCCTTCCATATCTGCCTGATTTGCTCTGCCCATTTATCACAAATTCCCTTATCCTCAAAGGCATAATAAAATCTGGAAAAGGAAGTACTGTAATATATCCTCTCCGGGTTACAATATCTATTATATATCCTGCGATAAAACAGCAGATGCTCCTTCCAAAACTGCCTGCTCTCCTTTCGATATAACGTCATATCCCCAAAAATTTCCGGTATCGTCACAATTAAGTCTTCATTCTCATATCCAAGAATTCGTTTAAGTCCTTCTGATATTTCCGGTTTTACCTCTTGAAGCTTTAAGTTCTTTCCGGCAATCGCTATAATCTCGCCATCTCCAAACCTCACCATACATTTTTTTGTCTCAATCAGTTCTTTAATAGTTTCCTCGACTGTATGCACTTTAATTTTACTTTTTTTGATTTTAAAGCGATATAAACTGTAATCAATTTGAGCCAATATGTCTTTTATCAATTGCTTCATGATTATCCCAACACTTCCTGTTTACTTTTATCCTTCACCTTTCCATCATCAACTGCAAAAATAACGTCAGCATTCTGAATGGTGGTTAATCTATGGGCAATAATTAGAATTGTCTTCTGCCCCTGAAGCTTTTCAATTGCCTCCATGACAGCTGATTCCGTTTCATTATCCAATGCTGATGTAGCTTCATCCAATACGAGAATTTCCGGGTCGTGGTAAAGCGCCCTGGCAATACCAATCCTCTGCCTTTGACCCCCGGAAAGCCGAACTCCTCTGTCTCCCACAAAAGTATTCAGCCCCTCCGGCAATCCTTCTATAAACTCATGCATCTGTGCCTGCTCCAAAGCTCGCATCACTGCATTTTCATCAATATTTTCCTCCTTTACCCCAAACGCTACATTATTTCTAATCGTGTCATCCGACAGATAAATCGCCTGTGGAATATATCCGATTTCTTTCTGCCAAGTACGCAGATTTTTATAAATGTTCATACCGTCTGCATAAATCTTTCCATATTTAGGCGGCAACAGCCCTAACATCACATCCACCATAGTAGATTTTCCTGCCCCTGATGCTCCTACAAAAGCGACCGTCTGCCCCCTTGTAATGTTAAAACTTGCATTTTCAATAACATCCACATCTCCATCCGGGTATCTGTATGTTACCTTTTTTACTTCAATTTTATCCTTGAAATGCCATGAGTCATCATAAGCCTGGCTGCCCGTATCAGCCTTTTCAACTTCTTTTAAATCATTGTATATTAAGTCAAGCGAAGGCATCGCATATAAAACTGCTGATAAATGTTCGTTAATCCGGCCCACGGAAGGAAGCAGTCTGAAAGCTGCAACCGCAAAGACTGCAAGCTGAGGTACAAAATCAATCAAATCCTTTTGTCCGAAAAATATTTTAAATATAACCGCAGCCAGAAGTCCTGTCATACTCACCATCTCGATAATATATTTGGGAATAACGCCAATAAGCCGGTTTAAGCGAAGAACCCTGACATACTTTGAAAAACATCTGTCATAGTGTTCAATGAAATCGTCCTGGCGATTTAAAACCTTAATTTCCTTAATTCCCCCCAACGACTGATTCATCCACTGATAGACCTGAGATTTGTACTGTTGTCCTTCCCTCCCCCATACACTGGAATATTTCTTTGATATAAAGGAGAAGAACGCCAGACAAATCAGCAAAAGTCCTGCTACAATAATAGTAATGGAATGACTTTCAATATATAGATATACACTAAGGGCAATACAAACGCAAACCTCTGCTCCCATTTCCATTATGTGAATAATTCCCTTGGTAAACTGGTCTGTATCCTCCTGCATGCTTCTCTGTAAAACAGCGATATTTTTATTCAGATGAAAAGTGTACGGTTCCTGCATATAAGCTTTCAGGAGACTTGTAGACATGTTTTTTTGAATCCGGTAAGAAAATCTATAAATAGCATTCTTCTCAACTATGATATAAATATTCTTCACCACATAAATAATAATAATCCCGGCAGCAATTCCAGCGAGAAAATACTCCGTACTTTGAAAATGAAACAAATTGTAAATAAACAACATAATGCCATTATCATATAACTTCTCAGGTTCCATAATCACATTAATAAAAGGGGAAAATATGGAGACCGCCAGTAACTCCAAAAAGCTTCCGGCTATCACGATTATCATCAGCATTAATATTTTTATTTTATCCCGTCTGGTAAAAATATAGTTTAATTTTGAAAGCATATAATTCCTTCCCACATTTATCTGTCAGGCCTACTCTATTTTATTTCGCCAGCCTCGTTTATTCCGCTTTTCTTTTGCAACGTTATCCAGATTCCCGCCATAATATATCCTGCAGTATAACCAAGCACCATACCAGCGGTATTATCCCTTATCTTTTCCATCCTTACAATGTTACCACCAAAATACTCTATTTCTTCTCCTCTTTTAAAGTCATGCATCTTCTCATAGTCCGCATAGTCTGGATTATTTTCATCATAATAGTTTCTCTCCTTCGGAATCCCTGAACAGTCCGCTCTGTATACCACATATCCCTCCGGATAAACTGAGAACCTGTTTATCAAAATCACCAGAAATGTTCCTAACAAAACTCCTGTCAGCGCCTTTTTTCCGTTCCATTTCAGTATGCTGCATAACTTCCCTTCTACAATCTTTAAATGTGTAAGGTTTATCTGAATTCTGCGGTTAAGCAGACCAACAATATACCACTTCTGCGGGATAAAACTCCATTTCCTTTTTTCCTTTTCCTTTTCAAACAGCAACGCTCCCATAAAAAGAAAGCTTAAGTTTTTAAAAGAAGTATTATACAGAAACGGCTCTGTTACCCCTCCCACAATAATGCTGACAATAATTAAGGCCTCCAGATATTTATCCTCCTTCAGATACCTGTAAAGCATATACATAGTTGCAATACATAAAATGGCAAAAGGAACTATCCCATAAGTGATAAACGCAAACAGATAAGCGTTATCCATAGTTTTGGAGCTGTTGGTAATTTCCGAAAGCCGCTTCCCCCAGAAACTGATATTATCTGGAATCAAATACAGCCAGCCAAGCTCTAACCGCTGGCTGAACACCTTATTCAGCAACTTAAACCATTTGCCATTTACATCAATGGTAACCGGTACAATTAATGACAAAAGTACACACATCGGAAAAACCAGCTGCAGAAGAAGTTTCTCAAAAAAACAAAGCTTTTTTCTGAAAAGCAGATAAATTCTGCCAAAAAGCAGGCAAAGAAAAACAATCATGCCAGTATAGCTGACCGAATATAAAAAAACCAGCATATTTCCGGCAAAAAGCCAGAAAGCATGCTTTAATTTAAACGCATCTCCCAGAAGATAAATGATAAATATGGCCAATATCAAATAGGAAACCTGCAATACATTAGGATGGGGATACCCAAGGCTCCACCTGAAGATATGTCCCATCCCCAGCTTGGAATGGACCTTATACACGGTATCATCCATCCGAAACAATGAAAACAATGTAATCCCCAAAAACGCTGTCGTCCAAAGACCACATCCTACAAGAAAAACTTTTTTGATATCCACATATTTTAATCCTACCATCATCATGCCGTACAAAAGCATTCCCTTTTCCCCGGATATCAAATAGGTGGTCGCTGTCAGGGCAATCACTGCCAGTATCTTCAGCAGTTCCTCCGTCGTATATTTGTCTGTAGCCATTTTGAAAACAAGGCAGGCTGCCGCAAAAATAAGAACCAGCTTAAAAACTGCCTGTCCATCGTATAGTCCAATTCCCTTTGCAAACAAAAGAGAGCCGAAAAAAAGCCAATATAAAATTTCACCTGTACTGGCGCTTAACCTGTTGGCATTTTCCATCTTTATCCCCGCAAATCAAACATCTTTAATAAACCTGTTTTCTTTCAGGCTGTACTTCCCGCCTTTCAAAAACTTATGCTTTACTACCCACCATCCCGGCACCCAGATATATTTATGCATAGCCGGAGATGCGCTTCCTATCATCCAACAGTTTCTGTCGCACTTCTTTGTGCATTCCCGCACTATCTTAGCCTGACCGGAGTTCCATAACTCGTCCCAACTTTGGTTCCTTAAATTCCCCATCACTGCTTTTTTCTCCATGCCATTGCAGGGAATTACATCACAGAAAGGGTCGATAAAAAACGCGTTTCTGGACATATCGCAGGGGAGCAACCTTTTATTACCATAAATATAGTTAATCAGACCGTGATTAAAGTAGGCCCGAAACCACTTCTTGGGCGAATTGCTTCTTAAGAGCTCGTTAATCAGCTTTTCAAAATTCCTTGCCACTTTCAGTTTATCATCTATTTTATTGTCCGTCTTTCTGAAATAAAAGGAGTTATGGAGCGTCGCAGTTGCAAACTCCATTCCCATATCGTTGGCAATATTATAAAGGGGCACCAAATCCTCACAGTTCATATCCTGCACCGTCATGCCGAAGCCCACGTCGGGATGTCCCATTTCCACCAATGTTTTCAAGGTCTGATATCCCCTGTTAAAGCCGTCGGGGATTCCTCTGATTTTATCGTTGGTCTCCTTTAAGCCCTCGATACTGATTCTGATACCTACTTTGGGAAATTCCCTGCACAGCGCAATAATCCTGTCCGTAAAATATCCGTTGGTGGAAATCACAATCCTGTCGGATTTTTTATACAGCTCCCGGACGATATCAGGAATATCCTGCCGTACAAAGGGCTCGCCTCCCGTAATGTTAGTAAACGCCATTTCCGGAAGCTTTTTGATATCCTCCAGCGTGATTTCCTCGCCGGGCTTTGTGGGGTCCTTAAAGCAGTCGCACATATTACATCGCGCATTACATCTATAGGTTACTATTACTGTTCCATAAAGAGCTCGCCTGCCCATTCTGTCTTCTCCTAGCCTTTAATAACTTATAATAATTCTTTTATTTTATCCAACAGTATATCACAATACCCGGAAATTGTATAGAATGTCAACTTTTTACAATTCTCAGTATAATTTTTCAGCTTTTGCTCGTTCTGCCACAGTTCCCTGACAGCCTTTGACCAGGCTTCCATATTTCCTGCTGGAAGAAGCTGCCCTGTAATATCCTCCTTAATTAGCTCCGGAATTCCCCCCATTCTGCTTCCAAGCACAGGCGTGCCATACATCTGTGCTTCTACTACACTAAAGGGACAGTTTTCATTCCAGATAGAGGGAAGAAGTGCAAAACGGGCTTTTGCAATTGTTGAATACAGCTCCTTTCCAGACAGAAAGCCTCTTTCCTCAATATTTTTTACCTGTAGTACCTTATCCCTAAGAGGCCCGCTTCCCGCAAATACAAAAGAAATATCTGGCAGACTCTCACACACTGAAAGAAGCATCTCCACTCCTTTTTCCCTGGAATACCTGCCAAAATATAAGACATAATCTTCTTTTTCCATATCCTCTTCTATGTCGATTGTTTGTATAAAATTATGGACAGTTATTACTTTTGGAGCCAATAGCGGATTAGTTGCCAGTTTCTTTTTTAAAAACTCACTGGGACAAATAATTAAATCAAGATAACGATAAGTTCTATTCAAGAAATATAAATAACCTTCTATCGCCGCCAGAATACTTCTTGCCCTTGAATTATGAATACACTTATTTCTGATACAGTTTTTATATTTTCCCCCTTCACAGGCAAAACAGATTTTTCCGCTCTCCGGAATCATCATCAAATGATTGGGACACACCAACTGACAATCATGAGCCGTCATAATTACGGGCAGTTTTTTCCCCTTTTTCTTTCTATAGTTTTTAATTGCATACAGAATAGACGGTGTTAATTGAAAATTAAAGTTATTTAAATGCACCACATCCGGGTCAAATTTTTCAAGCACATAAGTAATCTTCTTATACGCTTCCCTGGAATATATAATCCGAAAGGGATATCCTGCCCGTTTTACAAACAACTCCATCTTGCTCATCAACGAACTTTCAGCGCCTTCATCTCTCTTATCCCCATGAAAATCCATGTTTTCAGTGTAGCAGTTCCAATCATTTCCAACCACTCTTTCAGGATGCGCCATGCCAAAATACTGAACCTGATGTCCCAGCTTTTGAAAATGCTTCCCTATATTAAAAATATATGTTTCAGAACCCCCATTGGCATGGAGAAACTTATTTACAATTAATATTTTCATATATCACCTTCGTCTGTTCCACCATCTTTTCCCAGCTGTATTTACCGCAGATATAATCAATGCTCTTTTTTCCATAATTCTCGGTGATTTCAGGATTACTAAGCAAAAAAAACAGCTTTTCCTTTAAATCCGCCACATTGCCCTTTTTGAAAGTTACCGCCTGATTTTCGACCACCTCAATATTCTCGGGAATATCACTGACCAGGCAACAGTTCCCATAACTCATAGCCTCCAAAAGAGTAAGAGCCATTCCTTCGACGTCGCTGGGAAGTATGAACAAATACGCGTTGGAATACAGTTCCTCCAATATTCTTCCCTGCACAAAATCAGTCATAATAATCCTCTCATCAGTTGCCGCCATCTTCTGTATCTGTTTCATATAATCAAAAGAATGGCTGCTGCCTCCTGCTATAACCAGCTTTTTGTCAGTATCAATTTCCTTATACGCCTCTATCAGATAATGAAGCCCTTTTTCCGGCACAAGCCTTGCCAGAAAGAGAAGATATCCTTTTTTTTCAAGACCGAATTTTTCTTTTATCTCGTTTGCTTCATAAAATTGCGGCCTGGAAACTCCATTGGGAATATAATGGGTTTTCCGTCCATAAGTGTCCAGAAAATACTTCTGTACATTCTTAGAAAGTACAATGACTTCATCCGCATATTTTGCCGCCATTTTTTCTCCAAGTTTTAAAACCCCCGACGCAAAATCCCCCCACTTTGCCCTTTGCCAGTCAAGCCCATGAATAGTGGCGACCACCCGTATACCAAAAATTTTGGGAATAAACAAAGTAACACATGGTCCCTCTGCATGATAATGAATAACATCATATTTTCCGAACAACGCACGCAACGTTGCCAGCACAGAATATACAATGGCATTCAACTTTCCATTCTCAAAAGTCGGCGTTATGATAATACGTACGCCCTTATAATATTTCTTTTTTCCCCCGTCAAAATCTTTGCCTGACACATGATAGCCGGAACGGTTATAAGCTTCCACCTCATATCCCTCACTGACAAGCCTGGTGGACAATTCATCCACTACCACTTCCACTCCTCCTTCTCTGGAAGGAATCCGCTTATGGCCAATCAAGGCAACTTTCAAATGTCTCCGGGTCTTCTTTCTTTCTTCTCGCTTAATGCTGCTTGATTCTTTTGCCACATTCATCAAAAATGAAAAATTTGTGCTTAAATATCTGGTAATCAGCCTTTTAGGATCCTGGAAAATCCTATGCAGCCATTCAAGGCACAGTTCCTGCATCCATTTAGGCGCTCTCCGAACAGTCCCGGCAATAAAATCAAATGCTGCCCCTACTCCCAACATCACCCCGCTTACTTTATCCATATGGTCATACATCCATTTTTCCTGCTTGGGAGCCCCTAATGCAACCCAGATAAAATCCGGTTTTGACTCATTGATATTCCGGATAACCTCCTCGTCTTCCTCTTTTGTCAATGGACGAAACGGCGGTGAATACATACCGACAATTTTAAGGTAAGGATACTCCCTAAGAAGCCTGTCCCTCATTCTGTCCAATGTTTCTTCCTTACCACCATAAAAATAATGACGATAACCTTTTTCTTTAGATAATCTGAAAATTTCAGGCATTACATCAGGCCCTGGAACTCTCTTTGCTTCCGTAAATCCTCTTCTTCTGCTTACCATAGAAAGCGGCTTACCATCTGGTAATGCCATCGCCGCACTGTTCTGAATATTTCTGTATTCCTCATCACGAAACGCCATTACCGTTGTATGCACATTTGAAACACAAATATACTTTCCTCGCAGCTGTTCCATATTATCAGACAGATATTCCACTGTTTCCTGCATATTGGTAACGCTGATATTTGTTTTTAATATCATACAATATTTCTTTTTCGAATTATTCATTAAATTCCTGCTTCCTCTAACAGTCTGTCGGTAATCCGGGACAAGCTATAGACTTCTTTTATTTTCGCTCCATTTTGTGAAAGCGTTTTTGCAAACTCAGGGCTTTCGGCCACCTTCATCATAGCCGCGGTCAACGCTTTCTTATCCCCAACCGGTATCAGTATTCCACTTACATTGCTTTTTATATAAGAACGCGCTCCCCCCACCGGACAGTCTGTCGCAATAACTGGCACTCCCATAGCAAGGGCCTCTATCATAGCATTGGATATTCCTTCATAATCCGAAGACTGCACAAACATAGCGCTGTCCCGTATATCTTCCTTTACGTTGAAAGAAAATCCTCTAAATACAACCTTATTTTCTAATTGAAGGCTCCTGACCTGTTTTCGCAACTCCTCTTCCAAGGTTCCTATCCCTAATAAATGAAGTTCATAATCTGGAAACTGCTTTATAAAATCCGCAAAGGCTGTTATAAGCAGCTTATGATTCTTTACTAACTCAAGCCTCGCCACGGAAACCACTCGTTTTTTTCTTTCTCCATTAAAGGGTTCTGGCATATCTGCCGGAACTGGATTGGGAATTACCGCTGCTTTTCTCTGTAACCTTTTAGGAAACAGCTGTCGCATATCCTCCGTCAACAAAATCAGTTTTTCCGCTCTGCCATAAGCCAGATTCCGAACAAACCCATGCTCATATCGGGAAGGGTCACTTCGCTCCGATACAAGCATCCGATGAGGAATTCCAAGCGTTGAAATCGTCGAGAAAACAGCCCCCATAACACTAAATGCAAATATATAACATCCCTTATTTTTTTTGTAAAATTCACGCATTACTTTAAGTCTTTTCAGCCGCACAGACAATTTCCCTCCAGATGTCTCTCCGGCCACAAAAATCTCCACACGCTCGTCCAACAGATATTCCACACGTTTTCCCGCAAATAACAATATTGATACCGGATAACCCCTTTTCACCAGTTCATTGGAAAACAGCGCGACCACACGCTCTGTACCACCTCCCGGCATATCAGGCAGAACAAAAACTATTTTCGTCATTTTCCAAGCTTCCCTCCTATCTGATTAAACAGACCTGCCAGATACTGATTACTCAGTTTTTGTCTGTATTTGATGCAATTTGAAACATATTCCTCATTACTTTCACAAATTGCTTCTAACTCTTTTTCGTTCCATCTATCTTTTACTATACCCAATTTTTCGCTTCTAATATAAGAAGCGTTAAAAGGAACTGTGGTGGTCACCACAGGCGTTCCTGTCGCAATGCTCTCCACAATAGATACCATATTATTGTCCTTACTGGTATTTACCAAAAGCGCATGGGCTTTTGCAAGTACCGGCATCAACTCCTCATGATTTAATCTGCCGGAAAAGCAAACCTTCTCCTCAAGCCCAAGGTCTTTTACCTGCTGCTCCAGTTTTTCACGAAGTACGCCATCCCCTATAATTTTAAGCTGCCAGCCTTCTTCTGATTTTTCTTTTTCAAAGGCGGCAAAACTGCTGATTATCCCGTCAACATGCTTCCTTGCAATCAGCTGAGAAAGAACCACATAATACCTTTCCTTTTCTCTGCTATAAACAATTTTATCCAAATCAACCCCATGCTCAATCCTTACAGGCAATACCTTTTTGCAAAACTGTCCGATAAATTCAGCTGCCTGGTCAGAGCGCGGAACTATCGGAATATTCCGCATGTATATCCGCGCCACTATATTGTACCAGAATCGGGATGGCAATTTTTTCAACATTTTATTATGAGCACCAAGTTCATGCCAGATAATCATCTTTTCTCGGGCATATAAAGCCCCTGCCAGTGTAAGCATAGAAAAAATTTCACTGCTGATAATATAATCAAATTCATACTTATGCTTTTTCAGATATCTATCCAACCCCTTCAATAATGGGAAGCATCTTGGCTTCAATATTGTTGTATATAAACAGGGAAACCATAAAATCTGAAACGGATATTCCTCCTTTACAACCGGTTTATATGGCTCTGCTGCCACAAGCACCGGTTCATCGCCATTTTTAACAAACCCCATACACAGTGCGTAAATCATAGTATCCTTAATAGATGTCACCCTGGGGATATTATCGGTTTCAGAGGTATATAAAATAGGATTCATAATCAAAATTTTCATTTTAATTCCTTTATATGTTCCGGTATTTTCCACCAGTATCTTTCCTCAGACGACGATAAACAAAACATTTGATTCCAATACATCCCCAGTAGAAAAAATATATAATTTCTTGCCAGATAATCTGAAAACACATGCGCTTCAATTACACTGTATACTGAAACTGATATCACTACAAGAGCCGCCATATAATCCTGTTTTTTATAGCTGTAAATCATTAATACAAAAACTACCGCCACAAAAACACACCCGGGGATAATTCCAAACCAATAAAACAGCCGTATCCATCCCATATCAAAAAAATAATTATTTTCCGGTCTGGAAAACAGGCTCCACGTTCTTGTTGTACCTTCAAATCTGTCATTTTCAACCAGTATTCGGATTCTTCCGTTAAAGATATCATTTAATTTGACGAAAAACATAGTTATTTTCGTTGTATCGCCATGCCATACATAATTATACACCCTGTAAGCCTGTGCCGCGACTACTACAGAAATCCCCACACTGAAAACTGTTGCCAGGTAACCGGCAAGAACGCATAATTTCTTAAATATCTGATTTTTAAATACAGCCAGAATCATTGCCAGCAAAACAGTAAGCGCTGTCACCAGAAAACTGGTTTTGGAGCCCGTCAGCAAAAAGAAAAAGTGATTTATTATAAAGAGCAAAATAAAACAATACCACTTCATTTTTTCCGCATACAAATAAAGTCCAAGCAGGACCAATGCCCAAAACATACAGTGCAACGCATTGGGATGACCCATGCCAAGCACATATCGGGTTTCCACACCTCCCCTTCCATATTCTTGTGTCAGTGCAATCTCTCCGCATATTCCGAGCATGGAAAGAAGAATGATAACTGCACACCCGGTCAGCATCATGTAAAACACCAGCTTTAGGCACTTTTTCATATCCACATTTTTGCAGGCAGCCACCATAATTACTAACCGGAGGATTTCGTTTCTCCCTGTGTAAAAATAGGAAAGCACCCCTAATACACCAAAAAGGAATATTGCAGTATATTCTTTCATTGAATATTTTGTAAAACAAACCTTTGTCAAAAATAAAAGAAATGTTATCCGGAAAATCTGCCCTTCTACAGGGTTTATGAAAACACTCTTATCAATTATAACCAACAGGACCTCAATTGTTATCCCGGCATAAAACATGATATTTGAAATTTGATTTATAAACTTTTCCTTTCTGTCCATTTACTGTATCTGCCCCCGGGAATCTATGAATCTCCACCCCCGCCACAATTCTTCCATTTCTTTTCTGATAAATATCTGTCCGTTTTTATGAATGGCAGGTCTTACTATAATTTTTTGCTCATTTGAGTTTAAACGTGCTCCCCAAAAACTGAATGTGGAATTAGCGCAGATATTATGTCTGCAATTGCTCATTAACCACATATCATAAAAATTATCTTTACCATGATTGATATCCACCACAGTATATTCTTCTCCTTTAAACTTGCTCTGGACATACGGAATATCATCCGAAAACATATAAAAATGAGCCTCTGGTATTTCCTCTTTTACCATTTTTATCGCCCTTTCATAATAGGCTTCCGTGCAGATGCCGCCAAACATTCCGGCGTTTTCAGGATTCAGATAATCTGCACGTCTTAAATGCACACTGACAGAGTCACAATTTCTCATCTCCAGCGCCATCTGCGCATTAAGCGGATTATTACTTTTCGGAAATTGAATCTTTTCCCGCAAATCATATAAAATATCACTGTAATACTTTTCACAGGCAAAATAGCCGCTCAAATACATATCCTCAAACTCCAGCAACTCTGGATGATACATTTTACTTTCATGAAACCAACGCACCGTAGATGCCAAAAATCTCCTTCGAAGCTTCCCCAAAAGTCCCTCTGAACCAATCAGCTTTTCCTTTTCTTCCTTTGTGCATGTCTCATACACAAGTCTGTCAAAATAACCAAGCTCAAGCTTTCTCTTCGTTGTGATAATTTCCTTATCTTTTTTTTCCATTTCCCGAAACCAGGAAACATCCAGCCTTGCCTCTCTTCCCAGACTGACAAATTTTCTGTATAACGCATATTGCTGCAGTTGATTGCCAAGACCACCTGCCACCTGTACAATAATCATATTTAAGCCTTCACACCTTTTCAGTCAACACAAATAATGACAGCGCCGGTCCCAAAGACCATGGATATGCGCCATAGTTCTGCGGATACATGGAAAAACCGAGACATTCCGCCAGACAATTGCCAATTTTCCCCTTATTTACCAGCTTGCGCAGAGCATCCCTTCCTCTTATCATTCTCGACCTGTGAATATCAATCAGCACCTTTGTTTCCAGTGACAGGGCAATTGCATAAAGAATCATGGCTGTAGCTGATGTATCCACAGGTCCTTCCCTTGCTCCCAACTGCCAGCTATAAAGTCCGTTTTCTAACTGATATGCCTCTACCTTATCTACCAAATGTCTGTAAGCCTGTTTAATGAACTCATAGTCTTTTCCTGACTTGTCCATACAGGCAAGGCTTTCCGCCATACCAATCATCAACCAGCCCACAGCCCTGCCCCATCCTATGATTCCATACTTTATCCCATGTTCATACTCATAGCCATGATATGGAAGCCCTGTTTTATCATCCATACCGAACCGAATAAAATTTTGAATTTGAATTGCCGCTAAATTAATGGCATTTTTATCTCCGTATGTACTTCCATATTTACATAAAAATGGACAGACAAGACCGATACCATCCGCAAAAATATAATGGTTTGACTGTGTCGGGCGATAAAAAAAGCTACCGGATGCGTCTCTTTCATGATGGTAAAGATAATTTACAATTTCATCCAAGGCCTGCTTATATCTTTCATCCTTCAAAGACTGATGCAAGTCAATCAAAGCCATACCACTGAAAACATCATCCAAATAGTACATCCGTTGGCTCTTTCGGAGCCATGTATCATAATACACTTTGAAGCAATCCAGTATTTCTCTGGCCTCATCCGAATTCTTATGTCTTTTATAATAATCCGCAAGCCCTTTTGCAAGGAGTCCATTTGGCCAGTTGAATTTATCATAAGGCTCCACATCTTTCCCAAGAAGCATTTTCACTCTTCGTTTTACTTTATATGAAGTACTCCATTCCGGATAATTCAAAAGCTCCCATTCCGCTTCCTTTATCATTTCCAGCATTCTGTTTCCTCCTTCCGCCTTTAGTCACTCATTATTGTACAATTCCGTCCACCTCGGACGTTCAATGGCTGTTACACTCTCTTTCCCGTAAAATTCCGCCGTTACCATATTAGCCCATGCATCAGAATTTTCTGTAACCGGCATATGCATAAGTGGTCCCTGAACGTCGTTAATAAAAGGAACTACTACATTCTGTACCTGCTCATCTTCCATAAGCCTGGTCTGTAAATCCATCTGCTCTTTATAATCTGCTGCCTCTCCACTTATAATGTATCGTAAACAAATGTACGATGTACTGGTTTTTATGTTACTTCTACCTAAAAATATTATAGCCAGACAAATCAAAATACCCAACGTCAATACTGCCATTTTTAACTGATGCGCTATCTTATTTTTTTGCCTTATTTTTATTGCAATATTTTCTGCCACTATCATCATAATTCCACATATTGTCAATAAAAACACTTGAAAATTCATATTATATACACCGCCAGACACATCTACTCCCGCATAAATTGCCGGAGCCTGCATAGCACTGTAAAGGCAAAAAAGCATTATCGAAAATAATACCGGGTGTTGGAAAAAAATCATTTTCTTTCTATTGCTGAAAATTATAATAAAAATTATAAATAACAAAATCAACCCTGCAAAAACCAGTGGTCTTTCTTTTGCATATATCCCAATATCCCTGACTCCGGCCAAAAAACTACATGCAACTGTTTTTACTCCTTTTGTCACAGACAGGCCAAAATCTTCGCCTCCCCGTACTTTATTCCCCGGCGCTTTCATACTGATAACAAGACCTGCAATTTCTATGCTTACAGGAACAAACAATATCAAAATTCTTTTATCTTTCCTTGAAAACCACACAGCTGCAATTATATAGCAGGCTGTAATTAAAGCAAATAAGGCCGCCTGGTAATTAGAACCACCAAGCAACGCCATAAAAACGACAATACCAACAAATGTACTCCTGTTATAATCCTCACTATATTTCATAAGCCATCCTGTCACTATCTGACACATAGCAAAGGGCAGCATGTAATGGGCGCAGCCGTTAAACCAATAGATGGCAGACTTTGTACTTGGAATAAATTCTATACTGATTGTTAAAAACCATATGGAAATCAACAAGTATTCCCATATACTGAACTTCATATTTTTACATAAAATACGATTAAAAAGATAGAAAGTGCTTCCCATCCATAAAAACAACATTAGAAATGCCACTATCACATAAGCACTGTCACTGAAAACTTCGGGCTGCAAGGAAAACACTGCTACACTGAACCAAGTTCCCTGCCAGCCAAAGTAATATTGCTTTACCGTCTGTCCTATCGCACTTCCCAGAGCAATTACCGAATGCGTCTCCATCCACGCATTCCGTGTATACGCCCCATACCCATAATCATCCCCCGACGCCCTGTTCACAAATGAAAGATAAAGAACCGGAAGCATCAGCAGAATGAATATAACAATACTTGCCAGAGTAATCTTTTTCAATCTCATCCCAAATCCTCATTCATCCCTTTTCAACGCCTCATAACCTTCCCTTTCACAATCCCCCACAAATACCCAAACTCCTCCGTCCTCCCAAACAGCGCCAGAAAGCTCCCGTTAAACACGATACAGATAATCACAAACATCACGCCGAAGGACACAAACGTAACCTCAGGCATCACCAACGTCCTAATTCCTGCCAGCACCGCGAAATTCGCGGCCACCGCCGCCAGATACTTAAGGGAATCCACAAAATACTTTTTCACCGGCTGCTGCAGAATCACCTTATAAATAATCACCGGCTTTGTCACGTTGGCAATCAGCCCCGACACAATCGTCCCGATATAAACGCCCATAAGCCCGATTTTCTGCACAAGGACGATGGAAATCACAAGATTCACCCCGCCCTGAATCAGGGCCAGATACTTATCCTGCTCAAAGACACCCGCCGCCGTCTTGAAATTGGATAATACAATTCTATCACCTTTGAAATAATAATCAATTAAAATACAGATTACCACGGAAAAAGCAAGGGTTTTCCCCGTATCCTGAAGCCACAGCCCCACGAAGGGCGTCAGCAGCATGGAAAAACCCACGGCGGTAAAGCCGTAAATCCAGCAGGCCGCAAAGCGGTACACCTTAAAAATCCGGTACTGCTTTTCTTTTGTCTCCGTGGCGAAAAGGTTGCCGAAGCTGGAGAGCACGGAGTTGAAAATAATGTTCACCACATTGGCAATGGAGTTGAGCACCAGATTATAGTTGTCCACAAAGCCGCTTAAGGTAACGTTGATAAAACCGGAAATAATCATGCTGTCGGTCTGGAGTCTTGCCACATCGCCGATTTTGTGGCACATAAGGGCTTTGGTCTTTGACACGATTTCCCCGGTTTCTCCGGCGGAAAGCTTCTCCGCATCCTTATCTTTCAGATACGGGTACCGCCTGTCCAGATAAATACTCACGAAAATCTTCTGCAAAAGCTCTACTGCCGCCGCCGTCAGCAGGTACGCATAGTAATTCCCGGTGGTAAGAATCACGATAATCTGCAAAATCACCGTAATCATTTTGGTGAGGGTCAGGATATTTGTCTGAATATAATTTTTCTGCTCCGCGTTTACCAGACTGTATTTATAGGCGACAAAATAGGTGCTGACCGTATTAAATAAAAAGATAAAATAGTACAGCGTCAAATCCCTTGTACTGACGCCCTCCGGCTGGTTTACCAGATAGGGCAGAAAGGGGGAAACCAAAAGCCCGATGACCGCAATCACGATGCCGATTATGCTGTAGGCCTTTTTGTAAAGGCGCATGTAGGATTTTATCTTTCCGATATTCCCCTGAGCCACGGGCTTATAAAGGCTGTAGTTCATGGCCGTCCCGATTCCCAGCTCCGCCATGGAAAGCACGGAAAGAATGTTGGCATACAGCCCGTTTACGCCGTTTAAGGTATCTCCTAAATGGGCGATGAAAATGGTTCTCAGCACAAAGTTAAGGAGCTGGGTCACCAGATTTCCCACCTGCCCGAAGGCTATATTTTTTGCCGCTGACTGAACTCGTCCCATAATCTGTCTACTTCTTTCCCTGTCTCAAGCGCCCGCTTTTTATAGCCGGGCATCACTTCCCCGAGTTTTTCCTTAACTTCCTTCTCATGGAATAAAAGCCACTGAAAGCCTTTTGTCAAATCATCCTTTTTCTCAAGGCTCTGTACCGGAAGCACATAGTTTTCTTCCGTCCCGAACAAATCCCTGGCAATTCCCCTCGCTTTCACGGAATATCCCACCACCAGCGTGGGAACGCCCATAGAATAGGCCGCTATGGTGGCGTGGGTTCTTGCTCCCACAAAAAACCGGCAGCGTCCGATAAATCCTTTCAGCTCCTCGCAGCCTCCGTCCCCGATTTCCGCCACCCGGCCTGTATCCGCAAAGGCTCTATACAGCTCATGAACCGGCCCCCTGTCGTCGTTTCTTTCCCAGACCACATGGGGAATCAGCGCAATCTGCATATCCGTATTCTGGATAATAAAGGAAATCAGCTCCTTATAATTTTCCATGGTGACGCCAGATTTCTTTTCGTTATCCTGAATCATGGGACTGACGTTGATGCCCACGGTATTTTCCGCGGCAAAGCCTTCCGGCAGCGGAAGCTCCTTTGCCGCCAGTGTGAAAGCCGGGTCGGGGAAGCACAAAATCTCCGGGCCGCTGCCGCCTGGGCTGAAAGGAACCGGGCGGTCGCCGCCCGTGCCATCCTCGCAGCTGTCGCCGGTCACATCCTGCTTCGACCTTCCCGCTGTCTCCCCGCCGGTTTTGCCAAACGCCTCTTTAAGCGCCTCATAAGTAATGCTTTCCCTTGCGATTATGGTATGGTATTTCCCCAAATCCTCCAGAATTTGTCTCCGCTTAAGGAGCTCCGGCTCGATGGAACAGCCAAGGAGCACGGTTTTTGTGCCCTTTTGATTAAAGGCGGAGTTGGCAAGGCGAAGGTCGCCAAGCATATTTTCATAGCAGTAATTGTCGCCGCCAATGGAGATGGCAAGAGGCGCCGCCTCCTTTTTGAAAACATCTCCGTAGCGGTACCTGATAAAGCTTTCCTTATCGCCTGTGAGCTTCCGGTAGGCGTAGTACAGCACATGGGCCGCCTTATGATTTTCAAACCGCCTCTCGCCCCTGATTTCGCACAGCTCTTTGAGGGAATACCTCTCATCTTCCTCCCCGAAATAGCTGATAAGCTTTACTTTTTCCTTAACCATACGGCAGAGGCTGTTCACAATGGCCTCGCACCCGTGGTTACCGCTGCCTGCGTGCATATATACTATCAGTTTACTTTCTTCCATTCATTTCCCCTGTTTTCGCTTTCCATAAAAAACCGTCCGCACACGTTTACGCCTCCCGGCTCCTGTATTTCCTGAAATGATAGAGCCAAAGGTAAATCCCCGGCATGGCCAGAAACATCTGGGATTTCAGCTGGTAGCCTTTGGAAAGCCTCTGGTAAGCGCCCCAGACCTGCATTTCTTCCTTTAGTTTTTCATGGCAGATACGAATATATTCTTTATTTTTTCTTCTCTCGCCTCCGGGGAGCATTGCCAGCTTGCCCGCCGTCAGCATGATTCCCGTAATCAGCAGAGCGGTCACCTGCGCCTCGAGCCTTTTATCTCTCTTTAGGATTTCCTCTCTTGCCTGCTCCCAGCAGGTAATCTGGTCCATATATTTCGGCAGGAACTCCCTGTTCATGGCGCCCGCCGGATTCTGAAAATAACCGTACCCCGGATAATCCGTTTCCGCAATCACCTTAAGGCGGGGCAGGAGCTTTAACAAAAACAGCATGTCCTCCCCGATGCTCAGCTCCGTCTGGAACCGGTGTTCTCCCACCGCCGAACGCCTGTAAAGCTTGCTCCAGCATCTGCTGTTTCCTTTCAGAAGCTGTTCGCTTAAGTATTCGGAGGGTTTATATTTTCCGGCCTTGTGAATCCGGTATTTCTCCGAAACAAAGGCCTCCCACTCCTCCTCGCTGCTCCATGCATGAAAACCGCAGCCGGCCACGTCCGCCTTTGTCGCCAGAATGCATCTGTACAGGATTTTCAGGGTTTTTGGCCGCAGTCTGTCATCCGCGTCCACGAAGGTAAGGAACTCTCCCTTCGCCGCCTCTATTCCCGCATTCCTTGCCGCCGAAACGCCTGCGTCCTCGGTGGTAATCACATGGATATTTTCATAAGTCTCCCGAAGCTTTACGCACACGGCGGCGGTATCGTCCGTGGAGCCGTCGTTGATGATAATTATTTCCAGATTCTTATAGGTCTGCTTTTCTATGCTTTCGATACATTTTTCCAGATAATCCTGTCCGTTGAAAACCGGAACAATCACGCTGATTAACGGTTTTTCTTCGCCATTCTGATTCATTCCGGCCTCCTTTCCCCCGCACATAAAGAACACCCATACCAAACCGTCATCCGGTCCGCTGCCTGCAGCCAAAGCCAAATGTCCATATGGGCGTACCTATCCCCGCTGCCCGCGGTAATAGACAAGCATCGCCAGCCGAAGCAGGCGCACGGTGATTTCCCCCGGGTGCCGGAGCGTCAGATAAAGGAGCTTATTCGCCTTATCCTCCACCCTGACCGGCGTATCCCTCACCAGCCTTTGAATCTCCGGCGATTTACAAATAGAAAAAATATTTTTTCGATACCCTTCCGGGTTTCCTCTCGCCTCATTTTTTAACGCCAGCAGAAGGAAAAAAATATATTCCTGTTCCACCTGCTTTTGCCTTTCCAGAAGCTCCTCCCCCGCAAATTTATCGGAAACCACCCGAAGGAATATCTCCCGCAAAAGCTGTATGTTGCCATACAATTTCCTGTCATATTTATGAACCATGGATTCCGTCACATAGCGGTAATGGTAGTGGGCCCTGTCAATGGCCTTAAGCCGGTTACAGTCAATCAGGGCGGGAAGCATCACTGTCATATCCTCCCCCATCACCACTTTGGAATCGCTGTATTTCATATTTTCCTCAATCAGCTCCCTGCCAATCAGCTTCATACATCTTGAGACCGTCACGTACCGGCGCTCTCTGCCAAGGAGGTTTGGAATTACTTCCCTTTCTATCGCCGACCGGTCATATTCCCCCGGGGGAAGCGCCTGCCATACGTACTCCCTGCCGTTTTCTCTTTCAATCACATAGTTTCCCGCAATAATTTCCTTAGGGACTCCCCTCAGATGCGCCGCCATATCGGCTATCATAGAGGGCTCCACCCAGTCGTCGCTGTCCACAAAGCACAGATATTCCCCTGTGCTCTCGCACACGCCTCTTTTCCATGCGGAAACCAGACCGCCGTTTTCCTTATGAATTACCCGAATCCTCTTATCGCTGCGGGCGAATCCGTCGCACAGCCTCCTGCTTTCATCCGTGGAGCCGTCGTCCACCAGCAGGATTTCCAGATTGTCATAGTTCTGCCGGATAAGGGTGTCCACACACTGTGCCAGATACTTTTCCGTATTATAAACCGGGACAATCACGCTGACCTTATATTTTTCCATGTATTACCTCATCTGCATTTTTTCCATTGTACGGCAACCGGCTTATTTAGAGCCCCGTCCCGCAAGCACCACCCATATGGTCCTCAGCAGAATCTTCATATCCAGCGTCAGCGACCAGCCGTCAATATATTCAAGGTCATACTTTACCACATCGTCAAAATCTTCAATATCGCTGCGCCCGCTGACCTGCCACAGGCCGGTAAGCC
This sequence comes from uncultured Lachnospiraceae bacterium, assembly GCA_910577275.1. Lineage (GTDB taxonomy): Bacteria > Bacillota > Clostridia > Lachnospirales > Lachnospiraceae > Suilimivivens. Next base: position 28,607 of record CAJTMW010000004.1, read on the forward strand.
CCGGCGTCATGCTGATACGCCTTCTGTAATACTGATTATACTTTTCAAACTCGTCGGCTGTGGGCGGTCTTGTGCCCACCAGGCTCATGTCGCCCTTTACCACATTGTAAAACTGGGGCAGCTCGTCGATACTGGTCTTTCGGATAAATTTCCCCACTCTGGTAATCCGGGGGTCGTTTTCTATCTTGAACATCAGCCCCTGAATTTCATTCTGCCCCTCCAGCTCTTTCTTCCGTTCCTCCGCGTCTATATACATGGAGCGGAACTTATAAATCTTAAACCGCCGCCCGTTTCTTCCAATCCTGATTTGGGAAAACATCACAGGCCCCGGAGAATCCAGCTTGATTGCCAGCGCCACAAAGGGGAAAAATACCATCGTAATCAAAAGCCCCACAAGCCCCCCTGCAATATCCATCACACGCTTTATCAGAAGCCTTTTATAGCTGCTCTGAAACCGGGTGTAGGTAATCACGGAATAGCTGCCAAAGCTCTCTATCTTGCTCCTTCCGGGCTGCGTGCCGGGAAGCTCAATGCAGTAATGGCAGTCAACTCCCATCTCGTCAAATCCGTTTAAGATTTTCTGTATCTGCTTTTGTTTCAGCTCCGGCGCATAGATAAATACCTCGTCCAGCGCCATGAGGGTCACGTTTCCCATGAAATCATCGCCCGCATGCACCACCGGAATACCGTCGATTTTCTCATCGCGGTATGGGGACTGCCCATTTTCTGCGCCGCCTGCTTCCTGAAGCGTCTCTCCGCTCCGGCCGGCCTCCCGTGCGCCTTCCCTCCGTATATCGCCTGTCCCGGCCTCCGGGCAGGCAATCCCCACTATCTGATAATTAATTTCCAGCGTATCCTGCAGGCGCTCTAACACCTCTCCCGCCATCTCCCTGTGGGTAATCACCAGCACCTTGATTCTGGAAAGCTCGGATTTATAATGAATCTGCATTCCCTTTTTTATCATGAGGTGCAAAAGAAGGGTCAGCGCCACATTGATTATGGGAAAATAAATCATCACCAGACGGGAAAACACGTCCGCCCATTTCAGGAAGTACATAATCATCTGCACCACCAGCATCATAATGACATGGTATTTTAAGATTTCATACAGCTCCTTTTGCAGGCTCCGCCTTAAAAAATTCCTGTTCCAGTCAATAAAAAAGGTGTAAATCGTGCAGAAAAGCAGCAAAACAAGGCATACCTGAAAATGAATGCCCTTATCTCCCATATCCCTGAAATTGCCAAACCGAATATAGGTGGCAAGAACAAAAGAAATTCCTATTGCCACCAAATCGGCAAACCAAAGCCCGTAAACCTCGACAATTTTATTCTTCTGATTCATCTTTCCTCATCCCTGCGCCGCATTCCCTGTAAAATCCTGTATGCCGCTCCCTTTTTGTCCGGCTTTCCCTATTTTTTCAGTATGCGCCCAATCTTCCTTGCGGCCTTCCTGAAAAACCGCCGGAAAACCATGGACGCTCCCGTACAGGCTTTCTTCATACCGGAAACCGGCGGCATAATCAGATAGCTGTATTCCTCCAGATGGGCAAGGAGATACTCGGGGTAGCTTTCGTCCACCTCCACGCGCTCAAACCTGGCCTCCCGCCCGAAAATATCCTGCCCCAGAATCAATCTGTCCCCGGCTTCCCGCAGCAAATCCTCGTCATTGTATTCCTGATGGGCCGCCGCAACCACCTTCGTTCCGATTCGCTTAGACACATCGGTCTCCCGGCTGCTCCCCATATATCCGAAATGCCACCCACCGTCCGCAACCCTCACCGCACCCGGCGCTGTCACGGAAGCCTCCCTCATCTCGATGATTCCGTTTTCCGGGATGCTCCTTTTGCCGAACACCTTGGTGCCAAGCCACATCCGCCTCTCTACCTTCGGGAACTCCCCGGTAATGGAAAGCAGGTTCCCGGAGGTTTCCTCCATATTTAAAAAGCAGTAAAACATCCTCTGGGCAAAATGATACACCTTCGCCGGGTCAAACTCATCAATGACTTTCTTAAGCGCCTTGGGATTTGGGATTTCATCCACATCGCTTAAAATTATCACATCGTTATCTCCGGCGTCCTTAAGCCCCCGGATAAGCGCGTTTTTCTGAAACTTGTCCCGCAGATGGGTGGTGGTGTCCACAGGGGAATTGTCCACCACAATATACTCGATTTTCGGCAGAAATTCCCGGAACATCTCCCTGTTCTTTTCAAAGCAAAGCTCCTTGGGCTCTCCCGAAAAGGTCACCGTGGCTTCCTCTATGATAAATTTATCCACCAGAGGCTCCAGAATGTGGAGCCGCAGCTTTAAGATATCCAGTTCGTTAAAAAAGGGAATGCAGTCATATACCATTTTTATCCCACCCTTGTATGCCTTTGTATCCGCCCCCTGCGGTTGGAAAATACAAAAATCTCTCTTATCGCTTTCTATGTCTCCAGAACAAAAGCGGCCTTACCATATCCTTAAATTTCAGCCATCTTCTTGTCCATGGATTTTCAAACACAGGATACGCCGCATTCCTTCCCCACCATTTATGGAAGACAAAGGGCGCGTCCACCTCTAAAACCTCCGGCACGGGATGCTCATGTCCGAAATATTTCGCCACCTCCACCGGCGCGATTTTCATTCCCGCCTCCTCGATTTTGTGTTTATTCATACAGCACAGAAAAATATCCTCGTTGTAAAAGCCGTCCTCGTCCATCTCCCATTTAAGGGAAGCCGCAGCGGGAAAATCCAGCAGCCTCCTGCTTCGCAGCGACACGCTGTTGCCCACCCTGCACAGATTTCCATAGACGTCATGATAACAGTGTTTTTTCCCCGGCTCGGGTACGGGCCAGGGAGAACCGATATAATCATAATCGAAAAACTCGTCCCGCCACTTTTCGGGATGCACCACAAATCCGTCATAGTGAATCAAAAGCACATAATCCGTTTCGATATACCTGCCCAGCTCATAAACCATCTTATAGTTAAAGGCGTCGATATCGTCGAGCTTTGAGGTATGCTTATAGGTAATCGCCTTTGGAAGGCTTAAGGGCTTTCTGTGGGTAATCAATACCACCTGCCCGAAATCAATCCCCCGCATACTGTATTCCAGCGCCTTGATTGTCTCATAGATTTTCACGCTGGTCATGGCGGCCAGCGTCACATTCGGTAATTGCAGCTTTTCCATATTTTTCCCCATTTTTGCGCTGCTGTTTGCACATTCCAAGTTTGTGGATGCAGCGCAGGCACAAACTTGTGGCGGAAAGATTTGAAAAATCTTTCGCTCTTTCCTCGTTTCGCCACATTCGGCCTGTAAAAATCCCCCTGCTGTGCGCCGCCTCAGCCTGCCGCGGAATTCTGCCTCTTTATCCTCCTTATCAGGGCGCGCCATATCTTTTTCAGATAAAACCACCCGTAGACGCAACGCCTTCTGATATTCTGATAAAAGACTCCCGCCTTTCCGGGTCTTTTGTTTTTCTTCGCATACTTGTGCGAACGCTTCTTATACTCCGCCAGCTCCCTCCGGCATTCCTCCGCCGTAAAGAGCCTCCCTTTCCTGTCCATGTAGTGGAACAGGCTGTAAATATTCTGCTCCGAAGCCCAGTAGCCGTCAGACACATTATGTCTTGCCCAGTATTTGGGCGCAATGGCAAATTTCAGCGTTTCGCTGGTGTGCGCCGGCAGGCAGGCAAAGGAGGAATTGGAAAGCAGCAGATAATAAGCGTTCTTTAAGGTCACGTAATCCTTGCCGATGTCAAAGTGGTGGGCCGGTATCCCGGGAAGCACCTTTCCCGCCGCCTCCACATCGTCCGTGACAATCATAAATTCCATATCCGGCCTGATTTTCCGCATTTCCTTTATGCCGTGAATCCAGTATTTTTTGTCGATAAAAAGCTCCGGGCTCCCGGTGTACTCCCCGCCCCGCATATTGATAATGCAGAGGTTCTCCCTGCTGTACTCCTTGGAATCATACTCCAGCTTCACCTTAAGCCACTTCTTTACCTTGTCGAGATACTTTATAAAATAGGACTCATCCTGCATGTTCCCGTAAATCAGCGTGTTATCCTCCACCTGATGAATCCCCTTGTCCGCTCCCGCAATATAGCACCCGTGGTTCATATCGTGCCGGGAATTTCCGATATACAGACGCTCCTCCGCGTCCTGATAAACCTTGAAATTTTTCTTCTCTTCCTCCGAAATGGCATGTCCCAAATCAACATCCATGAAATACATGCCCCGGTTGCTGTGGATGTTCACCGCAAAGCGTTCCTGCCCGGCAGTACCGAATTCGTATCCGTTTTCCTCCGCCACAGCCCTTGCCGTCACATAGCAGAACAGCTGATTTCCCAGCCCCTGCCCGTTTATAAATTCCGTTCCTATCATATCTTTTCCCGTCTTTTCTTTTTGCAAAATTCCTGATTGGATGCAGTATGCAGATTATCCAATGTCCCGCCCCGAATCGCGTTAACCGGATTGCCGAAGGCTCCGCTCCTGCGACTCAAAAGTCTCCTGCTATAAGGTGGTTTCCACCAGCTTCGTATTTTCCACCTTATAAATAATATCGCACTTTTCAATGGTATTTAATCTGTGAGCAATGATAATCATGGTCTTTTTCCCGTGGAAGCTGTTCACCGCCTCCATAACCGCCGCCTCCGTGTCGTTGTCAAGGGCGGAAGTGGCCTCGTCAAAGACCAGTATCTCCGGGTCATTGTAAAGGGCTCTGGCAATCCCAATCCTCTGCCTCTGCCCGCCCGAAAGCCGCACGCCCCGGTCGCCGATTGTGGTATCAAGCCCCTCCGGCAGCTCCTCCACAAACTCCTTAAGCTGGGCCTCCTCTAAGACCTCCCATATCCTCTTGTCGTCAATCTTGTCCGCGTCGATTCCGAAAGCAATATTATCACGAATCGACTCGTCAATCAGATAAATGGCCTGCGGGATATATCCCACCTGTGCCAGCCAGGATTCATAATTTTTGAAAATATTCACACCGTCGCAGGTGATTTCCCCCTCCTGCGCATGCAAAAGTCCCAGAAGCACATCCACTATGGTTGACTTCCCGGCGCCGGAAGCGCCGATAATCCCCACGGATTTTCCTTTCGGCACCGCCATATGGGCGTCCTTGAAAATATACTTGTCCGAATCCGGGTAATGAAAGCTGATATGGTTTAACTCAATTTTATCCTCCAGCTTTAACTTTTCCACCTGAGAATTGGCCCTGCGCTCCGCCAGCATGGCGTCCGTCTTCATGCCCTCCTGCAGGTTTTCATACACAAAGTCAAGGCTTGGCTGGGTATAGGCGATTTCCGTAATATACGTGTTAATCCGGTTCACGCTGGGAAGCACCCTGATAGCCGCCACGCCAAAGGCCGCTATGGTGGTCATAATCTCCCCCACGTTTCCGCCGCTGTTGATATAAATGGTAATAAACATAAGGACGCTGACGATAAATACCGTCTCTATGAGCACCCTCGGCGTATTGTTCAAAACCGCGTAATTTCTGGCAACGTCCGCTCCCACCTTACCGGTTTCATAATAATTCCGTACAAAAAACTCCTCCCGGTTCAGCACCTTCACGTCCTTAAGCCCGTAGGTCGCCTGAATCCTCCACTTGGCAATCCGCGACTGAATGGCCTGATTTTTCGCGCCGATTTTATTCAGCCGGGGCTTAAGCACCTTAAGGACAATCAGCGTCATCACCCCGAATATGGTAATAATAAAGAGCGTCATCATAACGTCCTGCCAGAGCAGTACCAGAAAAATGAGAAAAGAAACCACCACTTCGCTGGCAAGCTGCAACATAGCCAGAATCAGCGCAAAGGTCTGAGGAATGTCGCTGTCCGTAATACGAAACACCGTAGGGATATCCGCTCCCAGATACTTTTCATAGGGCCGGTTTAAAAACTCCGCCATCACCCGGCTTATCATCTTGTTTCTGTTTTGCGTGATGAAGGAATTCTGCCTGTAAATAAGGAACAGAACATACAGGTTTTTAACCACATAAATCGCCATCAGCCCCAAAAGCAACACCTTGGTAACCTGCCCCACGCTCTCGATATTCAGCATATCGCAGATTCTTTGCAGGAACTCATATTTATCAATATACTCCTGCAATTTTTCCGGCATCAGAAGCGCGTTCACCAGAGGAATCATGGCCCCCACCCCCAGCGTCTCCAGAAGCCCTCCGATAAAAATCATCACCCCTAAAATCCCCAACTGGATTTTCTGCTTCCGGTCAAATATATAATTAATCTTGCCAAGTAAATTTACTTTCTTCATGGAGCTCCTTTGTGTATATGGATGTTTCTGCCTCTGAAACTCAATATTTCAAATATGATAATTGCTTTGTCAGATTATACCATGCATTCGGGTTTTGGGCAAATGGGATTCGCTTGTGTAGGGAAGTGAGGGCTTTGCTTTTTGTTGTGGAGGAGGCTGCGCCGGACAGGGAACTGTTGCAGCGTCGCCGCGCTCCCGCTCTATAAAAACGTAGCGGATGCTAAACTCGCAGACCGCAAAGCGGCCCGCTCGTTAAGCACCGACGTTTTTATAAGGGCTCCTTCCGCAACAGTTCCCTGTCCGGCGCAAGG
>CAJTMW010000004.1:35222-222868 GCA_910577275.1 uncultured Lachnospiraceae bacterium
GCTAACTAACTTCTCTGTAGCAGGCTATTTGGCTGCTCAGGCGAATAGTCAACACCTCCGCGCCCCATAGCAAGCGGACGGGGCATCAAACTTGCAACGCGGCAGAGCTGCGGGGTATTGACCATAAACTACCGGGCTAACCAGTAGACAGGCAGCTTTGAGGAAACCAGCTCAGAAAGATGTATTTATCCTTAAGGAGCCCTTATAAAAACGTCGGTGCTTAACGAGGCCGCGGCAGCAGGCCGAGTTTAGCATCCGCTACGTTTTTATAGAGCGGGAGCGCGGCGACGAAGGATAAATACATCTTTCTGAGCGTGGCCCCCTCACTCTACCCACCTGCTACCTCCCCGTCCGCAGCGGTATCACAACCCTCTCATACCCCTTCACCAGAATATAATACCCTCCCGGCCAGGCCAGCATCACCCGCATTCTCACCTTATCCCCAAAAGCCACAAAGCCATTTCCATAAATCCTCCTGATTTCTCCCCTCTCCCCCTTAAGCATCGCCGCCAAGGCGGCCGCGGCCTCCTTCATCTTCCTGTCCCTGAAATCCACATAGTAAAACAGCATAGTGCGGTAAAAATGATACGCCGCCTTTTCGGAAAGCTCCCCATACCCCGCCTCCTTAAGGCAGGCTATCTGCTCCTTCCAGAAAGGAATCTCATCCTTAAACCTCCGCTCCTGCAGCTTGTGGTTCATGATGCTGGTTTCCCGGTTCACCAGATAATCATAGAGCGGTTTATCCACAAACACACAGCGGCTAATCTTAAGAAGCGCCCTGGTGGTGTACATAATATCCTCCGATTCCCTCCCCGCCGGAAATTTCAGCCCTTCCGTCACATCCCTGCGGAAAAGCTTGCTCCACACGGAATGGTAAATATGCCATGGCTTATTGTCGCAGATATAAATTTCAAGAGCCTCCCCGCCGGTAAGCACATACCGCTGTCCGGTGAATGCCTCCTGCTGCCCTGCGCTTTCTCCGCCTCCGTTCAGGCTCTGCCGGTAGGAACAGACTGCCATCTCGCTGTCCGTTTCCTCACAGGCCCTCAGCATCTCCTCGAACATGGAAGGCTCCGCCCGGTCGTCGCCGTCCACAAACCCTATATAATCGCCAACAGCAGCGGCAACTCCCGCGTTTCTTGCCTCGGCAACGCCCAGATTGCCCGGCTGGTGAAGCACACGGATATGACTGTTTTTTTCCGCATATCCGTCGCAAATCCTCCCCGTAGCGTCCGACGAGCCGTCGTCCACCACAATAATTTCCAGATTGTCATAGCTCTGCCCAAGCAGGCTGTCCAGACACCGGGAAATATAACCTTCTATATTATAAGCCGTCACTATCACGGAAATCAGCTTTCCCATTCTTCCACCAAATCGCCCTTTTCGGTAATCTTAATCATTTCTTCTGTGTAAATGTCCCTGTAACACTGGTTCTGCGACCACTTTGACGGGGCAATTATCCTCTTATCCTCCCCGGCGCCAAGCCACGCCCCCCACCAGCTGAAACTGGAATTTGCAATAATATAATGCCGGCATTTGCTCATCAGATACATGTCCAGGTATCCGGTGTCCTCCCTATTGCCTTCCACCACAACGAACCGTCCGCCGTCCTCATAATTGTCGCAAATCCATTTCCCGACCCACTCAGGCTCGTTGCTGAACAGGAAAAAGACCGCACCAGGCTCCTTTTCCTCAAAATACGCTATGGCCCTTTTGTAATATTCCTCTGTGCAGATTCCCCCGTAGATTTCATCCTTTTCCAGATAATCCCCTCTGCGGATATGCACAGCCACGGCAACGGCGCTCTGTATCCTTTTCAGATACCCCTCCATCCGCTCCTTTAATCCGCTGTCTAACCCTTCCCATATTTTCCCGGAAAAGGTGAATGCCTCCCGCACCTGCTCCCCTATATCCTTAAAATATTTTTCGCTTTGGAAATAACCGGTAAGATAGGCCGGCTCCCGCAAAAGCACCTGTTCGTCAAAGTTACAGCTTCCTTCATAATACTCCTTTGACCTTCTTCCGAAAAGCTTTCTGCGTACCCTGTGCGAAAATTTCAGAAAGCCGTCGGTTATCTCGTTGATTTCATCCTTACTGGCCCGGGGATAATCAATGCCGAAAGCCCACAGCATAATCGGGCGCACACCCGGACGGTCATATTCCGAAATATCATCAAACTTGACCTCCCTTCCCAGAGAGCAAAGCTTTAAATACAACGCATACTGAAACATCTGATTTCCCATGCCGCCTGTCATTCTGATAATATTCATAGAACCTGTCCCTTTCCATTGCCGCTTATCCCCATGCCTTAAAACTCCCTCCCGGCCGCACCTCTCATGTCCGTGCCGCGCTTTTTCATTCTCCGCGCAACCCTCACTTTCATGTCCATGCCGCACCTTTTCATTCCCCGCTCAGCCCTTAAATTCTCACTGTAATATTACAGCCTCTCTCTTATCATAATAAATACCGCCTGCCGGAACATCCTTCCGCACAATACTCCCGGCTCCGATTACCGCGCCGTCGCCCACAGTCACTCCCTTTAAAATCACACAGTTTGCGCCAACCCACACGCGGTTTCCGATAGTAACCGCCTCGCCGGGAAATTCCTCGCCCGTCCCCTGAAAATCATGGTCGTGGTCCACAATCACCAGGTTATTGCCGAACTTACAATACTCCCCTATGGTGATTTCCTTCATACAGGTGATGGACGTATTGATATTAAAAAAACAGTGGCCGCCTATCCGCACTTTTCCTTTTTTCTTGCAGCCGATATAAAGCGTCCCCCTGTTTTGAATTTTTTTCCCCAGCGAAAGCTTTGCCCCCCCATCGATTTCAATCCGGGTTTTCTCAAGCCCCTGCAAAACGCCCGAGCAAAAACGCCCCCCGAATTTCAGCTTCCATAACGGTACATAAAATAGACTTTTTACCGAATTCCAAATCAGACTCATTTTTCCCTCATTTTCCCTGCACAGCCGCGCTTCGCACGGCATTCTGCCATCCTTTTTCCCGCCGGCTGAACCGTTCTTACCCCCCTGAAACCTGCCTGTAAATCGCCAGAAGCCTTTCTATATGGGAAGTCATGCTGTACTTTTTTGCCGCTTCCCTGTAAGCCGCCTCGCCGAGGCGCTTTCTTTTCTCCTCGTCCATAAGCAGCTCCGCCAGAGCGTCCGATAACTCCTCCACATTGCCCGGCTCGCACAGACGGCCGGTTACGCCGTCCTTTATCAATTTGGGAATCCCCCCCGCATTGGTGGTCACGATGGCCAGCTTATGGGCCATGGCCTCCAGTACCGCCATGGGCATTCCCTCATAATAAGAAGGAAACAAAAAGACGCCGCTCTCCCTAAGGAGCCTTTCCTTTTCCTCCCCTCTCACCCAGCCGGGGAAAGAAACCTCTTTAGCCAGGCCCTTTTCCTCAAAAAGAGCCTTTATCTGCATAAGCTCTCCGTCCCCGCCCATGACAAGGGGAACATCCCCCGCCTTTTCAATGGTTCTTCTGTAAATCTCCGGGATATCATAGCAGCCTTTTCTTTTGCCAAGCTCTCCCAAGAATAATATCTGCCTTTTCTTTTTCTCCGAATGTTCCATCGGCGCCTTCGACAGATGCTCCGCTGAAACTTTCGCCTGAAGTTCCGCAGAAACCTCCGCTGACACTTTCGCCGGAACTTCCATGGAACCCTCCGGCGGCAGCTCCCCCGGGAGCCGGCAGTAATTTTCGAGCACGGTAATCCTCTCCGGCGCGACTATCATTTCAAGATTGCCCCTCCACTCGTCGGAAAGCGCAATCAGCATCTGACACTTTTCGTAAACCTTCCGCACCAGCTTCTGCTTGCGGGCTGATGCCTTCCGGTAAAAGGCGTCGAATTCAGCCCCATGTATATGGTTGATTATGGGGATTTTTTTGAAAGAGGCCATATAAATGAAAGGAATCTTCCGGTAAAAGCTGGGACCAAAGGAAGAATGAATATGCACCAAATCCGGCTTCCTGCTGCAAAGAACTCTTAAAAACGCCGTATAGCCGCGAATCGCCTTGCAAAGCTTTTTCCATTTGCTTCCGTCGCAGTATGACTCCACATAAATGATTTCATACCCCTTTCCGAACCCCTGCTCCCTGTAGCCGTTTACCACCGAGGCAATTCCGCCTTTAACATTTCTGTCGGGAACCACCATGCATACCTTCATATCCTTCCTCACTTCCGCGCGCTTACCGCTAATCTATGCGCAAAAACCAGCCGCCGCGCTATTCCTTCACCGTCCTGTTCACCCGTCCTTTGGCGTTCACCAGAATCATACCCTTTGTATAAACGTCGGTGCTGTCCTTGTCGTTCATCCACTTGTCCGGCGCCACCACCAGCCTGTCAGGATTATCGTTCAGCCAGGAGGCCCACCAGCTAAAGCTGGAATTGGAAATAATGTTATGCCGGCATTTGCTCATCAGCAGCATATCCAGATACCCGGTATACTCCGTGTTGGCTTCCACCAGCACAAACCGGCTCTCCAGCTTGCGGATTTCCTCCCTGTCCATGCCCTCCGTTATCTGGCTTTCTATCAAATCGTCCACCCATTTTTTCACCCACTTGGGTTCATTGCTGAAAATATAAAAAAACGCGTCGGGGTATCTCTCCTGAACCAGCCTGACAGCTCCTTCGTAATACTTTTCCGTACAGATACCCTCATAAAGCTCCTCGTCCAGACGGGAATCGCTGCGGTACATGTGCATCCCCACCGCCTCGGTGCTCTCGATGGCGTCCAGACAGGCTCTGGTGTTTTTATAGAGCTTTTCCGGCAGATGCATATTCTCCAGACAGGGAAACTGATATTTCGACCGTACTTCACCGGCAATATCCTCAAAATACTTCTCACTCTTAAAATTTCCTCTTAAGTACATGGAGTCAAAGCTCAGTACCTTAGGGTCGTAAAATCCCTCCTCGCAGTACTCCAGCGCCCGTCTTCCGAAAATCTTCCTTCGGATTCTCTTTAAAGGATTCATGGAGCCGTCCGTAAATTCAATGATTTCGTCCCAGGTTGCCCTGGGATAATCAATCCCGAACACCGCCAGCATAATCGGCCGGGTATTCTCGCTGCGATATTCGTTGATATCGTCGAATTTTACTTCCTTTCCCATGGAGCGGAGCTTCAAATACAGCGCGTACTGGAACATCTGGTTCCCCAGCCCCCCTGACATCCTGATGATATTCATGGTTTTCACCTCTTATCTACTGCATAAAGCTGATTTTATATTTTACCATACATTCCCTGTTACCACAAGTTTATCCCGTTTCAGTCCTCCGCATACTTGACCAAACCGCAGTCTCGGCTTTATAATATCATTACATTTTCAGCAGACTTTTGTCATATTCGGATAAAAAAACTGCCTATATATACAAAGACTAACATAAGAATGAGGAAAAAATGCAGTTTAAAATACATAACACCATCAAAAACAACCTTTTCTCCGCCTCCATGTTGATAATCAGCCTAGCTTTTTATCTTTTTTTTGCCTTTTTTGACGGGGCTGTCATCTGTGTGGATTCGCCCGGTTACATAGAAATGAATATTTCCCGGGAACCCTTTTATCCCCTGTTCCTCGCCTTTTTCCGGCTTTTATTCGGGGGCGCTTCATCGGATTTCTATCTGTTTGCGGCCATTGTCGCCCAGAGCATTTTAGCGGCGGCATCGGCCTGGTCGCTGGCGGCTTTCCTTCACAGGGAATTTCGCTTAAACAAACCGCTTTCCCTGCTGATACTTTTTATCCCCATGGCGGTTTCCCTTTTATGCCGTTTTGCCGCCCTGCGCGGCTCCATGTACTCTAACAGCATTATGACGGAAGGCATCGCCATCTCCTGTTACCTGCTCTTTTTCCGTTACCTTTTTGAGTATACCCTGCGGCAGACAAAAAGGAGCTTTTTTGCATGCGGCTTTCTGACCTTTCTGCTGATTTCCACAAGAAAACAGATGGTGATTTCCCTGTTTATGCTGGTAATCTGTATTTTTATTGTCTATTTTAAAAAGAAAAATTATCTGGGAGCAATCGTCGTCTCCATGCTCTGTTCATTCTTTATCTTATTGTGTAATGCGGGCCTTGATTTGGGGTATAATTATATTTTAAGGGGAGAGGCCGTTACCCATTCCAGCGATACCCGTTTTATCACCACAATGGCGTTTTATACCGCAGAGCGGGACGATTACCAATATATAGAAGACGAAAATATTGAAAACCTGTTTCTGGAAATTTATGACATCTGTGACGAAAACAACTATCTAAAATCCTCGGCTGAAAGCGGATGGCTGAACAGGGTTTCCCATTTCGGCGATTTCTACGACTGCATTCAAATCGACACCATGTGGCCCCATATCAGCGCCTATGCCAAAGAGCATTACGGGGACGACATTGTGGACATAAACGTGAATACGGACCTTATCATGAATACCATTAATTCCTCCGTCATTCCCCACAATATCGGGAAAATTGCAGCCACCTTTCTGGATAATTTCCTGTCGGGCCTGATTACAACGGTGGCGCAGAGAAACGCTTTGCTTATCTGGTACAGCTTTTTTATTTACATGCTTTATATCCTGCTGCTGTTTTACCATATGCGCAGGAAGCAGAGCCGCAGCCTGTTTTTGTTTTCCATGCTGACTCTCTTTTCCATTATTTTAAATGTGGGGTTGGTGTCGCTGGTGATTTTCTGTCAGACTAGGTATACTATTTACAATATGGCTTTGTTTTATATCAGCTTACTGCTGATGCTGTATGAGCCGGCCGGAAAGCTTTTGAAAGGACGTCAGCATGCTGTTTAACTCCTACCTTTTTATTTTTCTGTTTCTGCCTCTGGCAGTGATTGGCTATTACGGTTTTCACCATATCAATAAGCCCAAAGCTGCCCTCAGCTTTCTGACAGTTGTGTCATTATGGTTTTGCGGCTGTTACAATCCTTATAATCTGATTGTCCTTATCGTCAGCATTCTGGTAAATTACGGTCTTGTGGCCGGCATGAAAAAATTTCCCGCCTCACCGGCAGCCATGCATGACGGGCAAAACTGCCACGGGCGTAGCGGCTCCCTCGGAAAGCCAGCCGTCAGGAAACTCTTTCTGCTAGCCGTCCTGCTTTCTGATATCGGCGTTTTACTTTATTTTAAATACTTTGATTTCTTTATTGAAAATATCAACAGCGCTTTTCACACCGGTATTCCGCTGCTACGGCTAACGCTGCCGCTAGGCATCAGCTTTTACACCTTCCAGCAGATTTCCTATGCGGTTGACGCTTACAAAGGGGAGTGCGAAGACTATAGTTTTTTACAATATGTATGTTTTATTTCTTTCTTTCCTAAACTGACCCAGGGACCTATCGTCTACCATAAGGATTTGCTCCCCCAGCTTCATGAAAAGGCGGCGCAGAAAATTGATTATGAAAATCTGTGCAGAGGTGTCTACGCCTTTGCCCTTGGCCTTGCCAAGAAGGTTCTTCTGGCGGACAATTTTGCCAAAATTGTCAATGTGGGCTACAGTAATATCAGCGCTTTGAACTCCCCCGGCGCATTTCTCGTGATGGTTTCCTATTCCCTGCAGATTTATTTTGATTTCAGCGGCTACTGCGATATGGCTTACGGAATCTGCTGTATGCTGGGGATAAAGCTCCCTCTTAATTTTAATTCTCCCTATAAGGCCAAATCCATTTCGGATTTCTGGGACAGGTGGCACATAAGCCTCACCAGATTGTTCACCAGATACGTGTACATCCCTTTGGGAGGCAGCCGAAGGGGGAAAGCAAGAACCTGCCTTAATATACTGATAATCTTTTTTTTAAGCGGACTGTGGCACGGAGCCAACTGGACTTTTATTTTGTGGGGACTGATGCACGGGTTTATAATGGTATTTGAAAGGGTGACAAACATTGCCTCCCTGAAAATCCCCAATTTTATAAAAACCTGCGTCACCTTTTTACTCATCACCCTTGCATGGAGCCTGTTTCGCGCGGACAGTATCGGCGACGCGGCAGCCCTCTGGACGCAGCTCTTTTGCGGGGGCTTTGGCGGCGGACTGTTTTTGCCTGTTACGGAAAAATTTCAGGAAATTGTGGAAATCGGCTTTCTCTACCGCGTCGGACGCTTGGCCGGGCTCGGGGGTCTCTTGGAGCAATATCCATGGCTTCCGGTAACCGCCTTCACCGGCATATCCTTAACTGCCTGCTTTACTATGAAGCACACCCAGGAAAAAGCCGAAGGCTTAAAGCTCACGGGCCGGAAACTTCTGGTAACGGTAATTCTTCTTTTCTGGAGCATTATATCGCTGTCGGAAATCAGCGAATTTCTGTATTTTAACTTTTAAATAAGGAGGACGGCATGGTGCAAAAGGATTCAAAAAAATGGTTTTACAAATGTCTGGCAATACTGGCCACGCTGCTGGCGCTTACCGCCCTTACAGTGATAATTGTTGACCCTTATTTTCATTATCATGCCCCCCTTTCCTTTTTGTCCTACAAATTATATGACGAGCGGTACACCAACGACGGCATTTCCCGTCACTTTGAATTTGACGCACTGATAACGGGAACCTCCATGGCACAGAATTTCAGGCCCAGCGAGATGGATGCTCTCTTTGGGACAAGTTCTGTAAAGGTGGCTTTTTCCGGCGCTGGTTATCAGGAAATTGCCGACAACCTTGACAGGGCTCTCTCCCGCAAATCGGGTGAGGGAGATTTTCCCGGCACGCACAAAAAAGTGTCCACGGTTTTATGGACACTGGATTACAACGGACTTCTCCGCGATTATGACTGGGCGCAGTACGAGGAATACCCCACTTACCTGTATGACGACAATCCCTTTAATGATGTCTCCTATCTGTTTAACAAGTCCGTCTTTTACCATAATGTTCTCTCAAATATCGCCCATACCCTTTCGGGGGAGCCGTCCACCACCATGGACGAATATTCCTCCTTTCAGGAGAAAACCGGACTTGAACAGATTTTAGCGTCCTATGACAGAAACAATGTAAACAAGGACGTGCCCACCGCCTACGGCAGTCAGGAGGAAGCGGCCGTGATTCAGACCATCACCGCTAACGTCACCTCCGTGGTGAACAAATACCCGGATGTTACCTTTTATATTTTTTACTCCCCTTACAGCATCTGTTACTGGGATTCCCTTGCCATTAAAAACACGCTTTACAGGCAGACCCGGGCGGAGCAGACGGCCACAGAGCTTTTACTTGAATGCCCCAATGTAAAGCTCTACAATTTCTTTGACCAGTACGAAGTCATCTGCAATCCCGATTTCTACAGCGACAGCGGCCACTACTGCGCCGAAATCAACTCCCGCATCCTGCAGTGGATTGCCGAAGGC
The DNA here is from genome assembly GCA_910577275.1 of uncultured Lachnospiraceae bacterium. GTDB lineage: Bacteria > Bacillota > Clostridia > Lachnospirales > Lachnospiraceae > Suilimivivens. The sequence goes on from CAJTMW010000004.1 coordinate 44,565, forward strand.
ACAGGACTCGTGACAAAGGAAAATTATCTGGAAAAGCTGGCCGCCGAGCGCGAATTTTATACGAACTATGACTACGACAGTATCTACGACTGACGCATCCACTCCTGAAACATTAAAATATACCAGATTTGAATCCGCCATTGGCCTCTGTCAATAAAATCGCTCCAGATTTTCCAGACCACATCGGGATTTAAAAGCCCCTGCCTCTCCAGATTTCTTCTTTCAATCAGCTCCTCGGCCCATGCCCGGAGTCCGGGCTGACGGAGCCATTTATCAACCGGCACGCTGAAGCCTTTCTTGGGCCTTTCCATCATCTTCTTTGGCACATAGCGGTAAAGCACGTCCCGCAGCACTTTCTTTCCCACAAAATCCTGATTCCCTGAAATGCCTTCCCCGGCAGCCAGATTCCCCATTCGAAGCTGTCTCTTATAATCAACCGGAAGGCTCCATGCGAACTCCACCACGTCCTTATCCAGCATGGGCACTCTGGTTTCCAGCGAAACCGCCATTGCCGTCCTGTCAACCTTCACCAGAATATCGTCGGGATGGTACATCAGCATATCCATCAGCATGATATTGTGGCACGGTTCTTTCAGATAATCCGGCTGATATTCGCTGTACTTATAACTGCAGCCTCCGTCAGTAAAACCGATTTTCCCTGCAAGGGGCTCCGTTTCAAGAGAAGCGATATATAAATCCGAAGGACCTTTTGCGCCAAGCAGCTTTCCCTTTACCTGATACACCGGTTTTCTCACAAGAGGACTGTGAAGCACCATTTCGCTACAGGGCTTTCTGATAAAATAAGGGATTCCTTTCATTTTATTCCAGATACGCTCCACAGACGCATAGGAGGTGTAGCCGCAGAACAGCTCGTCTCCTCCGTCCCCGCTTAAGGAAACCGTCACGTGCTTTCTGGTCATTTCGCTCACCAGATAAGTGGGAATCTGGGAGGAATCCGCAAAGGGCTCCCCGAACATATCCGCCAGCTTCGGAATCACCGCCTGAGCGTCTGCCTCCGTGATATAAAGCTCCGTGTGCTCCGTGCCCAGATGCCTTGCAATTTCCTTTGCGTACACCGCCTCGTCATAGTCCTTTTCCGCCATTCCAATGGTAAAGGTCTTCACCTTCCCCCTGTTTAAGGACTGCATCAGGGCCACCACCGTAGATGAGTCGATTCCCGCCGACAAAAAGGCGCCCACCGGCACGTCCGCCATCATCTGCTCGGAGATGGATTCCTTTAAAAGCCTTTCCAGCTCGTCCGCCGCTTCTTCTCTCGTGCCGGTAAAAGGATTCTCCTGCCCCCTTTTCGCCGCCTCCTTTATCGACCAGTAGCTCTGAATCTCCACATTCTTTATATCGCTGAAGGGCAGCTTTAATTTCAGTATGCTGCCGGGCTCCAGCTTGTAAATATCCTCATAGATGGAATAAGGCGCCGGAATATAGCCGTGGGTAAAATAAAGGCCAAGTACCTGCCTGTTCACCGGATTCTGAAAGCCGTCAAGCACCTTGAATGCGCCAATGTTTGATGCAAAAGCAAAGCTCTCCCCCACCTGACCGTAATACAGGGGTTTTTCCCCGATTCTGTCCCTGACAAGGTAAAGGCACTGCTCCTTTTTATCATGCAAAGCCAGAGCAAACATTCCTTTACAGAGGGAAATTGCTTCCTTCACCCCATAGGCTTCCACGGCTTCTAAGAGAACCTCTGTATCCGACGTTCCCCGAAACCCGCTCACCCTTTTTTCCTTTAAAAGCCTGTCCGCAATTTTTCTGTAATTGTAGATTTCCCCGTTAAAGGCAATCTCGAATCTTCCGCTGTGGGAGGCCATGGGCTGGGCGCCGTTTTCGGACAAATCCACGATAGCAAGCCGCCTGTGCCCTAACGCCACCTGTCCGTCGTCGGAAATATAAGTTCCTTCGGCATCCGGCCCACGGTGATAGATTCTGCGTTTCATACGCTCGATATTGCTTTCCCTGTTTCCCTTAAAATTACAAAATCCGGCTATTCCGCACATATTTTCCTCATTTCCGTGCACCTATCCGGCAGACACCGGCTATCAGTGCATTACCTTTTCAAGATAGTTTTCCCAGCTCTTATAAACCGCCCCGGCCTCATAGGATTCTTTCAGCTTTGCCGCTTCCCGTCCCATCTCGTCCGCCCGCCTCAAATCCCCAAGCACGGCACGCAGGGCGTTTTCCATCGCTTTCGCATCCCCCACTGGCGTAAGCAGGCCGTTTACCCTGTGGGCAATCAGCTCCGCCGGGCCGCCGCAGGGACAGTCCGTAGATATTACCGTAAGCCCCATGAGCATGGCCTCAATCAGGGTGTTGGGCATTCCCTCGGTGTTGGATGAAAGTACAAAAACACGGGCTTTGTAAATCAGCTCCGCCACATTATCCGCATTTCCCGGCAGAATAATCCTCTCTTTCAGCCCCATCTTTTCGGACAGGCGCTGGAGCTCAATGCGTTTTTCCCCATCCCCGTAAATTATCAGGCGGTATCCGGAAAATTCCTCTGCGAGCCCTCCAAAGGCCCTTATCAGAAGCTCATGGTTTTTATTTTCGTCAATCCGTCCCACCGCCACAACAGTCTTTTCCCGCTCTCCCTCAAATCTTTCCCGGAAAAAATCAGCATGAACAGGATTTTTCAGCGTCACGGCCTTTTTACGCACCGCCTTTGGGAAAAAGAAATAACACCTTCCCGTCTGCAGCACCACCCCGTCCGCCAGACAAAACAGCGCTTTGGCCATGATGCGCATCCATCTGTTATAGTATTCCTCTGCGGGCTCTCCCCGCACGGAAACCACAACCGGAATCTTAAGCCCCAGCGCAGTCAGAATCGCCATCATGTTATTTTTCCCGATAAAGGAAAGAATCATGTCAGGGTGTTCCCTCTTCCAAATATCCCTCAGCCTGCGAAGCCGCGCCGTAAAATTACCAATGCGGCCGCCAGACACTTTCTCCGGGGAAGGCTCCGATATCTGCCTGATAACTCCGTCGGGTATCGGATACTCCTCCTTCTCTTTTCGGGTGGTAACCAGCAGCACCCTGTATCCCCGGCCATGGAAGTATTTCGCAAGGTTGACAATGACTCTCTCCGCTCCGCCCCTGCCGATGCTGCTGATATACAATGCGATTGTCTTTGTTTTCTGCTTTGCTGCCTTTTCTGCCATTTGCTCCTCTTTATGCTCCGTCTGCCCTAATCTCCCGCAAGCTCCTCCGCATAGCTTCTCCATTCCTCATAAATTTTCAGCGGCTTTACCTTTTCTGCCAGCCTTCCCGCATTCTCCGCCAGCTTCCCGGCCAGCGTCTTATCCGACAGTACCCGCTCCATAGCCTCCGCCAACGCCTCGTCGTCTCCTGTGGGAACCAGAAAACCGGAAACCCCATCCTCAATGAGGGTGGCGCACCCGCCGCAGGGACAGTCCGTGGCAATCACCGGAAGCCCCATCACCATTGCCTCCATCAGGGCGTTTGACATCCCCTCGTAATTTGACGGAAGCACGAACAGCGCCGCGCTTCCGATTTCCTTTTCCAGGCTGCTGCTTGGTCCCATGAACTCCACCCTGTGAGCGATTTCCTTCTGACGGATATAGGCGTCCATTTCCTTCCACGCATCGCCGCCGATTCCCTCCCCGTAAACGCGCACCCGCGCGGAGGGAAATTTATCCTTTATTCTGTCAAAAGCCTTAAGGAGCATGAGCTGGTTTTTCTCGAAGGTGATTCGGCCCACGGTGATAATACAAATGTCTTCTGCGCCGCCGTCCTTTTCCTGCCTGCCTGCGCTCCCGCCTGCCGGCACGCCTTTCGCGTTTTCCCCGTCTTTCTCCTGACTGTAAACACTTTCCCTGTTCTCCGGCAGATACTTTTCATCTATGGGATTCCATATAATCCGGGATTTTTTTCGGAGCCTTTCTCCAAAAAACGCCTGCGCATCCTTCGTCTGGAACACGCAGCCCGCCGCCTTGCGCTCCATCCATTTTGTCAGAAGCTTATGGGGGGCATAATCAATCTGGGGGTCGCTCCTTACGGAAACCAGAAGCGGAATCCTCATTCCCAGCATACTGAACACGCTTCGGAAATTTGCTTTCATACAAAAGGAAATCACAATATCGGGATTTTCCTTTTTGATAAGTTCCCGCAAGCCTGTAAAACGCCTTACCGCCAGCGCCAGCCTCCCACCGGAAGCCTTCTCATCTCCAAGATTCACTCTTTTTACCCCGGGCGGAACCTCATATTCGTTTTCCGCCCGCCAGAGAGTCGCAATGCCGACCTCATAGCCGTCCTGCGCAAAATACCTGGCCAGCACGGTGAGCACCCGCTCGGCGCCGCCCTTTCCAAGGCTGTTGATATGAAATAAGATTTTTCTGTTTTTCATCTGTTATCCCCGTTCCCTCAATGGATATAGCTTTCGTACCATTTCTGGAAAATAAAAAACGCCCAAAGGATTCTGGAATAGTTTTCCCCGCTTCCCGCGCCCTTATCGCCTGTTTTCATATATTTTTCAAGAAATTCCGCAGTAAAATCCGGCTGGAAAATCCCCTGCTTTGCAAGGAATGTTTTGTCTCCATAGGATAAAACCTGCTCCTTTAACGGGCCCCGGAGCCACTTATCCAAAGGGACGCCAAACCCGGTTTTCGGCCTCTCCAAAAGCTCCCTAGGTACAAAATCATAGGTAATATCCTTTAAAATTCTTTTTTTGTTTCCCTTTTTATATTTAAATTCATGGGGCAGGCGGAAGGAATATTCCACCACGGCGGTATCCAGCAGGGGACATCTGGCCTCCAGCGAATACTTCATGGAAGCTCTGTCCACCTTGCACAGGATATCCCCCGGCAGATAGGTTTCCATATCCAGCAGCATCCGTCTCTCCTGCCAGTTTTTTTCATGATAAGCGCTTTCATTCGGATAATAACAGGGAATATTCTCTCCCCCCGCCACCAGGCTCTCCGCAAGACGGATATTGTTTCCGGCAATAAACTGAGTCTTAGCCTCCTTATTTCTGTTTCCCGCAATCACGCGGATTTTAAAGGGATATTTCTCCGTAATGTGCAACATATCCCCCAGAGCCTTTGCCGCGCCGCCGGGAAGGTCAAGCAGCTGCGCCTGACGCACCCTCTCATACACATTATAGCCGCAAAAAAGCTCGTCCCCGCCGTCGCCGGAGAGCGCCACCGTCACCTTTTTTCCCGCAAGGGCGGACACCAGCATAGAGGGAATCTGGGAACTGTCTGCAAAGGGCTCGTCGTAATAAGCCGGAATGCTCTCCACCAGAGAAAACATGTCCTTTTCATCTATATACATCTCCGTATGGTCGCACCCCAGATGCCTGGCAACCTCCTTCGCGTACCCAGCTTCGTCATACTGCTTTTCGTGAAAGCCGATGGAGAAAGTTTTGACCGGCTCGCCGGAGAGCGACGCGGCAAGCGCCGTGACGAGGGTGGAGTCATACCCCCCGCTCAAAAAGGTTCCCACCTGTACGTCCGCAAGCATTCTCTCACTCACAGCGCCCCTTAAAATTTCCTTAAGCTCCTCCTTCGCCTGCCCATAGCTTTCTACCGGCTGCTTTTTCTTTTCCTTTCTGACTTCCTTTAAATCCCAGTATTTCCACTGTTTTACCGCCCCCTCCGAGAAGGACAGAATCTCCCCCGGACGCACCTTTTTCACATCTTCGAAAATGGTATCGGGCTCGCACAGATACTGCTGGTAAAGAAAACGGGGAATGACTTCCTTTCGTATCCCGGCCGAAAATCCGGGACATTTGAGAATCGGCTTTAACTCCGACGCAAAAACCAGATTTCCGTCCTTTACCCAGTAATAAAGGGGCTTTTTCCCCATCCTGTCCCGGACGAGATAAAGCTTTTGCTGCTGCCTGTCAAAAATCCCAATGGCAAACATTCCGTTTAATTTTTTTATACAGTCAATTCCCCACTTCAAATAGGCCGCCAGAATCACTTCCGTATCGCAGGCGGACACAAAGGGATAATCCGACAGTTCCTCTTTCAGCTTTTTAAAATTGTAAATCTCACCGTTATAAACAACGCTTATCCGTCCGTTTGGCGAATGCATGGGCTGATGCCCCAAAGGAGACAGGTCAAAAATGGAAAGCCGTCTCTGGGCAAGCCCCACCGTATAGCCGCGTTCCGCAGAATAAATCTCCGCCCCCGCGTCGTCCGGCCCCCTGTGATACATGGTGTTGTTCATCGCTGTAAGTTCATCTTCCGTTATCCGGTTTTTACTGAAAAATCCACAAATACCGCACATTTACAATTTCTCCATACAGGAAAGCAAGCCTTCCATATAATTTTCCGTTGAAAAATCCTCCGCTCTCGCCAAAGCTTTCTCCCGATAACCTTTATACAGCCCTTCGTCCCGCAAAAGCATCAAAACCGCGGCCGCAAACTTCTCCTCCTCCGCCTCCAGCGCAATCCGTTTCTTCTCCTCTCCGCAGCATGGCAATTTCCCCGACTCCTCCCGGCGAAAAGCCTCTCCCTCCGGTTCCCAGCGCACGGACAGGTTCTTCTCCGGTGAAAGCGCCGGCACCAGAACGCCGTAGTCCCCCAGAAAGACCTCCTTCTGCGCTTCCGCCTCCTTAAAATCCCCATGAAGAATCTCCGCAGGGCCTGACAGGCAGTTGGCCGACACTACAGGGAGAGACAGGGCAAGGGCCTCCACCAGCGCATTGGGAAGCCCCTCGCTTAAGGAGGTCAGAAGATAGATATCGCTCTCCCGAAGATAAGGGAAAGGATTCTTTTTAAGCCCCGCGAAAAACACCCGCTTTTCCACTCCCAGCTCCCTTGCAAGCCTTCTGTATTCCTCAAAACCGCCCTCGCCGATAACGGCAAGGCCGACGTTTTCTTCTTCCTCATAAACCCGCCGGAAAATTTTCAGAAGATGCCAGAAGCCCTTCACATCATCCTCCCGGCCCATGGAAACCAGAATTTTTCCGTTTTCCTTAAAAAAAGCAATATCCTTATCCGGCTCCTTCCTGCTCTGCGCCAGGATTCCCCGGATATCGCAGGGATTCCACAAAGCCTCCACACCAGGAAAACCGTAGCTTTCCTGTACCAAATCCGCCATCTTTTTGGAACAGCAAAGCACCCTGTCCGTACAGCGGCTGATAAGCTTCATGTAAACCCCGCCCCGAATCTCCTCAAAGGAATGGCAGGCGGAAATTTTCTTTTTCGCCCCCCTGCTCAGGGAGTTCGCAATATTGGCCGTTGTGCCAAAGCTGTAGGAAATATCCGTTCCCAGCTTTTTCTGCAGGGCGGTCAGCTTTATGCTGCGCCTTATGATATTAAGAATCTTTCGAAGCCTGCCGTCCCTTGCTTTCAGGTTTAAATCAATCACCGTAAGCCCGGAAACGTCGAAGGCAATATCCTCCATGGAAAAGACCACAATAACCGCCTCTGTATCCCGGCGCTGTCCGAGGGCCCTTGCCGTCATGACGCAGATTCTCTCAAAGCCCCCCTGATGCAGCATGGGCGTAATCAGCATGATTTTCTTATCCTTTGTCCTGTTTTCTTCTCTCATCAAAATTCATCCCGTTTCCCGCTTCATCAGCCCGCTTTGCCTGCTTCTTATCACAAAACTTCCTCAAATTTCCCTGTCTCATAAAACCTCGTCATCACCCGGGCCTGGGCCTTCACATCAAATCCGGCCTTCTCCATCTGCTCCCTGCGCCCCGACCTTTCATAGTCCTGCGTATCCACAATATATTCCGCCCACCTTTCGGGCGCATCCTGAATGCTCATGGCATGTACCAGCTCCGTGGCCATGACCTCTGTACAGATACTGTCCGACATCAGGCATCTTAAGCCGGAGACTTGCGCCTCCACCACGGTTCCCGGAAGTCCCTCGAATCGGGAGGGATACACAAAGTAATCCATGGCCTGATAATAGTCGTACACATTTCTTTTATTTCCTGCAAAAAGGACCCTGTCGGAAATCCCCAAATCCTTCGCCTGCTTTTTGGCAGCCTCCATGCCGCCGCCCTCCCCGAGCAAAAGCAGGACATACTCCTTTTCTCCCCTTTTGCACAGCGCCGCAAAAACCTGCAATAAATATTCATGGTTCTTCGCATAGTGGAATCTTCCCACGTGGCCAATCACATATTTCCCCGAAAGGCCAAGCTCCTCCCGCATCTTCCCGCGCCGGAGCCCGTCATATTCAAACGCCTCACAGTCGATGGCATTGGGCACAAAAACTGTCTTCCCCGCCTCCACAGCCTTCCTCCCGAACACGGAAATGCCGGCAAGCTCCGAGCAGGTAAAGAGAAAATCCGCTTTCTTTGAAAGATTCCGCCGCAGAAGCCTTGTCAGGACACCCTTTATCCCCTTATCCACCCCGGCGCTTCTGGCGTGGGCGATAATCAGCGGAATCCCCGCCCGTTTTGCGATGGGCAGATAAATCGCCGCCGTGCTGGTAATGTGCCCCTGCACCGCCCGGAATTCATGGTTTTTCTCAAAAAAATCCTTCACAGCCTTTTTGTATGAAAAATAATTATAAAAACGAAACCGGGGAACTCTGAAAATCCGCCCGCCCAATTCCCGTATTTCCTTATCAAAAAATCCCTCGCCGCCTGTATGCACCAGAAAGTCAAACTGCACCCTTTCCCTGTCCACATGGCGGTACAAATCCATGATACGGCTCTCCGCGCCCCCTAACTGAGTGGTGCCAAGCACGTGAAGTATCCGAATCGGTTCCGGCATTTCTTCCACCCCCTGCTTTACTTTCCTTCTAAGGTCTCGCTCCCGTGCTGCTTTCCCGGATAATCAAACCCTCAGCCGGTATGCTGCCGCACCCTGCCCGCCAGATATTTCCCTTTCGCCATCCAGTATTCCTTCCATCTTCCAAAAAGCCCCCTGTTCTCCTTTGGCTGTCTCAAGTATTCCTCAAAGGAAATCCAGGTCACCCCTTCCCTTTGAAAATACCCTTCATACCGCCTCAAATCCTCATCGGAAACGGTATTGGTGTGCACCACCATGGTAGAATACCCCGTTTTCTTTTTAAAGGTGCCTCCAAGCCGGAAGGAAATGGGATAAAAATCAAGGCCGGCATATCTGTAAGGATTATCTCCAAAGCCGTCTGTAAGCGCCTGGAAGCCTGCCGCCCGGAGGGCTTTCCATGTATTTTTGTCATAGGAATGGGCCGGCGCCATAAAAAGAGCCGTCTCAATCCCTTTTTCGCTTAAAATTTTCTTTCCTGACCTCAGCATTTCCTGCTGCTCCGCGAGGGGAATGCCCGCAAATTCCGAAAAATTATTTAAGGGAAAACAGCCCCCCTTTTTCGTGGTATAAATATGCCGGAAGCCGTGCATGGCAACCGTCCAGCCCTCCTTCTGTAAGGCTTTTACATAATCCCAAAAGCCCTCCGCCAGTTTTTTTTCCTCCGCCGAAGGCTCCTTTTTCACAAGATTTTCGTCCCGGTTATCGGGAACCACCCCTATAAGCGGCTTCACCTGATAACGGTCCAGAAGCGCCTTAAACTTAAGAAAGCGCTCCCAGTCCATATCAGGTGTAATATCGTCAAGTCTCACTGTAATTTTCATGCCAGATTTTCCTTATACCAGTCGATGGCCAGGCTGATTCCTGCGGCGAAATCGTACTCCGGGTTGTAGCCAAGCAATTCCCTTGCCTTTCCGATATCCGCATTGGAATCCCTGATGTCACCTGCCCGGGGCGGGCCGAAGCATGGCTCCGTCTCTTTCCCTAAAGCCTTACAGAGGTCATAATAAACGTCAAGCAGATATTCCCTGCCCCCTGCGCCGATGTTGAAGGCCTCCCCCGCCGCGTCGGAGGACGCAAGGCACGCCTTTAAGTTCGCCTCGATTACATTGTCAATATAGGTAAAATCCCTGGACTGCTTTCCGTCGCCGTTGATAGTAGGCCGCTCCCCGTTTAGGAGCTGTCTGATAAACTTAGGGATAACCGCGGCATAGGCGCCGTCCGGGTCCTGGCGTCTCCCAAACACATTGAAATACCGCAGACCATAAGTATCCAGCCCGTACAGAACCTTATATAAACGCCCGTACTCCTCGTCCACCTTCTTGGTCAGCGCATAGGGGGAAAGCACTTTCCCCTCCTTCCCCTCCTTTTTAGGCAGCACCGGGTGGTCGCCGTAGACGGAAGAGCTGGAAGCATAGACGAATTTCTTTACGTTATTCTGGCGGGCAGCCTCCATCATGTTAAGGGTGCCCCGGATATTGATTTCCTCATACAAAAGAGGCATCTCGATACTTCGGGGAACGCTCCCCCAGGCCGCCTGATTCAGTACAAAGTCCACGCCCTTCGCTGCTTCCATACAGGTTTCAAGCTCCCTGATATCCCCTTTGATAAAGGTAAATCTTTCGTTTTCCATAAAAGGCTCGATGTTCTCAATCTTTCCTGTTGACAGGTTATCAAGACATCTCACCGTATATCCCATTTCCAGTATGGCCTCGCACAGGTTGGAGCCGATAAAGCCTGCCCCGCCCCCTACAAGAAATACGGAATCCTTATCGAAGCTTAACTCTTTATATCCCATTTTCTACAGCCTCCAGTATATAAAATCATCCGTCAGATATTCTTCCCTGTCAAACAGCCCTTTAATATCCATAAATACTTTTTTCTGGTGCTTTGAGTTGTAGAAGCTGCTGATTTTTGCCTTGTCCAGCGACAGGAACTGCTCGTGGGAGACAGCCACAATCACTCCGTCCATGTCCTTTACCGCTTCCATATCGTCAAAGGTGATACCGTACAGACGCTGCGCCTCCGCCGCGTCCGCCGCCGGGTCCACCACAACGGGATGGATTCCGTATTCTCCCAACTCTCTGTAAATATCAATCACCTTGGTATTTCTGGTGTCGGGACAGTTTTCCTTGAAGGTAAAGCCGAGAATCGCCACCTTTGCCCGCTTCACCGGGATATCCGCCTTAATCAGGTTTTTCACCATGTTCTCCGCCACATATTTTCCCATATCGTCGTTAATCCGGCGGCCTGCCAGAATAATCTGGGAATGATAGCCGAGCTCCTCCGCCTTGTAGGTGAGGTAATAAGGGTCAACTCCTATACAGTGACCGCCCACCAGACCGGGGAAGAATTTCAGGAAGTTCCATTTAGTCCCCGCCGCTTCCAACACCGATTTGGTATCGATTCCCATCTTGTTAAAGATAATGGAAAGCTCGTTCATGAAGGCAATGTTGATATCTCTCTGGCTGTTCTCAATCACCTTGGCCGCCTCCGCCACTTTGATGGACTGGGCCCGGTACACGCCGGCCTCCACCACTAGCTCGTAGACCTTCGCAATAGTATCTAGGGTTTCCGCGTCCATTCCCGACACGATTTTCACAATGGTTTCCAGACGGTGAACCTTATCGCCGGGATTGATGCGCTCCGGCGAGTATCCGATTTTAAAATCCACGCCGCAGGTAAGTCCCGATTCCTTTTCCAGAATCGGCACGCAGATATCCTCCGTCACGCCGGGATAAACCGTGGACTCGAAAACCACCACAGAGCCCTTTGTAAGATTCTGTCCCAGAATCCGGCTTGCACCCTCCACCGGAGTAAGGTCCGGGGTATGGTCGCTGTTTACCGGCGTGGGGACCGCCACGATATGGAATTTCGCTTCCCGCAGCTTTGCCGCGTCCGCAGTAAATTCCACGCTGGTATTTCTGATGGCCTCGTCTCCCACCTCCTTTGTGGGGTCAACGCCCTTTTGATACAGCGCAATCTTCTCCTTGTTTAAGTCAAATCCCACTACCTTGATTTTCCGTGCAAACGCCACTGCAATGGGCATTCCCACATAGCCAAGCCCCACAAGGGACAGCTTTTCTTCTCCGCTTAACAGTTTTTCATACAAATTCATCCTGCTTCCTCCTTAATCTCCCTGTAATAGGACTCCACTACCTGATTCCTGTCAAATTCCTTCTCCATCTTTTCTCTGGCCTTTCGTCCCATCCGGGCTCTCTCCTCCCGGGAAAGATGAAGGAATTTCTTAAGCGCTTCTATTAAAGAGCCGGCGTTTTTCGCCTCGCAGCCAAACCCCGTGACTCCCTCCTCAAAAACCTCCCGGCATCCGCTGATGCTGGTGGCAATCACCGGCCTCCCCGTGGCCGAAGCCTCCATCAGCACATTGCTCATCCCCTCGTGCCATGTGGGAAGCACCAGCGCCGAAGCCCGCTTTAAGTGTTCATGTACCTGGGGGTCAAAACCAAGCTGCCGGATAACGCCCGCTTTTTCACAGGCGTCAAGCCTGTCCTGATAGTCCTCGTCGCAATAGCCAAGGAGCTCAAATTCCGCCGACTCACCGTGCAGCTCACCGGCCGCTTCGAGAAACTCCTCGATTCCCTTTTCCCGCATCATGCGCCCCACGTAAAGGAAACGCACCTTTTCCCCCTCAGGATATTCCTCAAAGGTATGATGCTCCAGATTTACCCCCGAGCCCTTAACAAGCCTCGCGCTTTTTCCTTTAATCTTATAGTTCTCAAATATTTTCTGATTTTCTTCATTCTGAAAAAACACGCAGGCGGCTTTCTTAAGCCCGGCGCGGTACATCGTCACAATCATTTTAAGGAGCAGTCCCCTTTTCTGAAAGGTGCTCCCAAGCCCCGTAACCGTCACAAGATAAGGTATTTTCATAAGGCCGCAGCAAAATCCGCCGTAAATATTGGGCTTAATGGTGTAGGTCAGTACCAAATCCGGCTTTTCCTCCTTTAAGAGCCTGCGATAGCTTCGAAGGAGCTTAAAATCCTCCGCCGGATTTACCCCCCGCCTGTTAATGGGCGTGTGAACCACCTTACAGCCTTCCGACTTAAGCTCCTCTGTTTTCACCGTATCCGGCAGGCTCACCGTCACCTGATATTCTGACAAAAGCTTTTCAATGAGCTCGTTACGGAAATCATAAAGTCCCGCCGAGGAATTCGCCAGTATCAAAATTTTTTTCACGTCACTCCACGATTTCCTTTCCGTTAAAATCCCTGATGGCGACTTCGTTGTATTTCATCATGCAGATACCCTCCTGATATTCCCCGATTCTCACAGGATTTTCCCTGCCGGAAAGATTATTCAGCACCTGCTTTGGCATGTTTACGCCGCAGGCATAGGCATGGGGATAACCTCCCCCGAATCTGGGATTGACCTCCGAAATATAAAAGGTTCCGTTTATCTCAAAGATATCAATATCTATCATACCACAAAAACCGCATTTTTCCACGAATTTCTGCAGCAGCTCAAAAAGCGCCGGAATTTTAACCGACACAGACTTATCCGTTTCCCCGGCGCGCATTTTAATTTTCTTTTTCACAAAAATGGAGGTGCATTTGCCGGAGAGCATGTCAATATACACGTCCGCCCCGTACTCCTGCCCGTCCATGAACTCCTGAATCATCAAATCGTCGTATAAATCAAAAAGCACCTCGATTTCCTTATCCGAAGTCACTTTGTTGATATTAATGCTGGCGCTTCCCTTTACCGGCTTTACGAAAACCGGATAGCTGATTTTACCCGCTTTTAAATCCTCATAAAATACTTCTTTATCCACATAGCATCTGCCTGTGGGGATGGAAAGCTCTGTCAGCATCTGATACATTTTATATTTGTCGAAACAGATTTCCACCAAATCATATGGCGAAACCACCGGCGTCGTTCCCACCGCAAGAAACCGCTCCCGCTCTCTTGCAAGAAGGCTTAACTCCGGGTCAATCAGGGAAAATACGCCGTCAATCTTTTCCTCCGCGCAGATTTCCAGAATCCTGTCAATATATCCCGGCGCGGTGATTCTGGGAACCAGATAAAAGACGTCCGCGTCATACACCGCCGGCGCAAGGTTCGAGCAGTCGGTGGCAACCACCTTTCCGTCCTCCCCGACAGCTTCCTTAAAAAACTGAACCACCTTATTCCTTGTTCCCGCACTTAAGATTAATATATTCATGCCAGTCCCTTCTTTCCATGCATGCCGAAGTCCGCATAGGCAATGCGGACGCGCGCTCTTTGTCGTGAAAGCTTCAACCTTCACGCTGCCCTTTCCTGTAAATATCGAAATCCACCGTGGTCTGCTCCTCCCCGGACAATACTCCTGAGCGTTTCAGCACCATCCCAATGGTCATTCCAATAATCTTCAAATCCATTCCAAAGGTCAGATGATTCACATACTCCAAATCGTAGGCGAACCGCTCCTCCCATCCAATGGCGTTGCGCCCGTTTACCTGCGCCAGCCCTGTAAGCCCCGGCCGCACGTCGTGCCTGTGGCTTTCCTCCTCCGAGTACCAGGGCAGATATTTTACCAAAAGGGGCCTTGGGCCGATGAGGCTCATATCCCCCTTTAAGATACTGAAAAGCTCCGGCAACTCGTCCAGGCTGGTGGCGCGGAAAATCCTCCCGAAACGGGTGAGACGGACCTCGTCCGGCAAAAGCTCCCCGTTTTCGTCCCTCTCGTCCGTCATGGAGCGGAACTTGTGCAGCTTAAAAATCTTCCCGTCCTTTCCCGGACGCTCCTGGGCAAACAGCGCGGGCTTCCCCAGCTTTATCCGCACCAGAACCCAGAGAATAAGAAGCAGCGGAGAAAGAATAATCAGCGCGCAAAGCGATATGATGATGTCGAGCAGTCTCTTTACAAACCTTTTGTACATATTTTACCTCGTTTCCGCATTCCGGGTTCGTCTCCGCACCGCCGACCGGGCACATTCCCCGGACTGCACCTTTTACTCTTTTCCGAAGCACTTTCTCACCGTCTTAATAATCAGCGCCATGTCCTCCGCCGTATTTTTAACATCGCTGGGCAGGCACAGACCTCTGTTGAAAATATCCTCCGCCACGCTCTCCGCTTTCCCGCTGTCGGAAACGCCGTCAGCCGTGTCATTACCGGCTCCGCCGGAAGCGGCGTCCTTTGCGGTGATAAAATCATACTCCGCAAACACCGGCTGTAAGTGCATGGGCTTCCAGACGGGGCGGCTCTCGATATTTTCCGCCGCCAGCGCGTCCATCACGTCGTCCGGCGTTACCTTGCACCCTTTTGCAATCACCATGCCGGTGAGCCAGCAATTGGCGTCGCCGTCCTTGTTGAGGGGATTTAAGCTGATTTCAGGAATGTCCTTAAAGGCCTCCCCGTACTGCCTGTAAATCTCTTTTTTTCTGGCCTTATGCTCTTCCAGATGCAGCATCTGTCCCCGGCCGATTCCGGCGGTGACGTTGCTCATTCTGTAATTATACCCAATCTGGGAATGCTGATAATGCCGCGCCGCGTCTCTGGCCTGAGTTGCCAGAAAGGTGGCTTTCCTGGTAATTTCCTCATCATCGGAAACCAGCATGCCGCCGCCGGAGGTGGTGATTATCTTATTTCCGTTATAGGAATAAATTCCGATTTTACCGAAGGTTCCCGTATGTTTCCCTTTATAGGTGCTGCCAAGGGACTCCGCCGCGTCCTCGATAAGGGGTACGTTGTGTTCCTCGCACAGCGCCATAATCTCGTCCAGCTTAGCCGGCGTCCCGTACAGGTGAACCGCGATGACAGCCTTTGGATTCGGATATTTTTCAAAAGCGCGGCGAAGCGCCTTCGGGTCCATGTTCCAGGTATCCTCCTCCGAATCAATAAACACGGGAGTTGCCTTTTCATACACGATGGGATTGCAGCTTGCGCTGAAGGTCAGCGAGGAGACAAAGACCACGTCTCCCTGCCCCACACCCAGAATCCGCAGCGCCAGATGGATTGCCGCCGTTCCCGCGCTTAATGCCGAGGCATGGGCAATCCCCACATATTCCGCCACTTCCTTTTCAAAGGCGTTCACATTGGGTCCTAAAGGCGCCACCCAGTTGGTATCAAAAGCCTCCTTTACAAATTCCTGTTCCTCGCCGTGCATGGTCGGGGAAGATAAATAAATCTTTTTTTCCGCCATTTTCTACACCTCATTCCTGTCTTAATCTCATGTAAAAATCATACTTTCGCTGCTTATTCTTTATAATGGTAAGTCGGCACGATTTCCTTAATCATCGGCCTGATATCGCTGCTTTCATTTTTGGAGGCTTCCTTTAAGTCCCTTAACTGGACAAAAAATCTGCTTTCGTCTATCTCTATAGGTTTCCCGATATAAATCAGTTTATTTGCCGTCTCCTGCATTCCTTCCTCCTCCATCAAAAGCTCCTCATACAGCTTTTCGCCGGGACGCAGGCCGGTAAATTCAATTTTGATATCCTCGTCCACCCGAAAGCCCGACAGGCGGATAAGGTTCTTGGCCAAATCCAGAATTTTAACCGGTTTTCCCATATCCAGCACAAAGATTTCCCCGCCCTTTGCGTAGGCTCCCGCCTGCAGCACCAGAGAAACCGCCTCCGGTATGGTCATAAAATATCTGATAATGTCCGGGTGGGTCACCGTCACCGGCCCGCCCGCCAGAATCTGCTTTTTAAACAGCGGAATCACGCTGCCGTTGCTTCCCAGCACATTCCCGAAACGCACCGCCACAAACTCCGTGTCATAGTGCTTGTTGAAGGTCTGGATAATCATTTCGCAAATCCGCTTGCTGGCCCCCATGATATTCGTGGGGTTCACCGCCTTGTCCGTGGAAATCATCACGAACCGCTTCACATTGTTCATGGCCGCCGCCTGGGCGGTTTTAAAGGTGCCGAACACATTATTCTTCACCGCCTCGTTAGGGCTTTCCTCCATCAGCGGCACATGCTTGTGGGCCGCCGCATGATAGACAATATCCGGCTTATAATGCTCAAAAATCCAGTTCATACGGTTGGTGTTCCGCACGGAACCAATCAGAACCTCCAAAGGCAGGTCGGGATATCTCAGAAGCAGTTCCTGCTGCACATCGTAAACGCTGTTTTCATAGATATCCAGTATGATAAGCATAGCCGGCTGGTGGGAGGCAATCTGGCGGCATAGCTCGCTGCCGATGGAGCCGCCTCCGCCTGTTACCAGAACCTTCTGTCCCTTCACATAGCCCAGAATCGAATTCAAATCCACTTCTATGGGGTCGCGCCCCAAAAGGTCCTCCACCTCCACGTCCCGCAGCTTGCTGACGCTGACCTCGCCGTTTACAAGCTGGTACATTCCCGGCAGAGAGCGCAGCTTACAGCTTGTCTCCTTACAGATATCCAGAATCTCCGACATTTCCGCGCGGGTGATGGACGGCATCGCAACGATAATCTCGTCAATCCCGAAAATATCGGCGCACTCGATAATCTTATCCCTTCCGCCGACCACCTTGATACCCTGGATAAACCTTCCCCACTTGCCGGGGTCGTCGTCAATGATGCAGCGGATTACCATGGTGGAGAAATTACTGTTGACAATCTCCTTGACAATCAGATTTGCCGCCTCCCCGGCACCAATCACCATGACCGAAATACTGTTGTTTTTATTCTGCTGTTTATGCTTCAGGCTTCGGAAAAACCGGTAGGAAAACCGGCTTACAAAGATAAAGCTAATCAATAAAAATACATAGAGGAAATAATAGCTGCTGGGAACCGCCTGCTCCCCTTTCACCCTGAAAAACTGAATGCCCACACTGTAGCATACTGCCGACACAATACTGGACATCACCAGATTCTGCAGCTCCGTTTCCCCCGCAAAGGCCCAGAGGCTGTGATACATCCGAAACAGGTACAGCACCCCCAGCGTTATCGCTATATTAAGGATAAGAAACCTGTTAATCGGCGTGAGGAAATGCTCCGGTATCTGGGAGATATCAAAGCTGTAACGCATAAGGAGCGCTAAGTAGCTTGCGCCGATTACACTGATGATATCGTAGATAATCAGGCAGGTTCTTCTGTAAAACAGTTTTACATTAAAAGGTTTTCTTTCTCTTTTCGTCTCGTCACTCATGGCTTAACCTTCATTAAACTCAGATTTAAACACCAGCGGCGTTACTGCCAGCATCAGCAGAAGCCCGCAGGGGTTACTTAAGTGGAATACCCACTCCACAAGCCCGGCAACCGCAACTGCCACAGTGATTGCCAAAGGCAGCACCGCATAAGTTATTTTATCCTTTTTTCTCTGATAATACAGGCAGGCGGACACAAAAGTTGCAATACCCACCAGAACAAATACAATCCCCACCAAAATTCCGTGGTCGTAAGCCACCTGCAGATAAATATTGTGGGCGTGGGTTGCAATTTCGCCGCTATCCAGCAGAGCTCCCATCTCCTCATGTCCCGTCATATTGAGCTGTTCCATATAGGAACGGAAAATATCCAGCCGCCCGTTGGTGTAATCGTTGTCCTCTGCGGCCCCCTCGGGAACCTCTCCCGGCACATAGTCGGCGGACGCCACCAGCTCCTCTGTCACGGCTTCCGCTTCAACACTTTCCATTCTGAACGCTCCCGTCTCCTCAGGACTTTCGGAAGACCCAAAGCCTTCCACAGCCTCCGGGCCCGCAAGATTCCCGGAACCTCCGTCAAAAAGTCCGCCGCTCCATCCTTCATCTCCCGAGGCGTCGGCTGAGCTTCCCTCCCCGTGGGTTCTCCTGTACTCCTCAAGCTCCGCAATTTCCCCGTAAACGTCAAAGGTTCCCTCGGGAATCCCGAATATTTTTTCCGCAAACACGTCTATAAAACGCCCTACCCTCATATAATTAAGAGAGTCCAGTCTTCTCCCCCGCATTACATCCTCGGGGCAGTACAGGGAATATTCTATCTCATAAAGAAAAGGCTCGCTTACCAGCGCAGGGATATTTCTCTGGGCAGTAAAGGTGATTGGCAGACAGACGATAACCGCCGCAATCATCATTCCCAGATTCTTACCGAATCTTTTCAGTCCCCCCTTGCCGATGGCCGTCACCACCAGCACAAACAGCATGGTAACTCCTATGGAGAAAAAGGCTGTTCTGGCCATGGTAAAAATCATATAAGAGGACGCCACGCCGAAAAGCACAAGCTCCTTCCAGCAGTCCCTGAGCTTACGGCTCTTTGCAAGCTTGCCGAGGAGAATCACCGCCGCCACGCACTCCGCCATCGTAAGCCATGTCGCCGTTATGGTCACCGTATGGAAAATGTGAGTATACCTGGCGTTTCGGAAAGTGACATAAGGCCGGTAGAGCAGCGCATAGCCGGTGGCCCATGCAAACTGGAAAACCACGCCTCTCGCGATATTTACCAGTATCCTTTCTTTATGCTCCCACATGCCGTAGTTTAAGTAGAACAGCGTGAAGGCAACGACCATTGCCACGCCCCACCATCTGCCGTTCCTGAAAATAACAATAAGGGCAAAGAACAGCGCCAGAATAAGCGCGTACCAGGAGGGCTTCGCCATCTTCCGCTCAGGCGGGCAGTTTTTCCAAAGGCAGCTTTTGTATATACCGGTCAATGTGCGAATCACAATAAAGCCAAGGGCAATGGCAATCAGTACCGTAAGCCTTAACACCTGCACGGCAAGCTCGTCCATCTCCTCCGTCAGATGCCCTGTATAGTAACGCCAGCCGCCAAAGCCGGCCGCCAGAAAATAAACCAGACTGTAAATATTGAAAATTTCCTTCCATTTAAACATGGCAATCACCGCAAGGCAAAACCAGAGCATTTCCTTCCGCTCCGCCACCGAATGGTGAATGTCATATAAGCCCGCCATATATTCGCAACATCCCGCTATCGCGCCCGCTATGGCAACGGACTGAATCAAATCCCCGGCATGGCTTTTCAGATAGTCAAGGGTGATAACCGATTCCATTCCCACTCTGTTGTGATTGATTCCATAAAATAAAATTCCCGCAAGCAAAAGGATGCTTACAATATATACCGAATTATCCAGCGTATACCGCCCGCAGAATCCCAAAAGTACCGCGCCCAGCAAAAACAAAGCCATCGCAGCTACAAGGGGGTTCATAACGGATTTAAAGACCCTCTCCACTGTCACCAGCTTGTCTTCCCTTTTCCTGTACCAGAGCCTGACTGCCAGAATGCCCAGAGCCGCTATCGCCGCAATCCCCGCTCCAAACATAAATACCTTCGTTTTCCGCAGCGGAACGCTGTAGTTATAATTTGCCACAAGGCTCATGCCTTCCATCTCAGAATTGTCATAATAAAGCTTCAGCAGATAGGGCATCTCCTCCGGGGAAAACGCCTCATAGCCCGCCGCAAATTCCGCGGTCTTATACCCCTGCAATATAATATAGTATAAACCGCCCACTTCCATATCCACGTCTATCAGAACCTCCTGATAGCCGCCCCGGATATCCTGCGCAAGCGTCGTCTTTTCCTCGCAAATCATCTGCCACTGTTCATCCAGTATCCGCAGATAAAAAACCTCCCCCTCCTCGGCCTTATCCAGATAAACGTCGATGGTGTCCATGTGGTCATACTGCGCCACAATGCTCTGCATCACGGTCTTTTCTTCGTTAATAACCTCCGTCATGCTTCCCGTACCCGGGGAAATCTGCATGGTCACCTCCTCATGCCAGATTCGCAGAGGCCAGAGCGACGCCAAAAGGCAAAAAGCGACGATTAATATTACTGTCTGTATTGCTTTGCTTTTATATACTATCTTTTTCATAAATATTCCTCATTCTGCGCAGTTTTCGCATTGGTAGTATATCACAGTTATTTCCAATTATCAAACGCCAGCGGCAAGGGGGCATGTATTTTTTAGATTTATGCCAGCCGGGTACGCCTGCAGGAAGTCCAATAACTACAGCCCGAGGCGCTAATTAACAGTTTGCCGATAAACAGCTCCGGCAGAATAATGTACCTTAAGGAGGCCTTATAAAAACGCCGGCCCCTGGCGAGGTCCCGAGTTGCTACCGCAACTCGCGAGCCTGGTACCGCTACGTTTTTATAGAGCGAAAGCGTGCCGACGAAGGTACATTACCCTGCCGGAACGTCCCCTCCAAAACCACCGGCAACAGCGCCCACAAAAACACCACATACCGAACCAGATAAGTCGGCCCCAGTATAACGGTAAGCCACACCAGCGCCGGCAGCGCAAAGGGCAGAACCTGATTCCATCTCCCCCTGTCGCACAGAAATCCCAGACAAAAAGCCATAACCCAGAACAAAAATCCCGGCGAAAACAGCATGGACAGCACAGGAACCTTCTGCTGGAAAATCTCCAGCGACATTTTCCGGTAGATTTCATCAAGCCAGGGAAGCTTACTTTCCCTCACCCCCGGCTGTTCCACCTCATATCCAAAGTAAGAGCTGTCCTCATAAGTATAGGTAAAAACCGTGTTGCCCCGGTACACATCAATTACCGTATCGGGATACCAGAAGCCGTAAGAAGTCATAAACCAGGCGTTTAAATAGGTAAAAGGATGCTCCATTGCCCATTTCAGCCACAGCTTCAAAAAGCTTCCCTTATCCGCCTCATAAGCCTCGTTATTAAAGTTTATTTTAACCCCGTCGGACACCTTGGGCGTGTAGCGCAAAAGCGCTTCCTCCGAAAGATATCTGTACAAAATTTCCCTGTCCTCAGCGGGAAGCGTTTCCTTCTCATCTCCATAAACCCGCGCCATCTGGGAAATCGGAACGGTAAGCATCTCCTGATGCTCTCCCGACTCTGCATGGAAAACACCGGCAAGAGCGGAATTTATCAATACATATGCTGCAACTACCGCACCAAAGCAGAGAGCCGCCTTTTTCCGGTATTTTTTCAGATAAATGATTCCAATGGGGGCAAACACAAGATAAGCGTAGAATCCGTTATGACGGAGCAGCAGCATGAAAAGTGAGGCTGCCTCCAAGAGTAAAACAGAGCCTTTTTTCTGGAAAAATACATCCGGCTCAACAAACATCTCCTGCAGCAAAACCACAGCCACAAGAAGCATTCCCGTAAAAAGACCGTCCTTGGCGGAGCAAAGAGAAAACATCACCAGCACCGGACACAGCCCGAAATACAAAGTCAGCAAAATCCTCCACATCCTTCCAAGCCCTCTTTTTTTCAGTTTTTCCACGCACCATGAAAAAATAAACGACATTGCTGTCATCTGCAGCAATGTATAACAGGCAATTCCCGGATTACAGGAGCCCGTGAGCTTGTAAAGAATCTGGATAACCCCTCCCAAAAGCAGCACATGAACAAGGGGGTGATGGGTGGAAAAATTCCGTGTGAGGACCTGCATGTACTCGTCCTGCGCGTCATACACAAAAAATCCGGGGTAAACCGCAAGAAAAACCGGAAGATAACACAAAAAAATTACGGCCGCCCGCAGCAAAAGACTCCGGCGGCTTTTCCGCTTATCTCTTTCCGCACCTGGAAGCCTGCCGGAGACCTTTTCGCTTTCCTTTTCCGTCAAAATTTCTCCAGTCACATTCTCTTCTTCTCCCGAAGGCCCGGCCACCAGCCGCCTCTCTGCTGTCCAGTCTGTAGAGACTCTCTCTGCCCCAGCCCCGGCCGCCAGGCGTTCCTTTCCCGTCAGATTCCACAAAAATCGGACTGCCAGTGTAAAAATAACACCCCATATGAAAATACCAGCCCACATTCCCGCATCCCCAAAGGGAACGTTCTCCTGCAAGTCCAGAGCCGTCCCGAAAATCATGCACAACGAAAAAAGCCCGCCCACAAGTCCCGGCCAGAACCATCTTGCGCCTCCATCCGAAAGCCCTTTTTGAAGCAACCCATCAAGCAGCCGGAAAAGTAAAAAGAACAGAAAAACAGAAAAGATACTGTTTGTGTATCCAATCCATTCCTGTCCTATGTGAAGCATAAAGGGCAGCGTACAAACGCCCCCAAAGGAAAGAGCTGCTGCCGCGAGCCATCTTGTCCTTTTGCTGTTTTTCAGATATGTTACCATGCTTTTCCTTTCCCTGTTTTTCTTTGAGCATCTATCATGTTCAGACATCTTGGTCATTATCTTGGTTACTTTGAACAAGATGTAATTCGCCATGCAGCAAGCCCGAATACTTATCGCACGCCAGTTTAAGATTATATGGCTTGGAATAATACTTTTTGCTTTGCATAAAATTTTACCAGTTTACAGATTCTTTTTCAACCAGTCAATCAGGTCTTCTTTTTGTTTTTTAATATACTTCTGAGCCGTCTCCACAGATGCGCTATGCTTTTTCAACTGTTCTTCTTTAATTTTTGGATTCGTTTTTGCATAAATCTCGGTGGATTGACAGCGAAAAGCTGTATGAAGTCTTATATCAATTTGAACAGGAGGGCTTGAAAAGAGCCTTAATAAAAACAAAGCAAAATTCAATATCTGCAATGTGCATTATGCCCTGCAGGCAATTTTCGAGGACGGATATGTACGCCGAGAGTCGGAACGATGATTATAAGTACAAAGAGACCGCAACACAAAAAGATTTCGATAATTTCTTATAAACAAAAACAATTTTTTGTATTGCTATTGTGCCGACAACAGCGTATAATATAAATAAAAGAAAAACTGAAAGGAGCGATGCACTATGGCGGCAAAATCAGCGAATTTATACGCACGAATCGAACCAGACGTAAAAGAGCAGGCAGAAAGTATCCTTTCTGCACTTGGCATTCCTGCTTCCAACGCTATCAATATATTCTACAAACAAATCATTCTTCAGAGAGGTCTTCCTTTTGAAGTGAAAATTCCGTCTGCACGTCCTGTAGACATGAGCACCTTATCTGAAGCTGAAATGAACGCAGAACTGGAGAAAGGATACGCGGACATGACGGCTGGTCGCACCAAACCGGCAAAAACGGTATTTGCAAATATCCGCAAGGACTATAATTTATGATTTTTGAAGTGGAAATCTCTGCACAAGCGGATGTTGACCTTCGTGGCATTTACGAATATATCGCCTACGAATTGCAATCTCCCGAAAATGCCAGCGGCCAGCTTGACCGTCTGGAAGAAAACATCATGAAGCTCGACCAAATGCCTGAACGCTTTCGTCAATACAAAAAGGAGCCGTGGTACAGTCGCGGCCTTCGTATCATGCCGGTTGACAACTACTGTGTCACATCCCGGATACAGAAAAAGCCGTCGTGACAATTATCCGTGTCATGTATGGTGGACGTGACATTGAGGCACAGCTTCAAAAATATACAAAAATGTAATATAAACAGGCGGCAATACCGAGCTTCTGGCACAAAAGCACAAGTTGCTCGGTGATGCTGTTGCTGAAACCTGGACTAAGTTGGAAACTCTGAAAAGCTGGAAGAACAGGCTAATCAATCGACAACTGCTGTACAGAAAAACCCTGCAAAACCCATAACAACAGGCATAGCAGGAATTCCCCGCTCACTCCTCCGTATTATCCTCCCCACCTACACACTCCCGAATCACAAACTGCGGGGAATTATTCATGGAAATATACATTCTCCCCATATACTCTCCCACGAGCCCCAGCATCAGCATCATCATGCCTCCCATAAACACCAGCACCGACATGAGCGCGCTGAAACCGGTCACCAAATCCGGCGGATTGATAAATATTTTCTTGATAATCGTATAAATCCCGTAAGCAAACCCCACAAGCGCGCACCCCGCGCCAGTCACCGTGGCAATCCGAAGGGGCTTTACGCTGAAAGCGGTGAATCCGTTGAACCATAGATTAAAAAGCTTTCCTATGGTGTAACCGGAAACCCCTGCCTGCCTGTCCCTGTGCTCCACATCCACATTGATAATATTCTTTGTGGTCCGAAGCACAAGCCCGATAACATAAGGGTAAGCATACTCGTACCGCAGCATCTCCTCCACCACAAATTTTCTTGCCGCAAAATAACTGGAAAGATACAAATCCTTCGGCTTTCCAAGCATGACTCTTGTCATCAACTCGTTCACATGGCTTCCCCAGTTCCGAAATCCCGAATGGTGCTTTTTTCCGTATCTTGCATACACCACATCGGCGCCTCCCATGATACCTGCGAGGAGCCTGTCCACCTCGTCCGCCGGCGTCTGCCCGTCGTCGTCCAGACAGACGATTACGTCTCCCTTTACATAGTGGAAGCCCGCCATCAACGCGCTGTGCTGTCCGAAATTTCTGGCCAGGTCAATACCGACAATATTGTCATTTTCCTGACACAACTGTCGGATGACGGAAAACGTCCCATCCGGCGAACAGTCGTTTACCAGAACGATTTCAAAGCTATAGTCCGTCATTTTTTCCATTGTATCCTGAATTTCCCTGATTACGCCGGGAAGTGTGGCCTCCGAGCGGTAACAGGGTATCACAAAGCTCACCAAAGTTTTCATACTGCTTTATCCTCTTTTATAAGTCTATATTTTACGGCAGCAGGCGCATAGGAATGCAGGTCACTGTGATTTTTCTTTTTCATCCTCATGAAGCGCCGCCATATAAATCACATCCCTGTAACGCCCTTCCAGAAAGACC
Source organism: uncultured Lachnospiraceae bacterium (assembly GCA_910577275.1). Taxonomy (GTDB): domain Bacteria; phylum Bacillota; class Clostridia; order Lachnospirales; family Lachnospiraceae; genus Suilimivivens. The sequence goes on from CAJTMW010000004.1 coordinate 69,785, forward strand.
TCGTCCCTTAAATACGCCTCTTTTACAAAGCCCGCTTTCTCATAACTTCTGACAGCCCTGTCATTTTCCGCCAGTACCCGAAGCATCAGCTTGTGAAGCCCTTCCTCCTCAAAAGCATATTTTATCATCAGGGAAGCCGCCTGAGTGCCGTATCCCTTTCCCAGCGCGTCTTCCTCCCCGATAAAAATACCGTACTCGGCCTTATTGTGGGTTCTGTCAATATCCCGCAGGTAAACGCTTCCCACCGGCCTGCCGCTTTCCCTCTCACAGATAATGAACTGAACAACCTTCCCCGTGTCTATCATGGTTTTTATCCAGTTTTCATGCCCTTCCCGGGTAAAGGGCTTCTGGTAGATAAAATTCCGAAAGACGATTTCCTTATTCCGCCAGCGGATAATGTTATCCGTATCCTCTCTGTTCATGAGACGCAAATAAATATCCTTCCCCTCAATCTTCAGACACTTCATAAATTTCAAAAACCTCCGCTATCACAACAATCCTCTCCGTTCTTACAGGCATTCCATGACCTTCATAATATTTCGGAAGCCACTCCATATCCTCGTCGGATTTTTTGACAAAATATACATTATCCATTTCCCGCAGCGCCTGCTCCATATTATCTATTCCGAAAAGGGCAAGCTTTTTTTTCTGTAAGGGGCTTTTACAGGCCCAGCCGCCCATAATATCATAATTATCAAGAGAATTATCCACGTCGGCAAACATTTTTTCCGAATAGGAGACCGACGAGTAAACGTCAATCAGGTAAAAATTATCCGAGTTTTCTTCCCCTGAAAGGCAGGAGTACAGCTCCCGGTAGGGCGCGTTTACCTCCTCCCGGTATGCTTGCTCCGCGCAGGCCTCCCGCACGCTGTCAGGAAATACCAAAAGCGCAAGGAGACTAAATACGGCAAGAGACGCCGCGCCGAAATATTTTTTAACCGCTCCGCTATGGATTTCCCTCCACTCCTCAAAAAGCATGGCGGCCAGAATACAAAGCTCCATCAGATACAGCGAGTGGGTAATCCGCTCCGGGGCGCGCTCACGCATTAAAATGAACATCCACAGCATTGTCCGCACCAGAAAAAGAAGCGCCAGCTTCCAGCTGATTTTCAGGACGCGAATGCCTGCCGCCAGCTTTGCAGAAGCCCGGCTTTCCGAATGCCCCGGCAGCTCCGGCTCCCTCTGCCCGTCTCCAAAATTTTCCGGCTTCCTCGTCCTTTGTCCCTCTCTCATCTTCTCCGGCAATGCCGCCGCAAACACCAGAAGATAGCCGAGAATCACCGCATAGTTCCAGGGATGGTCGCTTCCGGTCACGCCCCTTCCCCGGGTGAACCGGTAAACATAGTCTCTTAGCTTATCGGGAAGCTTTTGTAAAAACGGCGTTGCTTCGCTCCGGTTCTTTCCCGCATACTCCGCAATTTTCCCCACCATAACCTCATCGATTTCCTCATCCATGCCAAAATTATAGTTGTCAAAAAGAATCTTTTCGCTCTCGGTCAGTCCGATGCTTTCATAAAATTCCTTATGCTCCTCATAAGCCGGCGGCTCCTGAAAGTCGTAGAGCTCCGTCCTGTTATTGAAAAACTCCGTAAAAGTCCGCCACTCCTTTGAGCCATAGGCCAGCATATGGGTAACCTGTCCCAACCCGATACCAATCAGAAGCATTCCGATTACGGAAAAATATTTAACCGCATGGTTTTTTGTAAAAATTTTGTCCTCGCCGCCCCATTTGGCAACCCCCGCCGCACAAATCATGGGGAGCACCAGAAGCAGCATTTCCGAGCGAATCAGATAAGCAAGCATAACAAGCAGCGCCACAGGAATATTTTTCCTGATAAATTCTTTATGGCCAAGGCTAATGTCCGTGGTGTAAAATAAAAAGGCGGCGCAGGCAGCTAAAAACGTGGTGGTCACCGTATACTGTGCAAACACCAGATGTTTTAAGAACAGCGCTCCAAACAGAAAAAGCTCTGCAAAAGCCGCGCACAGCTTCCCCCGAAGCGTGGCGCACAGCGAAAGGCTTCTCTTTACTATCAGAAAAAAGCTGCCAAAATGGCAAAGACACAGAAACAGCCCGTACCAGGGAAGCGTTCCCGCCATCCGGTACAGCAGGCTGATAAAAGCGCTGACAGGCCAGAGCATTTGAATATTATGCCCTTCCGGCGTTCCCGTATAAACCCCGGCCAGAATATCCTTCATCAGCACGTCGTCGTTCAAATCATAATAATAATCAAAACCGCACGCCGCAAAAACTCCGATTACCGCCACAGCCCCAAGCGCAATTATCCAGTTTTCATTTTTTTTCAGTGTTTTTCCCATCTATGCTCCGTAAAATTCCCTAACCTTGCCCGCAATAAATGCAGTCTGCTCCTGCGTAAGCTGGTAAAACATAGGCAGGCGCAGCAGCCGTTCGCTTTCCTTTGTGGTATAGACGTCTTCCCCGGAAAACCGTCCGAACTTGATGCCCGCCGGCGCGGAATGCAGGGGCACATAATGAAAGACCGTCAGAATGTCATTTTTCTTCATAAAGTCGATGAGCCTGCTTCTCTCCTCTAAATCCCGGGTCTTGATATAAAACATATGCCCGTTATGCACGCAGCCCTCCGGGACCACGGGCAGCTCGATTTTTCCCGCCTCCTGTAAGGGAGAAAGCAGCTCATAATACTGATTCCATCTTTCAATCCGGGCGTTATTGATTTCATCCGCCATCTCAAACTGAGCGTAAAGATAAGCCGCGTTCATATCGCTGGGAAGATAGGAGGAGCCAAAGTTCATCCACCGGTACTTGTCCACCTGACCCCGGTAATATTTGCTCCTGTCCGTTCCCTTTTCCCGCAGGATTTCCGCATCCTCGATATACGCGGGGTCCCTGATGAGCAGCGCGCCGCCCTCCCCCATGCTGAAATTCTTGGTCTCATGGAAGCTGAAGCACCCGAAATCCCCGATAGTCCCCAGAGGCTTTCCCTTATAAGTACACATAATTGCCTGGGCGGCATCCTCCACCACCTTTAAATGATACCTTGCGGCAATATCCATGACGGTATCCATCTCACAGGCAACCCCCGCATAATGTACCACAAAAATCGCTTTTGTCTTTTCCGTGACGGCCGCCTCAATTAAAGTCTCGTCAATATTCATGGTATCCGGCCTGATATCCACGAATACCGCCTTTGCTCCCCGGAGCACAAAGGCGTCCGCCGTGGACACAAAGGTATAAGAGGGGACAATTACCTCATCCCCTTCCTTCAAATCGCATAAAAGCGCCGCCATTTCAAGGGCGTGGGTGCAGGAGGTGGTGAGCAGGCACTTCGACGTGCCCGTGATTTTTTCCAGATATTCGCTGCATTTTTTTGTAAATTCCCCGTCGCCGCAGATGTGCATGTTTTCCACAGCCTTTTTCATATTTTCAATTTCCCGTCCCGTATAGGGCGGCACATTAAAACGAATCATACTTGTGTCCCTCCTTAGCTGTACACCACAAAAGCCTCGTTTGCGAACACCTGCTGATAGGCTCCTGTCTCCATGTACTCTTTTATTGCTTTCAGTTTTTCATCCTTCTCACAGCTTTCCACATCCACGCCCCACCAGGCAATGGCGTCATCCTCGCCTGACAGGTACGCCGCAAGCTGAGGCGACAAAATCACCAGCGGCCTGTCTTCGTGATTTCCTCCGTACGAGACAGTCAGCTCCTGTAATTCTTCCTTCAGCTGTTCCAGAGAATTTGTATTCAAGTCCGCCCAGGCGGTATAAATAGCCGGAGCTTTGTCAAGGTAATAGGAAAGTCCCGGAATGTTCCCGTAAAGTATCAGCCTTTTATTCTCAAACTCCGCCCGATGCTCCGTCATAAAAAGGGAAATCTCCTCCAGCGTCTCTCCGTTCATTTCGCTGGTGTACATCCCATGGAGCACCGGATTCGCCGCCACCTTGTAAATACGCGGCTCGCCGCTCTCTCCGTCCAGGAAAACATACCGGCAGCCCACGCCCAGCGCCTGCACGAAAAAGGCAATCATCATGCCGGAAAACATGGCCTTTGCCGGAAAAAGCGGCACCTTTTTCGTGGTGTCCAGCCAGGTCCGCCCCCATCTGGCGAAGCGGAAAATCATCCAGAACGCAACCGGCGCAATAAAAAACAGGTTATTGAGCGCCGGCCAGATATGATTGTTGCTTCCAAGAGGCGTAATGAGGATAATAAGAAGCGCAATACAGCCGATAAGCCGCCACTCGTCGTCCAGCATCCTTGTAAACAGCATCCACACCGTAACGCCAAGGCTCACAAGCAGAAAAACCACGCCCCACTGCAGCGCCGCCTCCTTCTGGAAATATTTAAAATTAAACATGCCCCACTTATAGAGCACCAGAAACAAAACCGGAATACAGAGGCAGTAAACAATTTTCCGAAGCCGCAGAAAGCGTCCTTCCCCGATAATCAGGAAAGGAATCCCCGGCAGGATACAAAGAAGCATATAAAGCATCCACTGAAAGCCATGGAAGTAAGCGTCCACTATCGCCAGCAGCATTTCGCCCAGCGTATAGTCGGACGCGCTGCCCGCCATCCCGAAAACGCCTGAAACCATGCTGCCGAATGTCCCGCTTCCGTAAAGAAGGGTTGCCGCCAAAAGAAGCGCAAGAAAAGAAAGCAGGTAGCCTAAAAGGCATATCCCCGTCTCCTTTGCAAGCGCTTTCACGGTCTTTCCCTTTAAAATTCCATAATACCAGACCGCCAGAATCAGCCCCGCCTCCAGAACGTTTCCCGGAAAGCGGACCATCACATTGGCGCCAAGGGCCGCCCCGGCCAGGAAAAGACATATCTTCCTCCCTCCGGCCAGCCCCCGAAACAGCAGGATACTGCCCAGCAGGAACAAAAAATAAGTGACGTAATTATATAAAATAACAGGCGGGCACCAGCACAGGCCAATGGCCGCGATTTCTCCGGCAAAAGCCAGCGCCGCCGGCATTTTCGTCTTGAAAAAACGGTAGCCCATAAGGGCCATAAGGCTGATAATCAGGGAACTGTAGATTTTCATTCCAAGCATGGTCCCCCCCATGGGAAGCTTCGTAAACACAAAGCCCGTCACATTGGACAGGAAGGTAAGAACCACCCAGATTCCCCCGGCTTCCCCGAAGAAGCGGTAATTGCCAAGGCTGTAGCCCGTATCCGTCAGGTCGATTCCCTCCTGCACTTTAAGGAGGGGAAACAGCGCCAGAACAAGGGGAAACAAAATATTTTCCGCCAGCTTCCACGCCTTCTGGAATTTTTCCGACTCCGCCGCCCTTCTTATTCTTCCGGCTATCTCTCCTGCCATGCTTTTTTTCAGATTTCCGTTTATGTCCATCCCTCTCTGACCACCCATATTTCCCTCATTTCCGCGCCGGTTTTACGGCCATTCGCCAAATCCCTTATTCCTCATCCAGCTCTTTTATCTTTTTAAAAAGCCGCGTCCCGCCAAGGAGACGAACGCCTCCGGCAAACAACATGCTCCTTATCCAGTCTATGAAGATACCTGCCGCAAAAAGAATTGCCAGACAGCAAATCAGCTCCCAAAGGAAAAAAAGCATTCCCTCCTTATTGCCGGGATTTATGACGCCTTTTATCCACCCATACCACCGGAACCGCAAATCGATATGCTCGTGCAGCAGATAAATCCCGAAGCAAAGACCGCCCAGCCTTCGAATCAGCGCCGCCCCCGCCCCTTCCTTTATGTGTATACGGGAAAAACCGTAAAACAGTCCCACCGCGCCCGCAATACACAGAATAAAATTATAATGGAAGGGCACCGTAAAATAGTAACGGAAGCCGTCGCTTCGCCGCGAAAGCGCCCACATAGTTACATTAATGCCAAGGCTTAAAAGGGCGCTCCCCCCATAAATAAGCCAGCCTCTTTTTTCGAAAAAATCCCATCCGTAAAGCCCGAGATAAGCCGCCAGAAGATACACGCAGACAAACCATGCCAAATCGTACCCGTACTTGTCAAAAGCAAACACCACCGGACTTACGCTTTTAATCCCGCAAAACAGAATAAAAAGGCACCCCAGCGTAACCTGCAGCCGCTTCTTCGGCATATTTTTCACCGCCGCATTCAATACCGGCGTCAGAAGATAGAGCATAAAATAGGAGGTGGCGAACCAGTAATGCTCCGTTTCTATGGGAAAAAGATACTGTATCAGCCCGTAAATCCCAAGCCTGGACGCCTCTGTGTCCACTCCTGCCAATGTCAGCACCGCCCAAATCACCAGCGCGTAAAACCATATCTGGCCAAGGAGTCCCGCCGCCTTTCCCACGCGGAACCGTCCCCTGACGCCGAAATACCCGGAAATCAGCACATAGACGTTTACAGCCACCAGGCAAAGAGCCTCCAACGCGCTGCCCGCAAGCCGCACGCTGCCAAAGGGCTCGTCCAGAGCAAGCATCTGCTCCGAGCGCGCAAGAAAATGCATGACGACCACCATCACCATCGCAACAATTCTCAGTAATTCATAATTCGCCGCGCGCCTTTCCCGTGCCATCCCGCCGCCTTTCTATCTTTCTCTGGTCACTCTCCCGTTTTCCACCCGGTAAACCATATCGCATTTTTCAATGGTCTGCAGGCGGTGGGCGATAATCACCAGCGTCTTTTTGCCGTGAAGTCTGTTGATGGAGTCCATAATCGCCGCCTCCGTCTCATTGTCGAGAGCCGAGGTTGCCTCGTCTAAAACCAGTACCTCCGGGTCCTCAAACAGAGCCCTTGCAATACCGATTCTCTGCCGCTGCCCGCCGGAAATACGGATGCCTCTCTCTCCGATGCCCGTATCGAGCCCCTCGGGGAGTCCTCTCACAAACCCGTCGAGCTGCGCCTCCGCGAGGGCGCGCCAGACCTTTTCATCGTCGATTTCATCATCGGGACAGCCGAAAGCCACATTTTTGCGGATAGTGGAATCAATCATAAAAATATTCTGAGGGATATACCCGATATTTTTAAGCCAGGATTCGTAATTTTCCCGTACTTCCACTCCGTCCGCCAGAATCTCCCCGCTTTGAAGCCGCAGAAGCCCCAGCATAATATCCACAATCGTCGTCTTTCCCGCGCCGGAGGTTCCCACGATTCCCACCGCCTGTCCGATTGGAATTTCCATGCTGGCATGGTCAAAAATCAGCACCTCCGTGTTGGGATACTTGTAAACAATATCCTTTAATTCAATTTTATCCCTTATTTCCAGCTTTTCAACATTCTTTTTCTCCTGATAGGCGGTTTTATCGTAATTAATGGACTCGTCCCGGATTTCCTCCTGAAGATTATCGCTGACGCCCATGAAAAAGGGCTCGAAATAGGAGATGGACGTCAGAAAGTTGTTGATTCTGTTGGCGCAGGGAATCAGCCGGACAGCCGCCACCGCAAGGGCCATCACCTGAGGCATGATGTCCGTGACTTCCGTCCCCTTAAGTATCTGGAACATCATATAAAGTATCATGCCGGCTATGGCAACCGTTTCTATTAAAAGCCGGGGCGTCGCATTGTACAGATTGTATCTCTGCACGGCGTTTACATAGCCCTCGCCGCATTTGGCGTACTCGTTGATAAAATAATTCTGCCTGTTGGCAATCTTGATTTCCTTGATTCCCATCACCGACTGGTCTATCCACTTATAAAGTCCGCTGTAATAATCCTGATTGTCCTCGCCCGCCTTTTTCATAATCGGCTTCAAGACGCACTTAATGATTACCAGCACCGCCAGAAGAAGCACCGTCACCGTCACCGTCATCCACACATCCGTCACAAGGCTGATTATCACCAGACATACAAAGACCACCGCCTCGCTGGTAAGCTGTAAGAGCGATAAGATAAGCCCGTACATATTATTGACGTCCGAGGTAATGCTCCTTTGAATGACAGAGGTGTCGGCATTTAAATAATACTCGTAGGGCCGCTCCATAAAATTAATCATCATTCTTCTGGAGGTGGCAAACTGATTGGTATAGACGAATTTCAGCTGCGCCTTCTGCTGGAAAAACAGAAAGACATTTTTTACGGCAAAAATCCCGATAAGCGCCACCATGGTGACGATAATCAGCCCTCTCGTATTCTCATATTCAATGTGGAGAATATCGCAAATCACCCGCAGATACGCGTGCTTTTCCACTGCATGCTCGTCCATCACCACATTCATAACCGGAAGCACCATGGAAACTCCCGCCGTTTCCAGAACTGCCCCCACAAGCATCAAAAGAATCAGAAACAACATGACTCTTTTTTGCCGCTTATCCAGCAGCACCATCATCTTTTTTATTATCTTTTTCATACCGTCTTTTCATTTCCTCCCCGGCCGGAGAGTCCTCATCGTTTCATATATAAATGGAATCCGCCTCATTTTACCATAGTTGCCGGGACAAGTCAAAAAATGGTAACCGAAAGCATTTACTGTGTCAGCACCACGTCCTCCACCGGCAGCTCCTGCCATACCGCGTAAAAAGTCATATCCTCATAAACCGGCTTGTACCTGTCAAAGGGAATCCCCTCCTCTGTAACCCAGCCCATAAACAGAGAGCTGTATCTGGAAGGTATCGGCTCTGCCTCCGGCACCTCGCCGTCCCTGATGCACAAAAGCTGCCACGCCTCCCCGTCCACCACAAAGGTCATATTATGATAGCTCCCGCCGCCGAGCCAGACTTCGCTCAGAAAGTCCCTTCTTTTTTCAATAAAATATTTTAAATATCTGACATCATTGTCATATTTTTCGTAATACTGATACCGGTTTTCAAGTCCCTCCCACCTGATACTGTCCATCTGCGCAGATTTCCGGCTTTCCGAAACCATTGTATCGAGCCCGCCTGTCAGCAGGAAATTCAGATAGGGGAGGGCTTTCTCCTCATACATTTTTACCATTTGTCCGTAAAAATCTTCTTTTTCATATAATCTCACGAACACATCCGTGCCATACACATGGTCGTTTAATCTGGTAATTCCCTCAGGGTTGCTGGCAATCCTGTCCAGGTTGCAGTTGCCGAAAGCCACATCATAATCCCAAACCGGTCCCGCAAAAAGCTTCCGGCTCACGGAATCCTCCGGCTTATAGAAAAAGCTGCTTGTGACACCTCCGTCATAATTCTTGGAAATTTCCTCCACCAGATATTTGCGGATAAAGGAATCCACATCAATATACTCCGAATAATGCTTTCCCGTGGCAGGGTGAAGCCCGTCCTTTTCCGAGACGGCGTCCTGAAACGCCTGCATCAAATCCGCAATGTAGTTTACCTGCTCCTTTGACGCATACAGAGGGCTCTGCAGCGTATAGCAATCCCCCTGGCTCGTCTCAAACCCGCTGATTTCCGTCTCAAAGCGTGATGCAAGCTCCCTTTCCAGCAGATATCCCCCTGACAGGTCCTCATTGTCAATCCCGGTTTCCACCCATTTTCTGGTTCCGTCCTCATTCTGACCGCGGTCAAGCTTTTCAAGCTCCTGCGTGCTGTAAACAGCCTCCGCCAGCTCCTCCATATCCCGGATATCGACGCTTCCCTCGTCCACCCGTATCTTTTCCGTGAGAAAATAATTTCCGTAATAGCAGTTATTGATGTACAAATCAATCATCTGTCCTTCCGGCACATAAGCCATCCCCAGCTCCGACGCCAGCTCCAGCGCAATTCGATTGCGCAGTCTGGTTTCGTCATACCCATTAGCCAGAAGATTCCAGGCTGCCGCCTCTCCAAACCCGAAAAAATCCGCCTCCTCGCAGAGCTTTATCTGATAGGGCTTTTTTGACAGCCCCCAAGTGGAGTTGCCTCTGCCCCTGATGCTCTCCGCCTGACCGGCATACAGCTTTTCCCCGTTTTCGCCATAGAGCGCTGCGCTGCCGCCCTCTTCATTCTCCTTATCCTCATCGATAAAGTCTGTGCTGCCCGAAACCGTGGTAAGGGACAGCACCGGCAAATCAGAGGAATACAGAAAGACGACCTCGCTTTGCTGCATCCCGCCGTCGCCTCCCTCCGGCACAAGAAGCTCATAGCGCTTTCCCTCTGAAATTTCCCGAAGAACATCCCCCTCCTTTATTTCCCTGCCATCGATAAAAATGCTCCCTGCCTCCGCCTCTTCCAGAACGAGTCCCCTTCCCCTTGCAAAGCCGGGCAAAAAAGCATAACAGATTCCGGTATCGCTCCGCCACAGGGAAACCTGAAACTCCTGCAAATCCCCCTCCGAATCCTCCAGAGAAAAGCGCACTTCCGGCGCCGGCAGCTTCTCCTTCGCCGTTCCTGCCGCCGGTACAAATTCCTCTTCTTCTTCCCCGGGCCCGGCTTTTCTCTCCTCCTCTGTTTCCTCCCCGTTCCCGGGGCTCTGCTCCTCCCCGAGAAAAATGTCCTTTTTTCTGTATTCGCTTATCTTTTCCCTGACCACGGGATATCCCGCCAGAAAAATAAGCAGCGCCGCGCCGGCAAAAGCCAGTATCGTTCTGATTCTCCTGTTTTCCTCCATTGCTCCTCCCTGATGAAAGTCAGTAAATCTGCTCGTTCTGCCTGTGGATTTCAGGAGCCTCGTATTTATCCATAAAATCCTCCCCCAGAAAAATCTTTTCTTTTGCAAAGGTAATCGCTGACGGCACGGTAAAGACAGTGACAACCCTGTCAAAAACCAGATTTTTCACAAAATTTAATATTTCCATGGGAAATTTCCCGTCCAGTATAATATGCTCAGGAAACAGTTTCTTATAATCCAGTACGTCTCTGGGGTGCGGTTTGATAAGAATCTGCGCTTTCCTGCCCTCAATCTTCCCGTATTCCTCAATAATATCCCTGAAAATCCGCTCTCTTGTGCCAAGGTCGCACAAGGGCTCCGACAGCACCAGCACCTTATGCTCGTGCCCCTCCCCGGAAGAAAGCTTTTCCTCCAGCTCCTTAAGGTTATCCAGAAAAACCGACACAAGCGTCACTTTCTCTTTTTCTCCCAGACTCTGCGTCAGCTCCCGTCTCGGCTTCTCGATATATTTCGGGCACCGGTATTCCAGAACCGAGATATCGTTCACCTCCATATCCAGACAATACTTCGCATACCCGTTCTGGATAAAAATCAGGTTTCTTTCTGCCATCCAGGCTTTCAGTCTGAAATGCCCCCTGTTGTCGTATCGGGCAGTATCATAATAGCGGATGCAGTCAAGCCCGTCCTCTAAGGCATGATAAGGAATCTTATAAGCGTTCAGGTAATAGCCGATGGGGTCGGAGTCGCAAAACACATAAATATCCTCATACTCCCGCAAATCCACAGGCACAAAAGGCGCCTGCAGCCGTCCCATCATTTTGGTATACTTTATCCGGGCAAGCATGTTCAGCGCAAGGTTTCCCCTGTCCCTATGGAAACGCGAAAGCTCAGAGAAAAAGCTCTCCGGCTTTTCGTCATAGGAAATAACCTCCGCAAAAAGCCCGGAGGAAATCGCCCGCTCCCGCAGCGAGCCGAAATCGTTTGACAGCGAGCTCAGCATCAGGGATGCCTGTCCTCTCAGCGCCCCCTCCCCGCTTTCAGGGAGATTCAATTCCTTCAGGCAGGCGATGTAAGCGTGATAATAGGTGTGGCAGATATAGATTCTTTTTTTTGATTTGATTACTTTTTTCAACCTCACAACTCCTTCAGATAACAGAAACTTACATTACAGGTTATCTTATCATAGTTTTTTGTTTGATTGCAATGTATAATGGTGTATACTTACCATACGGAAGTCAAAGCGTCACTGTTCAGAGAAAGGAACTCAGTAAAAATGAGCGGCAAAAACCTTGCAATGATTACTGCCAGAGGCGGCAGCAAACGTATTCCACGGAAAAACATCAAAGAATTCTGCGGCAAACCTATTATTGCCTATACGATAGAAGCGGCAAAGTCCTCCGGCGTTTTTGAGGAAATTATGGTTTCAACCGACGATGAGGAGATTGCCCGGACGGCCCGCCTGCTTGGCGCAAATGTTCCCTTTTTCCGTTCAGCGGAAAATTCCGGCGATTATGCCTCCACTGACGATGTGATTATGGAGGTGCTGCGCGCCTACCAGAAGGCAGGGCGGGAATTTGACGCTTTCTGCTGCCTTTATCCAACCGCCCCGTTTTTGAGCGGGAGGCGGCTTCGGGAGGCTATGGAGCTGCTGAAAGAAGCGGACAGCGTTATGCCTGTGGTTCCCTTTTCCTATCCGCCTCAGCGGGGGCTTGTTATAAATGACAGGGGGTATGTGGAACGGCAGTTTCCTGAATACGCCAATGCCCGCAGTCAGGACCTTCCCAAAATTTACCACGACTGCGGCCAGTTTTACGCCTGCCGAACCGACGCTTTCCTGCAGGCCCAGACTACCGACGTGCCCCGTCTTTTGCCCTTAATCCTGACGGATTTGGAGGTGCAGGACATTGACACGCCCGAGGACTGGACGCTGGCGGAAATGAAGTACCGGCTCCTTCACGGAGAAAATATTTGAGAGAGGTTTAATCATGGAACGACTGCAGACACCCTTTTTCAGAATCAGGGAAAAGGATTTATTATACGATATTTCTCTTTTAAAAGAAGCCCTCTCCAAAAACTGGGGTAATTATATTGCGGGCTATTCCGTAAAAACCAACTCCCTGCCATGGCTTCTTTCCTATTTAAAGGCGCAGGGCTTTTATGCGGAGGTGGTATCAAAGTCCGAATACGACCTGGCAGTACGGCTTGGCTTTCCGGACAGGCATATCATTTACAACGGCCCCATCAAGGAGAAAGACATATTTGAGGAGGTTCTTTTATCCGGCGGCTACGTAAATCTGGACTCCGGCTACGAGCCCGGCTGGCTGGAGGAATTAAGCGGACGCTTCCCTGACCGGCATTTTTCCGTGGGGCTTCGGGTCAACTGCGATATTGCCTCCCTGTGCCCGGAAGAAACCCTTGTGGAGGAGGAGGGCGGCAGGTTCGGCTACTGCTATGAAAACGGAGTGCTGGAAGCCGTCATAAAAAGGCTGTCAGGGCTTCCCAACGTGAAAATAGCAGGGCTTCACCTCCATTCCTCCACCCAGTCCCGGACGGTACATGTTTACGGCGCTCTGGCAAAAATGGCGGTTCGGATTGCCCGGGAATACGGCCTTACTCTCGACTATGTGGATATGGGCGGCGGTTATTTCGGCGGGAGAGACGACAAGCCGGATTACCGGGATTACTTCCGGGAAATCTGCAGGGAGCTTTCCGCATTCTTTTCCCCCGAAAAAACCAAAATTATTGCGGAGCCCGGCGTTTCCCTGATTTCAAGGGCGACCACCTTTGAAACCACCGTCCTTGATGTGAAGGATATCCGGGGGAGAAAATTCGTGGTAACGGACGGGAGCCGGACGAATTTAAATCCGCTGGTGACCCGGCATGTTTATCCCCATCATATACAGTATGTTTCCGACACGTCTGTCAGAAATAAGGAACACGACCAGTGGATTTGCGGAGCCACCTGCATGGAGTACGACAGGCTTTTTGAAATTGTTGACGATACCGCCCTCATTCCGGGGGATAGAATTATCTACGATACTGCCGGCGGCTATACCATGTGCCTGAACCCTCTGTTCATCAACTATTTTCCGGCGGTTTATGTTGAACATACGGACGGCGCCCTTTTTACCGCAAGGCAGGCCTGGTCAAACGATGAGTTTATGATGAAAAATTATACGGAACCGGCATACGGGCGGACTACCCTGCCGGAAGATACAAACGAAAAGCATGAGCGCGAAGCCGGGAAAGAGAGGAAAACCAATGAATAAGGAAATCAAAATCGGAACACGAACCATCAGCGAAACATCCCCTGTTTTTGTGGTTGCGGAAATGTCCGGCAATCACAATCAGGATTACGGGCGGGCAATAGAGCTTATCCATGCGGCAGGAGAAGCCGGCGCGGACGCTGTAAAGCTGCAGACCTACACCGCCGACACCATGACCATCGACTGCGACGACCCGGCTTTTCAGATACACGAAGGCACCATCTGGGACGGCGTCACCCTTCACCAGCTTTACTCCGAGGCTTACACCCCCTGGGAATGGCAGTCCCGGTTAATGGAGGAAGCAAACAAACTGGGAATGGAATGCTTTTCCGCCCCCTTCGATTTGACCTCCGTTGATTTTCTGGAAAACTTAAATGTACCTGCCTACAAGATTGCCTCCTATGAAATCAACGACATTCCCCTGATTCGAAAGGTGGCAAGACTCCACAAGCCTGTGATTCTCTCCACAGGGGTGGCATATCCCGAAGACATCGAGCGGGCCTTTGCCGCCTGCCGGAAGGAAGGGAACGAGGATATTATTCTTCTTAAATGCGTGTCCGCCTACCCTACGCCTTACGAGGAGGTAAATTTGCGGGTTATTCCCACACTGGCAAAAACCTACGACTGCCTTACCGGCATTTCCGACCACACCATGGGAACCATCGTCTCCGCGGGCTCCGTTGCCCTGGGCGTTAAAATGGTGGAAAAGCATCTCACCCTAAGGCGGGCCGACGGCGGGCCGGACAGCGCCTTTTCCATGGAGCCGGAGGAATTTGCCCGGATGGTAAAGGACATCCGCATTATGGAAAAAGCCTTAGGAAGCGATATCTATCAGCTTACCGACACTCAGAAATTAGAGCACGGCGGCTCCCGCTCTCTTTTCGTGGTGGAGGACATTGCGGCAGGGGAACTCCTTACCCCCCAAAATATCCGTTCCATCCGCCCCGGAAACGGGCTCTGCGGGCTGCATACCATGCATTATGAAGAAGTGCTTGGCAAAAGGGCAAGAACCTTCCTTAAGAAAGGAACTCCGCTTCAATGGGAACTTATCAGTTAATTTATATCAGGACAGACGGAAATAAAGAGATTGCATCCGGCCATTTGACACGCTGCCTGTCGATTGCTCTTGCATGCAGGAAGCTTGGCATGGCCGTGCATTTTCTGGTTTCTGATGAAGAAAGCCTTGCACTTCTTTCGGATATCTGTGAAAACCTGTACGGACAGGGGAACCCTTCCCTGTCCCTGCCGGTTTCTGAAAAGGAGCCTTCTTCCCTCCTGCCTGCCTCTGCGGCGGAAAAGCCGTTTTCCGTCTCACGGCTGCAAACCGCTTCCTACAATCATTTGGAACAGGAGCTGCCGGAGCTGACCGCCCTGCTTTCGTCGCAGATTTCCAGAGAATCGTCCTCTTTGTTCCGCACCTTTTCCGGCTCCGGCAAAACCGACACTCCTGTCACAACAGCGAAGCCCGTTATCCTTCTGGACTCCTATTTTGTAACGGAGCCCTATTTATCGGCCTTAAAGCCTCTTGCAAAAGTCGCTTACCTTGACGACCTGCGTCTTTTTGACTATCCTGTTGATTTGCTCATCAATTACGACGTCATTCCCGATTCGGAGCTTGCTGCTTACCGCCTGTCCTATCAAAACGCCGGTCAGCTTCTTTTAGGCGCCGCCTACACGCCCCTTCGCAGTCAGTTTCAGGGAAAGCAGATTTCCGTGAAAAATCAGGTGAAAAACATATTGATTACCACCGGCGCAAGCGACCCCCGGCATTTTTGCCTCGCCTTTATCAATAAACTGACATCGCCTGAGCTTTCAGATGCTTTCGGCCCATCCGGCGTCGTATTTCATATGGTGATAGGAAAGTTAAACACGGATAAGACCGCTCTTTACCGGCTGGCCGGGGAACTGCCCTTTGTCCGGCTGCACGAAAGCGTGGCCGACATGGCATCTCTCATGCTTAACTGTGATTTCGCCATATCCGCCGCCGGAACCACCTTATACGAGCTCTGCGCCCTGGGCGTCCCCGCCGTCAGCTTTACCATGGCGGACAATCAGGTAATCTCCGCAAAGGCATTTGCGGCGGCCGGGGCAATCCCCTGCGCCGGCGATATCCGTGAAAATCAGGATGAGGTTCTTAATGCGGTTTTTCAGCTTATGAAAGATTATTCTTCCGATGATTCTTATGGTAAGAGAAAATCCGCACAGACAGCCATGCGCAGGCTGGTTGACGGAAACGGCGCGTTGCGCATCGCCCGGGCGCTCAAAAATCAAAATTTTAAAAATTTTTAAAAAGAGTATTGACCTTATACTAAGTATATCCCTTACAGTCACCTTATCAAAAACAAGTTGACTTCCATTAGCAGCCATTTTCAGAGTCTATGAAAGGAGGGCGGTATCATTGACTATCAATGAACTGGAAAGCCGGACAGATATTACAAAACAGAATATCCGTTTTTATGAAAGGAAAGGACTGCTCCACCCGTCGAGAAACGAGGTAAACAATTACCGGGAATATACGGAGGAGGATTTTCGGACACTCCAGACAATTAAAGTCCTGCGGAAGCTGGATTTTTCCATAGAGGATATCCGAAATATCCTTTCAGAAGAAACTCCCCTTGACGTTTCTCTCGAGCAGCACCTGAAAGACCTGCAGCAAAGGCAGCAGGAGCTTGACGCCTGTATTGTAATCTGCAAGGGACTCCTTGGAAGCGATATCAGGTCGCTGGATGTAAATGACACTCTCTATAAAATGGAAGCTATGGAAAGAAATGGAGGGAAATTTATGTCAATTATTCAGGATTACAAAAAATTTGCAGTATCGGAAGGTAAAAAACGCTTTTCCTTTAAGCCGGACACCATGGTGCGCAGCACCGACGAGTTTACGGAAGCGCTTCTTCAATACGCCAGTGAAAACGATTTGAATCTGGTAATCACGAAGCCCGGCATGTCGCCGGTCTTTGAAATCGACGGACTTGAGTACACGGCTATGCGTACCTTTGACCGCTTCGGCGCGACCGTCAACTGCCGCCTCACCCACCCGGAAGACGTGGAGACGAAGGATATCCCGAAAGCGCGCAGGATGCTGTACCGGTTCCTCCGCAGCCCGCTTTTTATTGCCGTCATCCTGCTAGTGTATCTGGCAGTCACCAGACAGAGCCTTTGGGCCGCCCTTTTAGTGGGCGCGATTATTCTCCCTTATCTGTTCTGGATGTTTCCGCGGTTCAAGTAAAATATACCGCTTGTTTTACCGTGCTTTCGTCCCTTGGCATCTGCCCATCCGAAAACACTCTCATCATGTGCTCTTATCTGACGACACTTTTACGGATTCCAGTCCGTAAAACCGGCAAAGCCCTCTGTTTTCCCAGTCCTGCGGGTCTTCTTTGATATCGGAAAAATAAAGAAGCGCCGGCCGGGCGGGGAGGGGCTCTACCGTGATATTCTTTTCCCCGCTGTGATAAAGCTCCATCCTCTCATGTAAGGCGTCCCCGTAGGCCTTTGCGCTGCCGTTCGACAAATCTGTCAGCGCAGATGAAAAAACAAAATAGTGTGGCTCAGGTATAACGGTAATCACCGATGCCATTCCAAAAAACAAAATGCAGCCCAGCACACACCAGATTTCGCTTGCTGTAAAACCGGCCTCCTCTTTTTTACCGACTCTTTTCCTCACCCAGCCGGTCACATAGCCTGTGCACAGGGTGAGCACCAGAATAAACATGGTGAAAGTAAGCGCCTGTAATCTGGCGGCGGCGATATTCCCCACCGCAAAAAGGGACGGCGTCATCATCGCCGAAACCAGACAATAACCAAAGACCACCACAATTAAAGGATAGCGGAACTGGAACTCGGTCTTTTCCGTCATGTGCCAGAAAAGCGGCACCAGTAAAACGATGAGCAAAATTACCGGCCAGCCAAACCACTCTCCAAGGCAGTAGTCCAGACAATAATAAAAGGAAACCAGCACGGCCTTCACCGGATTCATTCCGCTTGCGCCTTCCGCCCGCACCCAGTTTCCGGGCGCCGCAACGTTCAGCACAAATCCCAGGAAAAATGCCGCCATGGGCATGATAAGCCGCCCGTATTCCTTCCACTTCTTATGATAAAAGAGAAATCCTGCCGCCACAGTAAGGACTATCGCCACATTCAGCGCCGTAAGCTGATTACCTCCCCCTGTGAAAAATCCAAGGAGCGAAACCATGACGATTTTCAGCTTTTTACTTTTCCCCTTATCACAGGCAATGGATATCAAAAGTCCGTAAAAAAACAGAGACATGCCGTGGACAAACATATAATTTACCGCGCCGCAGTACCAGTAAAACGCCTCCACTCTGCCTACCATACATTGTACCGTGACAAACAGCATCGCCATTACAGCGCACCGGCTCACATATTTGTCCGCCTTGAACACCTTTACAAAAACGGTTCTTAAAAGCCAGGCGGTTGAAAAGCTGAGCATGGCAAGCATTATCCAGACTGTGAGCACGTAAAAACGCTCCCCGAAGCTGCTGGGCGGAATCGCCATCAGAAAATTGGAAGTAAAATAGCCCATCCAGGTTATCCAGTCCTCTACTCCCCGCAGCACCCCGGCCCAGAGTGCGCTGAAAATATTGTGGCCGGCAACCCACGCCTGCCTGCAGTTATTGCCGATAGTATAGTCGTCCGCGCTGGGATAGTTAAACCAGCCTATCCAGAGAAGCGGTATCAGGCTTACCAGATAGACGCCCGTAAGAAAAACGGACAGCGTCTTCGGAGTGAGCCATTTTGACAGCTTTTCATTTATTTTCTCAATTTTCATGCTAAAATCCTCCGATATTTATACATGGTATCACGAGAAGAAATGCCGGTCAAGAAATGAACTTGAAAAAACGCCTGTAAGCGGATATACTGTTAAATACAATCCTTACCAATGGAAAGGCATATTTTATGAATCCCCTGCACAAAAACGAGCGAATAATTTATATTCTTACCCTGTGCTACATGATTCCCTGCGGAATCCTGCTGGCCTTTAATACTGTTTTTTCCCTCTTTCAGACCACCTATATGGAATTATATCAGGAAATAGAAAAGCCTCTTTACAAGGCCGACTCTCCTGTTTTCTTACTGCTACTGCTGTGTATTTTTATCGGGCTGTCAGCCTTTTATTTCAAAAAGCGCGCAGCTGACGAAAGGCTTTGCCGCTTATTTGAGAAAACCGCCCTTGTCTATTCGGTAATTATCTGTCTGCTGATTATTTTTATCTACCGGGTGAATGTTGCCTGCGACAGCCAGTCCTTAAGCGATATTGCCGTTGCTTTTTTAAACGGCGACTATTCCTCCTTTTCCGGCGACGAATATCTGGTTCATTATCCCCATCAGCTCGGCATGATTGGTTTTCTGGAGCTTACCTACTTTATTTTTGGGGTAAATAATTTTACGGTTCTGCAGCTTATTAATGTGATTGCCATCTTTTCTACCGTTTATTTTCTGCACCGGATTTCAGAGGAGTTGTTTCATGATTTCTCCGTTCAGATAATGCTGTCCATTCTCTGTTTCGGGCTCCTGCCCCTTTACCTCTACGCCACCTTTATTTACGGGGATATTCCCGGTATGGGCTTTGCCATGCCCGCCATTTATCTGGTGATACGTTATCTGAACACCAAAAAGCGCACCCTTATCATCCCCGCCTCCCTGTGTATGGCCTTTGCGGTTTTGTTTAAATCCAACAATTCCGTGATTCTCGCCGCCGCGTTAATTATACTGGTTCTGTATTCCATGAGCGAAAAAGACTGGTTTTCCCTTGTCTTTGCCGCCGCTTTGGTACTTCTCCCCGCTGCCGGAACCGCTCTGGTGGACTCTTATTATGTCCGGGCTTCCGGGATTTCCGTGCTTCCGGAGGGGATTCCCAAAATCGCCTGGATTGCAATGGGCCTGCAGGAAAACGAATATCTGGAAAACGGGTGGTACAACGGCTACAACTGGGTTACTTACTCCGAGTGCGGCTTTGACACCGAAAAAACCACGCAGCTTTGCATGGAGTCCATAAAGGAATCCGTCAATCATTTTGTTTCTTCCCCCAAATCAGGGTTCCGCTTTTTTTATAAGAAGTTTATTTCTCAGTGGAACGACCCCGGTTTTCAGTCTCAGATAACAAATGAATGGTACAGCCGCCACAGGGACGACCACTCTCCCCTTGCCCTTTCCCTTATATACGGAAGCGGCCGGCTGATTCTCGAGGGCCTTATGAATATTTATCACTCTTTCATTTTGCTGGGAGCCTTTGCCGGCACGGTCTTTTGTATCAGAAAGCGCTCCCTTCCCGCCGCCTTCCTCATCCTCTGTATTTTCGGCGGTTATTTCTTCCACATGTTCTGGGAGGCCGGGGGGCGCTACGGCCTTGGCTACTTTGTTTTGTGTGTTCCCATAGCCGCTTACGGCTTATGGATGCTGATAAAAACCACTCTGACCGCCTGTGAAAAGCTTGCCGCAGACCGGCCGCGAAAGGAGAATTCGAATGAAATACAAACAGATTGTTTTTGATATTGACGGAACCTTAATCGACAGCGAACAGCCGATTCTCAAGTCCTTACAGGAAATGCTGCTTTCCGTTACCGGCAGAAAATATCCCTTTGAGGATTTGACCTTCTGCTTTGGGATTACGGGGGAAGACACCCTGAAAAGGCTTGAAATTCAGGATATCCCCGCCGCCATGGAGCTGTGGCTTGACGCCCTTCGGCGGCATGAAAACGAGATGGTTCTCTATGGAGAAATCGAGGAGCTGATTTGCCGGCTTGCAAAGGACGGCTACGGGCTGGGGATTATCACCTCAAAGCCGAGAATTTTGTTTGAACAGGATTTCGGAAAATACCATATCAGCCGCTATTTTCACCCGGTCGTGTGCGCGGACGATACTTTGGAGCATAAGCCCACCTCCGGTCCTCTCTTAAAATATATGGAGCTCTCCGGCGCGGCTAAAAATGAAATTCTGTATATCGGAGACAGTATCTACGACAGCAAGTGCGCGGAAAATGCCGGCGTGGATTTTGCTCTGGCGGTATGGGGCAGCCACACGGAGGAAACGCCTGCAAATTATTACTTAAAAAATCCCATGGATTTACTGTCCGTTTTATAAAAATATGCTATACTTAAACCACTATAGTATCTGCGGCAGCCGCCGGATGCGCAGGCATGCCAGCCCGGCTCGCTGTTCGCAGAAAGAAAAACATGGAGGGTACACGTTATGCACGAAGGAAACGTATCAGCAGCAGAAGCGCTGCAAAAGTTGAAGGAAGGAAATCAGCGTTATTTAAACGCCGCCACCTGTCCGGGCGATGTCTCGCCGGCAATCAGGCAGAAAACCTGCGATGAGGGACAGCACCCCTACGCAATCGTCATTACCTGTTCGGATTCAAGAGTGATTCCCGAAAGCATCTTTTCCGCCGGAATCGGCGAATTGTTTGTGATTCGGGTAGCCGGCAACGTGATGGATAAGCATCAGCTTGGAAGCGTTGAATATGCCGCCGACCATCTCGGCTGCAAGCTGGTGGTGGTTCTCGGCCATGAGCATTGCGGCGCGGTGGGAGCCGCTATGGGTCATGTTCCCGAGGGCTTTGTAAAGTACATAACCGACGAGATTAAAAGGGCAATCGGCGACGAGGCCGACGAGTACCGCGCCTGCTGCCTCAATGTTGCCCAGAGCGTAGCCGTTATCAAAGAAAGCCTTGGCGTTAAGGATGACGGCGAGCTTAAGGTTTGCGGCGCTTTCTATCATATTGGAAGCGGCGAGGTTGAATATCTCGACTGATTTTCATTTATTATTGGCTTGTCTGTACGCCTTGCTGCCGGGTCTTACCGTCAGTCTTATATGATTTCCAGAAATATTGTATTATAAAAGGAACTGCTGTGAAACCTGGCAGTTCCTTTTTTCGCATAAATGCCCGAAGCCGCTTTGAGACCGGCTTAATACCCCAAAATATCATAGGCGTCATAAGCATGGCTGAAATGATAGCCAAGCTTTTCGGAGAGCCCCACGGACCACAGGTTCCGCGCGTCCCAGCTCGGATACCACCCGCGGATTAAGCATTCCAGAACCAGCCTTGCGCCGCAGGCCGTGGCAAGTCCCCTTCTCCTGTATTCCTCTCTGGTGCCGATTTCGATTTCAATGCCTCCCTCATAGCTTGAATAAGAGGACGCCCCTGCCGCAATCTCGCCGTCCTTTAAGACAACTGCGCCCAGCCCCAGGCGGCGGTATTCTTCCCATGTCTCATACTGGGATACAAAATCCCGGGACCACTCCTCCTTAAGGCACCCTGTATAAAGCGCCTCGTCAATCAGCTTCAGCTCACAGCCTTCCGGCAGATTGGCCGCCATGGCTGCCAGCTTTTCTCTGTCAAAGATATCCCCTTCCTTTTTGATGGCGTACCGCGTTACCTTATTTGCCTTTTCGCCGTAAACCTCCTCAATCACCTCTGCCCATTCCCCGTTTTGCGGAACCATTATGATAAAATCCGATGAGCGCCAGTCCGGCTTGAAGCTTACCAGCTCCCTGTCCGGCTGCCCCGCAAAGAAGCAGAAGTCCCCCAGAATCACCATTGCCGAAAGCGGCTCCTCTCTGTCTGTCACATAGATTTTCCCCATAACGCCCTGCATCGCCGACCAGATTAAGGACTCCTCCCAGCCCTTAAACAGCTCCCCGATTTTTTCCGTACCCTTAGTCTCGTAAATCATTTCATTCCTCATTTTCCTGCAATTTTTTCTTCCACATTGCGCTTAAAGCTCACATAAGTAACCATAAAGTAAACCAGATAAATACTGAAAAACAGCAAAATACTCCTGGCAAAAAACTTTACCGGCGACGCCGGAACTCCCGTCATCTCCACAAAAATCCTGCTGGCATATAAAATCATTTTCCCGCTGATAATGACGGCAAGGAGCGCCGGACACAAATAGTAAGCCGACAGCTGTTTTAATATCAGACGGTTAATCTGCCCCCGCTCCAGTCCCAGCTTCGCCAGAACGTCATAGCGGTAACGGTATTTTGCGGAATCGCTGAGCTGCTGCACCGACAGCACGGTCACCGCAACGCAGACGAAAACCAGACCGATATAAAAGAGCGGGATTATCAGGGAAGCCAGCATATACTTCACCTCCGGAATCAGGTTATCCCTCACCAGATTTTCCACCGCGTAATTGATGATATTGTCGGAGCCGCAGCGCAGAAAGTTTCCATCCTCATACAAATCCTCAAGGCCCGGATTTTCTGCAAACGGCAAATCCTCCTGCCGAAGCAGCGCGTCCAGCTTTTTCCGCAAATCCTTTGAAACCCCTCCGCTGACCTTAACCGCCAGCTCCAGGTAATAAGGCTTCATCCTTTTTATCACGGTATCCGGTACTACAATAACATAATCCGCACCGTTATGTCCATCCTGAGAAAAAGAATCTCCGCAAACCCCCGCGCATTTCAGATAGTCCCCCTTCTGCGCACCCCAAATTTCCATATCGCCGCATATCTCCTGAAACTCCTCCGCAAGCCTTGGCTTTACCTGCACCAGAAACTCATCGGGATTTAACCTGACTTCCCTATAGCCCAGCATTTTCCGAAGGTGATTATAATCGGAAATACCCATATAAGTATCGTATTCATAATAAACATTCTGATTTTGCAGAAAATTTTTAATCTTAACGCTGTCAGGGCTTCCGTCCTCTGCCCAAAAAATGGTTCCGTAGTTCTTCGTATGGGTAAGGGCAAAGGTGTTTACCCGATTTTCCTCATCTGTATAAATATGATAAGCAAAGTACTCCCTCACCTTTGCGTTTTCTTCGATGACCTTCTTTTCCTCCGCGAAATCATTTTCCGTATCCCCGCTCCATATCTGGATATCAAAAGGAAACTTATCGTCCAGAACCGTATTTTCATATTCGCTGAACATCAGCGCAATGGATGCCCCCATAAGCGCCAGCGTAAACAGCGCCGTCAGCGTTCCCATGGTAAACTGCATGGTACGGATTTTGGAGGCGAACTGACGCAGCAAAAACAGATTCTGCCCCCTGTAAATTCCTTCCCCTTTTCCCCGCACATAGCAGATAATCCACGCCGAAATCCCGATATAAAACAGGTAAATCGTAAGCACCAGCCCCGTAAGAAAGACAAGCGTTTCCTCCGTACTTTCAAGACCTCCGAACCACCGCCAGAACATGAGAATAAAAATGACGGACAGGGGAAACAAAATCCTCTTAACCTCCTCATTCTTTTCCCGGATTTCCTCGTTCTGACGTCTGGCATTCATCAGGCTCTGAATACTCATCTTCTTAAATTTTCGCCGGCAACGCAGCAGAGCCAGCAAAAAGCACCCTCCGTAACACAAAGTCGTCATCAGAATCGTTCCCTTATGAAAGCTGATATGCAGCCGGTATTCCATCCGCACCATGGCAAACATCACCGTCATAAGAACCTGCTGCAGCAATATGCCGAGTAAAATCCCTGCAAGAAAGGAAACGCCCCCGAGAAGCAGATTTTCCTGCATATAAAGCCTGGAAATCGTCCTCTTTTTCATGCCCAAAAGCAGATAAATGCCGAACTCCCCGCTTCTTTTTTCCAGCATAAACCGAACCATATAGTGAATCAGCCACACCACAATCAGCATGATAAAAAAGGTGGCAAACCCAATCATCATTTCCATAATACTGTCCGTTTCCAGCTGCTTTATTAATTCATTCTGAAAAATCAGACTGTTGAAGGCATACATGAGAGCCGTTATCAAAGTCATGGTCAGCATATAAACCGTATAATCCCGCATGGAGCGTTTCATATTGCGAAAGCCGAGTTTAGCGAGCATCTGACAATTCACCTCCCGTTAAGGACAGCACATCCAGAATATCCTGCAAAAAGCTCCTGCCCGGCGCATCTCCCCTCACCAGCTCATGAAAAATTTTCCCGTCCTTCAAAAATAAAATCCGGCTGCAATAGCTGGCGGAAAAAGCGTCGTGAGTGACCATTAAAATGGTAGCCCCCATGTTCCGGTTCAAATCCGTAAAGGTTTCAAGCAACGTCTGCGCCGAGCGGGAATCAAGAGCCCCCGTAGGCTCGTCGGCCAGAAGGAGCTTCGGGTGATTTACCAGCGCCCTGGCGCAGGCGCAGCGCTGCTTCTGCCCGCCGGAAACCTGATAGGGAAACTTATCCCTGATGTCCTCTATACGAAGGAGTTTTAGCATTCTCGTACTTTCCTCCTGAATCTCCTTTTTCCCCCTGTCCTGCAAGGTAAGGGCAAGCACGATATTTTCTTCAATGGTAAGGGTATCCAGCAGATTATACTCCTGAAAAACAAACCCCAGATTTTTCTTCCGAAAATCCGACAGCTTATCCTCATTCATCTCCGTAATGTCCGTATCTTCATAATAGATATGACCCGCCGTCACCCTGTCTATGGTGGCAAGCACATTGAGGAGCGTGGTTTTCCCCGAGCCGGAAGCCCCCATCACCCCCACAAATTCCCCTTTTTCCACATGGAAGCTGACACGGTCGATTGCCTTCGTCACGTTCGACGCGTTTCCATAGTATTTTTCGATGTCGCATACCCTGATGTAATTATTTTTATTGGGATTACTCATGATAATAACCCTGCCTTTCTCTCTCCCTGCAGCTTTTTCCGCAAGTCTCAAATTTGCCTCGTCTTCTGCGCAGCCAAAGACGGATAGCACCCTTTTTATACCGGCCGGTTTTATTCTATCATTGCCGAACCTTCTTTCCTATAAAAAAAGATTGCGGTAATCTTACTTTTTTGAAAGATAACCGCAATCTTTACATTTATTCCCTTTTTATATAATTGCTTACGGGAAATTCCATCAGCATTTCGGTTCCCTGCCCCGGCATGGACCTTGCCCATAACCCGATTCCCAGCTTATCGCACAGCCGCTTACAAAGATAAAGCCCCATACCTGTGGCCTGCTTATGGCTGCGCCCGTTGCTTCCGGTGAAGCCCTTCTCAAAAATCCGGGGCAGCTCCTCTGGCAAAATCCCGACGCCGTTGTCCTCGAACGTCAGTATTACCCCGTCCTTTTCCCGCCTCGTATAAATATGGAGCGCCAAAGTCCTTTCTTCACTTCGGTACTTCACGCTGTTTCCTGCCATCTGATTTAATATGAAGGCAATCCACTTTCCGTCTGTGTAAACCATATCCTTACATTCTACCTTCACCCTCACCTGATGCTGAATCAAAAGCAGTCTGTTCTTCGCCAGAACCTCCTCCGCAACCTCCTGCAAGTCCGTCTTTTGAATCAGAAAATCCTTATAGACATTTTCCATTCTGGCATAGTAAAGCACCATATCCACGTAATTTTCCGTTTTCTGGTTTTCAAGACTGATTTCGCGGAGGATTTCTTTTGCGGGCGCTAGACCGAAAAGCGGCTGCGCTGAGGTTATGTCTCCCTTCCGCCGCCTCTCGCAGAGAAGCGCAATACCGGTAATCGGCGCTTTGATTTCATGCACCCAGCTTTCAATGTATTCCCGGTAATCCCTCTGGGCGTCCTCCAGCTCCCGTATTCTCTCAATCACCGCCTTGTTGGAAAAATGCAGCATCTCCCCGTACAGCCTGTCCTCAAGGCGGTACGAATACGGCAGTAATTCCCCCAGAAGATACCTCTGGTCAATATTTTCAAGAACCTTTTCGATTTCATCAAAATATCTTTTTCGCCCATAATAGGTAACAAGCAGCCAGCAGGCCAGAATAACCGCCCAAAAAATCAGTATTAACAGAATCCCTGTACTGCCATAACCTGTCAGGCTTAAAAATGCCGACAATGCTCCCATGCATATCACATGCATGATAAGAAGCATAAACCTGTCTTTCAGAAACGGAATCAGCTTCATATTCTGTATCCTATTCCCCTTTTTGTTTCAAGAAAGTCCTGTACGCCGATTCCTTTCAGCTTATCGCGGATTCTGGCCACGTGGACGCTCAATGTATTGTCATCAATGAAAATCCGGTTTTCCCACAAATACTCTATCAGGTCCATTCTGGAAACAAATTCTCCCGGACGCTGAAATAACTGATAAAGAATTTTCATCTCGCTTTTCGTCAGCTCCGCATGATTATTTCCATATGCCAGAGAACACCCGGCAATATCCAGCTCCACGCCGTGATGAGCAAACTTTGTGTTTTCCTTTTCCGCCGCCCCTCCGGCTCTCTTAAGCACCGCCGCAATTCTCGCCAGAAGAAGGGGCGGCTGATAGGGCTTTGTAATGTAGTCATCCCCGCCCTTTAACATTCCCGTAAGCTCGTCCATGGAATCCGTGCGGCTGGTCAGGAAGATAACAGGCACATCCATCCGCTCCCTTATCCGGGTGCAGACATCGAAGCCGGAAATCCCCGGGAGATTCACATCCAGTAAGATTAAATCCGGGTTCTCCGCCTGTATCTGCTCCGGGATATTCTCAAAGCCGGTTAAGGAAACCGCCTCATATAAGGCGCTTTCTAAAAGGATTTTCAGTTCCCTCCTTATGAGGGGGTCGTCTTCTATGATTAATATTTTGCGCATTATCCCTGCCTGCCGGAAACGAATTCCCGAACCTCTCCATGCCTTTCCGTATCATTGCTTTCCTCTAAAAGCCTGCACAACTCACTCATCCATTCTCCGCATTGATAATGAATACTGTATTTCTCATCATAATCTGCAAGTGACGGAATCTGTTCTTTATCCATTCTTTCCACGCATCTTTGGAATGCAAGGTAAAGATATTCCCTCGCTCTTTTCCCCTCCGCCTCTTTATCCCTTTTCCAGATAAGCCCCGGCCGGTTCATTAACGCCAGATAAAGAATTTTATCAATTTCTATACTTGTCTCATCAAAATAATCCGCAAGATAAATCCTTCCCGGAACCCTTTCCGTCCCTGTATACGGATATCCTTTCAGCCACTTATTGCGTTCCTCCAAACTTTCTATCCGGTCAATGACATCCTTCTTTTTATTCATACAGCAATATTTATATTTCTTTCCGCTTCTGCAGCGACAGGGCTCATTCCTTCCGATTTTTACCCTCCTGGCAGGCTCCTCCCACTCTCTTTCCATGGTGCGAAGCAATTTGCCAAAATCTTTTTCTTTGGCTGCGGAATTTTCTGAATTGGAAAACATTGTCCAGTGCCGCAAAGACCCGGCTGTGCTTATGGCAGTTTTACAAAAATCCCCGTCCCTCTCACGATACATAAACATAGCGTCCACATAGGAATCATATTTTCCCATCACAATTTCATCGATAAGGTCTTTGTCAAACATGTATCGGATGTCCGGAAGCATATCCGAAAAGTGGCATCTGCATATCAGATAGCCTATTTTACTGTAAGTGTAATCATAGTCTCCGCCATCATGTGCAGCCTGTCTTAAAAAGCCTTTCCACTCATTTTCCTCCAGGCTCCCGTCCAGATATAGCTGCCCCATAACGTCAAGCATCGCCGACCTGACAAATTCATTGACAGCTCTGTTCTGGATTGCTGTTTTTAACAATTCCATATCGCCGTTATATGTATTGTAAAGGATATCGTTCAATCCTTCCGTCACGCAGTCTCCAATCAGATAATCCACCGTATCGCCGGGAAGTGACACAAGCTGCATAATCATGGGAAAAGACTCCCTGTCCTGAAACTCTCCCAGCAGGTACAGCGCATAGAAATGAAGCTGGTAATCTTCGCCCACCTCTGTCCCTTTACCGGCGGCATAGCTGATGGCTTCACGTAAATATGGAACTGCTTCCTCCTTGTTGGCGGTAATTACCTGAAATGCCTGTTCAGGGAAGGTTTTACTGGAATTTGTGATTTCTTCAATTGCTTTTTGCAGCTCTGTCATGATTTTTGTCTTCCTTTGCCTGATTTTTCTGATATTTTCGATTTGATTGTATCATTAACCTTTCTATTTCACAATAGAGCCAACGCAGAAGAATCCAAAGTTCCAAATATAATCAATTTCTATTTTCATATTTTTATTTTATATGCATATACTATCATTACCACTAAAATAGCATTGACTTTCCTTGTTCAATCCTGTATATTATTTTTAGTGGTTGTGCTACGGAAGCTCGAGGGGCCCGTAGCCGAAGGAGCTCATGCGTGGGCTCCTTTTTTCACAATATTGGAATATACACCATCCGGCAAATACCTCTATGGTGTTACGTTTGAAGAAATCACTGCATTCTACTATTTTGATGAAGAATTACGCACATTATTTTTAAAATATATTCTCCATATAGAACGTCACTTGAAATCTTTAATCTCCTATTATTTTTGCGAGAAGTTCGGTGAATCTCAGACAGAATATCTTAATTCCAATAATTTTAATTCTGCAAAGAAAAATCAAAAAGCTGTGCATCGTTTGATAACTTCTCTGGAAAAGGCTATTTCATTGCCTACCCATTACAATTACATTGTTCACTATGCAAAAAATTACCATAATGTTCCTCTTTGGGTTGCAATGAATGCGATTACATTTGGACAACTCTCTGCTTTTTATCAGTACATGCCAAATAAAATCCAGTCAAAAGTAAGCAAACACTTTCCTGGTTACTCTGAAAAACAATTACATCAGTTTATAACAATTGTAGCAAAATGCCGGAATGTATGCGCACACAGAGAACGCCTTTTTGATTTTCGTACCAGTGATACGATACCCGATACTTTACTACATAAAAAGTTAAATATTCCAATGAAGAAGGGCAGTTATTTGTTTGGAAAGCATGATTTATTTGCGGTTGTTCTTTCTCTCAGATACTTAATTGGGAATGATGAATTTAAAAAGTTCAAAGCTTCTCTTTCCTGGTTGATTCTTCAGGTTTTAAAACAATGTCCACATATTACCAAAACTCAATTCTAAAAGAAATGGGCTTTCCTGAGAACTGGGAAAAGATTTGTCGTTATAAAATGTATTAAATAGAAATCATGTGACTGAGCCATGACCACCGGCCCAGCATAGTACTCTCTTGCCCGGAAGTATCTTCCAAACTTATCCCAATATTATGAATACCGGTCAAAAATCATCAGGGTATACTATCCAAATGTTCTGCCCAATCTTTCATAGTCATTACCTGTCCACGTTCCGCCTGACGCTCTGCGAAATCTAAATATCCAGAAACAAGTTGTCCCATAGCACGAAGTTCCTTTTCATTCAAACACCCCCGGCTTTCTTTCTGGAGGTCTATGTACCCTGAATCCGATTTTCCGATTTTGAGCCAAAAAAATTCGCCCCATACGGGGCGAATAAAATATTGTCATAATTATGTAAGTACCAACGCTGGATTTTTTATCAGAATATCCACCAGCTGCTTATAAACTGCCCTGTCCTGAACTTCCATGATGGTCGTTGTCTTTTTCCCGGCATCTTTGGAAGACGCGCCGCAATGGTAGATTTTCTCGCTCCGCTTTCCGTAATCCAGGATGATATATCTGTCATGCATCGTGTTATTAGTCTTCTTAAAATCTATCAGGATACCCGGAAACTCATTCCTAAAATCATTCATATCTGCCCGTCTCAAATGGCTTTGCTTATTGTCTGAAAATACTGTAATCATAACACCCGGATTTACATTCCTCAGGTGCATGATAGATTTAATCCCTATATAATCATCAATGATAAAAATGCTGTTTTTTGCTTTAGCATAAATTCCCTGATATGCGGCATCTGCTTCCGCAAGCTGACCATTCATAATCAGGAACTCTTTTCCGGTGTCTGATGACGCAAAATTCTTGAATATTTTGGGCAAATCCGATTTACGGAGCATCTCATCAGTGATTTTTGCAATGGCGGCAGTATTTTCACTGGTCTGAATAGCAAGCCGCGCAATGTCATCCGTTCCAATCAGGGCAGGGTTTTCTGAAATATAATCTTTCATGCCTTTAAAGATGCGGATTAAGGCTTTGCTCTGAGCTGTCGCAAGTTCTCCTCTTAATACAGTCATAAGCATGTAAAGGCCAGACTCCGTAAATGCATGTGGATTATACTTGATATTGTGTCCACGACCGCTCTCATTGTTCAAGGTCAAATTTTTTGACCTTGAAAGTTCTTTCACTTCTTTATCTGTCAAAAGAAACATAAAATCTTCTTCAAATTTTTCTATGTTATTTTTTACCTGCTGGTTAAATGCTTTTGTACTGTATCCGTAAATTTTTGCCAGATCCACATCCAGCATCACTTTCTGCCCACGGACAATGTAGATTAAATTCTCAACCGTCTCTTTATCCACAATGGCAATTTCATTTTTTGCTTCGCCAGTATTTTCCATAAATATGTATCGCCTTTCTTGTAATCATCAATCTATTTTCAAAACGTCTTTTATTTTTTTGTTCTCCTGACTGTCCGAATTCATTCTAAGCAATGCCGCAATATTCTCCGTTGTGCTGTCGTCCATCAATGCCGGGTACTCCTTTATCAGAGAATCCAGCTGGGCAATGACCTCCCCCACATCCAATTCCTGCCTTTTGATGTTATCAATATTAGCATTTGTAAGCCGGTTTAGTTTCTTTTTCATGCTTATATAATCTATCAAAATGCCCAAAATCAATTCCCGTGCCTCACAACACTAATATTCTCCCTCTCACTTTGTGAAGTTTCCATGGCATCCAAAATGGCATCAGTGCTTATCGGGGCAGCAATCTTCGTATCTGTAAATTCCGGGACAGATGCCGCATTCTTTATGTTTTCCCTGTTTTTCTTTTGCTTCTTCCCATCCTGAACAGCCAATATCAGCTTATTTTTCACGCCGGCAATTCCGTTTTTTGCCTTTTTCCCTAAATTAACAGCAGCTTCCAAGACTTCTGGATTCTCAGCCAAAAAAGTAACAGTAGTATTTATGAGATTCAAAACAGACGTTATAGCATCCGCCGTTGATTGGCGACTCTGCACCTCAGCCATACGTTCCTCATGCGCCATTTTCGCCAGTTCATATTCATAATCAGTATCCCCTACCGCTTCCCACTCAATAATCTTTGGATTTTTATTCTCCGCATTACGTGTCTGTCCTATAACCCTATTAGAATTTTTCTTCGACTGTACCAGATGATCCCCATCTTTAATAATTGGCCTATAATGCTTCTCGCTCATACAACCAACACCTCATGTTCCATTCTTCTTTCGCGTTTACATTTTTTCGTTCTGGCACCTACGATAATGCGGCTGTCTGCATAATTCCTCTTAACTTATGACAGTATATCAGATTTTTCGCAATTTTCCACAAAAAATAGAGGCCGTCCACAGCACCCGACACACCATGAACAGCCTTCATTCCGAAACCATATCCTTTTATATCTTCTCGCAGAAATCCAACGCAATCCATCCGGCTCTGCTTTTCAGCTTCCCCCATCCCGCATCTGACCCAACCTCGGCCTTCACCTGTACAATGGTAAAGCAGCCCTTCCCGGTATACTTCCCCGTCTTGGGAGTATCCGTCCCGGCGCCTTCCCGGATATTCAGGTCCGCAACCTCCACCCACACCATGAACGGACAGGTCACATCCGCCATACCGCCGCCATCCGCTTTCCCATAGACCACATTTCCACTCCAGTCAAACACCGAATACCCCGGGTTCCCGTCCGCACACTCCTTCGCGTTCTCCAGCTCCTTAAAAGCCCCCTTCTGCGAGCCGGCATCCGCCCAGGACTTTCGGACACGGTAATGCTCATTCATCCCCCTTCCCATCTTCCGCCCGACTGTGGAGCTGCCCCAGGACGTCTTTCAGTTTCTCCGGCACCGGCAACCCCAAGTACACCGCCTTCTCCACCAGACTCATGCCCTCATTGGAGATATAAAAGAAAATAACCACGTAAAACTTCCGGACATTTTCTTATACGGCTCGGAAGCCGTCTGCGTCTACCGCCAGTCCCTCGGACTGTCTGACACGTCCATGCGTAATCTCTCCCACTGTTTCATTGTCGGCCATGTCCATGATGAACTCATTATTGAATGCCGCCCGGAAGTCTCTCTGGATGCCGTCTGTGCCCAGATGAGCCGCTCTCCGGGCTAGATGCCAGATATCCTGATTCGCGGGGATGGATATGAGACCTCGTTTTTTAAAAAGGACTGACCAAAATCCGGCCAGTCCTTTATTTGCTTATATATTATCTTCATCCGCTTCATAAACTCCACCTATTCCGTAGAACCTGTCAAAATACGCCTTAAGCCTCTCTATTATTCGTTGCTTCTTCTCAGTCCTGTCTCCACCGCCAAAACGTGATACCGGTGGCATAATCTTATCAATATCAGTCCCTATTGTTTTTATCTCTCCTATATGAAATGCGTATGCCATAAACCTTCTGGTAGCATCCTCTTTTAACTTCTCTGTATTGATGATTTCAATGAGCTGGCTTTCTCTTTCCTCTACTACATAATCATTCCAGTGAATCATGACATCGTCCACATCATTTATTCCGGCAATGAAAGTTTCTATCAGCTGCTTTTTGCTTCTCAATTCAGGGCTGGAATCCACAGCCTTTTTTATAGAAATCAAAACCTCTTTATCTTCACAATGGGTATCGTGGTATTTCTTCACAAGCATAAGGATATAATCTATATTGATTTCGGTCTGTTTCAACAGTTCAACTTCAAATACTATATCATCAATTATATCCGTACTTTCTCCTCGCTTCCTTTTCTCATTCCACTCATCACGTAAATCCTGATACCTACCCTTATAATCCTGCATATCTCTTTCACTGATGATCTCTTTACCAGCAAAATCATCAAACGAAACAAGAAGATTTCGCATCCTTAGAATAGAGCCAAACAATGCAATGAATTCTTTTTGATTTTGTTCTCCTATAATCTGCGGCTCGCTCAATGGGAACTTTGACATAAGTTCCTCTATCATATCCACATACCCGGGCTTCGGCTTGTCATCCATCCCAATATATCCATAATAGTATTCCTTAAAGCTCTGCATCAAGACAATGCCGCCTGCGCTTTTGTCTCCAAAAAGGGATATGGCTGAATCAACTCTTTTTTGTAGATTTCTAAAACATACGATATTTCCAAAGGTCTTAATGGAATTTAAAATACGGTTCGTTCTCGAAAACGCTTGTATCAATCCATGTGTTTTCAGATTCTTGTCCACCCACAATGTATTAAGCGTGGTCGCATCAAATCCTGTCAGGAACATATTTACCACAATGAGCATATCCAGTTCCTTATTCTTCATACGAAGCGACACATCTTTATAATAATTCTGAAACTTGTCGGATGATGTGTCATAGTTTGTATGAAACTCTACATTATAATCCTTTATTGCTGCTTCCAAAAAATCTCTTGACGGCTGATCTAATGCAACGGTATCCTCTGAATTTTCTTCTTCCAAAATGCCGCTGTCCTGCTCGTCAGTCTCCGCCTCGTTGGGAGCATAACTATATATCAACCCAATCTTAATCTTTTTTGTCGGGTCCTCGTCCATCTGCTTCTTAAATTCCTGATAATACAATTTTGCCATAGGCACGGATGCCACAGCAAAGATTGAATTGAAACCATTAATCCGCTGTTTCTGCTTTATTTCTTCCACAGCTCCGCGTTCTGCGGATGCAACTTCGGAAATATTCATCAAAGAATTGTAAATATAACTCTTGTCGCCCCTATATGTTTTTCGGTCATAATTTTTCAGAATGTATTCTGTAACTTTCTTAATTCTTTCTGGAGCCATCATTGCCTTTTCTCTCGCTATATCCCAGACCTGCTCATCTTCAATCACTTCTTCTGCCTCCATTGTTTTAATATAATCAACACGGAATGGAAGGACATTTTTATCATTGATGGCATCCACAATCGTATAACTATGAAGCTGGTCTCCAAAAGTCTGTTCTGTAGTAGAATACTTTGGATTTCTTACCGCACCGGCATTTGTAGGAAATATCGGCGTACCTGTAAAGCCAAACATATAATAATACTTGAAGCTGTTTACAATAGCCGCATGCATCTCGCCAAACTGGCTGCGGTGGCATTCGTCAAAAATTATTACTACCTGTTTAATATAAACTGGATGCTCCTTATGCTTCTTGATAAATGTAGATAATTTCTGTATCGTTGTAATAATGATATGTGCCTTGGTTCCCCTAAGCTGCTTTTCCAATACAGCTGTAGAACTGTTGCTGTTAGCCGCTCCTTTTTCAAACCTGTCATATTCTTTCATCGTCTGATAGTCCAAGTCCTTACGGTCAACCACAAAAAGAACCTTATCTATGTATGGAAGCTGTGAAGCCTGCCTTGCAGTCTTAAATGAAGTTAAAGTCTTCCCAGAGCCTGTTGTATGCCAGATGTATCCGCCCGCAGCAATATCCCCGAACTTCTTATAGTTGTGCGCAATTTCTATTCTGTTAAGAATTCTCTCTGTTGCCGTTATTTGATATGGCCTCATGACCATAAGCATATTCTCAGATGTAAAAATGCAGTATTTGGTCAATATATTAAGGATTGTATGCTTCGCAAAAAATGTCCTTGTGAAGTCAATTAAATCCGGAATAATTCTATTGTTAGCATCAGCCCAGAATGATGTAAATTCAAAGCTATTACTTGTTTTTCCCTTTTTGCTGCCATTAGATGCATTAAAATCTTTGATGGCATTAAATCTGGTGCTATTGGAATAATACTTTGTATTCGTACCGTTTGAAATAACAAATATCTGCACATATTCAAACAGACCGTTTCCTGCCCAGAAACTATCTCTCTGATACCTTTCGATCTGATTAAAGGCTTCCTTAATTGCAACACCTCTTCGCTTAAGTTCAACATGAACAAGCGGAAGCCCATTCACAAGGACTGTTACATCATAGCGGTTATCATAATTAGCGCCGTCTTCTTTTCCCAAAACATACTGATTGATAACTTGCAGACAATTGTTGTGAATATTCTTCATATCAATCAGCATGATGTTTTTTGACAAATTATCATCACGTTTTAATACTTGAATATTATCTTCTTGAATTTTACGGGTTTTCTCTACAATATGTTCATTCTTGTTTGCTATGCAGTCATTGAAAAATCTTTCCCATTCAGAATCTGAAAAAGTATAGTCATTCAAAATTTCCAATTGCATTTTTAAATTTGCAATCATATCTGCTTCACTATGAATTTTCAAATA
This sequence comes from uncultured Lachnospiraceae bacterium, assembly GCA_910577275.1. Taxonomy (GTDB): domain Bacteria; phylum Bacillota; class Clostridia; order Lachnospirales; family Lachnospiraceae; genus Suilimivivens. The sequence goes on from CAJTMW010000004.1 coordinate 105,555, forward strand.
TTCATATCCCTGCTCCATAAGCATCTTAATAAATTCTTGCTCTAATTCAGCTTCTGATTGATAATTATCAGAGCGAGATTTTACAGGCTCATATTCAGTAACTACCGTATTTTCATTTGTTTCTACTACTATGTTAAAAAATGGCATAAATCCTTTTCACCTCGTTTGCTCAGAAAATATGAATATTAAAAGCCTAACATTTTTTCTCTATAGTATCCTAATTGCCGCTTTCTTATCTCAATTTCTGCTATAAGTCCATTTTCTATGTCATTGCAGATAAGATCAAATTTCTCTATCCTATCCACAATCTGTTTCTGTTCCGCCTTACCCATTATCGGAACCATAATTTTAGATAGTTTGGGTCCTGTAGTGGTTGCTCTTGTAGTCACTGAAGCATATCGTGTAATAACATTCCTAACCTGTTCTGTTGCAAAAAAATATGAACAAAATTTGGGGAGTAATAGGTCTGTTTTTGGACGTGCTCTTAATACAAAACCACTAAAAACACAGTCTTCAATTTCTTCAGTTATCACACTTGCCATTCCAACGTCTTCTTTTGTTTCTGATGTCCTTGTAAAAAAAACATCTCCTTTTCTCACACCATATCTTTCAATTTCTTCTTGCGATAAAGAAACCCGTCCCTTAATGTCCTTCTCGGTTAAAAACCGTTTATTATAAACATCTGTGAAATTAATGATTGGCGTCCCTTTTCCAAAAGCCTCTTTTTCCTTATTTAACCCGTTTTTTATGTCAAACAATTCTCCTACCGAAAGAACTTTCTGGACATTTACTCTATTTATATCAAGACATGTATTTAAATAGTAATAATACTGCTCTCTTCTTACGTGCAGTTCATCTTCAAGTGATTTGATAATATCATCAAATTTTTTAAGAGCAAAAATTATTTCGCGTTGTATCTCCTTTGGCGGAAGAGGTATGATTATTTTGTTCCACCTTTCATAGTCAAATCTAAATCTTGCGCCTTCTTCCTTCAAGGAATTAACTCTGTAATTCACAAAATGAGATTTCATTATATGCTCAAAATATTCATACTCTACTTTTTTATTGTCCACAGCAAATACAACGTACATTGGACTAACCAACCCAGGAATATCACTTTTTAACATAGCAATTGAACCAATATTCAACCTTGATGGGTTATATGCCACCATGTATGGTCTAATTATCGTATAATTAGATGTATCCTGACTATGTATTGTATTTTCTCTAAAGTCTTCTGCGCGTACCATTCCTCTTGTATTGCTAACTACATAGACTTGTGAAACAGAATCATCACCCTTCCCTTTGTTTCGCACTCTCGTAATTAGGCTACCTATGGGTACTTGCGTGATTCCATACGGACACAATTTCAAAATCAAATCTTCAATCGCTTTTATCATATCTTACCCTCCATTTCTCTAATGGTGGCTTCAATATCATCACGCAATTTGTTTACATTTGCAGCAATTTCCCTAGCTCTCTCATTGATTTTCTCTATATCTACATCAATTCCCATATATATATTCTCGATATAAGAAGATACCGACAAGTTATAATTTTGATCTTCAACTTCATCATATGATGCACACTTCGCAAAACCCTCTATATCTACTCTTTCTACAAATGCAGATATGATTTTATCAATATTCTTTTCTCCCAACTTATTATTATTAGTTACCTTTTTATATTCATTTGAAGCATCAATAAACAATATAGTATTGTCTTTCTTGTTTTTTTTCATTACCATAATACAGGTAGTAATAGGAGTTCCAAAAAATAGATTTTCTGGAAGTTGAATGATGCAATCGATAAAGTTATTATCAACCAAATACTTCCTGATTTTCTGCTCCGCACCACTGCGATACATAATCCCAGGAAAACATACAATCGCTGCTGTTCCATTAGGCGCCAACCAAGAAAGACTGTGCAAAATAAATGCCATATCCGCTTTGCTTTTTGGTGCCAAAACACCCGCGGGTGAAAATCTCGGATCATTGATTAGGAGGGGATTGTCATCCCCCTCCCACTTAATTGAATATGGAGGATTAGATACTATGAGTTCAAACGGTTCATCATCCCAATGCTGCGGATTCGTTAGTGTATCCTCACATTCAATACTGAATTTATCGAACCCTACATCATGAAGAAACATATTTATTCTACACAGATTATAAGTAGTCACATTTATTTCTTGTCCAAAAAAACCCGTTGTAACAGCATCTTTTCCTAATATTTTTGCCGCTTTAAGCAGTAAAGATCCAGAGCCACATGCTGGATCATATACCTTATTAAGTTTCTTTTTCCCGACTGTTCCAAGTCTCGTCAAAAGTTCGGACACCTCTGCCGGCGTAAAAAACTCTCCTCCAGATTTTCCAGCGTTAGATGCATACATGGTCATAAGATATTCGTAAGCATCACCAAATGCATCAATATTGTGGCTTTCTACAGTGCCAAGGTTCATATCAGCAATGCCCTCAAGCAATTTGGCAAGTCGCTCATTTCTTTTGGCCACTGTACTTCCCAGCTTATTGCTGTTCACATCAAAGTCGTCAAATAGACCTGCAAAACTATTTTCCGATTCACTTCCTTTTGCCGATTCAACAATATGCAGGAATACTTTCTCCAATGTTTCATTCAAGTTTACATCATCTGCCGCCCTGGCTCTTACATTGCAGAAAAGCTCGCTTGGAAGTATAAAAAATCCCTTTTCCTCTACAAGCCCTTCCCGTGCCTCAACAGCTTCCTTGTCTGACAGCCGTGCATAGTCAAAATCACTGTTTCCAGCGTCAATCTCTCCCCGATTGATGTATGCAGTCAGATTTTCTGAAATATATCTATAAAACATAGTACCAAGAACATAGTTTTTAAAATCCCAACCATCAACTGCACCACGAAGCTCATCTGCAATAGCCCATATTGCTCTATGCAACTCTTCTCTTTCCTGAACCTTTTTTGTATCCACAGCCATCTTCTAATTCCTCCGTAATAATTTATTTATCGGCATCCGCACTTTTACCACTTTCAACCCATGCCTCTATTTCTGACATACGGAATTTATATTGCCTACCTACTTTATGAAAGGGAATAGTCTCTTTTTTTATCCAAGATCGGATAGTGTCCTTGCTCACATCTAAATATGTTGCTATATCTTCAAGGCTCACCAATTTTTCCACAGCATTCATTTCACCCTCCTGACTGTCCTATTTGAAAGAACAATTAACTTAACCCGCTATGATGGTAATCTCTTTTCAATTGTTTGTAATATTCCTTAATTCTTTTAAAAGCATTATAGGTTTCTGAACTATTGCTTGCCACATTCCGAATCAATTCTGCATATGTTTCTGGTTCCGTGTTCAAATAATAACTATCAACAACTATTTTATCTCCAAAATCAATAAGTTTTTTATCTTCTCCCACGAAAAACCCGCAATCCTTACCCGACTGGCTTTGGCTGTTAAAAAGCTCATATACTTCTTTGGGCTTATAATCAATCAAAAGAACAGGCTCACCATCTATCCCATTTTCCTGACCAATGAGTTTTCCCTCGCAAACAACATCTGCTGGATATGAATCCATAAATCGTGCTCTAAGATAAAATCCGGAATCACATTGCTCACCCATAGCCCTTAGAACATAATTTAAAAGTATTGTCCTTGGATAACTTTCAACGGGTGGCTGCAAAATCATCCGGGCATTTAACTTTTTTGCAAAAGAGCCTTCTATAAGCGGATTTATATTGGCAATGCTAACCTCATTAAAACATTTTTCTATAAATAACATAAAATCGTGTTCGTCATCGCCTTTATAGATAGAGTCCAAAAACGGCTTTATTATCCGAAAATTAAACTTTTCCTCAGCAAAACCATGTAGCATGTCCAGAGCTTCATACCTTAGCAGTGATTCATAAGGTAACCTATATAGAGAATTTAGCAATTCGCTTATTTCACTTTCGTCTGCTTTTTTGTAATACTCGGCAAATAAATATTCTTGAAACCCTGGATCTATATAATAAAGGTCATACGCTTTTTCATACATGATACACGCTGTAGAACACACATCATGTTTAAAACTCTTAATATTTACCTTGTGTGGATTTTCAAATTCCTTTTGTGCTGTCAGCATATCAAAATATGCTTCAAAATCAGCAGTACTCAGTTGCAACTTTCCATCACGGTATGTGTATGCACAAAATTGCATAAATATTTTAGAAAACTGCTCTGCATTATCAACACACAAAAATACTCTGTCATATGGTTTTTTATTGTCATCATGCCCAGATAATAAAGCTTCATATGTATGCTTATAGAAAAGCAAGTGATTGTCATTAAAACGTTTGTATGTAGAATAATTCATCGTAACGAACGTCAATAACAGTGGATGAGAGGCAAACACTCCATCTTTCTGTAAAAAACCATTGCTTATATAATCAAGAACATTTTCTTTTTCCTCAGGATTACCATAGTATTTTAATATTTTTTCAATAAGCCGCATCGATTGTTCGCTATCAAAGGGCCAGACATACAGTTTAATATAGCCATGAAGACCCGAGATATATTCGCTATCTCTGGATGTAATAACGATTTGTACTTTCTCATATTTACAACTAAACTTTTCTAACTTTTTAAGAAAAATATTAACATCTGAAGGATCTATCTCATCAAAACCATCTAAAAGAAGTTGGCAACGTCCACTTAAAAACAGTCCTTTAGCTAAATCACTGTCAAATTTCCTATCCCTTGAGCTTACAGATTCCACAATAAAATTTTCAAGGTCATCGCCCTGCTTAAAATACCTCAGTTCAATAAAAATGGGCAATGTACCCGTCTTAGGATATTCTTTTGCAGCATCCAAAAACATATGCTGCAAAAGCAATGATTTTCCACATCCGCCGCTTCCTATGAGAATCGTTCGTAAGTTATCATATTTTCTTTTTTCATACAATTTACGTATGGCAAGCAGATTAGGATTGTCAAGATAGGCACACTTCAAACGCTGTTTATCGACAAATACTCTTTCTTTTTCTCCAATCGTATTGCAAACAAAGAAATCTTCCAGCGGCACCTCGTCGCCCCCAATCAATTTCATCGTATTATACCGCTGGGATGCCTTTTCTACATACTCCATAAAATCCGCTTGCAGATTTCCAGAATCATAAATACTCCCAATTATATCTGTTGCTTCACCTTTTCCATCTATGATTGCTTTAAACTGCTGTGCTATTGCTAAACATAACAATTCCTTATTTTTATTGCCCGCATCAAAAGTACATCCAAATTTTTTGAGAAGCCCTTCCAAATTTGCATCATCAAGTTTGTCTTTCAGCGCATGAACTAATGTTTCCTCCTTATAATCTTTAGCCATATTTAACCAATGGTTTCTTGGAGAGGAATTCCCCTGATACCATTTGTCATAACTCATATCATCCGAAGGAAGTTTTTCTCTATATTTTTCTGTAACAACAATCGTTTCTGCAAAAAACTTTGGAATTGCCCAAGTTGTTGTAATACCGATTAAATAACCATCATTTTCCCCTATGTGAAATGCCCTAAAAAACTCATCGTACTTCAACTGCCTTCCTCCCCTGTAAACTTTCGATAGCTTTCTATAAAAATTCACATATCTTCTATGCCCTACCATACATCTTCCGGGCTAGATTCCGTGAGATAAAAAAGCCCCTGAAATATAATATCAGTATAAAGAACAGATGATATTGCATCCATTGTGGACACATGCTGATACCAACTTATTCATACTTATCCATACTTATTATACACCCTTTGTCAAGTCGGAACATACGTTCTCAAAAGAGGCATAGCATTTGTTCAGATAACTTCATCTAATAGTGGGCGAGGTTCCGGAGCCTCGTACCCCAGCACTATTAGATGATGGTAACTAAATAGTAGGTCTAGCTATTTGGGGTTAGCTGGCCATTGCAAAATAGGAGGAATCCGAAATGTATGGCCAACACAAAATAGCAAATTTATGCCATGAGGTTTCCTCCGTGCCAAAAGGAGGAAATCAAAATGACAAACAAAATCTTAGACCCCCAAAAATACAGCAATCAGAAAAGTTATAACGGACAACCTCCCCGCCCCGGAGAGGTTCTGGTCCCATTCTGGTGCAATAAGAACCTGCAACTGGATAATGATACCTGTATCCCCGAAAACTTTACCTCCTGGAAAAAGGGCGGCTACCATTTCCTTATTGGATTCGCACCCATCAAGGAATCTGCTTATGCAGAATACATGCAGGATTTCAACCAACAGATTAACAGCTTCCTGGATACCTGGCGCGCCGGACGCTGCATAACTGGTTATAGACCTGACGGCACACCTATCACCTGTTCGAAATCAAAAAAGTGTACCGGATGCCCCCAAAAAGGACTTCTGGAACGCTACAACCCGAAAAAGGCAAAAGAGCAGGAAACACTGTCCCTTGATTTTATCTATGATGGTGACGGCTTTGACAACATCATGCCCACATCTCCATCACCTGAAGAAATCATCTGTACAGAGCCTGACCGCTCCGAAGATGATCACTATGAAATTCTCATTGCCCGCCTGAAGGAGGACAAGCCCCGTTATGCGGAAATCGTCCGTCTCAGCAAAACAAGGGTTCCGATTGATGGAATTGGCAAGGTCATTGGCCTCAAATCCAGCCGCTGCCATGAGGAGGTCATCAATTCCTACAATATGTGCTGTAACCTGCTGAATCTCCAACACATGAAAATCAAATCGAACGATAAAAAGTAAGCAAAATACGCAGAGCGGTAGCACTTTTAAAGTGTTGCCGCTCCAATATATTACTTTCGCCCAATGGGCTTCCGCCCGTTCATCTGAAATGCATCATGTCCCTGGATGCTCCTTACCGCCTGCCGCAGGCTCCCCGCCCGTCCGTGCCTGTGGTACGGGTGGGAAGCCCGGTGCTTGTGAAATATGATGCAGTTACCCGGCTCCGGGTACTCTGGGTTGTGGATATACCAGACATGACCGGTATTCTTCGACATGATGGTCAAGTCATATGCATCTACGTAGATGACAGAAAAATACGAACGATCTAGGGATTCTATCTCCTCCGTGCTAAACATCCGCACTCCCCCTTCCCATGCGCCTCATGTCGATCCTCCCCCGCAGGTAGGAATAGAAATTCCAGAGATTCGCCGTGACCGGGAAATCCGGCCTGTAGCAGAACCTTGTCCTATACCTTATCCCATGGCCGATGCACCACCCGTAAATATCCTTCATGACCATCCGCTCCCCTTCCCGGATCCTTTCTTCCAAGAAGGAGAACCACCTGCGCTCCCAAATATCCTCACCTGTCCCTGGAACGTCTCCGCTACCTGCTCCGTTATGACCTTGCAGAGGTTCGTCCTCGCGTCGCACATGGTCAGCAGGATGCCCTCCACATGCAGGTCAGGGTTGATGCGGCTCCTGATCTTCTTCACCGTCTTCAGGAAATCCTGCAGCCCCATCATCGCCAGAAGCTGAGGGTTGACGGTGATAATCACGCCGTCCGCCGCCGAGAGCGCATTGATGGTCAGGCTCCCCAGCGAAGGGCAGGTATCCACAAGTATGTAATCGTAGCTCCCCTTCAGGGACTCTAGTATCCCGGCCAGCATCCGCTCCGCTCCCGTTTCCAGCCGCAGCTTCGCCTTCACCACCGACAGCATAATGGACGAGGGGATGAAGCCCACGCCGTTCCGGCTCTGGATGTACTCCGCCGCATCCGGCAGCTCTTCATCCTCAATCCGCTGCATCATCAGATGCCCGATTGTAACTGGAACGGCCCCCTGTATCCTCAATTCCAAAACTTTCTTTCCCTCCTTCGCCAAACAATATGCCAGATTATAAGTTGATGTTGTTTTGGCCACGCCGCCCTTCTCTGAACCCCAAATTATGATCTTCCCCATGTTTTGCTCTCCTTTCCAATCCTTGCCTCTTTGTATTTGTCTTCCAGCCACTTTACCTCACCGCCCCGGAATTTTACTTCCGGGACAGCGATAACCAATCTGCCAATTCTTTTTACAATGCCATTCTCTGTCTCAATCCCAAATGAAATCATCTGTTTATCCATAAAATCCATCTCCCTTTACGATCCATATGCTGCTTTCCGCTCCGCCACATATCTGGCATGGATTTCCTCTTTCTCTTTTTGAAACTGTACCTGCAGCTTTTTGGTCTCTGTCTCCATAAAAGTCCTCTCTGCATCAAGCAATTCCATTCCTTCTCTGTCCAGGCTGATTACCAATTTCCCTTGTTCGCACTCAACCTTAATTTGATCCCCAATCTCAAAACCCATTTCATTCAGCCACTGTCCTTTCAGAATGACAGTCGGCGTAGGCTTATAATTACGTCCGCTCTGTGAGATTACCTTAATATTTCTGACTTTCTTTGATTCCATAGACTTGCCTCCTTAAACCATAAATGAACATTTACTTTAGAAATAATGTACTTACCGCTCAATCCCGAAAATCAGCCCAATGGCACCACCTCCCCTCAGCGCAAAAAAATAACTGCCAATGCTTTCGCATCAGCAGCTATCGCTTTAGTTCAGTGTATTAAATTTGGTTATTTTTGCCCTCTTCCTTAATCCTGTAGTAATCATCCATACTCAGGCTCAGTTTCACATGGGTATCCGGTTTTGATTTTCGGTTGCTCAAGAAGACGACAGTCTCCACCCCCACCGTCATCGGAAACATATCCACCGCCCGCACTCTCTCCACCTCATACCCCCCGCCGCAGAGCACCTTTAAATCCCTTGCCAGCGTAGCGCTGTCACAGCTCACATACACCACCCGCTTTGGCGCCATCTTCAAAATCGTGTCAAGACACGCATTATCGCAACCCTTCCTCGGCGGGTCCACCACAATCACATCGGCAAAGATACCCTCCTTCTCATACTTCTGCGGCAGTACCTCCTCCGCTTTCCCCACAAAAAATTCCGCATTGGTAATCCCGTTGCTTACGGCGTTTTCCCTGGCGTTCTCAACCGCCTGAGGAATCACCTCCACCCCGTAGACCCTCTTTGCCTTCTCCGCCAGAAACAGGGAAATCGTTCCGATACCGCAGTACAAGTCCCAGACCGTCTCCTGCCCGGTAAGCCCTGCATAGGACAACGCCAGACTGTACAGCTTCTCCGTCTGCGCAGGGTTCACCTGATAAAAGGACACCGGCGAAATCGCATAGGTGATTCCCCTGCCTGTCCGCTCAAAATTATTATCCGCATCACAGACATGGATAGTATCCTGTATCGTCTCTTTTCCCCAAATCAGGCGTATTTCCTGGCCGAGAATCACGTTTGTCCTTTCCGTATTGATATTAAGCGACACGCTTGTCATATTGGGTATCGTCAAAAGTCTATCCAAAAGCTTCTGCTGCGCCGGCAGCTCTCTTTGTTTTCCCTTCAAATTCACCACAAGGCAGACCATAATCTCCCCGCTGCAAAAGCCCTTTCGAATCAGCACATGGCGAATCAGGCCCTTTCCTGTCGTCTCGTCATAGGCGCTCACCTTGTTTTCTTTCATATAAGCCAGAATGATTTCCAGTATTTCTTTATTTTCATTTGTTCCCAGATAGCACTGTGTGTTTGCCACAATGGAATGGGTCCTTCCCGCATAAAATCCGGTAATGGGCTCTCCCTCTCTGTTCGTCCCCACCGGGTACTGCGCCTTGTTCCGATAGTAAAAGGGCTCCTCCATTCCCACAATGGGCTCCATAATCTTATCAATCTTCTCCGACGCAAAGCCGCCAATCCGAATCAGATTGTTTCTGACCTTAGCCTGCTTGAACTCCAGCTGCTTTTCATAGCTCATGCTCTGTATCTGGCAGCCGCCGCACTGTCTGTGAAAGGTGCACTTTGGTTCCACACGAAAAGGAGAAGGTGTGAGCACCTTCTCTAATCTCCCATAAGCATAGCTTTTCTTCACCCGCGTGACACGGATTTCCGCTTTATCACCGATAATCGTATCCTTGACGAAAAAGGGGAAGCCGTCCTTTTTTCCCACTCCCTCTCCCTCGGAGGTCATATCCGTAATTTCCACCGTCAAAGTCTGATTCTTTTCGTAATCCATATCCATCCTCCGCCAAACGGTTCTTCCTGCTCCATCAACCGGACGCCAGACTCCGCCCCGTCCTACTCCATCCCCGTCTTTCGCAGGTTCGAATCGAACAGCCGGTTAAAGCCCATCCACTCTCCCTGGCTGTTTCCCTCGAGAATTTCCGTAAAGGTCTGCATCTTTGCGTCCGTATTGTCCGCAAAATTAAGGGCCACCGCTTCCATAATCGCCGGTTTTTTCGGCGAGCCGAATTCATATTCCCCGTGATGTGCCAGAATACAGTGTTTGATTTCACTGGCAAGCAGCGCCGGAAAGCCGTGTATCTGAGCAATTTTTTCCGCAACCATCTCCGTCCCTATGACGATATGGCCGAGAAACTGCCCTTCCTCCGTGTAATCATTCTGTGGGAAAAGAGAAAGCTCCCTTGTTTTCCCGATATCATGACAAATCGCCGCGGAAATAAGCAAATCCCTGTTCAGCACAGAATATGCCTTGCAATAGTAGTCGCACAGTCTTGTCACGCTTAAGGTATGCTGCAAAAGGCCGCCCACAAATCCATGATGCACGGTTTTTGCCGCGGAGGACTTTTTAAACGCCCTGATAAAATCCTCATCCCCCACGAAAAACGCCTGCAGGAGCTGGTTTAAATAGGGATTTTTCACCTTATCGATAAAGCCCAGCAGCTCTCCGTACATTTCTTCAATATCATACTTGCTTACCGGAAGATAATTGGAAGGCTCATATTCCCCCTCGCGGCACTTCCTGATTCTTTTTACATTTACCTGCAAAGCGCCCTGAAAGCTTGTGACGTCCCCGTATACTTCTATGTAATCCAGAACGTCAAATTCCGCGATTCCCGCATTGTTCGGGTCCCAGACCTTTGCGTCGATTGTTCCGGTTTTATCCTGTAAAATCAGATTTTCATAAGGCTTTCCGTTCTTGGTAACCGCAGCCTGCTTGTGCTTGCACAGATAAATGTCAAACAGTTTTTCTCCGTCTTTATAATCCTTGATATATTTCATTTTCCAAATCCTTTCTTATCCGGCCTCATATCAGGTTTCCTCTCCGGCAAAGCCGTACCGGTCTGATGCCGTTTTTTCCGGCGCTCTATCAGGGCTTCTTCCCAAGCACCGCGTTTACTTCCATTTCCATATAGTTTTCCGGCCCCTGCCGCATCAAATGAACGGCTATCGTGGTTTCCGGCTGCTCTGAAAGAAGCGCTTTCACCAAATCCTGGTAATTGGTAACTTCCGTTTCATTGATTTTTGTAATCACGTCACCGCTCTGGATTCCCGCATCCATGGCCGGTGAATCCATATCGATTTCCATAATATAAGCGCCAAGGGGAACGCCCATCTCCTCGCCTACTTCCTCCGTCACATCCACTCCGTAAACTCCGAAATAGGCAATATCCCTGTCATTGGAAAGTCTCTCCACCAGCTTTTTCAAATCGGATATTCCAATGGCGCTCACAAGGTTTTTCATATCGGAGGCATTATATGCCATATCGATAATTCCAACCACCTGCCCCCGCAGATTGATTAACACGCCGCTGGCATTGCTGCTTCCGTAAATATCCGTCGTTATATATCTGTAATTGGAATCCGGAAGCCGGATGGGATTCCCTGTAGAGGTAATATTCCCGTAGCACAGCGAGCCCTCCGTCCCTGTGGGTCTTCCCAGCGCAATCACCGGACTTCCCACAAGATTGCTGCCTGATGTTCCGAGAACCACCGTCCCCGTGTTCTCAAGGGTGCTGCTCTGCATGGCCGCCTTTGATATGGAGAGCACCGCAAGGCCGGTATTGCTGTCGCCCTTTTTAATAGAAGCCGGATATTCCTCCCCGTCCGCAAAAATCACCTTCAGAGAATCCGCGTCTTTTATGCTGCTCACATTGGCAAGAATCAAAAGCTCCTTTCCGTTATCGGCCACCACCGCGCCTGACACCGCGCCCTCGCTTTCATATTCGCTCACCAGCCAGCCCACGTCCGAGGTCACTCCCACAACCGTCACCACGGACCGCTCCGCCTCCCTTGCCAGCTCCTTCATATTGGCAAAAAGGTTCATATAATCCTCGCTGCCAAGCTCCATCTCCGAAAGAAGCTGGGCTATCTGCTCGTCCCCCAACACCGCCGGCTGCGGAGAAGGCGTGGGCGTCGGGTGCATCTGCGATTCGTCCGCAATCATGTCCTCAGGAAGCACCTCGTTTTCCTCCGTTTCCTCCACCAGAACCACGGTCTGAGGCTCTTCCTCAGGGTAAAGCCTGTTGCTGATAACAGGCTCCAGCAATAAAAACGTAAAACAGGCCACCATGCCGAATACAACCGCCATTGCCGCTGTAAGGAGCGTCCGCCGCACAAGCTTCCGCCTGTTTATGGGTCTTTGTTTGATAGTTTCTTTCATAAAATCAGTGTTGTCCTGATTTATATTCTCCTTCATCCGTAAGCTCCTTTTTACTGCTTATTATAACAAAAAAAGCTCTGAAACACGATTTTCAAAGCTTCTTTGCATCAACTAATGCCACTACGGCTGAATCATCGGCGTGACAGGATTCGAACCTGCGGCCTCTACGTCCCGAACGTAGCGCTCTACCAAGCTGAGCCACACGCCGTAACCTTACGACAATGTACATGATACAATTTTTGCGGCCAGTTGTCAATGTAATTTTTACAAAAGAATGCTACAAAAGCAGATACACCACCGTAATAATCAGCCCGATACAGAACAGCAGCAATCCGAAGGACAAACTCCTGCTGATAATTGTCCCCACCTCGGATAATTCCTCGTAAACCATGGCAAACTTATGCTCGTAATCCACATCCCGGGGCTTTTTCCTGCGAATTGTGGCGTTGCACAGGCGTTTCCATCCGTTTGCCACGCATCCCAGGGCGTGCGTGAGGGGCGTGCCCTCCTCCAGTTCGTGGGGAATTTCACTGTCTCTGTAAACCGTCTTCCTTAAGAATACCACCACAAAATCCACCAGACTGTCCAGCACTCTGCAAAGCACGCCGAATACAAAGGGCAGCGCTTTCAGCAAAATGGGACGGTAAACCACATCCTCCAGGTCCAGATACTTATACCACCGGTTTACATAAATCGTCTTTCCCTCTTTCTTTTCCACAAGCCAGAGCCTTACGATAATCAGATAAATCAACACGCCGATGCCGATGGAGATTCCTGCGCCCTTTAAATTTTCAGGGGAAAACCAGGAAGCCATGCCGTAGGCATTTGTAGAGCCCTGTAAAAATCCATAGCCCAGGTCAGCCAGAGGGTTCATAATCTGATTCGGGAAAAATCCCATCACGGGAAGAAGCGTTGCGCTGACTGTCAGCGCGGCGGCGCTGGTTTTATTCATATAGCTTCCCTTTAAGCCGTCAAACCTCTCCTGTGTCTGTGGGTTATTATTCTTCTCCACAAACAATACCACATACAGCTTCAACATATAGGCCACAGTAAGACCGCCGCTTACAAGGAAAGCCCACTCGATTCCTCTCATGGCATCCGCGCTGAAAAATCCGGCAACGGCCCCTTCGTTCAACAGTTCCACATATTCCACAATGCTTTCATGAATCAGGGTCTTACTCACATAGCCGTTCCACAGCGGCATACCGCCGATTCCCAGCGCTCCCATCAGAAAAATATAGTGAAGAAGCGGCTTTTTCCTGCCAAAGCCCTGGACCTCGTTTAAATCCAGCTTATGCACATTCATAAACACCACGCCGGCCGCCATGAACAGCGCCAGCTTAATCAGGGAATGGTTCACCATATGGAGAAAGCTTCCCCGCAGGGCAAGGGCATTTTCCTGCGCCAGAAGCCCGGACATTCCCACCCCGACCAGAATAAATCCTATCTGGGAAACGGAGGAACATGCCAGCGTCCGCTTTAAATCCACGGAAAAAAGCGCCAGCACCGCGCCCACTACCATGGTGGCGACTCCGATTAACAGTATCAGGCTGCCGAAAGCCGCATCCCCTGAGAAAATCCGGCTGGACAATATCAGGATTCCAAACATACCGGCTTTCGTCAGGATTCCCGACAAAAGCGCCGAAGCCGGAGCCGGAGCCACCGGATGAGCCTTTGGAAGCCAGATGTGCAGAGGAAACGCGCCTGCCTTTGCCCCGAAGCCGAAAAGAATGCAAAGCCCTGCCGCCCACAGTCTGCCTGTGCTTACGGTTCCGTGTCCCGACATTCCTGCCGCCAGCCCGGCTATTCCCGCGCTCTGCTCTGCTGCTCCTGCGCCCTGATTCGCAAAATTTCCGGCAGAACCTGCTATCTGCGCCGATAATCCGGTAAGCTGGTCGTACCGCAGCGTCCCCGTCATGCTGTACAAAAGGAAAATTCCCATCAGCATCACAAGCCCGCCGATTACCGCAACGGCAAGGTATGTGGCCGCCGCCCTCAGCGACTCCTTCCTTTCGTCGTGAGCCACCCAGACATAAGAGGCAAGGGACATTATCTCAAAGAAGATAAACGACGTGTAAAAATCCGCGGACAAAAACACCCCTTCCGTTGCGCCCAGCGTCAGAAGCAAAAACAGGTAGTATCTGTTCCTGTTTCTGTAATGGGCAAAATATTCTCTCGAAAACAGAGTGCTCATAAACCACATGAAGGCGGCGATTGTTCCGTAAAGCGCCCGGAAACCGTCCAGCGTGAAGAAAAGCCCCATACCGCAGATTCCCGGAAGCTCCGCAATCTCTCCGCTGCCGCCCACTGTGAGCATACCTGTGAGGATACGAATCAGAAGATACAGAAACACCCCGAACTCGATTCCCGTCACCGCATCCGCGAAATAATTCCTCATTTCCTTACTTTTTCTTCCGATGATATACCCGATAACAGCGGACAGCATGGGAAAAAACACCGCGCCTGTAAGTAAAAATTTCATTTCTATCCTCCTAGTAAACTCCCCCTGCCACATCCGTCAGAAATCTGGTGACAGGCCCGGAATAAAGACCAAAGAATATAATAAAAGCCGTAAATATGAACAGAGGAACCAACATCTTCCAGTTCGGGTCTTTTATACCCTCAAGGGACGATATCTCAAAATCCCTGCCCGGAAAAAACGCCCGTACAACAATCGTAAACATATAAATCGCCGTGAGCAGCGCGGAAACCAGAAGACATGCAATACCGCCAAAGGCCAGTCCGTTCCCACTTTCCACCGCCGCGGAGGCCAGGTTCCACTTACTGATAAAGCCCGCAAGCCCCGGCACACCCATAAGGGCAAGGGCGGACACCGTAAAGGTGCCGAACACACAGGGCATTTTATATCCCATTCCGTCAAGCTCGTGCACATACTGCCGCTCGGTCTGGTGCATAATTGCGCCGGCGCAGAAGAAAGCGGCGATTTTGATTACCGCATGGAAAATCAGATGGGTCAACGCCCCCACCATACCGAGAGGCGTCATAACCGTCACGCCGAATAAAATATAGGACAGATTGCTGATGGTGGAGTAGGCAAGCCTTCTTTTTATATGGGTCTCCTTAATTGCCCGGCTGCACCCGTAAACGATGGTGAACATGACGATTGCCATCACCACATCCTGAGCCCAGGTTCCCCGGAGGAAATCCGTGCCGAAGCTGTAAAAGGTCAGACGGATAATGGCAAAGGCGCCGGATTTCACCACCGCCACCGCATGGAGCAGGGCCGTTACCGGCGTGGGCGCAACACCGGCGTCCGGCAGCCATGAGTTAAAAGGAGAAATGGCCGCTTTCACACCGAAGCCCATAAAGGCAATCACATAAATAAGCAAAAGCACATTGGTCCTTGCGCCAATCTTTTCAGGGTCGAGCACCCCGCCTAATACAAAATCCGTGGTATTTCCGTATATGATAATAAATATCAGCCCGATAAAGGCAAAAGCCGCACCGCCTAAGGAGTAGTACAGGTATTTCCGGCTGGCAAGTATGGCTTCCCTTGTCAGCGTGTGCATCACCAGCGGCACCGTAACAAGAGTCAGCAGCTCGTAAAAGAAATACATGGTAAGCAGATTCGCCGAAAAGGAAATTCCCAGCGTAACGCTGTAGGTCATAGTATAGAACATAAAGAACACCTTTTCGTGCTCTTCCTTCGTCATATATTCAAAGGCGTACAGCGTGGCCAGCGGCCACAGGGCGGAAACCAGCCCTCCGAATACCATGCCCATCCCGTCCACGTCAAAGCTGATGGACAGATTTCCCGTAAAATTGGCCAGTGTAAATATATTTTCAGGGCGGTGAACCAGAAGGGTCCACACCAGTATGCTGTTTAAAATCACCATACCTTCCAGAAAGATTTCCATATGGCTTCGCTTTTTAAAAGGAATCAGAAGAACCAGTATGCCTGCAATCACAGGAATTAAAATAACCGCCAGTATCATAACCGTTCCTCCTTCCTAAATAATTTTCTCGATAATCCGCGACAGATATTCGGTAATCCATCCCGGGAAAAGCCCGATTGCTATGGAAAGCACCGTGAGAACCAGCACCGGCATTGTCATAAAAGGTGACGGTTCTTTCTTTTTTATCATCTGTCCCCGACCGCTTTCATAGTAGTCCGCTCCCGGGAAAAAGCCCTGAATCGTAAGGGGCAGAAGATACCCGGCTGTGAGCAGCGCGCTGATTAACAAAATTGCCGGCCCTATCCAGTCAAACCGTAAAATCCCCGAGGACAACGCGCCTGTGGCCAGATACCACTTGCTGATAAAACCTCCCGTGGGCGGAATCCCAATCAGCCCCAGCGACACAATGGTGTAGCACCACATAAGAAGCGGCATTTCCTTGCCGATTCCCCGCATCTCCTCCACCCGCGTCCTTTTCGTCATATAAATGATTGCCCCCGCACAGAGAAACAGCGCCGCCTTAATAAATCCGTGACAGAGAACGTGAAGCAGGCCGCCGGTGACGGAATCCCCGTCCATAACCGCAAAGCCGAATAAAATGTAGGATAACTGGCTGATGGTGGAATAGGCCAGACGCTTTTTCAAAACCGGCTCCCTGTAGGCAAGCATGGAACCCATAAATACGGTAAGGAGCGTCAGAACCATCCAAAAGGTCTGCACCCAGGTTCCTCTTAAGAAGGAAGCGCCGAAAATATAGTAAACCACCCGGAAAATCCCCAGAACGCCCGCCTTGACGATTACCGCCGAAAGAATTGCCGAAGCCGGCGCCGGCGCAGCCGGATGGGCCGCAGTCAGCCAGGCGTGCATGGGAAACATTCCCGCCTTTACCCCGAAGCCTATGAGCATGGCGGCCGCAACAAAAAGCAAAATCCCGCCGTGCTGCTCCGCCGCAGCAGAGCTGATGACACCGCCGGCGCTGAAGGAAAGGGTATTGCCGTACCTTTCAATAAAATACAGGCCAAACAGCGACATGTAAGCGCCGCACAGGGAGTAAAACAGATATTTCAGCCCCGCCATAATCGCTTCCTTCGTGCCGCTGTGGAGTACCAGAGGCATGGAAGTCAGCGTGAGAATTTCAAAAAACAGATAAAAAGTAACCAGATTCCCCGCAAAGCATAAAGCCAGCAAAACGCCGAACACAATCAGGTAAAATCCATAGTAGCGCTTTTCCCTTTCCTCATGCTTCATATATTCAAAAGAAAAAACGCCGGCGCACAGACAGATAATCACCGTCATCACGGCAAATACAACGCTGACCTCGTCCACCTTAAACAGAATGGGAAGCCGGTCCGTTAAATTAAACAAAGTCAGCAGCCCGCCCCCGGAGCAGCACAGGGCAAGCCCCGCAAAAACAGCCGTGACGCACAGCATGGCCGTAACCGCCGCCAGCAGTCTTTTTCTGCTTTTCATTTCGCCTCTTACCAGAAGATAAACCCCGGAAATTATGGGGAACACAATTGCCAGTAGTATATAATACATAGCAGCAAACCTCCCTATGAGAACATGGCAAGGCCCTGTTCAATTAAATCCACAATCGGCTGAGAGCTTACACCTAAAATCACATTCAAAACCACAAAACAAACCAGCGTCACCGCATACAATTTTATATCCTTAAAGGTAACCGTATCATAATTTGTATGCTCCACCGGCGTATAAATACGAATCACCGTCTTCATAAAATAAATGGCGTTTAATATGGTACTGATGCCCAGTACAATCAGGGCCGGCAACATCTTGATTTCATTCTGCACCGCAGCCTGGGCAAACAAAAGCTTACTGATAAACCCGGAAAACAGCGGTACGCCCACCATGGAAAGAGAACCTACCGTAAAGGCTACCCCCGCCCATTTGTCCCTGTAGGCCGCTCCCGTAAGGCTTAGGAACTTCCTGCTGCCGTCCGATACGTCCGTAAGTCCGATGGCCGCGATAAACAAAAGCGATTTGGTGGCCGCATGGGAGAAAATGTGAAAGATACTTGCGCTCATTCCTGCCTGAGTCCCCATTCCGATGCCCATATAAATATAGCCAATCTGCGCCACGGAGGAAAAGGCAATCATCCTTCTCACGTCGTTTTCCCGAATCGCGCTAAGTGAACCGAAAACCATTGCCATCAGGGCAAAGACAAACAGGATATTGATAATCCGGCTGTTGTGGAAAATCTCAAAGCCTATCACCCTGTAGATAATCTTTATCAGCAAAAATATGTAGCCCTTGGAAACCAGGCTGGATAAAATTGCCGCTGAGGATACCGTGGAGTAGCCGTAAGCGTCCGGCAGCCACGCATGAAAGGGAAACAGCGCGCTTTTGATGGAAAGTCCCACCGATATCAGCGCAATGGTTACCAGCAGCGGGATTCTGTAATCTCCCGTTGCGTATATTATTTCCACCTGCTCCTTGATGTTGCTCATGAGAAGATGCCCTGTAAGGTCGTAGAGCATACAGATTCCCATCAGCAGAAGACCGGAACCCAAAAGGCTCATAATCATATATCTTGCCGCCGCCTCGATGGTTCTTCCGTTCTGCCTAATCATAATCAGGCCGCAGGCGGTTATGGTATTGATTTCCACAAACACATAGGCGGTAAACAAATCGTTGGTGTATACAAGCGCCAGAAGGGAAGATAAAAGCAAATCCGTAAGCACATAGTAAAGAAAGGTCTTTCCCTCCTCCACCTCGTCGGCCAGCTTTTTCCTGCCGCCCTCTAAGGACAAAAGCATAATGATACAGAAAAACAGCGCCGTCAGCGCCTCCAGCACTCCGGCTCTTATCTCATTTCCCCAGGGTGCGGGAAATTTACCCATCACATAAACATAGGCCTCTCCCGTCCTTACTGTATAAAAAAGGACGCAGGCGTTTAAAACAATTTCTGTCAGAAGAAGCGCCTTGTTTACGCGCCTGGCCGCATTTTTCTTAAGGCCCGAGCTGATAATTCCGGCAAAGAGGCACAGCAGTATGGAGACTGCCGGAAAATTCTGTACGAAATCCATTTACAGCCCCTCCTTTTTCAGCCGGACGGTAATCTCATCCAAATCCAGCGTGAGGTAACGCTGGTAAAGGCGCACGGTGATAGAAAGCATAAGCGCGCTGACAGATACCGAAACCACAATGCCGGTCAGAACCAGGCCGCTGGGAATCGGATTAATATACGCTTCCATGCTTTGCACGCCGTCCGTCACAATCGGAGCCACCCGCCCGGCAATGTAGCCCTTTTCCGCCAGAAACAGGTAGATTGCCGTATCCATGATATTAAGTCCGATAATTTTTTTTATCAGGTTACTTTGAAGCAGCAGATTTCCGAATCCGATTCCAAATAAAATCATTGCCACCGCTTCCCCGTAATTATTAAGAAGATTTGCTCCCACTTTACAGGCCCCCTCTCCTGAACAAGGCATAAAACGCATACATAGTGCAGGCTACCTCAAGCCCCACGCAGATATCTATGGGCAGAATAATTCCGCCGCTTAAAATGTGGCCCGGCTGCCCCAAGGGTATATGGTTTTCGATTCCGTTGGCTCCTGTGATGTAAAAATAAGAACCGATAATCCCGTACATACAAAGAGCCGTTATTTTTGCCACCTTATAGATATGCTCGTTAAAAAATCTCTGGGTTTTCTGGAAACCGAAAGCGCTCACATAGAGAATCATTCCCGCACCCAGAATCGCTCCGCCGGAGAAACCGCCGCCGGGGGACAGATGCCCGTTTAAAATAATGTAAATACCGAAGATAAAAATAATCGGACAAAGCACAAACGCCGTTCCCTGTAAAATCACGTCGTTTTTCGGCTCAAAATATCTGTCGCCGCCCTTCGCGTCCAGCTTCTTTAAAATCGCTTCGTCCACCATAAGCAGAATCATTACGCAGCAGGTGGCCACAAAAAGCACGTTTGTCTCCCCGAAAGTATCGAACGCCCTGTAGGTCAGAATCATGCCCGACACTATGTTGAGCGCCCCTGTCTCCTGCAGGCCGTTTTCTATATACCGCTCCGATACGATATTGTTGTCAGGGTTCGCCGGATTACCTGTTCTGGGAAGCCAAGATACCGTGTACAGCAAAAGCCCCACCAGTATCACGCAGAACAAAATTGCCGCCGCCACATAAATCCTGTGAAAAACCGTGAGCTTTTTGTTGTGGTCCACATCATAAACCTTATCCCGTATCATCTGCCTTTCAAACATACGCTCCAGGATAGTGTCCACCGGCGTCTCCGCTCTTTGCTGCGGCTGCATTTCCACCTCGCCTATATAGAGGTCCTTGCTGCCGGAAAGCCACCTGAAAAAGTGAAACGCCCCTGTTTTTTCATATTCATCCTGAGGTTTTAACTTACTCACAGAGCCTCGCCTCCTTTATCGTCAGGAATCTCCATACTTTCCTCCATGGAAACCAGCGTGGTATTTTCCTCGTTTTCCTTATCCTTTTCCGTCTGTATGGCATGTATCTTTTTCAGGGTGGAAAAAAATAAAATACTGGTCACTCCCGCTCCTACGGCGGCTTCCGTGATAGCAAGGTCGGGCGACTGCAGACACACCCAGATAACCGACATTACCAGACTGTAGGACATAAAAATCAGTACGGAATTTAAAAGGTTCCTGGAAAAACTCACCATAATGGCGCACACGATTAAAAATCCCATGAGTATACATTGAAACAGCGTCATAGCTTTCCTCCCGCTTCCGCCTCTTTTTCCTTCTCCCTCTCCGCCTTCAGCTCCTCCTCCAAATCGGAAAGGTCCGAATATCTCTGACAGTGATTTCCCAGCTTTTCGTTGGTGATGACCTCCAGCTTTGCCAGAAGGTGAGAGGACACCGGAGAGGCAAACCATAAAAAGATGACTATCAGCATCATTTTCAGAGTGGTAAAATTGAGACCCGAAAAAATCATCAGCCCCACCAGGGAAAAGCTGATGCCCAGAGTATCCCCCATGGCCGCGGCATGCATTCTGTTCAGTACATAGTGAAGATGAAACACTCCGTACAGCTCAATCAAAAAGATGAGCAGTCCGGCAAGGAGAAGCGCTCCTCCTGCAATGAGACGAAACCATTCAAGAATTTCCATTACCGCCATCCCCTTTCCCGTATCCCGCGTTATCATTCTTATGCCGTTTCCGGTAATTTTCCTCATAAACACCTATATACACCTTGGCCAGCACATTCACCGCAAGGAAGCTCACCAGCGCGTAAATAAGGCAGATATCCACCAGAAATCCTTCCTTCAATAAAAGGGCAAGAACGGCAATCATAACCATTACCATGGTTCCCATCATATTCACAGCCATAAGCCTGTCCGCCACCCGGGGGCCTTTAACCGCCCGAACCAGACAGACAAACAGCATCAGGGCAAGGATAATCAAAACGCCTATGTATAATTTCTGATAAATCGTTTCGAGAACCGTCAGGCTTTCACTCATCTGCATTTTTTTCCTCCCCTTCCATTTCCTCAAGCAGCTTTACAAAAACTGAGCTGTTCATTCCTTCCGCAAGGCTTTTATCCAGACAATGAACCTCATACTCGTCGTTTTCCAGCATAACCGTAATGGTTCCCGGCGTAAGCGTGATGGAATTCGCCAGCAGAATCCTCGCCGGCGTGGTCTTCAAATCCGTCTTAAAGCGAACCACGGCGGGCTCAATCTCGTATCTGGAGGAGGTAATCATTTTAATCACCGCAAAATTTGCCTTGATAATCTCCTTAATCAGAACAAAGACATAATGGAGGATTTGAAACAGCTTTTTCCCCATCTTCAAATCTGTTTTCGGGCTGTATCCTAAAAACTTGCAGGTAAACCAGTACATTATCCCTGCGATTACCAGTCCGAAAGCCGCTATTTCCAACGTTAACTGACCGTTAAAAATCACCCATATCAGAAAAAATATGATATACATTTTCTACCTCATTTCCGCCCGATTTCCCATCTGCCTGGCTTAAAACCGTATAAAACAGGTGAGGCTTACGCCAACACCTGTTTTATCTTGTTTTCCAATTCACTTTTTGACACGGCGCCTATGACGGTGTCCACTACCTTCCCTCCCTTAAAAAACAGAAAAGTGGGAATCGACATCACCCTGTACTCTCCGGCCAGCCTCGGATTTTCATCCGTATTACATTTACCTATCTTACACTTACCGCTGTAGCTTTCCGCAAGCTCTGCCACAAGCGGAGCCATCATTTTACAGGGACCGCACCAGTCTGCATAAAAATCAACCAGAACAGGCATGCTGCTTTCCTTTACCTCAGCTTCGAAATTGTTATCTGTAATTTTCAGTTCCATATGATACTCCTTTCTCTTTCCTTTTGCAATTATAGTTTTTCCTTTTTACAGCTTCTTAACAGCATTTTACCTCTTTATTTCATATTTATAAATAGGATTTCCTTTTAATGAAAATTTTTCTTCGTATTCCGTCATGATATTGCTTTTCATTTTCTCACCGTCACGGTGCAAATCATATGTGACAAAATCCGCTTTCCATCCCGCCTCCGGCAGTTCCTCCAGCGCAAACTCAAAAAGCTCCCTGTTATCTGTCTTAAACTCCAGAATGCCGTCCTTTTTAAGAATCCTGTCATACCTTGCAAGAAATTCTTTGGAAGGCAGGCGTCTTTTCGCATGTCTGTCCTTGGGCCACGGGTCGGAAAAATTC
The DNA here is from genome assembly GCA_910577275.1 of uncultured Lachnospiraceae bacterium. Taxonomy (GTDB): domain Bacteria; phylum Bacillota; class Clostridia; order Lachnospirales; family Lachnospiraceae; genus Suilimivivens. The sequence continues at coordinate 128,619 of CAJTMW010000004.1, forward strand.
AGATAAATTCTGTCAACCTCCCCCGGCGCGAATACCTCTCCGATATCCTCCGCCTCCATGCGGATAAATAAAAGGTTCTCCCGCATTTCCTCGTCCATCTTCTGCAGCGCCCGCAAAAGGACGCTGGAGTATTTTTCTATTCCTACATAATTAATACCGGGATTTCTCCCCGCCAGCTCATGGATAAACTTCCCCTTGCCCATCCCGATTTCAATTCGGATTGGATTACTGTTTCCGAAAAGCTCCCGCCAGTTTCCCTTTGCCTTTTCGGGTTCGTGGATTACCAGCGGGCTTTCCGCTATGGTGTCTCTGGCGCCCTGTATATTTCTAAGCCTCATCTGACTGCCCTTTATGTCCATGGTTTTTAATCTTATTTCAGTCATTTATTTTACAACATTTTTTTCATTATTAAAAGAAGAAAATTAAAATAAAGCACATCCGATTTCTGCATCCGATGTGCTCTTATTACCTATTAGACCATATTCCATCTGCTGTCCGGTGTCAATGGCTTAAAATAACCCTTTATGCAATTTGGATTCACAATGCATAACTGCACATGGGTCTTTTCCATAATACCGGATTTCTCATATACCGGTTTTCCCTCTGTAAAAATGCCTCTGACGCTGTCGTAGCTTCTCTTGCCCAATTCCTTGTTATATTGATGAATACGCTCGATAACTGCACAATCCAGCTCTCGTAACAAAAGGTCGCCGCTTCCCTTTATATCTCTGTTAACAGGCATATCCTTTCCAATAAGAGAAAGTTCATACGATAATATTTCATATCCGCTTTTTAATATTTCTGAACTTCCGTAATCGGTCAGGTTCAGACAATGTCCCGGGGATATGACAGCGCCTATAACCGCCGGTTTCTTCTTTTTATCGGGATACTTCTGATTGTGCCTTTCACAATATGATATAGCCCATTCCTCTGCTCTCGATAAACTGTTTTCCCAAAAGTAAATTCCATTGCCGAGCCAATCGTATGAATTCAGGCTTGGCAGCAATGTTTCATTATTATACAAAACTTTTTCATAGGTTTCCTCGTCACAGCCATGAAACGCCAAAACCAGATTTGGTAAATTACTGTACATATATTACCGCTGCCTCTTTTTCCGGGCGTTCACCCTGGCGAATTCATAACCTTCCGCAAATTCCCCGTTTTCTTCTATTATGCGGCTCTTTACCAGATTTTCAAACGATACCTTTTTCGCCTGATTGTGTTCCATACTTTTTAACTTTTTCAGGTAATCTTTCATTTCATTAATATAGGCTACTTTTTCATACTCAATCAGTTCAACAGACGGCATGACCTTCACCTCCTTCTATTTATTTAATTTCATTATAAAGCAAACCGTTACAAAGCACAATAAAGTATTGAAAAGAAAACTCTTGTCAAGGGCAATTGTAAATTGTAAACTATTATTTATTATCTTTCTATTTTAGACACTCAATACATGTAAGGGAGTTATTATGATATTCTGTAAACGAAAAGCATTACATTTCGAAAAATATTCAATAATAAAATACTCTATAATACCTGTTTTTATCTATACAATATTTTTAGCATATGCCGCCGACAGTATCAACGCTTACGCCGCTCCTGTAACAGGCGAGGACTATCAGGCAGAAGCGGAGGAACGCAAGGCGCTGCCCGTTCAGACGAATGAAATTGAAAACTGGCCCGCCGGTCCGGCGATTGGCGCGCAGTCGGCGATTCTTTTAGAGGCCAACACCGGCGTGCTTCTCTATGCCAAGAATATCGATGAAAAGCTCTATCCTGCCAGTACCACCAAGCTCATGACCTGCCTTCTCGCTGCGGAAAACAGTACCATGGACGAAATGGTTACCTTTTCCCACGACGCCGTCTTCAGTATCGAACCGGGCAGCTCCCATATCGGAATAGACGAAAACGAATCCATGCCCATGGAGGAATGCCTCTACGGCATCCTGACGGGTTCAGCCAATGAAGTTGCCAACGCCGTCGCCGAGCATATCGCTGGAAGTATGGAGGATTTTGCCAAAATGATGAATGAAAAGGCGGCGGAGCTTGGCTGTAAAAATACCCATTTTGTCAACGCCCACGGACTTCATGACGAAAATCACTATACCTCCGCCTATGATTTGGCCCTCATTGCCAAGGCTTTTTTTCAGAATGAACTGCTTTCCAGAATCGGAAACACCCCTACCCATCATTTTGAGCCTACGGATACACAGCCGGACGACTTTTTTAAACGGAACAAGCATCAGCTCATTACCGGTGAAATTCCTTATGAAGGCATTAAGGGCGGGAAAACCGGTTATACGAGTGATGCACGTCAAACTCTTGTTACCTGTGCCGAACAAAACGGCATGAAATTAATCTGCGTCATCATGAGGGAGGAATCGCCGGAACAGTTTTATGACACTGTCAAACTGTTCGATTACGGCTTTTCCAATTTTTCCGTTGTCAATGTAAAGGAGAATGAGACCAATTACTCCATTCAAAACGCAAACTTCTTTAATACCTCCAACGATATTTTCGGAAATTCCAACCCCATTCTGGCTTTGAATCCGAACAGCTATCTGATTATGCCCAAAACCGCTGTTTTCGATGAGCTGGACTCCCGGATTTCCTATGATACCACGGAAGAAAACCAGGTGGCTATCATCAATTATTATTATCATGATTCCTATGTGGGAACCGCCACGGTAGACCTTGCAAAAGAAACCGCCGCCCCCTATGAGTTCGGGGCGGCGATAAATCCCATAGAGGAAGCTCCCGCTGAGGAACCTGCCACAATTATCGTCAATATCAAAACCATATTGATTGCCGTTTTAGCGGCGGCAGGCCTTTTGATTGTGGTTTGCGTGATACGTTCTGTTATTCTCAACTACAATATTTTTGGCGGCAGCAGGGCGGCCGGAAAACATGGCAGACGCTGGTGGCGGAAAAGAAGGAAGGACGGGCCTGATTTTTCTTCTTCCCGGTTTGATAAATTTAATTTTTAACGTTTTTCCCTTTGTTTTCCTTCTGGCGCTGTCTGGCCTGGGTTCTTTTCTGAATGATGTCCTGGCAATCCTCCTCTGAGATAAATTTGGAGGTTTTTACCACGTACACCTTATCGCTTTCGGATTTGCGGACTCTGATTTTGGATTTCATATAACCGTGGACCGGGCAAAGGGCAATGCTGTAATAATTCTTTCCGTTGGGCGAAAACCAGCGGATTTTCTTTCGGATATTCCTATGGCACAGATAACATTTTGTGCTGATAACCTCCCTGTCCTCAAAGGCCTTCATCTTGTCGGGAAATTCCCTTGAGACGTACTTCATGTAATCATGAAACATCACATGAATTTCATCCTGACGGGTTTTCGGCAGCACGTAAGTATCTATGGAATAATTCTCAAGTATCTCCTCTTTGAGACAGGACAAAATACATGCCGTATAGTAAGCGTCGCTGTAAGCCCTGTGAAAAGGAACCTTTTTTTCAATTTCCAGAAAGTCAATGGCGTGCTCCAGGCTTCTTCTGCTTTTCCTGTCCTCGTAAGCAATGCTGAACAGCTTCTGCACATCCAGAAAACGAACCGGCCCATCGCCAAGAGGAGGCATTTTATAATAATGCATATTTCTCTGCAGCTCAAACAAATCCAGCGGTCCCCAGGTGCAGAAGATATAATCCGTTCCGCAAAAGGAAAGGAACTCTTCTGCCACCTCCGCAAAGGGACGTCCCTTTTTCAAATCCCTCATATGAAGATGAATCAGCTTTCCCGTTACCTTATGCATATGGTGATAGACAGACGGTTTTATCAGTTGGTTAAATTCATCTGTCATCACTCTGTCGCTATTTAATTTTACTGCTCCGATATCAATAATTTCGAAAGGAAGCTCTTTTGCGGCCGGTTCCTTTCCGGTATCGCTCTGGTTCCATTCCAAATCAAATACAATATAATTCATAAATTTCTCCATATAAGCATTTGCTTCTTTCAAAATAGCATGATACTATATTATCATTGTGACTGGCAACTGTAAACTTATGTATGAAAACAGAGTGAAAGTGAGAAAAGCATGAAAACGGGAAACATGAAAAAATTCTTATCCTACTACAAGCCATACAAAAAAATTTTTGCGGCGGATATGTTTTTTGCCTGTCTGGGCGCAGCCGTCACTCTGATTATCCCTTTGATTATCCGCTATATTACAAACGACGTTATCTACAGACCGGCAAGCGAGTCTTTGAAAATTATTTTGTCCCTCACCGGCATTATGGCGGTTTTAATTATTCTGGAATTTTACTGTAATTATTTCATTGCCTATTACGGCCATATCATGGGCGCAAAAATGGAATACAATATGCGGAATGAAATTTTTGCCCACTATCAGAAGCTTTCTTTCAGCTTCTTTGACAACCAGAAGGTAGGGCAGCTTATGAGCCGTGTCACCAACGATTTATTTGAAATCAGCGAGCTGTTCCACCACGGCCCTGAGGATATTGTCATTTCCATTATTAAGCTGATTGGCTCCTTTTCCATTCTCCTTTCCATCAACTGGCGGCTGGCTCTCGTGGCCTTTGCCATCGTTCCGGTTATGCTGGTGTATGCCTTTTACTTCAATATTAAGATGAAACGGGCCTTTGTAAAAAACAGGGCCAGGATTGCCGATATCAACGCCCAGATTGAAGATAACCTTTCCGGTATCCGGGTGGTGAAATCCTTTGCCAACGAAGAAATGGAAATGGATAAATTTAAGGTGGGAAACGACAGGTTTGTGGAAAGTAAGCGGGAAAGCTACCGCTATATGGGCCTCTATCACTCGGGGCTTGGCGCGTTCACCACATTTATCAGCGTGATTGTGATTGCGGTGGGCGCTGTGTTTATCACCACAAATCTGATTTCCATTACGGATTTGATTACCTTTCTTCTCTATATTAATAACTTTACAGAGCCCATTAAAAAGCTGATTAACTTTACAGAGCAGTTTCAGAACGGCGCCTCCGGCTATACCCGGTTTCTGGAAATTCTCTCCATCAATCCTGATATCACAGACAGACCGGACGCCAGAGAGCTCATCAAGGCAAAGGGCGATATTACCTTTGAAAATGTATACTTCCACTATGAGGAACATTCTGAAACCGTGCTTTCAAACTTAAATCTTCATGTGAATTCCGGTCAGTACATTGCGCTGGTGGGAACCTCGGGCGTGGGGAAATCCACGCTCTGCAGCCTGATTCCAAGGTTTTATGATGTTTCCTGTGGCCGAATATTAATCGACGGCGAAGATATCCGGGATTACACCTTAAAAAGCCTTCGCAACAATATCGGTATCGTTCAGCAGGACGTTTACCTCTTTACCGGGAGCGTCATGGATAATATCCGGTACGGAAATCCCCATGCAACCGATGCGGAAATCGTGGCGGCCGCCCAGAATGCCAACGCCCATGATTTTATCATGAATCTTCCCGAAGGGTACGACACCAATATCGGACAGCGTGGCGTCAAGCTCTCCGGCGGTCAGAAGCAGCGGCTTTCCATTGCACGTGTTTTCCTGAAAAACCCGCCTATTCTTATTTTTGACGAGGCGACCTCCGCCCTTGACAATGAAAGTGAAAAGGTGGTGCAGGAGTCCCTTGAAAAACTGGCGAAGAACCGCACTACTTTCGTCATTGCCCACAGGCTTTCCACTATCCGCAATGCGGAGAAAATACTGGTGCTTTCCGAGAACGGGATTGCGGAGAGCGGAAGCCATGATGAGCTTCTTGCAAAGGGAGGGATTTATGCGGAGCTGTATAATATGCAGTTTAAGGGGAAGGCGGATTGATTAAAGGATATTAAGCAGGACGTCAAGAGGGAGCGAGCCGACGAAGGAATATCACTCTCTCTTGACTGTTTTTCTAATTTGCTTTAGTACAAATATACCTCCCAGGATACACATTCCTGCTCCAGACAAAAATGCCACCGAAAGGTTTTTCTCCGCCAATGTGCCGAAGGCTATGTTGGTTCCGGCGCCGACGCTGTCGATGATTACAGCGTTGACGCTGAGGGCGGTGGCTCTGTTTTCTGTATGAATCTGTCTGTTTTGCAGCTCTGTCTGTAAGGGCTGGAACAGGCTGAAAGCAATTCGGAGCATCAATATTCCCAGGACAGAAAGCCATGGGCTTTTCGTGACTGCCAGCAAGATACAGGCAAGGGCGGCAGAGGCGTAGAGAAATACGGTGAATCGAAAATCCCCAAGCCTCCTTGTCAGGCCATAAGACCATGTACCGCAAAGGCCGGCAAGCGTCACCAGTATGTAGATATAACCCATTGCAGCGCTTCCAAGACCGCATTTTTCATATTGAAGCTGATTTAAAAAAACGGTCACTGTCTGATGCGCTTCATTCAGCAGCGCAATTCCAATAAGAAACAGTAGAAGATTTTTATTTTTGAATATTTGCCTGAGTGGAAGCAACAGGCTCTTTGAACCGGAAACCCTTTCCTTTTCCTGCTTCACCTCTGTAAGTCCAAGGGAAAGCAGCGCTGCCAGTCCATAGCTTATCACTGTCAGAAAACCGGCCAGCCGGTAGTTGCTGCCCACAAACAGGGAAAATAAAAGCGACGCCAGCAAAAGCCCGGCAGTTCCCAGACTGTTATAGATTCCAAACACCTTCTGGCTTTCGACCTTCTTACAGGACAGGTAAAGAAATGCTGTATCCACGCCGGAAAGTCCGGCAATTATAATGCTCAGCATCACCCTCTCCAAAAGAAATCCGCCAAAGCCGGAAGCCTGCCAGAAGACAATTTTAGAGAGAAAGTACAGCGCACAGCAAAACAAAATCGTACGCTTATATCCGATTTTATCGGCAATCACTCCCCAGGGAAATTCCAGAAGAAGGCATAAAATGAGAGAAATGCTTTCAATGACGGTAATCTGTAAAACAGACACACCCTGAGCCTGACGGTAGAGCGTGGCAATCGGCCCGTAAAATATCATGCCCTGCAACAGGCTGATGGCATACATGATATATATATTTCTATTTTTCATGAGAGATAATCATCCTTTCCAGATTTAAAATACAACAGTTACAGGCCAGTCCGTGAAACAGGCTGGCTGACATTATCATTGTAAATGTTGTTTTAAATTGGAAAATGCATGGATTGTTACCTCTTAAATAAACGTTAATTTACTGATAAAACCACTTGAAATGTCGCTAACTTTTGCATTTCTCCTTATATTCCTTAATTCAGTAATTTTTTCAAACGCTTCGCCCAACGGCGATTCCCTGCCTATTTCCATATCATCGATACCCTTGTCTAACTTCCTGAGTAATGATTTATTATTCTGACCCGCATTAATATCTATTCCCATAGCACAATTTTCATATATCCAGTAGTATTTTTTGTTTATCCTTATCTTATCATATGAAAAATACTTTATCAATCCACATTTCATTTATTTAATAACAGCCACCAGCCTTTAATTTAAGTAAAAAAAGGCTAAAGACTGGTGACGGTTATTCTCACGCCGAGGTTCCGGATATATTATTTCAATACCGAAGCCAGTTGCTTTATTCCTGACTGTAAACTATACAATACCGGTTTTTCCAGGTCTCTCAAAGCCGGAATTACCACTGCCATACTGGCCTGAGCCAATACTAATACATCATGTTCTATATGAGTAGCATAAATTTCCGTCAATACCATATCGTTGTGTTTTTGAGGATTTTTTTCGTCAGCAAGTATCTGAAAAGCACCAGCCACTAAATGTGGAACTACTTTCACATCCTTGTTCATTTCCCTTGCCACTTTCTCAATAAGACGACAACTAGGAGCAAGAGTAGTAGGAACAGTTCCGTACACACCTATATTGCATCCCTTTTCTACTGCAAGCTTTGCCATGGGGTCATCAATTTTCAATGTAGGTATTTTTACCAATTGGCGGGCTATGTCAAATGCCTCTCCCACAGAAGAACAGGCATTTAATACCACATCTGCTCCCATATCCTCAGCAGCCTGAGTATACAAACACATCCGCTTAATTACAGATGTGTTGATACCTCCATTGTCAATAACATCCTGAAGGATACGTTGGTCAATAATATTGTGGATATCTGCATCAGGAAAATCTTCCATAATTTGTTTATCAACAGCTTCAAGAATTGCAAGGCTGGTGTGAATAACTGCAACTTTTTTTAGCATAATTAATTTCTCCTTTCATATTTATTGCAGGCTACCTACAATTTCATACAGTGTATTTTTTGTACCCACATTGCCAGGGAATATCACATATATCATACCAGGATACTTGCTTCCCTCCCCTAGCTTCCATACCGGAATACCAGGAGCAACCTGCCCCCAAATAGTAGCCTTTGTGGCACAAAAAGCTTTTACTGCTACATCGCTGGATGTGATTCCCCCTTTAACTATTAGATAGCGGGGTTTCTTTTCAATACCGGCTGCAATAGTTGTAATTGCATCTGCAATACGATTAGTAACAATTAACTCTTCTTCTTTAGATTCAGTATTAAAATCCAAACGCTTTCGACGGGTATACACTACCGTGGTAAGTCCACCGGCCAGACTTTGATTGGTCAGCTGGCTTACCCTCTGCACTTCCATCTCAAGCCTCCTTATATCCGTTGCCTCATGTTGGTTAAACTCAATAAAATTAATATCCAGACCGCTGTTTTTCAAGGTTTCAAACTGTTCTGTAGTTTTGCTAACATGGGAACCAATGATAATTAGACCGCCAGTAGAACTATTTCCATCCACAATATCTTTTCCTTGAATGTAAGGAACTTCTGGAAAACCTCCAATGACTTTGGGCCACGAAGCTGCTGTACGAGCCACAAAAGAAAATCCCTTTTGCAACGCCAGAAAATAGCAAACTGCAAATACTTTTAAATCCATATAACAGGTAACATTTACAATAACTTTTTTACTCTTTTTGTCTGTCAGTATCTGCTCAATGCCCTCAAAATCAAGGTTTCTAAGCATCTCCAAAGAAATACTTTCTACCAAAGCAGCCGGATAAGCGCCACTTGTCTTCTCTTCTATCCAGCGTTTTAGGTTGGAATTTTTAAAGCCAAATGTTTTATCTTTAGCAAATTCTGACTCCCCTACCGGAATGAGCATTCTATCTTCAATAAGGCAATGTATATCTTTTAGGGTGTAACGATTGCCTTCCTGAAAAAAAGGAATAATTATTTCTTTCTGAACAGTTTTTCCTAATCCTTTGCGTATAATATCCGGTTCGGTAGGATAATGCCCTCTGAGGGTAGAATCTCCCCGACTGATGACTTCGTATTTCCGATTTGTGAGCTTAGAAGCCCGGTTAAGGCTATCCATAATCTCTTCATGAACCTTGATAGTCTCGGCTCTGGTCATACTTCTTGAATTAGTCATAATATAAAACATTACTGTCTCTGTTTTGAATGCCTCAAGCATTACATGGTAATTCCAATTAGTATATACATTAACATCATGAACAGTCTGTCCACCGGTAGGGTCGTCATCAATAACTACGAACAACTTCCGGTTTTTCCTGAACAATTGGGATAAAAAGAATTCTACCTGTTCAGTTTGTTCCTGAGTATACTGGTAATTCAATATTCTACACTTTTCATAATCTCTCTGCATAGCCATCTCCATTCCTCCACTTTTACATGACACATTAAACTTGAGAGACCCTCTTTTGAATTTAGATTACTTTGAATAACGAAAGATAAACATTGTCGGCTCATTAGAATAACTATGTAATACCTTTACACCTTCATGTTTCTGTTTTGTAAATCCACGCTCGGGTTCAGGCGTAAATACATGTAATCTTTCCGAAGTCGCAGGCTCTCTTCTTCCGCTATAAACTCCAAATGTCTCAACACTTTCAATTTTTCCATATCTTGAAAGGTTCAACATACTCTGACCTTCACGGTTTACAAATCCTGGCATATGTTTCGCTGGCTCTACATAAATCAGTAAAGTTGATTTTCCATCATCTAACGCTTGTCCCGACCAAACAAGCCGTTCTGGATGTATTGTAAATTTTGACAAATCAAATTCTTCAAAAAAATCCCTCAACCTTCTCATATATTCGAATCCTTTAGGCTTTGTATCATATTCAATAACATCCCAAGCGGCATAAGCCCAATAATACTGATAATATCCACCACTCATTATAGTCTCGTAAGCAATTTCACAGACACGCTCTGCCGGATAGCGACGTACCCTTTCAATTTTAGGACTTTCTACACCTGTCTCACCTCCAACCACTGGTTTTCCGCTTATAGTGCTATAAAAGGCAATTGCAAACGGCCACTGCTCATGCTGTTGCAGAGTCAGAAAATCAATTGTATGAGCATACTTGGGATTCAGAGCAAATTCCAGGTCATCATGGATAGTACACAAATGATGATATGCATCCCAACCTTTTACTTTAGATGCAACCCGATACAAATATTCTTTATCACCTTCGAAATATCCCTCCTTTGTAAGGTTCCATATTATGTTGGGATATGCCTGATATCTGGAAATAAACTGATAGTAAAATAAGTCATCCTCAAAGGAGCCATTTTCATCCCAAAGTACAAACTTATTGTAAACACGCAGATAAAGATGTACATAAATACCATTTGCATTCAGTTTTTCAATCATATAATCAAAATTCCGAAAATAATCGATATTATATACTTTCCTTCCATCTCTTTCTTCCCACAGATTAATGTACGCCGGTCCATAATCATTTTCTCTGGTCCTTCCCTGACGAAAAGAATAATCATATGCATACGTATTGACTTGAACCTGATTAAATCCTGCTTCCTTAATATTATTAATTAGAATATCTAATTTTGCGTGACCATTGGGGCTTGCCACCAATGAGAACAGAAAATTACATTCAAATCCCAATAAAAAAATACTTTCACCGTCTCTATTCACAAAATGAGTACCTTTCGTAAATATTTGTTCTGTTGTATTTTTATTTTCCCCTTTTACTATGATTTTTCCTTCTGTTTCCCCGAAAAAATCAACCACCTTAGATACAATCTTATAATACCACTCTCCTTCTTCTGCATCGGAAAAACGTATTTTCCACATATTATCCCCGTCATAAAAACCGGGAATTACATATTTCTTTCCATCTTTTCGCCTAAAATATCCATAAAGTTCTGCTTCAAATGGATTAACAATCTCTCTTTTCCCCTGTACTTTCACTTCAATAACGGTATTTCTTGTAGTTATCATGTCTTTCCTCCTGTCATTAAACAAATCATCCATATGTGATTTTTATATACTTAATTCTTTACAGCACCACTTGTCATACCTTTTACAACCTGCTCCTGGAATAAACAATAAAAGACTATAACAGGCAGCATACTAATCATCAGATTGGCACAGAGTAAACCATAATCAATATTCATTTCCATTTTCGTCATATAGACCGCAACAATAATTGTTCTCAGGTCTCCCGACCCTGCAATTACATTTGATAACAGATATTCATTCCAACAATAAATAAATGACAGAGTAAATACTGTAGCGATTCCTGGTTTCGCTAACGGCATAATTATACGCCAGAAAGATTGCCAGTTCGAACAACCATCTATGATTGCCGCCTCTATTAATTCGTTTGGAATTCCTCTCATAAATCCAGTTAGAACAAATACAGTAGTTGCCGTCTGCGATGCAGTATAAACCAAAATTAACCCCCATAAAGTATTCAACAACCCTAATTGTTTTAACAGCATAAACATTGGAATCAGCACTGCAGTCATCGGAATCATGATTCCTGATGTAAAATAAAGATAAACTTTTTCCTTTAAACGAGAATCATATAAAAAAGCAATCGCATAGGAAATCATTGAACCTGCTATTACGGTCAGAAGAAGTACCAGACTGGTTACAAACAAACTATTTTTAAAACCTGTAGCTAAAGATGTTGATGTTAACGCCTTAATATAGTTTTCAATTTTCCACACCTTAGGGAGTCCGAACGAATTCATGTAAATCTCCTGATTGGACTTAAATCCACTAAAAGCCACCCATACAAAAGGAAACAATGCTAAAAGCGATGTGAAAATTAGTACAAGATATCTTAAACATATAAGCATAAGACGCTTGAATCTAGCGTAATCAAATGTTTCTTTCATAGTAACCTCCTTGCACTAGTCTCCGAGAAGCTTTTTATAAATCCACTTAAAAGCCACTGTAAACATCATTCCGTAAAACAAAATCATAATGGACACGGCACTGGCATAACCAAATCTGGATTCCTCAAAGGCTTTCGTAAACATTAAAATAGAGAAAAAAGTGCTTGCATTTCCAGGTCCTCCAGTCGTCATCGCCCAAGGAATGCCAAAAGATTTTAGTGCTCCTGTTATGGTCATAATAATAGATACTTGAGAAATTTCTGTTATCAACGGAAGCATAATTTTTCTGAAAATAATTCCTGATGTTGCTCCGTCAATTTTAGCACTTTCTATCACATCTTCACTAACTGATTGCATTCCTGCGAGGAAAAGTGTTACATGCAATCCTATATTTGACCAGATTTGAGGAATACATACCGCCCAAAGAACATATTTGGGATTTGACAACCACACAATATCAAACTGTTTTAAACCAATATTACGGAAAAACTGGCCAACTGGTCCAATATCCGCATTAAGCAGGATAGAAAACATCATTCCAATTGCAATTGGCGCAATAATAACAGGTAAAAATATAACTGTGCGAAATACTTTATATCCTCTAACCGTACGATATAATAAAAAAGCAAGCACAGCAGCTATCGGAACTTTTACAAAAAGTGAAAGAGCAACAAAAAAGAAGGTGTTTTTTATCGCTATATGATACTCACTACTAGTGAACATCTCTCGGAAATTTTTTAATCCTATAAATGTTACATCCCCGCCACTCCAGTTCGTAAAACTATAATAAAAGCTTAGAAAAATGGGCAAAAGCATAAAAATAGTAAAAATCAGAAAACCTGGAACTGAAAATAAAACAGCATCCCTTAATTTTCTCCGCTTAAATGCATTCATTAGATACACGCCTCCCATTAAAAACATTTTTTTAGATGCTGCCACACTAAATGATAATGTGGCAGACATCTGTTTGAAAAGCTACTTGTTATCTTCCCACACCTTTGAGATTGCCTGTTCAAATTCGTCAGGAGTAATCAAACCACTGTACAGCTCATCTATTTTGTTCTTATATTCTGTCCAAATAGTAGCATTATTGATACGAGTAAAATGTACAGCTGAGTATGGTGTTCTGTCTTTTTTGAATTCTTCCATCTTCAATCTCGCTTCAGAGTAAGCACTACTGTCAATCTCCATATTAACATTCATCTCTTCCGTTTCTGCCCAGAGATTTATAATTTCCGGACTACAAAGAAACTCTACAAGTTTCATAATTGGCTCCCTTTTCTCGGTATCCTCAAATCCTTTTTTGGAAACCTGATAACCATTGGTAGGAGACATATAGTAATACTCATCTGTATCCATAGAGCCGCCCTCAACCCTTGGCGTGGAAATCAACTCAATTTTTTTATTATCTTCAGGCGAAAGAAGAAACATTTGATAAGACATTGCATAGCAGGCTGCTGCTCTTCCATCCATTACCATTGCAAAACAAGCGTCTGCGTTATTGGCTACTGGGTCCCTCGGATACATTCCAAGGGAGATGTCTTCCTGAATAATTTCAGCTACTTTTTTAGAAATTCCCGTTGCAGAAGCTATATTTCCACCCTCAGCTATTGCATCAATTTCCTCAACTGCATTAGGAAACTGTACCCACAACGCACTCATCCAATAATGTGATGGATTTCCAGCAACACTTCCCGAGGCAAAAGGAATAATTCCGTTTTCGATAAAAATCTTAGCACCTTCACGAAAATCTTCATAAGTTTTGGGAATTGGAACATTATACTCATCATATAATTCCTTATTAATTACAAAATAACCTGATGTTCCATATATAGGCAAACCATAGGAAACTCCTTTATATGTTCCGGTACTTCTGGCTTCCATCGGAAACATATCCTGAGTCAATACATTAGAAGCCTCAATAATCGTGTTTGTATCAAGAACTGCATCATTCTCATATAAATTAGCAGCATTAGTTGGTGTTACCCACCATTTAAAAACGTCCGGAATATTACCAGCAGCCAGTTCCACCTGCATTTTAGTTTTGTTATCTGGGTCAAGTGCTACTTCAACTTCTACATCCATTTCTGGATTGTCAGCAAGCCATTTATTCAATGCTTCGTGAAATGCATCATATCTTTCCAGCTCTGTATTCCAGTCACATAAAAAACGAATTTTTTTATATTTCTTTACTTCGCTTTTCTCTGCCTTTCCTTCATCCTCATCTTGAGTCTTCTGTTCGTTCTTCGATATAAGCTTATCACTTCCGCACCCTGCTAAGAATATTAATGCTATTGTAACCGTCATTACCAGTGATATTAATCTTTTTTTCATTTTATTTCCTCTCCTTTTTGTGATTTGTTAAACATTAGATGTGTGATGTGTTACAACTTGGAATATTTTACCACCCTTTTATACTACTAACCCCCTTTCCTATCTTAATAATTGTTAATATCTCACCAAAGGTTATTATTCCTTCACATTAAAATTATCTTACCAAAAATATATACTATTTAAGGAATAAATAATTCCCGACAGTGATTCAGATGTTCACCCATTAATAAAGCAGCTTTATCAGGATTCTTCTCCTTAATTGCTTCAAGAATCAATAAATGTCCTTGCAAAGATTCTTGCAAATTCTCCGATTTCAATAAAGATTTCGCCATTGCCTGACGTATCATATCATAGAGAGCTAATTCAATTTCATAAAGAATCTTATTATCACTGTTTTTGACTATAAAAAGATGAAACGACATATCACAATCATTGTATTTTTGCAGGTCATTTTCCTCCAATGCTTTTTTCATAAGGCCTATCTTCCCTTGAAGAATACTAATTATATCATCATTCATATTTCTAACCGCCATCTCAACTGCTTTTTGCTCAATGGCTAAACGAGTATCAAATATATCTTTGATACTCTGGTCATCTAAAAGAACAACATCAACCATATTTTTCAAATACACAGAAGGTTTCAATTCTCTCACAAAAGTTCCTTTACCTCTTTGAACCTCCAGAAGTCCCACTGCTGTAAGTTTTTTGATAGCCTCTCTAACTGTATAACGACATACTCCATACTCCTCCATAAGTTCAAACTCATTTGGGAGCTTTTGGCCACTTTGAAATGTATGATTAATGATTTTTTCTTTTAAATCATCCGCTATCTGGTCATTTAAATTTTTTCTCGTGCCCATTAGCAAACCTCCAACGTACTAAATCTTTAGCATTTCTAAATTCGTTATACTCTTTTTATAATAATCAAAAATTTCTACCAATATTAGTAATTCAAGCTTCCTTATATGTAACACATCTGATGTATTACCAATTATATATAATAAATATTACAATGTCAATAAGCTTATAATATTTATTTGTGATAATTATGGTTGCTGTGCTGTTTTCTTCTTTTTATTATGATAATTAGAAATTAACCTACTCAATCCACCTCACCACATCCCCTTTCTCAATCTCCTTATCGGAATAATCAATAATCCTGCTCTCGGTGTCAATCGCTCCCGGCTCGATAGCAACCCAGTTTTCATTTTCATCCAGAACCTTTACATTAACCTCCTCCACGTAATATTCCTCTCCCAGAATACCTTCCCTCTGCCGCAGGACATAGACAAAGGTCCTGTTATCCGTTGTATAATAAACCGCATGCGGCGAGATACAGCATCTGTATTTTTCCCCTCTCTCCACACGCCTTAAAACTCCTGAAAGTCCGGGAATCCATTTTCCGCTTCCGGAATCTCCGTCCTTTGAAAGACTGATAAGGGTTTCATAGCTTCCGGGCATCGTCTGGCTCTCGGAAATATAATCAACGGTTACTTCGATTTCCCTTCCGCTTCCGTCCAGTTTAACAGATGCCTCGTCGCCATATCCCACATACTTTCTCTGCTCCTTGTCAAGAATTACCTTGAACTGGCACGGAATGGCGTCATCCGTCAGCATCATTGCCGCCGAATCCGGGACTCTGCTGCCCGCCTCCACATAAATGCCTGTAACCATTCCCGCAGTTTCTGCAAAGACAATCCCCTCCTGATTTAAGACCTCCTGATAGTCAGCCAAATCTCTCTGCAAAAGCCCGACTTCCTCTCTGGCAACCGCAAGGGACGCGTCCGCATTCTCCGGCAAAAGGGTGTCCTCCACAGCTCTTTGGGCGTCTCTCATAGCATTGTCTCTCTCCAGCTTTGCGTCCGCTTCCGCATAGGCGGCGCTCTGCAGGGCATCCTTAAGCCGTTCCTGTTCTTCCTCTCCCAGCCCGTTCATTCTGTCTTCTATTTCCTCATCGCTCAGCCCGTCGGTATCTCCGTAAATGGCGTCCTCCAAATCCTCCATCGCCTGAGCGTACTGCTCCGCGGCCCTTCCCACTTCCGTATCTTTCTGTCTGGCGGCCGCATCGTAATCCTCTCTCGCCCTCTTTTCGTCCAGCTCCTTTTTCTGCCTTGCAAGCTCCTGATTTTCCAGAATGGCGTTTATCTGTAGCTGCAGCTTACTGATTTGAGACTGCTTTTCCGCCATGATTTCCCTTAAATCCTCCAAATCAATCCGAAAAAGCTCGTCTCCTTCCTCCACCCTGTCCCCAATCTGGACGGAAACCTCCGACACCCGAAGGCCGCCAAGGGCATTTACTGCCTGGCTGCCGCCCTCCACCACGATTCCGTCCGCCTCGACGATATGCTCAATGTATTTTTCCTCCGGCGTGGCTGTACTTACCACCGGAAGCTTTGTGGTGTAATAGCTTTTCGATATCACGGTGCACAGCCACATAGCCCCCATAAATACTGCAAAGCCTGCCATTATCTTCTTTTTAAACATCCTTCTCCTCCTTCCATAGCCCCCGGAATGATTATGAACCTGCCAAATATCTGTGAATATTCTTCGGCATTTTATTCCTTCAAACCTGAATATATAATCCCCTGCTCCAGGTAATCCTGACCGAGCACAAACACAAAAGCAGCCGGTATCAAAGTAATGATGGAAGCGCAGAAAGCAAAGCCCGCCCGCTCCCAGGTGATTTCCGGCAAATATAAGGATAATGGCCACAGCGATTTGTCGTCCAGAAACGCCATGGGCTGCTCCATCATATTCCAGTATTCCAGAAATCCCAGCACCAGAGCCGACAAAATACCGCTTTTTCCTAAAGGCAATCCGATTTTAAAGAATAAAAACAACTCCGTCGCTCCGTCCACCCTTGCCGCTTCAAATAGCTGCATGCGAATTCCCCGAAAGCCCCCGTAACACAAAAACACGGGAAAGGTGGAAAACACCGCCGGTAAGATAACCGCCGAATGGGTATTTAACAGGGAAAAGCCGTTCAAAACCAGATAACTGGAAAGCATGGTTACCTGAAATGGCAGAAGCATCAGTACTACATAAAGGGTAAAAAGCAGTTTTCCAAATCGGTTCTGATACGCCGCAAAGGCCCAGGCCGCAGGTACGCCGGTAAGAAGCTGCCCCGCAAGAATAAGCAGCACCATTTTTACGGAATTCCAGAAAAGCACGAAAAACTGCGGCGATAAGAAAAGCAGCTTTCCATAATTGGCAAAGGAGGGATAATCAGGCACCAGCCGCCAGCCGATAAACAAAAAGGCTTCTCCCGGCCCCTTTTCCCGGAAAATCGGCCTCAGAAGCTCCGCCAGCTCATACTGGTCCATCACGGAACCGGTGACGAGCAGCACCACAGGAAGGACAACCAGAATTCCCGGCAGGAGAAGAAGACTTGCCGATACCCCTCTTTTTATATTATCCGATATTTTTAAGTTGATTTTCTTTCCCTTCATTTCTCCCTCCATAACGGTAAAAGAGCCTGTTTTCCTATACTTCCTTATCCCACGCCCTTTGCAGAAGTAAAATCACCAGAAAAAGAAATCCTCCGGTGCAGACTGCCGCCGCCGCCATCTTGTCAAATTCCAGATTGACGAACCAGTTGTTAAACAGATGCTGCAAAAGATAGATGCTCTGCTCGGGGTATGCCCCCGCCACCAGATAAGCCTCCCTGTAAATCTTAAAGGAATTTAAAAAGGATAAAATAACGATAGTGTAAAGGCTTCCTTTTAAATTGGGAAGGACAATATACCAGATTCGTTTAAATCCTCCGGCTCCGTCCACCCTTGCCGCGTCAATCAAATCCGTGGAAATTCCCAGAATCCCCGCCAGCCACAGCACCACCGTATAGCCTGTATTTTTCCAGATATAGCTGCATACCAGCACCCAGAACGCAGCCTCCGTTCCCAGATAATCCGTATGTATCTCACCCCACAGCCCTGTCCACTCTCCGATTCTGGTGAGGAACAAATTAAGAAAACCTTCCTTATAAAATGTCATTTTCCACACCATCACAATGGTAGCCGTGGGCATGGCGAGGGGAAATAAGTAAACCGACTTAATCAGGCCGGCATTTTTCAGCTTACTCAAAGGCCATGCGATTAGAAATCCGATAAACACCAGAAGTGGAATACACACAAGGGTAAAACGCAGAGTATTTTTTACCGCAAGCAGAAAAGCCTGATTACTGAAAATTGTCTGAAAGTTTGCCGTTCCGATAAAATCTCCCGTCACCGCCGTGGTAAACGACCTTTTAAATACGTCTATAAAGGGAAGAATCACAAAAATGATTACTCCCATAAAACTGGGAGCCATGAAAAGAAAGAAAGCCCGCCACTTTTTACTTTTTCTCATAAGCCTCCTCCAGATAGGGAGCTGCCAGTTTGACAGCTCCCTTAACCTTTCATTTTTTACTCGGACATGTAAATGGCAATACTCTGCTCGATTGCATTTACCGCTTCCTCAAGGCTTTCATTTCCCTGTATATATCCCGCGCCCTCGGCGTACACCGCCTCCTCAATCACGGTATCTTCTATATAGGGAGTTTTTGCCGCCTCAATCCATCCCTTAAGGGTCTCCATCTGCTCCGGTTCCATTACATAAATATTGAAACTATAGCTCCGTCCATCGCCTGTCGATAATCCGAGGGTGCTGAAAATTCCCTCCTCGCTGATAAACTTTTCGTCCACCTCAAAGCTTTTTTCCAGCGCGTCCTTACGGACGGAAAGCCCGTAAAAGAGCTCCTCCTGGTTTTCCGCCCCTAAAAGCACCTTTATCATCTCCTTCGCCCTGTCGATGCTGGCGGAGGAAGCGTTGATTCCCACAAGAGTCTTCGGTATAAATACATTTTTATCCATGCCTTCCATAGGCTTCATCACGTCATCCTCATGTCCTTCCACCCTGTTCACGGAAAACTGCTCGCAGACGCCGTGGGGATAATAAACCGTACCCATAATAACAGCCCTGTTCTCCATCAGATAGCTGATTTCGTCAGCTACCCTGAAATAATCTGAGCTTTCTCTTGTTCCGCCGTAGAAGGAAGAATATGTTGTGCTTCTGTCATTATACTCCTCTATAGCTTCCTGCGGTATTCCCTCAAGCTCCGCATCATAAATCCTCTTACACTGGGTTAAGAACTCCTTAAGCGCTTCCTTATCGAGGGAGCCGTCCTCTGCTTTCCAGGAAGGCGACGAAACCATGGAAAACATTCTCATAATACCTCTTTCCGAGTATATCTCAAGGAGCGCCTTGCCGGGATTATCCTTTCTCAAGGTTTCCATTGCATCGGCGATTCCCTTTAAATCCGTCATCTGCGATATATATTTTTCCTTCCCCATTACCAGAGGAAGCTGGATTTCACAGGGAATCATATATATTTTACCGTCTCTTTCGAAAGCGTCCACAATATTTCCGTAAAGCTCCTGCTCGTCGATACAGTCGCTTAAATCAAGGAGAAGATTCTTTTCCATATAGGAATCGACGGGCATATTATCCAGTACCATAACGTCCGGCCCCTCTCCTGCCATAATCCGGGTATTTAATTTCTTAAGCGCATCGTCTCTGGTAACGGAGCTTTCGCTTTCAATCCCAATCTCATATTCCACATAAACCTCGGGATTGGCGGTCTGATAGAAATTCACAGCCTGCCGCATGGTATCGTTTTCCTTTAAGCTGTATACCTTAAGCCGTTCATTGGGAACCGTGGGAATATCAGGATTGTAGGTAAGGCGCACCAGATTGTTTCCGGCAAACAGCACAAGAAACTCATTGTCCGGCAGCGCCGTCATTCCTTTAATCAAATTGCTGGGATTATTAAAGCTGGAAAGGCTTCCGTCAACCACCTGCTCGATGGCGCTGCCTCCGATTACATGGCGGTAGAGCCCCTTGTTTCCTGCCATATAGAGGGCGCCGTCCTCCCCTCCGAAAAAGAACACATCATAGCAATCCTGAGTGCTGTAATCTCTGTCCGCATAATTTTCTTTCAGGAAATCGCTTAAAACCTCGTCTGTGATATATTCTCCCTTTTCCAAATCATAGATAACCACTCCGTTTGTGAAACGGCTTCCGTCTATCACCATGAAATTGCCTGCAAACTGAATCTGCTGAGGCATTCCTTCCACTGTGAGGAACTTTTCTCCTATGCCTTCATCGTTTACCTCATAAATATTGTCTCCGAAGGTGGTTATAAACACCCTTCCGTTATCCGATATCCAGATTTTGTAAGGATAATCCCCCTCTTCGGGAACTTCAATCTGAACGGAAATCTGTGTTCCGTCGGGCTTTACCACAAGGCATTTTTTTTCTGTAGCCTCATCGCCAAAGGCATCGTCATCACCGGAATCACCTGTATCCTCCGCGCCCTCCTCATCGGATTCCCCCTCATTTTTATCAGAAGCGTCATTCTTTGGAACCGTGTAAATCATGCCTGCGGTTCCGTCCGCCCCATATGCAACGTCCAGAATCGTATATTCATTCTTCCGTGCCTCCGACTGCCACTCCAGGGTTTCCGTGGACCAGCCTGCGCCGTTATCCTTCGATACTACTCTGCCATAATATGTATCGGGAATAACAATACTGCCGTCAGAGAGTCTTATAACGCCTTTCGGCATGACGCAGTATTCCTCCATATCCGTGGAAGTCTCCACATACCGTCCCATGGCGTTACTGTCTTCTGCGTCCTGTGCTTCCCCGCCCTTTTCTCCTTCATTTCCGGCATCCGCCATCTGACTGCCCTGCTGCTGTCCGTCCCCTTCTGTTTTTTCCGCCGTTTTCGTCATACTGCATCCTGTGAAAAGAGATGCCGCCATAACCAGTATCATAATGATTGACAGTATCCTTTTATGGCTTTTCGTTTTATGTAGCATAGCTTCCTCACCTTTCCTTTTTTCAGGTATAAATAAATTCATAGATAAACACCTCGTCCGCCAGGAATTCTTCTCCTTTGGCATCCATTTTTCCCTTAAACTCCAGCGTCAATTCCTCTTTGATATCTGAAAAAGCGCCTTCCTTTTCCGTAACTTCCTCTCCGGCGTTTTTTACGGTTTTGATTTTAAACGTTGTGTTTTCCGTGAAATAAACGGTAATCAAGTCTTCCTCTCCTGCTCCTTCCCCTACAAAAATTACCGCAGCCTGCCCTCCGTCTTCCATTTCTTCCTTAAAAATCTTACTGACCACCACAAAATTATCCTTTTCGTTAATTTCCTTCACCACTCCCTCAAACGAGTCTTCTCCCGCCGGGGTATTTTGACCCTCATCTGGATTCTCATTGCCGGAATTATTTTCACCGGCAGCTTCTTTGCCGGGATTCCCACTACCCGAATCATTTTCACCGGCGGCTTCCCCTCCGGCTTCCTCCCCGCTTCCGTCTTCAGCGCTGCCCGCATTATCCTCCGACTCTGTAACCGACTCCACCACGGGCTCAACCAATTGTTCCGTTTTGTTACCGCATCCGCCTGCTGCCAGCAATAAAGCCGCAAGCAGCAGGGCCGCTTTTTGTTTTCTCATAAACCTCTGCTCCTCCTTCTTATGTCAAAACCGTACAGATATTCAGGTATCCGCCGTTTTCCTGTAATATAACAGTCAAATCTCTAAATTCTCTCTAAAACCAAATTAATGTAATAAAAAAGTTAATCTTAGAGATAATTTAGAGATTTTTTTTAGGAATCTGTGATAGAATACTATAAAAATGACTGGAAGAGGATGATTATAATGAGAATTTTACTTGCAGAAGACGACAAAGAATTAAATCAGACCCTTACAATTTCACTGGAACTGGAGGGCTTCACAGTTGATTCCTGCTATGACGGCGAAGAAGCCCTTTACTATGGGGAGCAAAATATCTACGATGTGATTCTTTTGGACAGGATGCTTCCTCATATGGAAGGAACTATAGTTCTTACCAATCTTCGAAAAAAGAAAATTACCACTCCGGTTATTCTCCTCACGGCTCTTGGTACTCTCTCCGATAAGGTGACCGGGCTTGATTTGGGCGCCGACGACTATCTGGTAAAGCCGTTTGCCTTAGAAGAGCTTCTCGCCAGAATACGCTGCGTTACCAGGCGCCCCTCCGCACTCAATAATAACGGAGATATTCTTCCCGTTTCCGACGTTATATGGCACATGAACGAGGACCGCCTCCAGGGTCCTGCCGGGAGCTGTACCCTCTCCAAGCGGGAAGCCTCCCTTATGGAAACCTTTCTGCGAAGAAAGGGACAGACCCTGTCAAGAAACCTCCTTCTCCTTAAAGTGTGGGGGCCGGACAGCGACGTGGAGGAAGGGAATCTGGACAATTATATCCATTTCCTGAGAAGGCGTCTTAGAGGAACCGGAAGTACCTTGCAGATTAAAACCATCCGGGGAATCGGCTACTGCCTGCAGGATATGCCGGACTGACAAAGCCTCCTCACAGCATTCCAAAACCTTATGATATTCATGGAATGTATATACAGAATATTCCGGCGCGGAGGTCATCATGTATAAAAAAGTACATTTACAGCTAACCTGCCTGTTTACAGGAATTACCGCAGCGATTATGATTATCATGTCCCTGTGTTATCTGTATGTATCAGAAAGCGGACTTTTCAGAAATCAGTACAACTCTTTTAAAAACGATATGAACACCATTGCCACCAATTTAGAGCAGATGCCCGTAATTTCCATGCAATGGCTCTCCAAAATGGAGGCGCAGGGAAACTATACCTTTTTTGCCCTGGACGACGGAGTTCCCTTTCTCTATAACCAGCTCAGCGGGCATTCCGAGGACTTTAGAAAAACAATCATGAGGGAATGCCTGGACTTCTATCATAATACTTATAAAATATCGGCAATAGATGCCGTATCTTCTCCTTACGTCTCCTATCATGTGGAATATCAGTTTACCTCGCCTTCCACGAAAGAAAAATACTTTGGATGCGTCATTTCCATAGAAAAAGGGAAATCCATGATGCAGGTGATTGTCTTTTCCCCACTGAACATGCTGGAAAAGCAAATCTCGGAACAGCGTTTCCGTTTTTTTCTGATTGACTTAACCGCCATTATACTTCTCGCTGTCTTTTCCTTTATTTTTACCGGAAAGCTTTTGAAGCCTATTTCCGAAAGCCAGCAAAGACAGGCCCGCTTTATTTCCTCCGCTTCCCACGAGCTTAGGACGCCTCTGGCCATTATTTTGTCCTCCATCGACTGCTGCCGGAATGCAGAAGACGGCAATCAGCAAAGCCCGGCGCAACAGCAGAGATTCCTTAAAACAATCAGGCAGGAAAGCCTTCGCATGTCCTCCTTAATCAACGACATGCTTATTTTATCCGAGCAGGACCAGCACCTTCCTGTCCGTAAAAAACCTGTGGAATTAGACACCCTGATTATCAATTCTTATGAAGCCTTCGAACCCCTTGCAAAGGAAAAGCAAATTGCTCTTTCCGTTGAACTGCCGGAAAACATTCTTCCTCCGTGCAGCTGCGACCCCGACCGCATCAGCCAGGTAATCTCCATCTTACTCCATAATGCCATAAGCTATACCCAAAACCATGGTAAAATAACCCTTTCCCTCTCTTACGATAAAAGGGGCTTCCTTCTTTCGGTGAAGGACAACGGAATTGGTATTTCCAATGAGGATAAAGGAAAGATATTTGACCGGTTCTACCGGGCGGAAAAATCCCGAAGCACCAAGGGGCACTTCGGGCTGGGATTGTCAATTGCTTATGAAATTGTTGCTTCCCATAACGGGAGCATTACCGTGAAGGATGCGGTTCCGAAGGGAGCCGAGTTTGTGGTGGTTCTGCCGGAAAAGTGAGAATTTAAATCATCCCCTCTTTAATCACATCATGGTCCCGCAGTACCTTTTCAACCACCGTCCCTTTTATTACCCGGAGCACCGGCTTCTTTAACGCGTTAAGGGGTCCGGGAAGTTCAATTTCAAGAGGCGACTTTCCGTCCATCAGCTTGACGCTGCTGTCCAAAAGCTCACGGATATCGTAAACGCTTCCCCATACCTCCGGCACGCCTCTGTCCACGCCAAGAAGTCCGTATACTGCTTCCATTGCCGTCCGTACGGAATATTCCGTGGTAAATACGGTATCCCTCGGCGTTTCGGCGAACTGTCCAAGGAAAGCAAAGTTCACACATCCGTCGGGAATGACGTCCGGTCTGTCTCCCCTGGTTCTCGGCATAAAGAATGCCGTGATATAAGGCATCATTGTGGGAACGCAGACTGCGCTATTCTCCGCCAGTTCCTCAATCTCCTCCACAGGAACGCCTAAATGGTAGAGCCATTCCTCTGTGATTTCCTTACCGGTACACTCTTTCATCGGCTTTTTCACAAAGTCGCCGGGAACATCCGTAAACAGTCCGTATACCCAGACGCAGACTTTGTCTTTATCCTGCTCCTTAAACTGTCCCTGTCTGTTGATTGTCCAGCTCATCAGCCAGCTTGAATCCTGACAGCTCACGATTCCTCCTGTAACCACCCTTCCGCTTCTGGGGTCGCGCTTGCAGATATTTGTAATATAAGGAATAATCTTATCGTCCAGTGTGGTGACGGTAGCGGATTCCCAGTTGGTTTTTGCAATATCGGAACAGAATTTTTCGGGATGTCCGAAAGAGGCGTCCTGCCTGGCAATATTTTTCCACAGGCTCCAACAGCCGCTGGTTCTTACCTCTGCGTCTCCGTTAGGCGCATGATTCTGGTCGCCGTATATCGTCCCTTCCGTACAGCTTCCGTTTGTCACAAAGACAAGGTCGTTTTCTGTGAGAACGATTCCCTTTTCCACGCCTCTGTCCTTATATTCTATGGTCTTTGCAATCTTTTTCCCGTTTTTAAATTCAAAGATAACATTCGTCACTTCCGTATGGAAACGAAAGTCAACACCCGCCTCCTCCAGATACTTCTGCATGGGCAGAATCAAAGATTCGTATTGATTATACTTTGTAAATTTCAGGGCGCTGAAATCCGGCAGTCCCGCAATATGATGGATAAATCTCTGGAAATAAAGCTTCATCTCAAGGGCGCTGTGCCAGTTTTCAAATGCAAACATGGTACGCCAGTACAGCCAGAAGGTAGAATCAAAAACCTCCTCGTCAAACACGTCTTCAATGGTCTTATCGTACAAGTCCTCATCCCTGGTCATAAAGAGCTTCATAATTTCCATACAGCCCTTCTGGCTTAAGTTGAATTTTCCGTCTGTATGGGCGTCCTCGCCCTGATTCACCGTTGCACGGCAAAGGGAATAATTGGGGTCTTCCTTATTCAGCCAGTAATATTCATCCAGAACGGACACGCCCGGCGTTTCTATGGAAGGAATGCTGCGGAACAAATCCCACAGACATTCGAAATGGTTTTCCATTTCCCGTCCGCCTCTCATAATGTAGCCTCTTGTGGAATCATAAATTCCGTCACAGGCGCCCCCGGCAATATCCATCGCCTCTAAAATATGGATGTGGTCTCCCGGCATCTGTCCGTCCCTCACCAGAAAACAGGCTGCTGCCAGAGACGCCAGGCCGCTTCCTACGATGTAGGCGTTCTTTTCATCCACGCCCTCGGGCTTTTTCGGCCTTGCAAAGGCTTCATAATTTCCGTTTGTGTAATAAATTCCTTTACTGTTTTTTTCACCCTTTCCTCTTTCCGTATTGCGGTATTCCGCTCTTTCTCCCTGTGCGCCTGCGGTTTTACCGGTCTTCTTACCTTCTTCCTTTTTATGCTTTTTTGATGCAACTATCGCAGTTGCCGCTCCTGCCGCCACTACTGCGGCTCCGATTCCCAGATTCTTTTTTGCTGCCATATGAATTGCCACCTTTCCTTAATGTGTTGTTGTTTTGTTTTTATGACCCTTATAATACCCCTTTCAAAATATTTTTCCATTTACAAAACAGGCGGAATGATAAAAAACTTATCACTCCGCCTGTTTTGATAAAATTAGCCGTATCCGGCCTTTCATATTTTCTGACTGCCGGAAAAATTATGTATTGAATTTGCAATATTTCCATGAAGCGTAACGCTCATTTTCTCCACAATCGTTCTGTAATCATCCTTCATTCCATGGTCAATCCATTCCAGCATCACTCCCACGAACCCGTACTTATAAAACTGTGCGATGAAATCCTTATCCTCCTTTTTAATATCAACACCTCTGCATTTTTCCTCCACAACGCCTGCGATTAATTCATATGTAAGCTTATAAAGATAATTTTCAATTTTATCCCGGCCCACAACTCCGTTGATATTTTGAATAAACGTCTTATTTTCCATAACGGCTTCGAAAATCTGTGTAAGCCCTTCCTGCCAGGTATCATAGGTTTTCTTTCCCTGTAATGCGCGCTTTCCATCCTCCACGCACACCCATTCCACCAGCTCATAGATATCCTTAAAATGATAATAAAAGGACATTCGGCTGATGCCGCAGTCTGATGTTATGTCGCTTATGGTGATTTTATCTATTTTTTTATGCTGGAGAAGCTTTTTAAGGGATGCTTCCAGAGCAAGCTTTGTTGTATTTGACATAAAAATCTCCCTGCCTTCGTCAGCGTAACCCCCTGCCTGATGCGGATAAATTCAAGCAAAGGATTGTACACGTTAATTCTCCCTTTATATTAACTTTTAGTTAAAACGATTCTAACCAATATGAACTTCTCTGTCAAGAACAAATACTGTAAAATACAGTCATCAGAAAAACAGCGGAGCTAATAATGAAAGGAGCATCTACCTATGAAAAAAAGATTATTGAGAAATCTGGAAGTATCGGAAATCGGAATGGGATGTATGGGATTTTCCCATGGATACGGGAATGTTCCCGATGAGGAATATGCAATTCAGGCAATAAGAAAAGCCTATGATTTTGGATGCACTCTGTTCGATACGGCTGAAACTTACGGCAGGGAAATGTTCTATCCCGGCCACAATGAGGAACTGGCAGGGAAAGCGGTATCTTCTTTCAGAAAAGATATTGTGCTTGCCACAAAATTTCATATCGGTTTGCCGGAAGATAAAGAAAACAAAGGATTATATGATATTATCCTAAAGCACCTGGAAGCATCTATAAAACGACTCAAAACAGATTATATTGATTTATACTATCTGCACAGAGTCAACGAGCTTTTTTCTGTGGAAGAAGTTGCAGAGGTTATGGGGAAATTTATTGAAAAAGGATATATCCGAGGATGGGGTATGTCTCAGGTTTCGGTTGAAATTTTAAAGAAAGCTCATGCCGTTACTCCCGTATCAGCGGTTCAAAACCTTTATTCCATGGTTGAAAGAGACTGCGAGAAGGAAATTTTTCCTTTCTGCATTGAAAATCAGATTGGCGTTGTACCCTTTTCACCTGTTGCCAGCGGATTGCTTTCAGGAAAAGTAACTGCAGATACAAAATTCGAAGGCGATGACGTCCGCAAATTTGTTCCCCAGCTTTCCAAGGAAAATCTTGCGGCAAACCAGTCCCTTATTGAAATCCTTACGGAATTCGCCGAACGCAAATCTGCTTCCCCGGCACAGATTTCCCTGGCTTGGATACTTCACAAATATCCCAATGCTGTCCCTATTCCGGGCTCCAAAAATCAGGAAAGAATTCTGGAAAACCTTGGCGCCTGCAATGTGAATTTAACAAAAGAAGAATTTGAGGCTTTGGAAGCTTCCCTTGATTCCTGCAAGATTTACGGACATCGGGGACATGTGGAAACAGAACAGAAAACATTCAGTAATCACTGGAAAAAAGAAAACTAAAACATTTGGCGACTGCCGCGAGGGTCTGCAAATTCATTTCGCTTAAATTTGCAGACCCTGCTAAAATATATATTCAAAAACATCAAATTCCTGATTAATGTTATCCACAAATGCCGTATGGCGTCCCAGACTCTTAAAACCGCATTTTTCATATAAACGTCTGGCCGGAATATTTTTATAATGCGTATCAAGCCTGATTGTTTTCGCCCCGGAATTTTTACAGAAATCTATGCTGAACCTGATTAAGCTTTCCCCTATCCCGTGATTTCTGTAATCAGGTTCTACCGCTAACGTATGTATTGTCATCACATCATTTGCCATGACATCTTCATCTGGAATCTGCAGAGTCCATGGTATTTTTTTATATTCCGGGTGCTGAATATTATCTATAATAACGGAACCTGCAATCCTTTTATCTGCTTTCAGCACATATAAAGCTTCTTTCTCAAATGCCCTCTGTGCATCTGCTATTGTCGGATATTTTCCTTTTTGCCAGTTTGGATAACAATAATTGATATTCTTTTCAAAGTATTCGTTCACATTGTCATATAATATTCCAACTGATTTTACATCTTCTGAAGATGCCAATGATATCATATTATTCATGGATTTTAATCCTTCTGTTATTATTAGGCTGATATCATTTTACCATAGCCCACATCGGCTAACAACAAAAACGGACATCATTCCTTTAATCTTTTTATCTGATATTCTCCTTTATTTTATATAAGTTCTACTTTTTCCGGCAAATAGCTATCATAGATAATCCGGGAAAATAAATTCCTAATCTGCTGAATATTTTATTGATGGAAAAATCCAGATTTAAGCAGGCCGTCAAAAGTCTGGTTATCCAGGCATCCTCCCCATAACCCCAGTTTGCTGTAAACTTATGCTCCGGGTCTATTGGTATATGAAACAATTTTTGAACAAACCTAATCAAAAACAGGCTCGTATAAAAATATCTCCCTGCTTACCTTTTTCACATATGCGACATCTTTCTCCATGTATTCCATTATCCATAAAATAAATCCTTGTAATATTTCATTCCACATTTCCTATGGCTCAATGGAAATCAGCTCAATGCCTTCTTCCTTTCCCAAATTCCGACTGTATAATTTTTCCTCTGCATTATTCCAATGCTCGTGAACGCCCAGATTCGTAACCGGCTCACCATTTCCATTCTGATATACGGTGCCGGAAGGAGCGTCTGCCACAAGTCCCGCCTCATGGAGATAATTTTCCACTGCCGGATTATGCGCCATTGTTCCATTGCGTTCTGTTATCGTCGGTTCGTTTGCCAGAAAATCAGCGCCCACAGAATCAATCGCCACCGGGTCCTGGGAAACAAGAATACTGGATGTATAATCTCCACCAAACGGAGCCTGCTGCCACCGGGAATTTTCGCCTGTGATAGAGGCTCCCTCCGAGGGCGCACAAATAATCGCATCCAGCATATAGAGCATGGTTCTGCCGCCTAAATATTCATTTGCCATAAAATCAACCAGAGGACTGTATTCATCCATCTCGGCTCCGGCAAGGAAACCGTGCAGGTTTGCCCCCACCGGCGGCCTCATACGGTTGGTGTTGATATACGAACCGTAGTGGTTCTTTCCGCACAAGGTCATCCCGTAGCTGTGTCCTTTCAGGTTGGCAAGGTTTATCATATAGGCCGCCCCGGTGATGCAGGCAGGCAGATAATTGGTATCTCCGCCCACGTCATACGACCAGTTAATCGGTGCGGATTCATCAGCAACAGCGTTTGTCCGCCCCACAAAATGAATCCCCGAAAGGTTCCCCTCCGTACACATTTCCACCATATAATCCGGGAAAATGCGGGACACGTCATACACGGTAATATCCTCCGGCGGTATCCCGGCTTCCTCTACCAGCGACACCAGCAGGGCTTTCATCAGAACCGGATTGGTATAGCTCATTTCCGTTTCCCCGGACGCATCATCACTGTTCAGACCAGAGCCGTTGATATTCGCTTTAATGGCAATCTTTTCACCAGTCTGATATCCGTTCTCCCCCCGACTGTGGGAAATATTATGTGCGGTAAACAATGCCTGCCAGCTTTCCGCCGCAGTATCTTTTCCACCGAGAGCCGCAATGCTTTCGTTAACCATTTGCCGGATGACCGTTTCATCAAAATGCTCTACTTTCCACCACCAGCCGTTTCCGTCCCATTCCACAGAATCGGGATTGTACGCCCATACCACCCTGCCCGGCATTGCCCCAACACCGGTTCCGTAAGGCTCATGCTGCGGAAAGAGAGAATCATATGCTATATCTGAAGTGCTGGAAACCGAGGTTTTAGAAGAAGGTTCCTGTTCCGGCACCACTGTTTCTACCTGTGGTTCTTCCTTTTGTTCAGGTGCTGCCTGCCGGCATCCGCAGACCGTCAAGGCAAGCATAGCAGCCAGCGTCAGCGCTGTTATCTTTTTCATAGGACATCCTCCTTTTCGTTTCGTATTTGATTTGTTACCGGACAAACATATTTACAACCAGCCCGGTTATATAAGAAAACGCCATAACAAATCCTAAATACAGCAGAAATCTTCTTGTACCAAGAACAATTTTTACCGCTCCAAGATTGGTTATCTTCGTGGCAGGCCCGGTAATCATAAAAGCCGTTGCGCTTCCCATGCTCATACCGTTTGACAGCCATTGTATCAGGAGCGGGATGGTTCCGCCGCCGCAGGCGTAAAGCGGCACGCCGATGGTAGCCGCCAAAAGAACGCCAAATCCCTCGTTTTCACCGAAAAGCCCGCTAATCCATTCAGCCGGAACATACCGCTGAAATATTACGGATAATATAATTCCAAAAAGGAAATACAGTCCGGTTGCTTTGATATTGCGCCAAAGGTTCTTCAAAAACCGGAGCAGAAGATTGGAATCTATGTCTTTGTTCTTCGGTTCCTCAAAACCGGAAAAGTTAAAAAATCCCTTTCCCTTATAAAACCACCTGAGTAGAAGCCCTGCCAGCACACCGCACAAAAAACAGGACAGAATACGGACGGTAAGCGCCACTGTTCCAAGAGCCGTACTGTAAATAATAAGCTGCGGATTGAGAAGGATGGAACTCATCATAAATGCCGCCAGCCAGTCGTCCCGGATTCCGCTTTTGGAAAAAGAGGCGGCAATGGGAATCGTACCGTACATACACAGCGGAGAGGCAATCCCTAACATACTGGCCGCAAAAATCCCTAAAACGCCAGGCCTTCTTTCCCCCAATGCCCGGAATATACCATGAATCCGCTCTTTCAGGAATACGGAAACCGCCGAGCCAAGCACCATGCCCAAAACCCAATAGGGAAAAATCTGCCCCAGCTGCAATTCAAAATAATACCAGAGATATACAAATTCCCTGTGAAGCGTTTCCGCCATCCTTCACCACCTCCCAATCTTACAATTTTCAATTCCACTGTCCTTCCGATACTCCCGCGCCTCCGGCATTGGAAGAAGCCGCTATAATCCACCCATCTTCATCTCTGGCATACTGTTTCAAAAACTCCCATGCAGCTTGCATAACTGTCTGCATCCACATCATCGGGAAATTCCGTGTTGCCCCACCGGGAAAAATAAACAGAGTTTTCTTTCACTTTTTCATACAATCTGCCGCTGTCAACAGTAAATGAACCGTCTGACACGCTGCCAGCGTTATCATTCCATATTGCAGATAAAAGAGACTTTCTTCAAATGCCATGCTGCCGCTATGGAGCAGAATCATATCTTTTCAGATTTCGCTGACCATAAAACAGCGGATACCCGCAGCCCATACCAGAAGGAACAGAAAGACATAGGTATATCCAAAAAAAGTATCTTTTGTTTTCCGGTACAGCCTGCGAAAAAAGCCGTGGGTATGGAATCCCAAATGAAAGGCCATCCATACAAATCCCCATGCGGTTCCGCAAACATGGAGATTCCTCGCAGACTGCGTTGCCACAAATGGCGAAAATGCAAACACATCTCCCGACATCTGCACCGAGCTAATCATCATGACCGCCATATCCGCAAGCAGCAGAAAATCCGTAAAAAACAGCGCCGCCCTTGTAAATGAATAGCCTCCTTTTAAAATTCCCCGATACCATGTCAGATTCAATATATGATGGAGCAGGAACAGGCCGAATAATATACAGCCCAATACTCCATGTAAAAGCAGTCCCCGTCCTGCCCGGTAACTCATTAAATAGATAAAAATAAAGTACATCACTATATCTATCAGAATTTTCATTTTCCGTTTCATGTCCTGTTATTCCTTAATCCCGCTTAAAGCAAGCCACTCAGAGATTTCATCGGAAAGAGAACTGCCGCCGGAATAATTAAATTCAAATCCGATTCCCACATAGGAATCCGGCACCAGCTTGGAAAGGTCGGATACGCTGTCCCCAAACATGGTTCCTCCGTGGCTGCTAAACGGGATAATGATTTTTCCGTCAAAATCGTATTCCTCCACAAAGGAATATACCGGCATGGGCATGGTTGCCCACCAAGTAGGGTAGCCCAGCAGAATCACATCGTACTGCTCCATATTTTCCACATGGGTGCGAAGCGCCGGACGGATATTCCGGTTTAAATCCGCCTGAGATACCTCGTAGATATTCCCACTGTACGGATTCTCCATTTCTATTTCCACCAAATCCGCTCCCGTCTTTTGCTGAATGAGCTCTGCGGCATGTTCCGTATTGCCGGAGTAGGAAAAATAGGCAATCAGAATCCGGGGATTTTCCGGCATCTGAATATCCAGTGAGTAGACAGTCTCCACTGTCCCCTCTCCTGCCTGTGCATTTCTGGCAATCCGAAATCCTAAATTCCGGTCTGTATCTATGGGATTGGCAGCGGAACGGTATGCGCTCCGTAAATGCTTTGCGAAGTCAATATAGCTTCCGCCACGGTTCACCCGAAGGGAGCCGGACAATGCCCCTGCCGGATTGTCCGTCTGCTCCGGCGCATATTCCCCATAATAATCAAAGCACCACTCCGACACGTTCCCGTACATATTATAAAGCCCAAACTGATTGGGCTCCAGGCTGTCAACGCTGATGGTTTCCCCACGATAGCTGCTGGTCACCACTTCCGGATTTCTGTGGTTCACATAGTTTTCTTCAATCAGATACGGGTAGCTGCCCTCAAAATTCGCATCCTCGCTGGTAATCTGGTCTCCGGCATTGAATACGGTGGATGTGCCTGCCCTGGCGGCATATTCCCATTCCGCCTCGGTTAAAAGGCGGTAGCCGTCAGCGCTCCGGTTCCAGCTGACCGTATCTCCCTCCACGGTATAAACCGGCGTCAGGCCACGGCTTTCACTCAGGGCATTGCAGTATGCAATAGCTTCATACCATGTCACATTTTCCACCGGAAGATTGTCCCCGCTGAAATAACTGGGGTTTTCTCCCATGAGTGTTTCATAATCTCCCTGTGTCACCTCATAAGGGTCTACATAAAACGGGCTGAGCGTCACCTCATGGGCAGCTTCGTCCGGCTCTCTCTGCCTTTCGCTTTCGGGGCTTCCCATGAGGAACTTCCCTCCGTCCAGCAATATAAAATTGTCGTTTACTTCTCTCACTTCTGTTTTTACCTCTGTTTTTGCTTCTGTTCCTGTCTCTGTCCCGCTTTCTATTCCGTCCGGCTGTCGAGCCTGCCCTGCGCCGGATTCCTCTGATAACATTTCCGGTATATCTTCTGGAATCTGATTCCTTTCAGGTTCCGTATCCTTCGTAAAAAAACGGAATCCAATCCCACCCGCCGTCAATACCGCAACAGCCAAACATAACGTAATTATCTGTGCCTTTTTCTTTGATTTCATTTTATTCCTCACTTTCTATACAAATCTGCCGATTCTATCTTACAGGTCCGCTGCTTGACATGGAAGTTCCGAAATGGTAAAATCGCTTTAACTAACAGTTTAAGCGAAAGAAGGATAAACCTTATGTACAATCAGGCTCTGAACACTTTTATAGAGGTTGCGGATTGCGGAAGTTTCCTAAAGGCTTCGGAGAAGCTTTTTATCTCCCCGACAGCCATTATGAAGCAGATGAACCTGTTGGAACAGCATATCGGACTCTCTTTGATGGTGCGCACCAGTCAGGGGATAACGCTGACAAATGCCGGAGAATCCCTTTACAAAGATGCAAAAGCAATCATACAATTTTCAGGCGAAGCTATTGACCGTGCCTACAAAGCGCAAAATGCCGGGCAGAGGGTTGTCCGTATAGGCACCTCTGCCCTGTACCCCTGCAAGATTTTGATGGATTTGTGGAATTCTGTCAGCGACAGGCATCCTCATTTCAAGTTAAAAATCGTTCCCTTTGAGGACACCAGCACAAGGGTTGCTTTTTCAAACGTGGGAAAAAAATATGACCTGATGATAGGGCCTCATAATTCCGTGAACGTGGCAAAGTTTTCAGACTTTCTGGAATTGGGGCAGTACCGTTTCTGTCTGGCAATGCCAAAATCTCACCCTCTCTCCGGGAAAAAGAGTATCTCCTATGGGGATTTGCACGGGGAGCGCTTTCTCATGCAGGCCAGGGGCAACAGCCCTGTCAATGATAAAATACGTGCGGATATAGAACAGGGGCACCCGGAAATCACCATTGTGGACCTTCCGCATCATTACGATTTGGAAGTGTTTAACCGATGTGCGGAAGAGGGCTGTGTCTTGTTGAGCTTAGATGCCTGGAGTGAAGTCCACCCCTCTTTGGTTACGATTCCTTTTCAGGTGGATTACAGGATTCCCTATGGGATTCTTTCTGCATCGGAACCAGGCCCGGAAACAAGGCAGTTTCTGGATATTATCCGCTCCCTGATTGAGAAGCAGCGCGTTCAGACGCCATCCCTGCCGTAATACATCACTCATCTATATTTACGAGCTGATATTTTCGGCTTCCAAGGCCGATTTTCTCTGCCTGTTCCAGCGTATGCAGCCCGTTACGGGATTCAATCCTGCTTATCAGCGACTGCCCGTCTTCCGCTTCATATACAAGGTCAACACACGCCTGGTCCAGCGCCACAGGGTCAAAAGAAGCCAAAATACCGATGTCGTGCATATCCGGCTCGGCGGGATTCCCGTCACAATCGCAGTCCACGGACAGGCGGTTCATCACATTGATATACAGGATATTCCCGTCCAGATAATCCACAACTGACTTCCCGGCTTCTGCCATAGATTCCAGAAAGGCATCCTGGTCTCCGCCCCACATATTTCCGCCGGTACCGCCGCTGTGGATATGTGCTTTCCCTTCGGAGGATGCAATGCCAATGGAAATATTCTTAATCGCGCCCCCGAATCCTGCCATTGCATGGCCTTTGAAATGGGATAAAATCACATAGTAATCATAATTTGCAAAATTTGCGCCCACATAGTTTTCCGTCAGGTTATCGCCGCCTTCCACGGTCAGCGTCATGGAACCGTTTTCGTCCATAATATCCACATCTGCGATTGCGGTATACCCATGCTCCTCCGCCACCTGATAGTGCATTGCCGTATTTGCCCTGGAACCTCCATAAGCCGTATTGCACTCCACGATGGTCGGACCTTCCAAAGACATGACAAAATCCCCAATCAGGTCGGTGCGCAGATAATTACTCCCCGGCTCTCCCGTGGACAGCTTAACCGCAATCCGGCCGGTCGGCGATGCGCCCAGTGCTTCGTAGACTTCCATAAGGCTTTCCGCACTGATTTCGGTCGTCATATAGACAATGGGTAAACTCCCACTTTCAGCAGACGTTTCCTGTACCTGCGTCATGCTTTCCTCCGCATAGCCCAGACTGTCCAGCCATTCATTGATGACCGGCTGCGCAGAATCCACATCCGGCCGGTATACCCCGATGGGTTCCAGAACCTCTGCAGAATCCGGGAGTGCCTCCGCAATGTCTTTCACACTACCTGACAATCCGCCCGTCCCATGCGCACAAAACGGAATAATCGTTTTGCCGGAGAGGTCATATTCCTCGATAAAGCTGAACACTGCCATAGGCGCCGTATACCACCAGTTAGGAAATCCGAGAAAAATTACATCATAGTCCTCCATATTTTCCACATGGTTTACAAGCTCCGGTCTTGCACCCACTGCTTTTTCATCTGCCGCACGGTCAAGACATTCATCATAATCTTCCGAATAAGGCTCTGTCACCACTATGGAAAACAGGTCGCCGCCTGCACGTTCCTGAATCCAGCCCGCCATCTTTGCCGTATTGCCCGGCGGCAGGACACTGGCGGAAGTGGTGGCGTCCACATCTACTGCTTCCGGATTTTCCACATGGGTATTTTCCGCCCAGGTAAAATACGCAATCAAAATATTTGTTTCGGACCCTTCTGCCCGCACAGGCTGTTTGTCTGCCTCTGAAGCCACCGCCCTGCTTTGCTGCAGGTCAGCGCTTTCTTTATCTTCTGTCTGAACGGAAGTGGAAGCGCAGGCAGTCAGAGCAGCAATAAGCACCATGCAGGATAAGGATACCGCAATCTTTCTAAACCGTTTTTCTTTCACTGTCGGCCTCCTCCCTCCTGGCTCCTGTCTTTTTCAACAGTTTTGCTCCATCTCCTACAACGATTTCCCCATTTCATACGCCTGCTTCGGAAATTCCGTCGCCCTCGTCATGGAAACCGTACCGCACCCCGTTCCCAGAATCTGTCCCTTATCCTGAAAATCAAGATACCTGCACAGCGTTTCATAATGGGACTGAATATCCTTCATCGTCCATTCTTTGCTGTCCCATGCCGCCACAATCAACGCCGTTTTCACTCTCTTTCCTGTGAGTACCCCGTTAAAACTGTAAAAGCGGTCAATTACTGTCTTTAACTGCGTGGACATTCCGAAATAGTACAGCGGCGTCACAAACACCAGCATATCCGCCTGCAGTATCTGTTCCCGCAGCCCCGACATATCGTCTTTCTGGCAGCATGGCCCCGACATACCGCAGGCATCACAGCCAAGGCAGGGATGAAGGTTGGCGCGTGCCGCGTCAAAAACCGTTACCTGATGCCCCGCCTCCTTGGCACCCTCTATAAAATGCTCCGCCAGCAGATTTGATGACCCCTTTTTATGGGGACTGCTCTCAATTACTAAAATATTCATGCTCAACCTCCATTCCTGATTAAATCAACTGATATTTCTTCCATTTTCCGCCCCTGAAACGAATATAAAACGCTGCCGCACGCAGTCCCTTTCCCCCTCACAGGTTCTATTCCAAAGAGAATGTGACCGTCACATTCCCATCGCCAAACGCCTCCAAAAGCTCCTCACCCGTCACGCCCTCAATCTTCCCGATTCTTGTAAAATCCCATGAATTGGTATCATAGTAAATCACAAGGGAATTTCCCTGATACAGTATAATGTCACCAGCTCCGGTAGAAATCTGCTCGTCATTCCTCGGAAGGCTTGTTCCGATGGGGCCAACCTTTTCCATTCCCGCATAATCGTTCATGTTGATTGTAAGCGGTCCCTCTCCAAGAAGTTCCTTCAGTGCCTCCACGGATGAATTATCCGCAAGTGTCGCCGTGAATGAAGTGTCACCTGCTGTTATTTTCATGGTATTATCCTCCATATGGTCTGTACTTCGTTCTGCTTCCTCTGATGCGGATTTGTTATCCGCAGCCGCACTTTCTCTGTTTACCGAATCTGTAACAGCATCCTCCATGGCATTTTCTGCATTTTCTTCCGCTTCCGTATTTGCGCTGCCGGTTTTCTCTGGTTCTGTGCCATCCTCCTCTATTACGGGTAATACACCACCGCTTTCCATCACTGCGGACTCTTTTGTAAGTTCTGCATCCTTATCTGTTTTGCTGCCACAGGCTGTCAAAGAAACCAGCATAGCCGTAAAAACCAAACTTGCAACTATTTTTTTCATAAATGTCCTCGCTTGCTATCCTAACTTTCCGTATGCCTCATTATCCACGGGTTCACACCACTCGTTTGCTGTCTCCTCACCGGGGACTTCCACCGCAATGTGGGAAAACCAGCTGTCTGCCTTCGCGCCATACCAGTGCTTCACCTCCGCCGGAATGGATTACCGGACGTGCCCCGTTTTCCTTTTCTTCGGCTGCAATATCCAAAAGCGCATTAGATTCAGTCTTTTTCTCCTGGATGTAATGAAACCTTACATGCCCATTTATTGATTGTAAAAATATAGATGCTCCTGTTTCGGAACATCTATATTGTAAATCCGTTGTCTTATAATGTCTAATGCCTATGTTGAATTACTTAATATGCCCTAAACACATACCTTAAACGGTAAATTTTTACCACATAAATCGCAGTTTCACTATTTTTTGGCACAGGCTCTACTCATGGATTTTCCAGCCATTTAAAAACTTTGCGGTATCAGCCGCACTGTGGTCGATGATTTCGCTATGTCCCAAATCCAACGCGCCGATTGCCTCCATATCCTCATCACTTAAGCGAAAGTCCCAGATATCAAAGTTTTCCTCCATGCGCTCCTTATGAACAGACTTCGGAATAATGACAACGCCTCTCTGCGCATGAGCACATGCCATCCTCTGTCAGCAGGATATTATGCTTTCGTGATAATTTCTTCCCTTTCAGCAACCAGAAAGTATTGTAAAACACGAAGTTCCATTTCTGTTTTCCCTTCATTAGACAAAAAAGAAAAGCATTAAAAACTCCAATGTTTTCAATGCTTTCCAGCGTCCCCGAGACGATTCGAACGTCCGACCCCTCGCTTAGGAGGCGAGTGCTCTATCCCCTGAGCTACGAAGACTTATTTATCAAACATCAATTATTTTACCATACGAAACTCCCTGTGGCAACTACTAAATTAAATTTCTGAAACCAATTTGTAACAGCTGGAAATAAACTTTTCACTTCAGCCCAATTTGTAATAGTTCAGAAAACTCATTTTTCACCCCGGAAAATTTATATACCCCTGCATCCAGATAACGCCTTTAAATCTTCTGCCCACACAGGGTTCGCCGAATAAATCGATTTTATTAATACACAAATCAAACGTCAAATCATTACAGTTAATTGTCATCATATAAATTTCTTCATCTGTAATTTTATTTTTGACCGTATTTAATTCCATGATTTCGCCTAAAACAGAATACTGGTCGCATTCCACGCCGTAAGGCATGAAATAAGTATCTACAAGACTGAAAACATCCTCATTTTGTATCCGTTTGGAAATTGCAGTATAGGTATCCATATCATCCAAAGTCAGACTTTCAATGGCATTTTCATCGCCTCTTCTCGCAGCGTTCAAAAGCTGGCTTCTGTTTATGGATACCTGCCTGTTTCGTCTTAAATCATTTTCGCTCTTATTGATAGGCATCATAATTCTGCCTTCAATGGATAAAGCGGATAATGTGAGGGTTGTTCCCCTTACAGGAAGAATATTGGAATTTTTCGCTTTGATGTAAGGTATCATATTCTGCAGATAAAAAATCAGAGAAACTCCCACCCGTAAATCATCGCAGACTCCTGCATAGGACTCCTGGGAAGAATGCCTTTCAACGGTGATATCTTCCTCCGAGCTTATACAGGTACCCCTTAAATAGGGAAAATAATAATCATAAGTAAATTTATCATCGGCGTCAAATTCGCCGCAAACGGCAATTCCTATTGAAGCCCCTGTTCCGTTTACAGTATCTTCGGCGAAATCCTTACAAAATTCAGCTAAGAGGGTATCATTTCCATTAGAAGTATAAGCGCGCTCTGTTCCTTCTATAATAACGTCTGTGATAAGCCTTTGAAGTTCTTTTCTGTCTGTCAGTTTACCAAAACCTATGGCTCTCATATACTTATGCAAGAATTTTCACCTCCTTTTCCTGCGGGCAGCAGATAATTTATCCAATTACCTTCTTACCGCCCATATACGGCTGTAACACTTCAGGAATTCTTATAGAACCATCCTCCTGATAATTATTCTCCAAAAATGCAATCAGCATTCTGGGAGGAGCAACTACCGTATTATTTAATGTATGCGCAAAGTATTTCCCATTTTCACCGTTTACCCTGATTTTTAACCTTCTTGCCTGGGCGTCGCCTAAATTGGAGCAGCTTCCCACCTCAAAATACTTTTTCTGTCTGGGGGACCATGCCTCCACATCAAAGGATTTCACCTTTAAATCGGCAAGGTCGCCGGAGCAGCACTCAATGGTTCTCACAGGAATGTCCATTGAACGGAATAAATCGACGGTATTCTGCCACAGCTTTTCAAACCACATCATTGAGTCCTCGGGCTTGCATACCACAATCATTTCCTGCTTTTCAAACTGGTGAATCCGGTAAACGCCTCTCTCCTCAAGACCGTGGGCGCCCTTTTCCTTTCTGAAACAAGGCGAATAGCTGGTAAGAGTTTTTGGAAGCTCATTTTCCTGAAGAATGGTATCTATAAACTTTCCTATCATGGAATGCTCGGAGGTTCCTATCAGGTATAAATCTTCTCCTTCAATCTTGTACATCATGGCGTCCATCTCTGCAAAGCTCATAACGCCTGTCACAACATTACTTCTAATCATAAAAGGAGGTACGCAGTAGGTGAATCCTCTGTCAATCATGAAGTCCCTTGCATAGGAAATCACAGCGGAATGAAGTCTTGCAATGTCGCCCATTAAATAGTAAAATCCGTTTCCGGCAACCTTCCGTGCGCTGTCTAAGTCAATTCCGTTTAACTTTTCCATAATATCCGTGTGATAGGGAATTTCATATTCTGGAACTACTGGTTCTCCATATTTGGTGACTTCCACATTTTCACTGTCATCTTTGCCGATGGGAACGCTTTCGTCAATAATGTTTGGAATCACCATCATTATCTTTGTAATTTTTTCATTGATTTCTTTTTCTTTTTCTTCCAGTTCCAGAAGAATTTTTGCTCCTGCAGCAACTTCGGCTTTCTTTGCCTCCGCTTCTTCTTTCTTCCCCTGAGCCATTAAAGCGCCGATTTCTTTAGAAATCTTATTTCTTCTTGCTCTTAAATCATCGGCTTCTTTCTGAGTCTTGCGCCCCTGCGCGTCAAGGCTGATGACTTCGTCCACCAGCTCCAGCTTGCTATCCTGAAATTTTTTTCTTATATTTTCTTTGACTGCCTCAGGATTTTCTCTTAAAAATTTAATGTCTATCATGGAAACTCCTCCCTTTTAACATTGTTATATTATTATGTATTTTCTATTTATGCAAGCTCTTTTTATTCAAGAAACTCCTGCATTGCCTCTTTAAGAGCATCTTCCTCTTCTTTTCCCAGAGAAATATCGCATTGTCCTTTTTCTATCTTTTTTGTGTAAGTATAACACCCTTCTGTTCCATGGACGGAATTTAAAATAAATCCATTATTATTTTCATCAAGTAAAGCAAGGCAAAAGCTTAATTTTCCTCCCATTTGATTGAAAGCATCGTATTTTATTATTCCTACTTTCTGAATGGAAGATTCAAGCTTGTGGTAAAGTACGCGAATATCCTTCCTGTTTTTTTCAATAGAATTTTTTATAAACTTATTGTCTTCAAAAAGTGTTATGATTTCGTTTTCAAGACTTTTCGCATCTTTTCCCTGCATAAAGCTTTGATATTTCTTTTTCAATTTTGAGATGGAACAGATATTTACAATATTCAATATTAAAAGAATAAGAATAACGGCAGCTAAAACTATAGCAACGATTCCAAAATCAATGTTGTTTAATCCAATACTGGATAATAAATTATTATTCATTTTATCATTTCGTACCCTTCTGAAGTCTTTTGTCCTATTTGGAAAGCAGCTCCATTATTTTTTCCAGGTCATCATGGCTGTAAAATTCAATTTCTATTTTACCGGCCCCGTTTCCTTTGGATGTGATGCTCACCTTTGTGCTTAATTTTTGTTTCAAATTTTCTTCAATATCCTGGTAAACCGCTTCCAGACTCTCATCCGTAACAGTTGTCTTTTTTATTTTAACCGGTTTATTTAAATTTTTAACCAGCTTTTCAACATCTCTTACATTTAATTTTTCTTCGTATATTTTTTTTGCAATTTCATATTGCTGTTTTTCATCTTCAATTGATATAAGAGCTCTTGCATGGCCTGTTGAAATCATATTGTCGATGACCATTTTCTGCACATCATCGCATAGTTTCAGCAAACGCATGGAATTAGTTACTGCCGTACGGCTCTTTGATACTCTTTCCGCCACCTCATCCTGTTTCAGGTTGAATTCTGTGAGAAGACGTTTATAAGCCTGAGCTTCTTCAATTGGATTTAAATCTTCTCTCTGTATATTTTCAATTAAAGATATTTCAACAATTTCCTGCTCCGTCAGGTTCTTAATAATCACGGGGATTTCTTTCAAACCTGCTTTTTTAGCCGCTCTCCATCTTCTTTCACCGGCAATTATCTCATAATATGTAGATTTATCCTGTACAAGAATAGGCTGCAGCAGTCCAAACTGCTTTATGGATTCCGCCAGCTCGTCCAAAGCATCCTCATCAAAATTTTTTCTCGGCTGTTCTCTGTTCGGCTCAACCTTTGTGATATTAACTAACTTTTCTCCGTCTTTTTTTTCTGTATTTTCTTCATTTATATTTCCGGCCTTTGCTTTTTTTTCATTGATACCCACTGGGATTAAAGCATCCAGCCCTTTACCTAAACCCCTTGATGCCGCCATACCTTATTTTCCTTTCTGTTAAATTATAAAATTTGCTTATTGAAACAAACGCCGTCATTCTTCGTCCAGTGGCTTATTGTTAATAATTTCTTCCGCCAATGAAAGATATGCTTCTGCACCGGCAGACCTGGCATCATACATATTAATAGGCATTCCATAGCTGGGCGCCTCGGCCAGCCTTATATTTCTTGGAATCACTGTGGTAAATACCTTTTCATTTAAATGACTTTTAACGTTCTCCACTACCTGTAGGGATAAGTTTGTCCTGGAATCGTACATGGTGAAAAGTACGCCTTCCATTGCCAAATCAGGATTTAAACGCTCTTTTACAAGATTAATTGTATGTATAAGCTGGCTCAATCCTTCCAGAG
The DNA here is from genome assembly GCA_910577275.1 of uncultured Lachnospiraceae bacterium. Classification (GTDB taxonomy): domain Bacteria; phylum Bacillota; class Clostridia; order Lachnospirales; family Lachnospiraceae; genus Suilimivivens. The sequence goes on from CAJTMW010000004.1 coordinate 171,710, forward strand.
CGTAATATTCGCATTGGATAGGAACTAAAACAGAATCGGCGGTAGTCATTGAATTTATAGTAAGAAAATTTAATGAAGGAGGACAATCTATAATAATATAATCATAGCTGTCTTTTACCCATTCTATCTCTCTTTTCAATATAAATTCTTTTCTGTCTACTCCAATCAGTTCTATTTCCGTAGCGGCAAGATTTACATTAGAGGGAATAACTGAAACTCCCTGAATTACGTCATTTAAGATACATTCCTTAATTGAACACTCGCTCAGCATTAATTCATATATTGTATTGTCTAATTCGTTTTTTTCTATTCCAAATCCGCTGGTAGTATTTCCCTGAGGGTCTGTATCTATAACTAATACTTTTTTACCCTTTGCTGCCAACGCAGCAGACAAATTAACAGAGGTGGTAGTTTTACCCACTCCTCCCTTTTGATTTGCAATTGCAATAATCTTTCCCATTTATTTTCCTTTCGCTGACTGTAAACTTATAATTCAATCCTTTCGTGACATTATAGCACTAATAATAGTTATATTCCATAATAATTTAAATTGTTTCACAATTTAAAAGGAATATAATGGAATGTTTCACAATTTCTTTACAAGATTTTGGGGTAATATGTTTCACGTGAAACATTATCTAGTATTAAATTAAAAATGTTTCACGTGAAACGTTCAAAATAATTAGATGAGAGGCTCTTTTCCAGGTATACCTGCCTTTCTGGGATATTTTAAAGAGGTTTTACTATTTTTTCTTATTAAAATTATATTTCTGTAAATATCAGAAGACGGTAAATAAAATTCAACCTGTTTTTCGTACTTTCCTCCAAGCATATCTATAGCGTTTACAGCACCTTCAAATTCATCAGCTGCCTTATCAGATTTGTATGCTGCAAAATACCCTCCCTGTTTTACAAATGGAATGCAGTACTCAGATAAAACAGCCATATTTGCCACAGCCCTCGAAACGCATATATCGTACTTTTCTCTTAATTTGTCAGGCTTTGCATAATCTTCCGCTCTTCCATGCACAGCCTCTATATTTTTCAGTTCTAACCTGTTTATTACTTCATTAAGAAAATTAATTCTTTTATTTAATGAATCCAAAAGGGTTACTTCCAGATTTGGAAAAATTATCTTTAAAGGAATTCCCGGAAAGCCGGCGCCCGTTCCTATATCAATTAACTTATAATTTTTTTCAGATAAATCGGGTATTGCTTTAATCAATGAAATACTGTCTATAAAATGTTTCAGTACAACCTCTTCAAAATCTGTTATCGTGGTAAGATTCATAAAAGAATTCCACTCTATTAATACATTATAATATAGAAGAAACCTATTTATTTTTTCATCGTCTGTAGCCAAATGGAAGCTTTCCAATCCTTTTATTAATTTTTCCACATTTCTATCGTTTACTGAATTGTCCATAACTTATTTACTATCCTCCTTATTTCTACGATATTGTTCCAGATAAATAAGCAGGACAGAAATATCAGCCGGAGAAACTCCTGAAATACGGGAAGCCTGCCCCACAGAGACAGGATGGAATGATTTCAATTTTTGTCTGGCTTCAAGCCGCAGGCTTGGTACATCATCATAATCAAGAAAAACAGGAATTTTCTTCTTTTCCATTTTTTTAAACTGCTCTACCTGACGAAGCTGTCTTTCAATATATCCCTCATATTTTATTTCTATTTCCACCTGTTCAATCACATCAGGCAAAAGCTCTTTTCTCTCTGAATCCAGTTCGCCCAACACTTCATAATTAAGCTCCGGTCTGCACAACAATTCGGCAAGATTAGAACCTGTATTCAACCTGGAACTTCCGTGACTTTCCAAAAAAAGCTGATTACTTTTGGCAGCGCCGACCTTTACATTTTTTAATCTCTGAATTTCCTCTTTAATCTGCTTTTTCTTATTTTCTACATAATGATATCTTTCTTCTGAGACAAGACCGATTCTGTATCCCTTTTCCGTAAGACGAAGGTCGGCATTATCCTGACGAAGCAGCAATCTGTATTCCGCTCTTGAAGTCATCATTCTGTAAGGCTCAAAATTATCCTTCGTAACCAGGTCGTCAATCAAAACTCCTATATAACCTTCCGACCTGTCAATAATAATTTCATCCTTTCCAAGAACAGACATAGCCGCATTGATTCCGGCCAAAAGTCCCTGAGCCGCCGCTTCCTCATAACCGCTGCTTCCGTTAAACTGTCCCCCGCTGTATAATCCTTCAATATCCTTAAACCTTAACGTAGGATAAAGCTGCCTTGCATTGATACAATCATATTCTATTGCATAAGCGTTTCTGACTATTTCACAATTTTCCAGTCCCGGCACGGTACGATACATTGCTGTCTGCACATCTTCCGGCAAGGAGGAAGACATTCCTCCCACATACATTTCATTTGTATGTAATCCCTCCGGCTCGATGAAAACCTGATGCCTTTCCTTATCCGCAAACTTTACAACCTTATCTTCAATGGAAGGACAATATCTTGGTCCTGTTCCTTCAATGATGCCTGCATAAATCGGAGACCTGTCCAGATTATTTCTGATAATTTCATGGGTTTTTTCATTGGTATAAGTAAGAAAACAGGATACCTGATTTATCTGGACATCCTCAGGATTTGTCGAAAAAGAAAAAGGAACTACTTTCTCATCTCCAAACTGTTCTTCCATTTTTAAAAAATCAATGCTTCTCTTATCCATCCTTGCCGGCGTTCCCGTTTTAAAACGTCTCATTTCAATCCCCATAGATAAAAGAGAATCCGTCAAATGATTTGCCGCCTGAAGACCGTTAGGCCCCGTATAAGTAATAGCCTCGCCGCACAGACATCTGGCTTTTAAATAGGTTCCGGTACATAAAACAACTGCCTTGCAATGATAAATAATACCTGTAAATGTTTTAACCCCGGTAATCTTTTTTAAAAATCCGTTTTCACATTCTTTACCTTTAGAATCCTGATTTTCCTCCCAAAGAAGTTCGCAAACCTCCGCCTGCTTTACTGTGAGATTTTCCTGATTTTCAAGAACCTTTCTCATCATCCGGCTGTATTCCGCCTTGTCCGCCTGGGCACGGAGAGAATGGACCGCCGGGCCCTTCGAAACATTGAGCATCTTTGACTGGATAAAAGTCTTATCTATATTTTTACCCATCTCTCCGCCAAGGGCATCCACCTCCCTTACAAGGTGCCCTTTAGAAGACCCTCCTATATTAGGATTGCAGGGCATCAATGCAATACTGTCCACGCTCACGGTAAATATTACAGTTTTAAGCCCCAGCCTTGCGCAGGCAAGAGCCGCCTCGCATCCCGCATGTCCGGCGCCAACCACACAAACATCCACATGATTTTCCATATCTTTTAACATCTCTCAAAATCTCCTGTACGATAACCGTTACTTTCCCATACAAAACTTTGAAAAAATCTCATTAATCAAATCTTCTCCCACTTCTTCCCCTGTAATTTTTCCAAGGCTTGCGTAAGCGTCCATCAAATCAATAGAATAAAAATCCTCCGGCATATTATCTTCAAGACTTGATTTTACATGAGTTAAACTTTCCAGAGATTCCTCCAAAGCTTCCTTATGCCTTAGACTGGTAATCATAATTTCATTGTCCGACGATATACTCCCGGTAAAAAATAATTTCTTAACCGCATCCTCAAAATCATCTATGCCGGTATTTTCTCTGGTAGAAGTCCTTATTATAACGGCGTCCCCCTGTATGTCCTTAAGCTGTATTTTAAAATCCTCCAGAGAAATTTCAGAATTCAAATCAGATTTATTAAACAATACAATACATTTTCTTTCCTGTATCATATCTATAATTTCAAAATCGCTTTCATCCAAAGGAACGGAAGAATCAACTACATAGACAATCAAATCCGCTTCCTTTAAATATTTTTTTGCCTTATCGACGCCGATTTTTTCTATAACGTCCTCCGTAAAACGGATACCAGCAGTATCCACCATATGAAGATGAATATTATCAATCAGTATATCCTCCTCTATAATATCCCTCGTGGTACCGGCGATATCGGTAACAATCGCCCTGTCCTCTCCTGCCAGTATATTTAATAAGGAAGATTTGCCTGCATTTGGCTTCCCAACAATAACTGTTTTAATACCTTCTTTTATTATCTTTCCATTTTCAGATAAACGCAATAATTTTTCTATATCTTTAATTAAAAAATCTATTTTCAAGCTTAAATCTTTCGGATAATTATCCAGACTAATATGTTCAGGGTCGTCCAATGCCGATTCAATAAATGCAATTTCATGAAGAATCATTTTACGATATTCGACAATTTTCTTATGGACAGAGCCTTTAAGCTGTCTGACGGAATTTTTCAAAGCCATATCGTTTTTTGAAGAAATGACATCCATAACGGCTTCCGCCTCCGATAAATCTATTCTTCCGTTTAAAAAAGCTCTCTTTGTAAATTCTCCGGGCTCCGCCAGCCTTGCTCCGTTTTTTATAACAAGCTCCAATATGCGCTTCATCACAAGCACGCCGCCATGGCAGTTAATTTCTACGGTATCCTCGGCAGTAAAGCTGTGCGGTTTTTTCATAACGGAAACCATAACCTCATCCGTCAATTCTTCTCCATCATAGATAAAACCATAATGAATCGTATTCTTTTTATATTCCTTTAAAACTCTGTGATTATTTCTATCTCTGTAAATACAGTCAACAATATCAATTGAATCTTCTCCGCTTACTCTTATAATTCCGATACCGGAATTACTCATGGCAGTTGCAATGGCGGCAATGGTATCTCTTTTCATAAAAACTCCAATTCTACAAACGCTGTCTCTCTTTACGGGTCAGCTTATTGTAAAAAAATGTTGGGGGATTTCCCCAACATTTTTTATAAGATAAAATATTGAAAATACTTTACTGTCTCTTTAAGGTAACCACTACTCTTCTGAAAGGCTCCTCTCCCTCGCTGTGAGTGGTAACATATCTGTCGTTCTGCAAAGCAGAGTGAATAATTCTCCTCTCGTAAGGATTCATCGGCTCCAAGGAAACGGAACGCTTTGTTCTCTTAACCTTATAGGCAATATTCTTTGCAAGATTTTCCAGAGTTTCTTTCCTTCTCTTGCGGTAATCCTCCGTATCTACCTTTACCCTTACATATTCTTCCGAGCCTTTATTTACCACCAAAGATACAAGATATTGCAGGGAATCAAGGGTCTGTCCTCTCTTACCGATTAAAATACCCATTTCTTCTCCGCTTAAGTCTATGTTTAAATGCCTGCTTTCCTCGTCATATTTAATATCCGTATTCACCACCAGATTCATAGCGTCAAACACATCCTTAAGGAAATCGGTAGCCTTCTCCTGAACAGAAGAACATTTAACCCTTGCTTTAATTACAGCAGGCTTTGAGCCGATACCTAGAAAACCTGAAGAACCCTCCTCTACAACTTCGTAATCCAGCTTATCGCTTGTGATTGTAAATTTCTGACATGCTTCCGTAATTGCGTCGTTTACTGTTTTTGCTGTAATTTCAATGTATTCCATAACAATACCCCCTATTTATTATTTTTCTCATTATACTGTCTCACCATATTTGCTTTCGAAGCAAGACTTCCCGGTTTGGCATTTTTATTATAATATTCAGTTGATTTCTTTACAGCTTCATCTCTTTCTTCCTGGCTTAAAGGAGCTACTTTTGCCTTAGATGACATTGACGGTTTTCCTGCGCTCATATTTCTGGTATTTAACGTAGCGTTTCTGTTCAGAGTCTTAGGGTCAATGCCCGCTTTTTCAAGTTTCTTGTTTCTTTTCTCGGTGTTCTTTTTGATAAGCTCATCGATATCCATCTTGTCAATATGCTTATTGATTACCACCTGCTGAATACTTCTCACCACAGAACCGGCTATCCAGTAAAGTCCCATACCTGCCGGCAGCGTGTAGCAGAAGACCGCCGACATAAGAGGCATCATGGTATTCATCATTTTCATGGACTGCGCCATGGTGTTCTGCTGATTATCCTGATTACCGTTATCAACCTGTGGCATAAGCTTGACGTTAATCCACTGGGTAACCGCTGATAAAACAGGAATAATGAATGCCGCAATTACAAGCAGCCACTTGATACCGTCAGGAGAATTCCATGCCTCGCTTACCATATAAGAGGGAGAATTTCCGATATTTATTCCCAGAAAATTATTATACTCATTTAAAAACGATAACGTATGTTCCACATCTCCTGCAAGAGAAGGAAACTTGTCCGCTATACTTAAAAATTCCGTAGTGGAAGCTTTATTCAAAACATCGATATAAGTATTCTGAACGTAAGTGTTTTCCACAACTCCTTCAACAAAAGCCTCGTTTGTAAACTGCTTTGCATACATGGCGGAATTTTTAAAGGCTTCAATAAATTCTCTGCTTCCCGGCTGTGAAATTAAATTGGTAACCAGAGGAAAGAACGCTTCCTTTATTTTATTTACATAAGCGGGCATTGCATAAATAACACGGTAAAGCGCAAACAAAATAGGCATCTGGATAAGCATCTGAACGCAGCTTCCGCTGGGAGAAACTCCGTATTTTGCATAAATAGCCTGTGTTTCCGCATTCATTGCCATCATGGAATCATTGTCTTTTTTACCTTTGTATTTTGCCTGAATCGCCTGAAGCTCCGGATTCATCTTTGCTGAAAGCTTGGAAAACTTCTGCTGCTTAATCGTGAGAGGCATCATCAGCAGATAAATGACAATTGTAAATAAAATAATGGATAAACCTACGTTGGGAATTCCTATTAAATTCAGAAAGAAAAAAATCCCCTCCATCAAGTAACCAAGTATTTTGGCAATAGGACCTATTATTAAACCGTCATACTGAGTCAAAACTATTCCCGTCAATTTACTTCCTCCTGTTTTCTGATTCTATCAATTACTATGGTACAGGGTCGTAACCTCCTTTTGAAAAAGGATTGCATCTTATTATTCTCCACGCGGCAAGCAACCCGCCCTTTAAGGCTCCGTACTTCTCCACAGCCTCAAGCCCATATTCCGAACAGGTGGGAAAATAAGGACATTTTGTGTGTTTCAAAGAAGATAAATACTTTCTATAAAATTTAATCAATAAAATCAATATTTTTTTCATTTTATTTTTTTATTACTTCATCCGTATCAACACCAATTAAAATATGATGAAGCTTCGCAAGATGTAATAAAGCGCTTTCCGTTTCCGCATAAGTAATGCGGGAAGCACTGTTTCTGGCTATGACTACTATATCTAAACCGCTATTAAATATATTTTCATGTAGTCTGTAACTTTCCCTTACTAATCTTGTAACCCTGTGCCTTGCGACACTGTTTCCTACTTTTTTGCTAACACTTATTCCCAGTCTGTTTCTGTCCCCATGATTTTCCAAAATATACATCACTAAATATTTGTTGGCATAAGATTTGCCGTTTTTATAAACATACTGGAAATCGCAGTTTTTTTTCAAAGATTCCGAAAATTTATATTTCATTTTACTTATCCGTTATCAGCATATATATACACGTAGAAAAAAAGGCCACATTGCGCGGCCTATGCTGATAATCTTTTTCTTCCTTTTGCTCTTCTGGCTGCCAGAACTTTTCTTCCGCCAGCAGTACTCATCCTGGCTCTGAAACCATGAACCTTGGCTCTATGTCTTTTCTTCGGCTGATAAGTCATTTTCATGTTAATGCACCTCCTTTACTCAATCCTCGAAAGGCAGACAAATATTTAGCTATAAACAATAATTTTGAAAATATCATAAGTGATTATATAAAATAAGCGCGCTTACGTCAAGTAAAAAACAATATTTTTTTATCCACATATTGTGGATAATATGTGGATAAATCATGTGTAAACTGTTCATTACTTTTCTGAAGAAACTTAAAGTCCAATAAGAGAGCTTAAACTAAAAAAAATTTGATATTTCAGGGATTTTATATTAAGATATATAGGGGTAATTTACCGTTTACTATATTTCAGGGGGGATATGATGGATTCAATCAAAGAAAAATGGGATTTAATTAAAGATACAATCAGAAACGAATACGAACTGTCAGATATCTCCTACAATACATGGGTGAAGCCGCTTATATTCCACAGTGAAATAGACAATATCGTAACAATTATGATTCCGTCCGACCAGGCGCACTCCCTTAAATATATTTCTTCCAAATATAAAAGCTATTTTCAGGTGACGATTTCAGAGATGATGAATAACACCTATGATATTTCATTTGTACTTGAAAAGGACGCCGGGGAAGAAACATCCTCGTCGGGCATTTACAATATCAAATATGAAAATGCAAATTTAACCCCAAAATACAGATTTGACACCTTCGTGGTGGGAGGCAACAACAAATTTGCTCATTCCGCTTCCCTGGCCGTGGCGGAATCCCCCGGAGAGGTTTATAACCCTCTTTATTTATACGGAGGGGCCGGACTTGGAAAAACCCACCTCATGCACTCAATCGGCCACTTTATTCTGGATAACAATCAGGATATGAAGGTGCTTTATGTCACCTCCGAGCAGTTTACCAACGAGGTGATAGAATCCATCCGAAGCGGTAACGCCGCCAAGATGAACAAATTAAGAGAAAAATACAGAACAGTGGACGTCCTTTTGCTCGACGACGTACAATTTATAATAGGAAAGGAAAGCACGCAGGAAGAATTTTTCCACACCTTTAACGTGCTTCATTCCGCCGGAAAGCAGATTATTCTTTCCTCGGACAAGCCCCCCAAAGAGATGGGTACTTTGGACGAAAGATTCCGCTCCCGTTTTGAGTGGGGTCTCCTTGCCGATATCCAGCCGCCGGATTATGAGACACGGATGGCAATCCTCAAAAAAAATGCCGAAAACTACAACCGGAACATCAACGAAGAAGTTTTTCAGTACATAGCAACCAACGTAAAGTCCAATATCAGGGAGCTGGAAGGAGCTTTCAATAAAGTAATCGCCTTTTCCAAATTAAATAAGGTAGATATTACTCTTGATAATGTAGAGGAGGCCTTAAAGGATATCATATCTCCCAACGCCAAAAGAAAAGTAACGCCAAAGCTGATTATAGACATCGTGGCGGAGCACTTTAATATTTCACCGGAAGATATTTTATCCAAAAGAAGAAATTCAGAGTATGTCCAGCCAAGGCAGATTTGTATGTATCTCTGCCGGCACCTGACAGAAGAATCTCTTCAAAGTATAGGAAAATCCTTAGGTAAAAAGGACCATACCACAGTTATCCACGGAATTGAAAAAATATCCGATGAAATTCTGAAAGACGAAGAGCTTAATAACAGAATTGAAAACATAAAAAAGAAAATTAATTCCGTTTAAAGGGACATGCATTTTTCTCTTTGTGAATAAGTTCAGAGTTATCCTTAAATAAAATTTACTTATCCACACGTTTTACATTTCTTTTTAAGTTGAAAAATAGTATAATTAAATAGGTTATACACATATTGACAGTTATTATTATTCTTACTACTGAATTCATTATATATAAATAATTACGAACTTCAAAACCCGGCAACGATTTTTAAGAAAGGAAACCGATACACAAATGAAATTAGTATGCAGCAAAGCGAATCTGTTAAGCGGAGTACAAATTGTTTCAAAGGCCGTTCCAAGCAAAACGACCATGTCTATTCTGGAGTGTATTTTAATCGACGCGACAGGAAGGGAAATCAACCTGATTGCCAACGATATGGAACTTGGTATCCAGACCTCCATAGAAGGAAATATCATGGAAAAAGGACAGATTGCTTTGGATGCCAAAATTTTGCTGGATATCGTAAGAAAGCTTCCCGACAATATAGTGACAATAGAGACGGATTCTTCTTTTAAGACAAATATCACCTGTGAAAAGGCAAAATTCACCATCATAGGCAAATCAGGAGAGGATTTTTCCTATCTGCCTTCTATCGAAAGAATCGATTCCATAGTGCTTTCTCAGTTTTCATTGAAGGAGATTGTGCGCCAGACGATTTTTTCCATAGCGGACAACGACAATAACAAGCTTATGACGGGAGAATTGTTCGATATCAACGGAGATACTTTAAGAATAGCCTCCCTTGACGGACACAGAATTTCCATCCGCAAAATCAGCCTCAAGAATATTTATCCTTCCAGAAAGGTGGTTGTTCCGGGCAAGACCCTGAATGAGGTGAGCAAAATCCTTTCCGACGACGTTGACAGGGACGTAAATATTTTCTTTACAGGAAAGCATATCGTTTTTGAGTTCGATAAAACCACTGTGGTTTCAAGGCTGATAGAGGGCGAATACTTCAAAATTGACCAGATGCTATCCAGCGATTATGAGACAAAGGTTACGGTTAAGAAAAAAGAGCTGTTAGAATGTATTGACAGAGCCACTCTTCTTGTAAAGGAAGGAGATAAGAAACCCATCATTATCAGCATTACGGACGACATGATGGAGCTTAAGATTAATTCCACAATAGGAAGTATGAATGAGGACATTGATATCGTAAAGCAGGGCAAGGATATCATGATAGGATTCAATCCCAAGTTTATGATTGACGCTCTTAGGGTAATTGACAGCGAGCAGATAGATATTTATCTTGTAAATCCGAAAGCGCCCTGTTTTATCAGAGACGCGGAGGCGAGCTATATTTATCTGATACTTCCGGTTAACTTCACCACTGTTTAAATGAGGAAAAAAATGGAAACACTGAAATTAAGGGATGATTATATCAAGCTGGGGCAGGCGCTTAAGGCCGCCGGTCTTTCCCAGTCGGGAGTGGATGCAAAATTTGCCATAAAGGACGGGCTTGTAAAGGTAAACGGGCAGGTTGAGATTCAGCGGGGCAAAAAGCTGCATGAAGGAGATATCGTTGAATTTAACGGAAGTCAGATTAAGATTACCGTTTAGGTTCAGAAAGGCTGCAGGGAAAACTTTCATATGGTCATAAAATCTCTTGAACTGGCTGATTTCAGGAATTATAAAGAGCTGAATATCAATTTTGACACGGGAACCAATATTTTATACGGTGATAACGCCCAGGGCAAAACAAATATACTGGAGGCAATTTATATATCGGCTACAACCAAATCCCATAAGGGAAGCAAGGATAAAGAGGTCATTAATTTTGACAGGGAGGAGGCGCATATCAGAACCTGCATTGAAAAGGAAAATGTGGAATACAGGGTGGATATGCATCTTCGCAAAAATAAATCCAAGGGAATAGCAATAGACAAACAGAAAATAAAAAAGGCCGCTGAGCTTATAGGTCTTTTGAATGTGGTTTTCTTTTCTCCCGAGGACCTCTCCATCATAAAGAGCGGGCCTTTAGAGAGAAGAAGATTTGCCGATATGGAGCTTTGCCAGCTCGATAATTTTTATCTCTACAATCTGAATCACTATAACAGGATTATCAATCAGAGAAACAAGCTTTTAAAGGATTTATATTTTCATCCTGAGCTTAAGGAAACTCTGGGTATATGGGATATGCAGCTTGTTTCCTTTGGAAGCAAAATCATAGAAAGAAGGGAAGCCTTTGCAGGCCAGCTTGGCGAAATTATTAAGGATATACATAGCAGGCTTTCCGGGGGGAAGGAAGAATTAATTATAAAATATGAGCCTGATGTGTCGATTGAAGATTTTGAAAGAAGGATGAAAGAAAATCAGGAAAAAGATATCCATTCCAAGGTTACGGGAACAGGTCCCCACAGGGATGATTTTTCTTTTATAGTAAACGGTATCGATATCCGAAAATTCGGTTCTCAGGGACAGCAGAGAACGGCTGCTCTTTCCCTTAAATTATCGGAAATTGAACTGGTAAAGAAAATAACAGGGGATACGCCTGTTCTTCTTTTGGATGACGTTCTCTCGGAGCTTGACAGCAACAGACAGAATTATCTTTTAAACAGTATCGGAGATATTCAGACGATTATCACCTGCACGGGTTTGGATGAATTTATAAATAACAGATTTAAGATAAACAGAATTTTTAATGTGACGGAAGGTAATACAAAGGAAATTACAAAACTTGAAAAAGACTTCGCTTAGTAATTTCAGCTTTGTACTTAGCAGAAAGGATAATTATGGATAACGTTGAATATGGAGCAGACCAGATTCAGATATTGGAGGGGCTTGAGGCTGTAAGAAAAAGACCCGGTATGTATATAGGAACTACCTCCAGCAGAGGGCTTCATCACCTTGTATATGAAATTGTGGACAATTCCATCGATGAGGCGCTTGCCGGTTATTGTGATAAAATAACGGTAGTTATTAATAAAGATAATTCTGTTGTTGTGACCGATAACGGAAGGGGAATCCCTGTGGGAATCAACCACAAGGCCGGTCTTCCGGCGGTAGAGGTTGTTTTTACGGTGCTTCATGCCGGCGGTAAATTCGGCGGCGGCGGATATAAGGTGTCCGGCGGTCTCCATGGAGTGGGCGCTTCCGTGGTAAACGCCTTATCCGACTGGCTTGAGGTGGAAATCTGTACGGAAGGCAAGGTTTACAGGCAGAGGTATGAAAGGGGTCATGTCTGCTATCCCTTAAAGGTGATTGGCGAATGCGAGCCTGATAAAACGGGTACAAAGGTAACATTTAAGCCGGACGCTTCCATTTTTCAGGAGACGGTTGAATTTGAATTTGATATTTTAAAGCAAAGGCTCCGTGAGATGGCTTTCCTCACAAAGGGGATTCATATTATTTTAAGAGATATGAGAGTGGAGGAAGGTTCTAAACCCATAGAGAGAGAATTCCACTATGAGGGCGGAATCAAGGAGTTTGTATCCTACTTAAACAGAAGCAAGACCCCTCTCTATGAGGATATCATGTATTTTGAGAGCAATAAAAACAACGTTTATGTTGAAGTTGCCATGCAGCACAACGATTCCTATACGGAAAGCACCTACAGCTTTGTAAATAATATCAATACCCCCGAGGGCGGAACCCATATGATTGGTTTCCGTAACGCCATTACAAAGACCTTTAACGATTACGCCAGAAACAATAAGCTGTTAAAAGAAAGCGAGCCCAATCTTACGGGGGAGGATATAAGGGAAGGTCTTACGGCAATTATCAGCGTAAAGATAGAGGACCCTCAGTTTGAGGGACAGACGAAACAGAAGCTGGGAAATTCCGAGGCAAGGACCGCAGTTGACAGCACAGTGAGCGAGCTGCTTACCTATTATCTGGAGCAGAATCCCACAGTGGCGAAGTTAATCTGCGAGAAATCGATTCTTGCCCAGAGGGCGAGGGACGCCGCCCGGAAAGCCAGAGATTTGACCAGAAGAAAAACGGCCCTTGAGACGGCTTCCCTTCCCGGAAAGCTGGCGGACTGCTCGGACAGAAATCCTGAAAACTGCGAAATTTATATAGTGGAGGGAGATTCCGCCGGGGGTAGCGCCAAATCTGCCAGAAGCCGGGCGACACAGGCGATTTTACCTCTACGGGGTAAAATTTTAAATGTGGAGAAGGCAAGGCTCGATAAGATTTATGCCAATAATGAGATAAAGGCAATGATTACCGCTTTCGGAACGGGAATCCATGAGGATTTTGATATTTCCAAGCTGAGATATCATAAAATTATTATTATGGCCGATGCGGACGTTGACGGCGCCCATATTTCCACTCTTCTTCTTACCTTTATTTACCGGTTTATGCCGGACCTCATCAAGCAGGGGTATGTTTATATGGCGCAGCCTCCTCTTTATAAGCTGGAGAAAAATAAAAACGTGTGGTATGCCTACAGCGACGAGGAGCTGGATAAAATCATTTCCGAGGTAGGACGTGACCAGAACAATAAGATACAGCGTTACAAGGGACTTGGGGAGATGGACCCGGAACAGCTCTGGGAGACGACCATGGACCCTGAAAAGAGAATTCTGCTTCGGGTGACAATGAATGAGGAGGCGGAATCAGAGATTGACCTGACATTTACCACTCTTATGGGTGATAAAGTGGAACCAAGACGAGAGTTCATTGAAGAAAATGCCAGATTCGTTAAGAATCTCGATATCTAAGGAGACTAGATGGAAGACAATATTTTTGATAAAGTTCATGACGTAGACCTGCAGAAGACCATGGAGACATACTATATTGATTATGCCATGAGCGTTATCGCATCGAGAGCTCTGCCCGATGTGCGGGACGGCTTAAAGCCGGTTCAGAGGAGAGTTCTCTACTCCATGATTGAATTAAATAACGGGCCCGACAAGCCACACAGAAAGAGCGCGCGTATCGTCGGCGATACCATGGGTAAATATCATCCCCACGGCGACAGCTCTATTTACGGGGCGCTGGTAAATATGGCCCAGCCCTGGTCCTTCCGTTATCCTCTTGTAGACGGACACGGAAACTTTGGTTCCGTTGACGGAGACGGCGCAGCCGCCATGCGTTATACGGAGGCGAGACTCAGCAAAATTTCCATGGAGCTTCTGGCTGATATCAACAAGGATACGGTGGATTTTGTTCCCAACTTTGACGAGACAGAAAAAGAGCCTTCGGTTCTGCCGAGCCGTTACCCGAATCTTCTGGTTAACGGAACCACCGGTATTGCAGTGGGAATGGCGACCAATATTCCTCCCCACAATTTAAGGGAAGTTATTAACGCAATTGTTAAAATTATTGATAACAGAGTTTTAGACGACAGGGAAACTCTGATAGAGGAAGTGCTTTCCATAGTAAAAGCGCCGGATTTCCCCACAGGGGGTATTATACTTGGTACCCGGGGAAGCGAGGAGGCTTACAGAACAGGCCGCGGAAAGGTAAAAGTCCGCGCAGTAACAGATATTGAAACCATGCCAAGCGGAAAGACCAGAATCATTGTCACAGAGCTCCCTTATCTGGTAAACAAGGCAAATCTGATTCAGAAAATTGCCGAGCTGGTAAAAATTAAAAAGATTGACGGCATTACGGACCTTCGGGATGAATCCGACAGAGAGGGAATGCGGATAGTCATTGAGCTTCGCCGGGACGCAAACGCCAATATCGTGTTAAACAGCTTATTCAAGCATACGCAGATGCAGGATACCTTTGGCGTAATTATGCTTGCTCTGGTAAACAACGAGCCCAAGGTTTTGAATATTCTGGACATGCTGAAAGCCTACATAGCTCATCAGGAGGATGTAGTAACAAGAAGAACCAGATATGATTTAAATAAGGCGGAAGAACGGGACCATATTTTACAGGGATTACTGATAGCTTTAGATAATATCGACGAGGTTATCAGAATTATCAGAAGCAGCCGGACCACCCAGATTGCCAAGGAAGGGCTGATAGAGAGATTCGGCCTTACGGATGTTCAGGCGCAGGCCATTGTGGATATGCGGCTTAGAGCTCTCACCGGTCTGGAAAAGGAGAAGCTTGAAAATGAACACCAGGAGCTTTTAGTTAAAATTGCCGAGTTAAAAGAAATCCTTGCGGATGAGAAAAAGCTTTTAGGAGTGATAAGAACGGAAATTCTGGAAATATCCAGTAAATTCGGTGATGAGAGAAGAAGTAAAATCGGGCATGACAGCTTTGATATTTCAAGGGAGGATATGATTCCCAATGAAAATACAATTATAGCCATGTCCAATCTGGGATATATCAAGCGCATGACGGTTGATAATTTCAAATCCCAGCACAGGGGAGGGAAGGGCATCAAAGGGATGCAGACCATAGAGGACGATTTTATAGACGACCTTCTGATGACCACAACCCACCACTATATCATGTTTTTTACAAATTTCGGACGGGTATACAGGCTGAAAACCTATGAAATACCGGAGGCGGGCCGTACCTCAAGGGGGACTGCAATCGTGAATCTTTTGCAGCTCGGACCCGGAGAGAAGATAAGCGCAATTATTCCCATCAAGGATTACGATGAGGAAAAGAACCTTTTCATGGTAACGAAAAACGGTATTGTGAAAAAGACAGGCATTGTTGAATTCAGCAATGTGCGCAAAAACGGATTGACGGCAATCACCTTAAAGGAAAATGACGAGTTAATAGAAATCAAGGTTACAGACAAAAATACGGATATTTTCCTTGTTACTAAATTCGGAATGTGTATCCGCTTCAAGGAGACTGATTTGCGCGCCACAGGCAGAGCTTCCATGGGAGTCATCGGAATGAACCTTATCAAAGGCGATGAAATCGTGGGAATGCAGCTTGACCATCAGGGGGATTCCCTTCTGATTGTCTCCGAAAAGGGCTTGGGAAAACGCACCCTTTTAGAGGAGTTCAGCGTTCAGAGGAGAGGCGGCAAAGGCGTAAAATGCTATAAGATTACCGATAAGACAGGATATGTCATTGGCGTAAAAGCGGTAAACAACGAACACGAAATCATGATGATTACCACAGAAGGAATTATTATCCAGATACCTATGGAGGACGTTTCCACAATCGGGCGCGTGGCCTCGGGAGTGAAGCTGATTAATCTGGATGAGGGAGTCACCGTTGCACAGATTGCCAAGGTCAGGGAAAAGGTTTCTGACGGGGAAGATGAAATTGAAGTGGAGGAAGAAGAAGCTTCTGCAGAAAATGATTCTATTGAAGATAAAGAAGAAATAAATTCAGAAGAAGCCTCTGATACTGAGTAAAGAACAATTTTTTAAATTATATAAGGAAAAGGGGGGATAGGAAATGGCAGGAATTATTATTGCCGCAGTAGTCATTGTTCTTTTAATTGTTATTGTAATTACAGGTTATAAGAAAGCGCCTCCGGATACAGCTTTTATTATATCCGGTCTCCGAAAAAAGGTGATTATCGGAAAAGCAAGCGTCAAGATTCCTTTTCTGGAAAGACTGGATAAGCTGAGCCTTAAGCTGATTGCCATCGACGTTAAGACGTCCAATGCGGTTCCGACTGCGGATTACATTAATATTCAGGTGGATGCGGCGGTTAATATCAAAATCAGCAGCGAAAAAGAAAAGCTTGCCCTTGCGGCGGAAAATTTTCTTAATCAGAATACCCCTTATATTGCCGGAATTGCCAGAGAAGTTCTGGAAGGCAATATGAGAGAGATTGTAGGCCGTATGAGGCTGGAGGAAATGGTAAGCGACCGCCAGAAATTTGCAAATCTGGTAAAGGAAAACGCAGAGCCCGACCTCGCCGCCATGGGTCTTGATATCGTAAGCTTTAACGTACAGAATTTTGCAGACAGCAACGGCGTAATCGACGATTTGGGAATTGACAACATTTCCCAGATAAAGAAGAAAGCAGCTATTGCAAAGGCCGAGGCTGAAAAGGAAGTGGCGGTTGCAAAGGCCGAAGCCGATAAGCAGGCAAACGATGCAAGAATCAATGCGGAACGGGAAATTGCAAAGAAAAACAATGAACTTGCCCTTCAAAAGGCTGAATTAAAGAAGCTGGAGGATACCAAACGTGCGGAAGCGGACGCCGCTTACAGCATCCAGCAGCAGGAACAGCGCAAGACCATTGAAATTGCAACCCAGGAAGCCAGCATTGCCAAGCAGGAAAAGGAAGTCGTATTAAAGCAGAAGGAAGCGGAAGTTAAGGAAAAGGCTCTGGATGCGGAAATCAAGAAAAAAGCGGAGGCCGACAAATTTGCCCGCCAGCAGAATTCCGAAGCGGAATTGTATGAAAGAATGAAAAATGCCGAGGCGGAAAAGTTTGAGAAGGAAAAAGAAGCCGAAGCCTTGAAGATAGCGGCGGAAGCTCAGAAGTTTACCAAGGAGCAGGAGGCGGAAGGTATTAAGATGGTAGGTAAAGCCACCGCCGAGGTTACAAGGTTTACGAGGGAGCAGGAAGCGGAAGGTATCAGGCTGGTAGGCGAGGCCGAGGCGGAAGCCATACGCGCAAAGGGTATTGCCGAGGCGGAGGCCATGGAAAAGAAAGCCCTTGCCTATCAGAAGTACAACGACGCGGCTATGGCTGAAATGCTTATCCAGGTGCTTCCCGAGATTGCCGGAAAGATCGCGGAGCCTCTTACCCAGATTGATAAGATTACCATTATCGGAGGAGATAACAGTAACGGCGTAAGTACCGTAGCGGACAATGTTCCGGGAATTATGACCAAATTGTTTGAGACAATGAAGGAAACGGTTGGAATAGACTTGTCGGAAATTGTAAAGTCCGAAACCTATGACGCAAAGGTAAACCGCAATATTAATATTACCGGTTTATCCAAAGAACAGCAGGGAGAGGAAGCGGCTGCCGCCCTTTCAGAGGAAATTGTAAGTAAAGTAGACAGCAGTTTAAATCAGGTTTAAGTTGTACATGATACATATAAATAAATGTTATGAAAGAAAGGAGTTTTTACAATGAATAAGGTAGCATTTGATTACTCCAAAGCATCTTCTTTTGTGAAAGAGCATGAAGTGGAATCCATGAAAAAGCTTGCTTTGGATGCAAAGGAATTATTGGTTTCCAAAACAGGAGCCGGTAATGATTTTTTAGGGTGGATTGATTTGCCTGTGGATTACGACAAAGAGGAATTTGGCAGAATTAAGAAAGCGGCGGAAAAAATTAAAAATGATTCCGAAGTTCTTCTTGTAATTGGTATCGGCGGTTCCTATCTGGGCGCGAGAGCTGCAATTGAGTTTTTAAGACACAGCTTCTATAACGTTGTAAGCAAGGAAATCAGAAAAACGCCTGAAATTTATTTTGTGGGAAATTCCATCAGTTCTACTTATATCAAACATTTAATGGATGTAATCGGAGACAGAGATTTCTCTATCAATATGATTAGCAAATCCGGCACCACCACAGAGCCTGCCATTGCTTTCCGCGTATTTAAGGCAATGATGGAAAAGAAATACGGAAAAGAAGAAGCGGCTAAGAGAATTTATGCCACAACCGACAAGGCAAAGGGCTCTTTGAAGAATCTGGCGACAGAGGAAGGTTATGAAACCTTTGTTGTTCCTGATGATGTGGGCGGACGTTTCTCGGTTCTCACCGCCGTAGGTCTCCTTCCCATTGCTGTCAGCGGCGCGGATATCGATAAGCTGATGGAAGGCGCGCAGGCCGGACGCAAGGCTGCACTGGAATCTCCTTTTGAAGATAATGACGCCGTGAAATATGCGGCAGTCCGCAATATTCTTTTAAGAAAAGGAAAAGGAATTGAAATCCTTGCAAATTATGAGCCCAGCGTTCATTATGTTTCCGAATGGTGGAAACAGCTTTACGGCGAGAGCGAAGGAAAAGACCAGAAGGGTATTTTCCCGGCAAGCGTTGATTTGACAACAGATTTACATTCTATGGGACAGTTTATTCAGGACGGTTCCAGAAATATGTTTGAAACCGTTATCAATATCGAGGCGAGCAGAGAAGAAATCATTCTTGAAAAAGAACCTGTGGATTTGGATGGACTGAATTATCTTGCAGGGAAGAATGTTGATTTTGTGAATAAGAGCGCCATGAACGGAACTATTCTTGCCCATACGGACGGTCAGGTGCCCAACCTTATGGTGACGGTTCCTGAGGTGAATGAGTTTTATCTGGGTGAGCTGTTCTACTTCTTTGAGTTTGCCTGCGGAGTCAGCGGATATCTGCTGGGAGTAAATCCGTTTAATCAGCCCGGCGTTGAGAGCTATAAGAAGAATATGTTTGCTCTGCTTGGGAAGCCGGGGTATGAGGAGCAGAGAGAGGAATTGCTTAAGAGGTTGTAAAAATAGAATTAGTTGGTTGGAGTAACGCTCAGAGATTGATAGTCCTTCGGCGCCACGCTTTCGCTCTATAAAAACGCAGCGACACTAGACTCGTGAAGTACCTCGTCAAGTGTCGGCGTTTTTATAAGGGCTTCTCAGGAATATCAATCTCTGAGCTGTTTTCTGGCCAGCCTACGTAATTAAATTTTAAAGTGCTTTTTTGACAGATAATTATTTGGTTAGTCAGGTGGTTATTGTTTATTACCGCGAGCAATGAGTCAAGCGGATGTGGTATATTTTGTTAAATTGGGTACGCATTGATTTCATTATAAGGTTATGAGTTCGTATTCTTTGCTTCCGTAGCCGAGGGTTGAGGCGGCTTCTATGGTGTGGGCGCCGTTGCGGCTTTCGATTCTCTCGATGAGGTGGTCGCGGCCGGGGTCGTTGGAGGCGTATACCAGGTCCAGACACGCCTGGTCGATTGCCACAGGGTCGAGGGAAGCTAAAATTCCAATATCCTGCATGCAGGGGTCTTCCGCTACGGCACAGCAGTCGCAGTCTACGGACATGTTTTTCATGACGTTGATGTAGGCCAGGTTGCCTTTAAAATAATTTACTACAGACGAGGCGGCGTCTGCCATGGCTTCAAGGAAAGAATCATGGTCTGAATTCCAGAAATCCTCGGGAACGCCTACGCCGTGAATATATTTTTTTCCGTAGGAGGAAGCGACTCCGATAGAAAGCTGTTTGATTGCTCCGCCGTAGCCTCCCATGGGGTGTCCTTTAAAGTGGGAGAGAACCAGCATGGAATCATAGTTCTTGATACCTTTTCCTACAAAGTTCTTTTTAATTTTATTTCCGTCAGGGATGTCCAGTTCAAGGTCAGGCCCTTCGGCATCTAAAATTTCCACTTTGAAATTTTTGCTCCATCCATGGTTTTCGAAAAGTTTTAAATGCTTTTCTGTGGTGTTGCGTTCGCCCTCATAGGCGGTGTTGCACTCAACTACCGTGCCTTTTACCTTTTCAACTACAGGTTTCCAGAGGTCGGGGCCTATAAAGTTCTGATTGCCGGCCTCGCCGGAGTGGAGTTTTACGGCTACATTTCCTTTTAAATCTTTTTCGAGCTTTTCATAAAGTTTCAGTACATTTTCCGGGGTAATGTCTTTGGTGAAATAAACTTTGGATTTCATGTAAGAAAGCCTCCTTTTTATTGAAAAATAGTTTTATAAGTGGAAAAAGGTGTTTCTGTATTACAACTTATTATAAAGTGTTATGCAGGAAAAAGCCAGTATATAATTTCTTGAGTTTTCGCAGCTTTTTCAATGTCTATTCTCGCTCTGTCAGGCATCGGTCGCAGCCTTAATCTGACCTATCGCATACAGCGGCAGATTGACGAGCCGTTCTCCTGTATCAACAGTAAATTCAACCTCGCAGGAACCTCTGTCATTGGTGTAGTAATAAACATTCAAATTCTCAATGGTTTTTAACTGCTGACAAACATACTGTTCTGTAAGGGAGCCCTTGAACTCAACAAAAAGGTCGTTGCCATCAAGCAAAGTACTCTGATGCAGTCCAACCATACAGCCAAGTAGTCCAACATCCACAATGAACAGCTTAAATGCTTTCAGGTCCTCATATGCCCGCAAAGGGATACTGTTCCACAACATACGCAATCTCGGAACGATTTCATTGGGAGCATACTTGGAGAAGTCCTGTTCGTAGGCGGCAAGGATTCTCTTTTGAATAAACCCAAATATAATAAAAACATTCCTGAACCGTTTTAAAGCTGTTTTAAAAATTTGACGGAAGTACGCCCGTATATTTCTGAAACAGCTTGGAAAAATGCCGTACGCTGGTGTAGCCGACAGATTCCGCCGTCTTTTTTACCGATATATCAGGTGATTTCCGAATCAGTTTTTTGGCGTTTTCCATTCGGACTTCCGTAACAAAATCAATATACTTCTGTCCTGTTTTTTCATGGAACAGTCTGCTGAAATAAGTGGGAGAAATATTAAAATATTCGCTTACATACGAAATCCCTACATCTTTTGCGTAATTCTGGTGAACGAAATCCTTGATAACCGCAATGTCAAAATTCCTGAGAGGTTCTTCCGAAGAAAAATCAGATGACACCTGATAAAACTCTTTTATAAACGACTGAAAGTTTTCAGAGGAAAAGTCGTGTGAAAAAATATCCTTCAAATATAAATAAAAAATATTCCGGTTTACGTTTTTAAAAATATCGGACATTTTATTGTCCTGTTCAAAAGAAGCTGCCAGTTGGCGGACAGTTTCCCTGTTTCCGATTAATGTATTTTGTATAAACTGATTAATATTATTGCAAAAATAAAGATAATCATCCAGCTTAGGAAGAATTTCAAGCGTTTTAATATCCACTGTCTGACGGCAGTCATATATAAGCCGGATATCCGATATTTTTTCTATGGATTGGCTTTTTTGATAAATTTCTGTAAGTGTATCTGAATTTCCGGAAAAGACAGATATGGAATCCTCCGGAAATCCTTTTATCTGTGAATTAATAAAAAAATTCAGATGAGAGGGGTCTTTTACCGAACAGACAATGCATAACTCCCCATTTGTATTAAAAAATATGGCATAATAAAGGACAGAAGTATTGTCTGAACAAAACTGATTAAGCTTTTGAAAAAGAATGTCTTTTAGAAAATACTGTCTTTCCTTTTCCTGCCGGTCAATATAAATATGATAAATTACATAATTTGCTCTGCCGTAGGGAAGAAAGGCCATTTCGTCTGTTCCCATCTGGTCTGCCAGATAAAAGGTGCGGATAATATCAGAGGTAAATAATCTGTTATTCAGTTCTGTTTCTTTTTGTTTCAGTTCTATGATATTATCTACCAGATTTTTTAAAGTGGCTAAATCCACAGGTTTTAAAAGATAAGAATAAGCGGAAAGATTGATTGCTTTCTGCGCATAGTCAAACTCTGCATAACCGCTTAAAATCACCCATTTTATTGAGGAAGAAAGCTCCTGACAGGCTTCCAAAACCTCCAGACCATTCATAAGAGGCATACGGATATCCAGAAAAACCAAATCCGGCGGAAGTTTTTTTACCTGTTCAACCGCTGCTTTTCCGTTTATCGCATGCATATACATATGCTCTCCGGGATATAGTTCTTCAAGCATGGACTGCAGGCTTAAGCGTATCATTTTTTCATCATCAGCAATAAGTATAAACATTTCAGTCGCCTTCTTTCTTTTGCGGAATCATAATTGTACATTTGGACGGTTTGTCCACGCCTCCCCGGATAATAAAAAAGGAGTTAGGAGAAAAAATTGACAGACGTTCTTCAATACTTTTAAGGCCTACTCTTTTATAAGACTTGTTTTCAATAAAAGGAAGTCCGCTGTTAATTACATTAATCAGTATAAATTTATCGCCATTATATCCCGATGCCGTAACTGCAGATAACTGTATAGTTTCGTTTCCATCGGAGGGTTCCAGTCCGTGAACAATTGCATTTTCAACCAGAGGCTGAACCAGAAGCTTTGGGATTTCAAATTCTTCCAGACCCGGCTCCATATAAATCTGAAATTCCAGCCTCTCGTCAAACCGTGTCTTCTGGAGAAAAAGATAATCCCTGATAAAATCAAATTCCTGTTTAATCGTACTGTTAAAGTTATGTTCACAGGTATAGCGAAACATTTTGGAAAGGCTGATAATGGATTGTTCCAGCCCTGCTCTGTCTCCCAGACGGTTAAGAGCAATCAGGAGATTGAGCACGTTATGAAGAAAATGCGGATTTATTTCCGCCTGCAGGGCCTGATATTCCGCTGCCTTTTGTTCCATTTGGAATTTATATTCTTTATCTATATGATAATTAATCTTCTGTATCATATCGTTAAGATTGACAGCTATGGATTTGATTTCCAAAATACTGCATTTATCGGTATCACATTGAATATGGGAATCTCCCGCATGATATTTTTCCATTGTAGAGAGAACCGGTTCAACAGAGTTTCTGATGCTGTTGGAGGTACGGCGGAAAATTATTCCTGCCATAAGTATCATTATCAGATAAAACAAAAAAACAATTCCGGTTGCATATAACAGACTGCTATATAAATCATATCTGGATGATAAATAGTGAAAAGTAAAACGAAAATTTTTATCCGTGTAGGAGTACAAATCATAGCTTCTGGTCAGCATATTTTTGTTTTTTTCATCTGCTTTGAGAGTATGCAAAACAGAAATCAATTCATTATTTGTGGAAAAAAGAAGTTCATTTTGTGGAGATTCCAGAAAAATCCCGGAAAAACTTCCTATGGAAATATCCTTTAAAGATTCAAAAATGAAATCCAGAGAAATGTCCAGAATTTCATATCCTACAACAATTCGTTTATCTATATCCTTAACTGCCCTTATCATGGAAATTGTATGTTCTTCCTGTGAGGTTTCGGAGGGAACATACAAAACCACCCGGTTATTTTCCTGTAATTGCTGATACCAGTCTGAATCCTTATAGTTATAGTCTTCCACAACCTGAAGAGCGTCATATTTTTTTACATAAAATAAAAGATTCTGGTTCATATTATTCGGAATAAAGCCTACGCCTGAAATACTGTTTCCAAGCAGAGTCATCCGGTTATTGAGAGTTTTATTATAAGCCTGTACGTATTGAGTATAAGCCACGTAATTTTCTTTATAATCTTTCTTGTTTAAGAAATAATACAAATTTGAAAATTCCGTATCAAACAGATAAGTAAGGGACAGACCGGAATTCGCATTTATATGGTTAACCAGGTGAGATGAGAGAATATTCATCGTATTCCGGTATTCCTTTTCCTGAGATTTTACAGTTACCTGTGAGTAACAGAAAAACAAAATTAAAATCAGGATAAAGGAAGGAATCAAAAATGACACGATAAATGCAAGCATGAAAGATGATTTTAGAGATTGGTGTCTTTCAAGCTTCTTTTTAAGTTCCTCCATAAAAACCTCCATACTTCGTAAAACAGTAGCCATATATTTTAGATACAATTATATGCACAATAAAAATAGTTTGTCAATTTAATTAAAAAATATATTTATATCGCAAAAAAAAGTACAATTTGCATAAAAAAACAGACCTCTTGAAAATTTTAAATATGATAACATAAAATTAACCGGAAATGATTTATGTATCATGTAAACACTATAATCTGCAGAGGATACAAAGAAAGGATGATTTTATGAAAAAAAACACAAAAAAATTAACTGCTATCATTTGTGGAATATCAATGGTGGCAGCATTTATGACAGGATGTGCATCAGAGAAGAATGTTAAGGACAATAATCAGACAGAGGTTTCTTCAGAAACAAATGAAAAGGATAAATCTTCTGCATCTGATGTGGTTTTAGAGGTTGAAACTGCTTGGACAGGTGATATGTTAGATGGCTTGCAGAAAATTATGACTCAATTTACAGAAGAAACTGGAATTGGTATTGAATTAATTGCACCTGGCGATGATTATGAAAATGTTATGAAAACAAGGATGGCTTCTGGCGATTTACCAGATATATGGGAAACTCATGGATGGAGTACTACAAGATATTCGGAATATCTTACACCTGTAAATGACCAACCTTGGATTTCCAAGATAAAAGAATCTATTAAGAAAATTATTACTGATTCAGATGGTAACATATATGTAGCCCCTGTTTCTATAGACCCTGCATCAATTTGTTATAATAAAGATGTTTTTGAACAGGCAGGTGTAGACGCCACTGAAATTCGTACGTGGACTGATTTTGAAGCAGCCTGTGATAAAATTTTAGCAGCTGAAAAAGTTCCTATATATGTTGGAGGTAAGTCTATACACAATATTGCGAATCTGTTTGAGGTGATAGCTCCCGGATTCCTTACTAATGAAGATATTGCTGATAATCAGGGGAATGCTCTTTTAGATGGCTCTTTTGACTGGTATGAACACTGGACTCCTATAGCAAAGATGTTAGATGAATGGCAGCAAAAAAAATATTTTAATTCTGATATTCTTACTGCAAGTGACGATGCTGCTATCCAGGCTTTGGCAAATGGAGAAAGCGGTATGGTTATCAGTGAAAATCAGACGATTACACAAGCCCTTAGTTATAATCCCGATGCTAAACTTGGTCTTATGGCAATACCTTCTCCTTATGGAGGAAAACTATATATAAGTTCTGGTGAAGGTGCTTGCTATGGTATGTGGAAAGATAGTGAATATCCCGATGAATGTAAAAAACTTTTGGAATTTTTAGTAAGAGATGATATTTCTTTACAAATTGCTTCTATTCATGGAAGAATTCCTGCAATGGAAGGGGTATCTAATGATGATGAATATGTAACTAAAGAATTTAATATTATGATGGATACTTTTCAGGATGATTTAATTTTTGTCAACTATTTTGATAGAGTATATCTTCCCAGCGGTATGTGGAATGATATGGGAATATCTGGAAATGAAATATTTATGAATCCAGAGCAGGGAATAAATAAATGTATAGAGACAATTAAAACTGCCTATGAGGAAAAGATATCTCAATAATTATATTTTTATGATATTTAAAGGGCGCCGGCCGTTGCCAGCGCCCTGTCCAATACCATAGAATAAAATATTACCAAATTTATTTAAGAAAGGCATGGTAATTTAGATGAAAAAAAGATATTTAAGAATGAATTTATTTTACATTCCTGCATTGCTTCTTATACTGTCTTTTGTTCTTGGTCCATTGGCTGAAGCATTCAGAATTTCGTTTACACAATGGAATGGGTACTCACAGGATTATAAGTATATAGGATTTAATAATTATATAAAGCTGTTTAGTGATACAAATTTTTTACTTTCTTTCCGTAATACTATTATTTATGGTTTTGGCAGTACGTTTTTTCAAAATATATTAGGATTGGCTTATGCTGTTTTTTTAAATTCGAAATTTAAAGGACATTCGATTGTACGTACTTTTATATATATGCCTATTATGATTTCCAGTCTGATTATGGGTTATATCATTTATTTCTTTGTCCAGTATAATCATGGCATTTTTAATGAAATTATCGGATTATTCGGAATGGCGCCCATCGACTGGATGGCGTCCGGCAACAGAGGCGTAATCATTATTACATTAATGAATTCATGGCAGTATGTAGGAATTGCCATGGTTATTTATATGGCCGGTTTACAGAATATTCCGGCAATGTATCTGGAAGCGGCTGAAATTGACGGAGCCACTCCCTGGCAGAGATTTAGACACATTACTTTCCCGTTACTGCTGCCTTCCATCTCATCGGCAGTTGTGCTGAATCTGATTGGCGGGTTAAAGCTTTATGATGTAATTGTTTCTCTTTCAGGAGGCGGACCGGGATTTTCTACTCATTCTCTTGCTTCCTATGTAAGCAATCAGTATTTTAAAGCGCAAAACGCCGGATATTCTGCATCTGTAGGTATTTTTACCTTCTTATTTATTATGGCAGTATCTAATATTTTCACAACCTATTTTAATAAGAAGGAGGTGGATATGTAATGGAAAAGAAAGTTAAAAAAGAAATAGTAAAAGACTGGTGGAAATATCTGCTGGGGATTGCAATCATAATTTTTCATATTCTTCCTATTTATGTCCTGATTGTTATGTCTTTTAAGACAAAAACAGATTCGTCATCTTTACTGTCTTTTCCGCAGAAGATTTATACGGGAAATTATACAAAGGTTTTTGAAGCCGGAACGCTTCTTTCAGCGGTAAAAAACACTTTAATTATAACGGTATGCGTGCTTCTTATTGAAATTGCAGTAGGCGGTCTTGCGGCTTATCCTCTTGCAAGGAACAAGAGCAAAGGCAATAATCTGGTAAAGGGCGTTATTTTAGGAATTATGATGATTCCTTCCTTAAGTATTCTG
Source organism: uncultured Lachnospiraceae bacterium (assembly GCA_910577275.1). Taxonomy (GTDB): domain Bacteria; phylum Bacillota; class Clostridia; order Lachnospirales; family Lachnospiraceae; genus Suilimivivens. The sequence goes on from CAJTMW010000004.1 coordinate 199,167, forward strand.
GTGGGTGTTTATTCCCTGCTTGTTTCCATCCATGGGATATCCACATTGTGGGGAATTATCCTTGTGTCCTCAGCCTTTGGACTCCCTATGACGATTTACCTTTTTACCAATTTTATATCGGCCATTCCCGTTTCCTTAGACGAAGCCAGCGCAATTGACGGGTGCAGTGTAACGCAGACTTTTTTCTCTATTATTCTGCCTCAGCTTAAACCTGTGACAGTAACTATTATCATATTAAACGGGGTAGGTATATGGAATGAATATGCTTACAGCTTATATGTTCTGCAAAAGCCGAAGCTGTATACCCTGACGCTCACAATTTCCCAGTATTTTTCCACGGGAGGAAAGGATGTAAACGGCGCAGCCGCCGCTGCCAGCATTGCTATTTTTCCTTTAATTTTTGCCTACATATTCCTGCAGAAATATTTTATTCAGGGAACAATTGACAGTGCGGTGAAAGGATAATTATGGAAAAGAATAATATTATAAAACCCGGAAAAATCATTTCCTGTACCATGCAGGAAAACAGACTGGTGGCTGTCTGCGAAAAAGGGAATATTCAGATTATACCATATGCGGACAATGTGATTCAATTTATATACACGCCGATTGGAGGCGATGGAGAAATAATTTCACCTATGTGGGGGATAGAGGCCAGACCTGATTCAAATGTACATGTTTCTTTTGACAAAGATAATTTTGAAACATATTTCGGAATATCCGGGATAAGGACTGTTCTTCATGAAAACGGGTTGGTTTCCTTTAATGATGCATCAGGAAGGGAATTACTGACGCTTCTTGATTATTCTCTTGAACCTGCCGTCGTTCTCGGGGAGTCCACATACCATATCCGTGCAGAATTTTCTGCATCGGAAGACGAAAGATATTTTGGACTTGGACAGCATCAGGACGGAAAATTAAATCTTGGAAAACGGGAGCAGATACTCTGGCATGATTACAGTCATAAGGGCGGTGAAATTGTGGCTGTACCGTTTATGGTTACTAATAAAAGATATGGCATCGTATTTGATAATCCTTCCCGTATGAAGGTAACTCCCGGAATAGAAGGACATACCGCATGGCAGGCAGAGGTTGGCGAGGAGATTTCTTTCTTCCTGATTACCGGAAAAGAAACCAATGATATTTATAAGGGATTTCGTCTCCTTACCGGAATCACCCCCCTTCCTCCCAGAAAAGGTTTGGGATTTATCCAGTGTAAACAAAGATATGCATCCCAGAAAGAACTTTTGGAAGTGGCTTCCACTTATCAGAAAAAGGGATATCCCTGTGATATTTTTGTGGTGGACTGGTTTCACTGGAAGGTACTTGGCGATTTAAGCCTTGATAAAAAATTCTGGCCGGACAGCGGACAGATGAACAGGGAACTGGAAGAAATGGGATATGAAACCATGATTTCCTGTTGGCCGAGGTTCATGAAAGAAAGCGACAATTATGATTATCTGGAAGAAAAAGGCTGGTTTATGAAAGACGCCCGTGGAAGTACGGTTTACGGAACGCCAGAGGACCAGCGAGGAGCCCTGATTGATACCACAAACCCGGAATGCGGAAAATGGTATTTTAATTCCATTAAAAAAAATTATGGGGATTTGGGGTATAAATACTACTGGACAGATGAAGACGAACCGGATATCAGCCCTCATGAATCGTTTCTATTTGCAGGAACCGGGGCGCGCGTACATAACATTTATCCTCTCACTCACACAAAGTGCATTTATGAAGGACACAGGGAAAATTTTTCTCATCGATGTCTGACATTATCACGGGCCGCCTACCTCGGCGCACAAAAATACGGAACTACATTCTGGTCGTCGGATATCTTTCCTGAATGGGATGTACTGAAAAGGCAGATACCCACAGCCCTCAATTTCTGCGCGAGCGGTATGCCTTACTGGTCGTCGGATATCGGAGGCTGGCAGGCGCTTCCTGATGAAAACGGGGAAGAAGACTACAGCTCTTTGCTTTTACAGACATCCAGTGAGGGGAAGGGGATTGTGACAAGAAAGAACTATGCGGAGCTGTATATACGCTGGTTCCAGTTTGGCGTTTTTTGCCCTACTTTCCGTACCCATGGAACCAGAAAAGAGAACGAAATATGGTCGTATGGGGAAGAAGCGGAGAAGATTCTGGTAAAATACTTAAGGCTCCGTTACAGGCTTATGCCTTATATCTATTCTCTGGCCTATCAGGTAAATCAGACGGGAGCGCCGATGATGCGCGCGCTTTGGATGGATTTTTCTGAGGAAAAATGTACGGAAATTGAAGATGAGTTCATGTTTGGACCTTCTCTGCTTGTTGCCCCTGTAACAGAGCAGGGTGCTTCTTCCAGGGAGGTTTATCTCCCGGGAGGATGTGACTGGTACTGTTTCTGGAGCGGGAAAAAGCTGTCAGGCGGACAGATGATAAATGTCAGCGCTCCTGTTGATACCCTTCCTCTTTTTGTAAAAGCCGGCTCTATTATTCCTATGGGAAAGGTTTTGACAGACAGCGGAAAAGAACAACAGAACATAGAAATTCATGTATATCCGGGAGAAGATGTGATTTTTTCTCTTTATTCGGATGATGGAAAAACCTATGATTACGAAAAAGGGGATTATTCATTGATAAGATTTACATGGAATGAGGAAAAGCAGGAAGTTTTAAGGGAAGGGATGCATACCTGTGAGGGACTTTGTGAAAAGAAATATATTGTGAATATACATAATAAAAAAGTAATCTGAAAAAGATTGAGGGAGGGTAGTACTATTGAAGCTGTTAATTACAAATATACAAAGAACATCTTTCCATGACGGGCCGGGAATTAGAACTACTGTTTTTTTAAAAGGATGTTCTTTGCGTTGTTTTTGGTGCCATAATCCAGAAACATTATCTACCAGTAATGAACTTAGATATATATCTTCCCGTTGCATCCATTGTGAAATGTGCATGGCAGTCTGTCGTAAAATTTCTGGATTAAATATCCTATATTCTCCTGAAAATTTAGTAGAATATGCAAGGACTCATGAAACATGCATTGAGTGTTTTCAGTGTGTAAAATATTGCCCGACTCAAGCTATAGTTCCTACCGCAAAATGGTATAGAGAGGATGAACTTCTCCCAATACTGTTGGCAGATAGAGATTATTACGAAAGCAGTAAGGGAGGAGTGACCTTTTCAGGAGGAGAGCCGTTGCTTCAATGGAAATCTTTATATTCTGTTATAAATTTGCTTAAAAATAATGGGATTTCTATTGCTATAGATACTGCTGGAAATGTTCCTTGGGAAGCGTTTGAAAAAGTGTTGGAGAAGACTGATTTATTTTTGTATGATTTGAAGGCTATAAGTCCTGAGTTACATAGAAAAGTTACTGGAAGTTCTAATGAACTTATATTAAAAAATCTGGAGAATTTATATTGGAAAGGGGCAGCTATCAGAGTTCGTATTCCATTAATCCCTGGAGTTAACACATGCCCGGATGAACAGGAAAAGATAGCGGAAATTCTGGTAAGATATCCGAAATTGGATGGAGTAGAATTAATTCCTTTTCACCGTACTGCTTTATCAAAGTATCGACAATTAGGAATGAATTATCAGGCTGCGGAGTTAGAACCTCCTGATTGCCAAATGCTGCGGCAGATAGAGGAAAGAATAAAGCAGAGGATTTCAATTCCAGTTATTTGTCGCGGACTATAAATTTAGGACTATTTTATTAAAAAAGGAGAGTTGGATTTATGATGATAAAAGATGAATTGTCTAAACGCGTTCAACTGGTAATGAATAATATATCAAGAGAGGAACCGGGATTTTCAACAGAAGAATTTTTATCTTTTTGGGAAAAAACAGGTGAACATAAGGAGAGCTATATTTATCGTAAAGGGAAATTTTTTAGGTTTTGCATGGAAAAAATCGTAACTCCTATTTATGATGGAGAGATGATTGTAGGGCATTTTCCATACAAAGAATGGAATTGTAATTGTTGTTGTCTACCAGATGTTATGTCTTCTGAGGAGAAGAACTGGGCATTATTGCAGATTGAGCAGAAATTTTTGGAACATACAGGATTAGAAAAGATTCCAGATTTTAAGAAATGGAGTGATGTGTTTTTTGGCGGGCTTAATTTTGGCCATGTTATTGTGGATTATGAAAAAGTATTGAAAATTGGATTTGGCGGATTAGTGGAAGAAATTAATAAAAGGTTGGACGACCCATTCCTGGAAGAAAACCAGCGTAATTTTCTTTTTTCCTGTAGAGAAACTCTTTTAGGAGGAGAATTTTTGATTGACAGATATAGCAAGGAAGCATTTCGGTTAGCAGAAATGGAAAAGTCTAATCGTTCCCGGGAATTGCAGGAGATAGGAAGGATATGTGAACATATTTCTGTTCATCCTGCCTCCAGTTTTCGGGAGGCGGTACAGCTTTTATGGTTTACTCAGCTGCTTTTGGAAATTGAATCAGGAGTATCAGCTTTTTCGTATGGACGTATGGACCAATATTTATATCCTTTTTATCAAAATGATTTGAAAAATGGTCGGTTGACAGAAGATGAAGCTCAGGAACTAATTGACCTGTTTTGGCTTAAAAACTGGCAATATCCGTCTAAAATGGCCGACCCGGGGAGGGCTGTTACACTGGGGGGTATACTTTCTGATGGTACTAGCGGGGTTAATCCCCTGACTTATATGATGCTTAACTCTACTCGCCGACTGAAAATTTTTCAACCAAAACTCAATGTCCGTATTTGGAGTGATGCACCGGAAGAATATGTTAATGCCTGTATTAAGACGTCGCAGGAAAATTGTGGTCCAATGTTTTACTGTGATGAGGTTTCTATCCGTGCTTTAAAAAAATATGGATATACTACATATGACGCTATGAATTACGGACTGATTGGGTGTTATGAGATGGCGGCTCCGGGAAAAGAGTGTGGAAACCCTATGGGTGGAGCTGTCAATGTAGGGAAATGTTTGGAATTGGCAATGAATAATGGTATTTCTATGACAACTGGAGAACAACTTGGACCTAAGACAGGGTATTTAAATCAGTTTAAACAATTAACACAGTTGAAACAGGCATTCAGGGAGCAGGTTGAATTTGCTTTAGATATATTGGAGCAACAGTTAGTTTATGAAACATTACGCCACAGTTTTCTGATTTCCCATGCTATGGAATCTGTATTAATAGAGGGATGCATTAAAAATGGAAAAGATGTGTCTGAGTCTGGTGCCAGTTTAACAACAATAGGGGTACGGATGAGTGGTCTGATTCAGACAGCAGACAGCTTTACTGCTATAAAAAAACTGATATTTGAAAAAAAATCTTTGTCTATGGAACGATTATGGAGTGGAATTTGTACAAATTTCACTCAAGATGAAGTACTCCACGCCATGTTAGTCTATAAATCTCCAAAATATGGTAATGACTGTGACGAAGCAGACCAAATGGTTCGGGAACTAGGGCAATATATGTGTACGGCTATCCAGAGAAGACATCACATTTCAGGTACACCATTGAGACCGGGATTATTTAGTTTTTTGGAATTTATGAACGGAGAGTGTTGTGCAGCTCTGCCGGATGGTCATCGCGCAGGGCAACCCTTTGCTAATGGGGTCAGTCCGACTCATGGCCGAGATTATCAGGGCTTAACAGCTATGTTACGTTCCGCGGCTAAACTGGATTATACGCTTTCCAATAATGCTGCTACTTTAGATGTAAAACTTCCTCTGAATTTATTCTCAGGAACTAGTGGTATACGAACACTATCCCAGATTTTAAGAACTTTTTTCAAAGATGGCGGAATGCAAGTGCAGCTTTATTTTTTATCAGCGCAGGAATTAGTAGAAGCCCAAAAGTCACCGGAAGATTATACTGGATTAATAGTCAGAGTAACCGGTTATAGCGCTTACTTTACTGAGTTAGATAGAAATCTTCAGGATGAGATTATTATGAGAACCGCAGCATTTTGATAAAAAATACTTCAGAAATTGAGTGTAATAAAAAGTCGATACTTCCTATATACTTAAGGAATATCGACTTTTATTTTGAGTTGTTGTCAAAGTGAAATAATTTATATATAATGGTAAAGTACTCTAAAAACAGGTATCCGGGAGAAATGTGTATGAAGATTGTCATATTGGAAAGAAACAGCGTGGGTTTGGATGTCTCCGTGGACAGGCTTAAGAGCCTGGGAGATACGACAGTTTATCCGAACACCACAGCGGCAGATGTAAAGGAGAAGGTAAAGGATGCGGAAATAATTGTGGCAAATAAAGCGCCTTTAAATAAGAATACTTTAAAGGACGCCGGAAACGTAAAATTAATCTGTGAGTTTGCCACAGGCTACGACAACATTGACCTTGATTACTGTAAGGAAAGAGGAATCAGGGTGGCAAATGTGGTGAATTACTCCACCGACGCGGTAGCGCAGCACACCTTTGCCCTTTGTTTTTATGTGCTTGAAAAGCTGCGGCACTACGACGAATATGTAAAATCCGGCGCTTACGGGGCGCAGGACAGGTTTTCGAACTTTGATATCCCCTTCACAGAGCTTGCGGGAAAAACATGGGGAATCGTGGGAATGGGGAATATCGGAAGAAAGGTGGCATCCATTGCAAAGGCATTCGGGTGTAAGGTGATTTTTTACTCGGCTTCCGGCAGCAGTACCTGTACGGAATATGAAAGGGTAGATTTTGACAAGCTTCTTTCGGAATCGGATTTTCTGTCCCTCCATTGTCCTTTAAGCGAAAGAACCAGAAATTTAATCAATCTGGATGCGTTTAAAAAAATGAAAAAAAGCGCAATCTTAATTAATGTAGCAAGAGGCCCTGTGGTAAACGATGAGGATTTATATACGGCGCTCACGGAAGATTACATTGCGGGAGCCGGGCTGGACGTACTGGGTGCGGAGCCTATAAAGGAAAGCAATCCTCTGGGTAAAATTAAGGACAGCAGCAAGTTAATCATCACTCCCCATCTTGCGTGGGCGAGCATTGAAGCGAGAACCAGATGTGTTTTGGAAGTGTGTAAAAACATAGAGGCATTTCTCAACGGAGAAAGCAGGAATATTGTGAATTGAAACAGCGAAGGCTCGTGCTGAAAGGGCCGAAGCGGAACTGGAATAAGAACAGGAGGAATCATGGGAATACTTTTAAAGGATATTCTGGCAATACTGCCGGAAGGTAACGAAGATGTCATCAGACAAACCAGCATTTATATAGAAGGAAACAGAATCGTTTCGGTTGGAAGGGAGCCGGAAGGCTTTTCGGCTGACAAAGTAATCGACGGAAAGGACAGGCTTGCCATGCCGGGCCTTATCAACTGCCATACTCATTCCTATATGTCGTTTATGAGAAACGTGGCTGATGACTTGAGCTTTATGGACTGGCTTTTCGGAACCATTGACCCCATCGAACAGAAAATGACGGATGAGGACACTTATTGGGGAGCCTGTCTGGCAATCATTGAGATGATGAAAAGCGGCACCACCTGTTTTAACGATATGCAGATGAATATTCACCAGACCACAAGAGCCGTGAAGGAATCCGGCATGAGGGCTGTAATTAGCCGGGGACTTGTGGGAAGCGGAGACGACGAAGGCGGACAGATGCGGCTTCGTCAGGCTTACGAGGAGAGGGATGCCGCCAGGGACTGCGACAGGCTGACATTCATGTTAGGGCCTCACGCTCCTTATACCTGCGACGACGCTTATATGCGTATCGTTTCGGAGGAAGCAAAGAGGAATAACATGGGTATTCATGTGCATCTTTCGGAAAGCGTAAGCGAAATCGAACAGATTAAGGAAAAATACGGCTGTTCCCCTATCGAAATGGCCGAAAAAAACGGATTGTTCGACGTTCCCTCCATTGCCGCCCACTGTGTGCAGATTACGGAAAGCGATATGGACATTCTGAAAAGGAAAAATGTCAGCGTAGTGACGAATCCGGCAAGCAATATGAAGCTTGGAAACGGTTTTGCACCGGTTCCCGCTATGCTTGAAAAGGGAATCAACGTGTGTCTTGGAACGGACGGGGCGGCCAGCAACAACAGCCTCAATATGTTCCATGAGTTGAATCTTCTTACGCTTATCCACAAGGGTGTAAACAAAACTCCTCAGTGCGTCAGCGCAAAGGAAGGATTTAAGATAGCCACTATAAACGGGGCGAGAGCTCTGGGGCTTGAAAAGGAAACGGGAACGATTGAGGAAGGGAAAAAGGCGGATATTGCTATATTGGATTTAAATAATCCCTCTCTTATGCCCACGAACAATCTGATTGCCGGATTGTCCTATTCCGCCAACGGCTCCGAGGTGGATACCGTTATCATCGACGGAAAAATAACCATGGAGAACCGAAAAATTCTTACCATGGACGAGAAACTGGTTTATCAGAAGGTAAATGAAATTATCAACCGTTTAAAGTGAGACAAAAAGGAAACTTTACAGGCGGGGATTTTATCGGCCGCCTGATGTAACAAAACATATAACAGGAGGACATGTAAAAATGAACAGTGAAATCAGAGACATCAATCTGGCGGAGTCCGGAGAGAGAAAAATCGAGTGGGTAAAAAGAAACTGTGATTTGCTTCGCACACTGGAGGAGGAATTTGGCCAGACGAAGCCTTTTGAGGGAAAGAAAATCGCTCTTTCCGTTCATCTGGAAGCAAAAACAGCCTATCTTTGCCTGGTGCTGAAAGCCGGGGGAGCGCAGATGTTTGTGACAGGCTCCAATCCCTTATCCACTCAGGATGACGTGGCGGCGGCTCTTGTAAAGGCGGGACTTGAGGTACACGCATGGTATGACTGTACGCCGGAGGAATATGAGACTCATATCCGTCACGTGCTTGAAGCGGGTCCCAACATTATCATTGACGACGGCGGGGATTTGGTAAATATGGTTCATACAAAGATGCCGGAGCTGATTCCGAATATTATCGGCGGCTGTGAGGAAACCACCACGGGCATCATCCGTCTTGAGGCGATGAATAAAGTCGGCGAGCTGAAATTCCCCATGGTTCGGGTAAACAATGCGGACTGCAAGCATTTATTTGACAACCGTTACGGCACCGGCCAGTCTGTATGGGACGGCATTAACCGTACTACCAATCTGATTGTGGCAGGAAAAATCGTGGTGGTTGCAGGCTATGGATGGTGCGGAAAAGGTACCGCTATGAGAGCAAAGGGTCTTGGCGCAAGAGTTATTGTTACGGAAATCGACCCGATTAAGGCAATCGAGGCTGTTATGGACGGATTTGACGTTATGCCTATGAATGAAGCCGCTAAGGTGGGCGATTTCTTTGTGACAGTTACAGGCTGCGATAAGGTAATCGACGAGGAAGACTTCAAGGTAATGAAGGACGGCGCAATTTTATGCAACGCAGGCCATTTTGACTGTGAAATCGACATGGCAAGACTCCGCGAGATTGCAGTTGAAACAAGGGAACAGAGAAAAAATATTATGGGCTACAAGCTGCCTACCGGTCAGTGGATATTCATTCTGGCAGAGGGAAGGCTTGTAAATCTGGCGGCCGGAGACGGACACCCGGCGGAAATTATGGATATGAGCTTTGCCATTCAGGCGCTTTCTGCAAAATATCTGGTAGAGCACGGCAGCGAGCTTACGGAAAAACTGATTGACGTTCCTGTAGAGGTTGACAGGGATGTTGCAAAGAGAAAGCTGGCGTTCCTTGGAAAGGAAATCGATGTTCTCACGCCGGAGCAGGAGAAGTATTTAAACAGCTATACATTATAACTGGAAGAAATTTACACAGTAGTTGCCATATTATTTGGGATAGGTGTATACTGTTACTGTGCACCTATCCATACACTTATTGTGTATCATAAAAGAGGGAGGTATTCTTATGCAGGAAACCATACATATCAAATCAAAGCGTCACCCTAATGTTGTGCTTAAGGCAATACCGGGACATTTCGTTACGCCGAATTCCCATGTAAATTATTTTCTGGATATGACGACTCTGAAAGCCAGGCTCAGCGAGGCCAGCGCGGCGGCAAAAGCGCTCAGCGAGCAGATATCAGCAACGACAATTGTGGATACAATCGTGTGTATTGACGGATGCGAAATCATAGGGGCTTTTCTGGCGGAGGATTTGACAAAGGCGGGAATTTATTCTATGAATTCCCATAACACAATTTATATCATAACTCCTGAATATGTAAATTCAGGCCAGCTTGTCCTTCGGGAGAATATGATTCCCATGGTAAAAGGAAAAAATGTCCTTTTGCTTATGGCATCGGCCACAACCGGGCAGACTATTATAAAAGCCAGCAGGGCTCTGAAATATTACGGGGCAAAAATCAGCGGAATCAGCGCAATATTCAGCGCGGCAAACAAGCTGATGGATATTCCTATTAACTCATTATTCAATATCGGTGATATTCCTGATTATAAGACCTATGACCCGGAAGGGTGTTCCCTTTGCAAAGAAGGAAAGGAAATTGACGCTTTTGCAAATGGATTTGGCTATTCCAAGATTTAGACATCATTTCACATACGAGAGGAACGGGAGGAGAAATCATGATACTTAAGAAGGCTGAACCGGCGCCGGTATTCAACGCTTTTGACAAGGATACATTCAAGAAGAATGTGATTGCCAATGTAAAGACATTATACAGAAAGACTCTGGAGGAAGCCAGCCAGCAGCAGATTTTTCAGGCGGTGGCCCATACCGTCAAGGACGTTGTGATTGACAACTGGATGATTACTCACAAGGAATACGAGAAGCAGGACCCCAAGATGGTTTATTATATGTCTATGGAGTTTTTGATGGGACGTGCCCTCGGCAATAATATCATCAATCTGCGCGCATATAAGCCTGTAAAGGAAGCTCTGGACGAACTGGGGCTGGACCTCAATGTGATTGAAGACCAGGAGCCTGACGCTGCCCTTGGAAACGGCGGTCTGGGACGTCTTGCCGCATGTTTCCTGGATTCCTTAAGCAGTCTGGGATATCCGGCCTACGGATGCGGAATCAGATATCGTTACGGTATGTTCAAGCAGGAAATCAGAGACGGCTATCAGGTGGAGGTGCCGGATAACTGGCTTGTGGACGGCAATCCTTTTGAGCTCAGAAGACCTGAGTATTCCAAGGTGGTGAAATTCGGCGGTTATGTGAATGTCCGCATTGACGAAAACGGGAGAAGCAATTTCGTTCAGGAAGGATATCAGAGCGTAAAGGCTGTTCCCTATGACCTTCCTATTGTGGGATATGGAAACGGAATCGTAAATACGCTGCGTATCTGGGACGCGGAGGCTGTAGAATGCTTCCAGCTTGATTCCTTTGATAAGGGCGATTACCAGAAGGCGGTGGAGCAGGAAAATCTTGCAAGGAATATTGTCGAGGTTCTTTATCCTAACGACAATCACTATGCCGGAAAAGAGCTCCGCTTAAAGCAGCAGTATTTCTTTATTTCTGCTTCCGTTCAGGAGGCGGTTGCCAGATATATGAGATTCCATGACGATATCAGGAAGTTTTATGAAAAGGCCACCTTCCAGTTGAACGATACCCATCCCACTGTGGCAGTAGCCGAGCTCATGAGAATCCTTATGGACGAATACTATCTGACCTGGGACGAGGCGTGGAATATCACCACGAAAACCTGTGCATACACAAATCATACAATTATGGCGGAAGCTCTGGAAAAATGGCCGATTGAGCTGTTTTCAAGGCTGCTTCCCAGAATTTATCAGATTATTGAGGAAATCAACCGGAGATTTATCATTAAGATACAGGAAATGTATCCGGGCAATCAGGAAAAAATCCGTAAGATGGCGATTATTTATGACGGACAGGTTAAGATGGCCCATCTTGCAATCGCCGCCGGCTATTCCGTAAACGGCGTTGCAAGGCTTCACACGGAAATCTTAAAGAATCAGGAGCTTAAGGATTTCTATGAGATGATGCCTGAGAAATTCAATAACAAGACCAATGGTATCACTCAGAGGCGTTTCCTTCTTCACGGAAATCCGCTCCTTGCGGACTGGGTGAGCGCACATATCGGAACCGACTGGATTACAGACCTTGCACAGATTAGCAGATTAAAGGTTTATGCGGACGATAATAAGGCGCAGCAGGAGTTCATGAATATCAAGTACCAGAACAAGGTTCGTCTGGCGGAATATATCCTTAAACACAACGGAATCGAGGTAGACCCCCGTTCCATCTTTGATGTTCAGGTAAAGAGGCTCCATGAATACAAGCGTCAGCTTCTCAATATTCTTCATGTAATGTATCTGTATAACCAGATGAAGGATAACCCGGAAATGGAGTTTTATCCCAGAACATTTATTTTCGGCGCAAAGGCGTCGGCAGGCTATTACAATGCCAAAATGATTATCAAGCTGATTACTTCCGTTGCAAACGTGGTGAATAACGACCCTGACGTAAAGGGAAGGATTAAGGTAGTGTTCATTGAAAACTACAGAGTATCCAATGCGGAGCTGATTTTTGCGGCTTCCGATGTGTCCGAGCAGATTTCCACGGCAAGTAAGGAGGCTTCCGGTACAGGTAATATGAAGTTTATGTTAAACGGCGCTCTTACCCTGGGAACCATGGACGGCGCGAATGTGGAAATCGTGGAGGAGGTAGGCGAGGAAAATGCCTTTATTTTCGGTCTTTCCTCCAATGAAGTCATCAATTATGAAAACCATGGCGGATACAATCCCATGGAGATTTTCAATAACGACCCTGATGTGCGGAGAGTTCTGATGCAGCTTATCAACGGAACCTTTGCCCCCGACGACCCTGACAGATTCAGAACCCTTTACAATTCGCTGCTTAACACCATCAGTACTTCAAAAGCGGATATGTACTTCATCCTGAAGGATTTCAGAGCTTATGCGGAGGCGCAGAAGAAGGTGGAGGCCGCTTACCGCGACGAGAAGAAGTGGGCGAGAAGCGCGATTTTGAACGTGGCGTGCAGCGGGAAGTTTACGTCGGACAGAACCATTCAGGAATATGTGGATGAGATTTGGCATCTGGATAAGGTGGAGCTGCCGAAAAAGAATTGATAATGAATCATGGAGGAAATGGTATGGTTTCAGTGTTGGAAGGCGGCGCCTATTTAATAAATGGCTCTGAGATTGTGGCTGACGGACCGGAAGCGGCGAGGGAGATAGCGGCTAAGACGGGAAAAAAGGCAGATAAGGAAGAAGCAAGGCGGGAGACGATTGCTTACGGGGTTTTGGAGGAGCACAATGTTTCCGGTAGTATGGACAGATTAAAGATTAAGTTTGATAAGCTGACTTCCCATGATATTACTTTTGTGGGGATTATTCAGACTGCAAGGGCTTCGGGACTGGAGAGATTCCCGGTTCCTTATGTTCTCACGAATTGCCATAATTCACTTTGCGCCGTAGGCGGTACGATTAATGAGGACGACCATATGTTTGGCCTTAGCTGCGCGAAGAAATACGGCGGCGTTTATGTGCCTCCTCATCAGGCGGTTATCCATCAGTATGCAAGGGAAATGCTTGCCGGAGGCGGGAAGATGATTCTGGGCTCCGATTCCCACACCCGTTATGGCGCTCTCGGAACCATGGCTGTCGGAGAGGGCGGGCCGGAGCTTGTAAAGCAGCTTCTCGGACAGACCTATGACATTGGCATGCCCGGCGTGGTAGGCGTGTATCTCACCGGAGAACCGGTAAAGGGCGTGGGTCCTCAGGACGTGGCTCTTGCAATTATCGGCGAGGTGTTTGCAAGCGGATATGTAAAAAATAAAGTGATGGAGTTCGTGGGGCCGGGCGTATCGTCCTTAAGCGCTGATTTCAGAATCGGTATCGACGTTATGACAACGGAAACCACCTGCCTTTCCTCTATCTGGCAGACAGACGATACCATCAAAGAGTTTTATGAAATTCACGGAAGAAGCGAAGATTATAAGGAATTAAGTCCGGGTGAGATTGCTTATTATGACGGCATGATTACCGTTGACCTTGGAAAGGTGAAACCGATGATTGCCATGCCTTTCCATCCCAGCAATACCTATACTATAGAAGAATTGAATGCAAACCTTCTGGATATTCTGGACGACGTGGAGAAAAAGGCGGCTGTTTCCTTAGACGGAGCGGTGGACTTTACTTTGAAAAATAAAGTGAGAGACGGTAAGCTCTTTGTTGACCAGGGAATTATCGCGGGCTGTGCCGGCGGCGGTTTTGAAAATATCTGTGCGGCGGCGGACATTATGAAAGGCTCCTATATCGGCTCCGACGGATTTACCTTAAGCCTTTATCCCGCTTCCATGCCTGTTTACATGGAACTGATTAAGAACGGCTGCGCCGTTGCGTTGCTTGAGACGGGCGCGGTAATAAAGACGGCTTTCTGCGGGCCCTGCTTTGGCGCCGGAGATACGCCTGCAAACAACGCTTTCAGTATCCGTCATTCCACCAGGAACTTCCCCAACAGGGAAGGCTCCAAGCTGCAGAACGGGCAGATTTCCTCGGTGGCTCTTATGGACGCCCGCTCGATTGCGGCGACTGCGGCCAACAAGGGAATGCTCACGGCGGCCACGGAATTTGACGGAGAGATTAACAGATATCAGTATCATTTTGACGCAAATATTTATGCAAACAGAGTGTTTGATTCCAAAGGAGTGGCGGACCCGTCGGTGGAAATCCAGCTTGGTCCCAATATCAAGGACTGGCCTGTGATGACGGAACTTCCCGAAAATCTGGTGCTCCGCGTGGTATCGGAGATTCACGACCCGGTTACCACCACGGACGAGCTGATTCCGTCGGGAGAAACCTCATCCTACCGTTCCAATCCCTTAGGGCTTGCGGAATTTACCTTATCCAGAAAAGACCCCGCTTATGTGGGACTTGCCAAGGATATCCAGGTTGCCCAAAAGGCTGTGATGGAGGATAAATGTCCTCTGGAGGTAAAGCCGGAGCTTAAGGAAGTGATGGCGGTAATAGGTAAGGAATATCCTGAGGTGGGCAGAGGAAATGTGGGATTTGGTTCCACTATCTTTGCGGTAAAGCCCGGAGACGGTTCGGCAAGAGAGCAGGCCGCCTCCTGCCAGAAAGTGTTGGGCGGCTGGGCGAACATTGCGAACGAGTACGCCACCAAGAGATATCGCTCCAACCTGATTAACTGGGGTATGCTTCCTTTCCTGATTCCGGAGGGAGAGCTTCCCTTTAAGAATAAGGATTACCTTTTCTTCCCCGGTATCAGAAAGGCTGTGGAGGAAGAAGCCGAGGAGATTAAGGCGTTTAAGGTTGGAAAGGATTCCCTTTGCGAGTTTACTTTGAAGCTGGGAGAGCTCACAAGGGAGGAGAGAGAGATTATCCTTAAAGGATGTCTGATTAATTATAATAATAAAAAGATGTAAGATAAGAAGGCAATAAAAATAAGCGTTTATCCTTTGCGGGGGTAAGCGCTTTTTTTATGGCTGTATGAGATGTCAGGTTTTGGAACTGTTCCTGTAAGAGGAATCCGGGAGGTCGCGGAGTTTTAAGGTATTTTTAATTATTTGCAGAATGAGCTGCTTTTCCTCGTCGGTTCGCCCATGGAGCTGCGCGGTAATCTGGTTGGTCAGGGAATCAGACGAAGGAGATGGCTTATGGGCAACATTAAAAAAATCTGACAGGCTGATATTTAAGGAACAGCAGAGCTGTTCCATCACCTTAATCGTAGGATTTTTCAAATTTCGTTCTATAAGTCCCAGATAAGTTGTTGTAATTCCGGAACGCAGGGCAAGCTGTTCCTGGCTTTGCCCCTGGGCAGTGCGTAATTCATGGAGGCGGTCTCCAATATTAAAATCACCATTCATTTTCATCACCTTTAGATTATCATAAATACTTGAAACTTATTCATCAATGTGATATAGTTACTGATAAAATAAATAACTATAGTTACTATTCGCCAGTATAAAAATAAAGGGAGGCATTCATTTGGAGGTTGAAGACACAATATCGGTCATGAGGACGGAAAAGAAGTATCTGCTCTCCTATCAAAAGAAAAATATATTGGAAAATCGTCTGTCAGGGATAATGAAAAGAGACGAGTATGGAAGGATGGGGAGATATTTTGTAAGGTCGCTTTATTTTGACAGTATTTATGATGATGATTTATTTGATAAGATAAACGGTCTTGAATACAGAAAAAAAATTCGATTAAGAATTTACCACCCGGAACAAAAATGGGTAAAGCTGGAATTAAAGCAAAAGCGCGGAGCGGTTCAAAACAAGAAGACAATTAAAATATCAAGGGAAGATGCAGAACAAATGATGGAAGGGAGATATGATTTTCTGTTAAAGATGCAGGGTCCTCTGCCGATAGCGCTTTATCAGATTATGGAGCAGGGAGTATACCGGCCCAAATGTCTGATTGAATATCACAGAGCGGCATTTGTTGAAGATACGAATAATACAAGAATTACGATTGATTCCGAAACAGGAGTCACCGGCAGGTATGAAAATTTTTTTTCGGACAGAATTTCACTTCAGCCATTATTGAAGTATCCGACTCTTGAAGTAAAATATAATGGATTTTTGCTGGATTATATAAAAGAAATGTTGGAAATCGCAGATTTTACGGAAGTATCCCTGAGCAAATACGAAATGTCCAGGCTTGAAATGATATAGGAAAGGGAGAGAGTTGTCAAATGAAAGAATTTATTTTGCAGACGGCCATGAGTGCAGAAAGTAACCTCACAGTGGAGCAGGTATGTGTAAATTTTACAGTGGCATTAATTTTAGGAATGGTAATTTACATATCTTATAAGTTTTCTCATTCCGGTGCAATATACAGTGCCAGATTTAATGTGTCCTTGCTGATGCTGACGATGGTTACTACATTGATTATGAATGTTATCGGCAATAATATCGCGCTTTCACTGGGCATGGTGGGCGCGCTTTCCATTGTCAGATTCAGGACGGCGGTAAAGGACCCCAGGGATACTGCGTATATATTCTGGTGTATTGCTGTGGGAATAAGCTGCGGTGTTTCTTATTATATAATGGCTGCAATAGGCACGGGAATGATTTTTTTAATGATGCTGATAATGGGAGCCGTCAAATCAAATGACAGATATCTTCTGATTATTCATAGCGATACGGACGCATCGACAAGGATTGAGGAGACAGTTTTAGTTCAGTATGAAGGAAAGGCGCTTCTGCGTGTAAAAAGCCAGAGAAGAGAATCAACAGAATATATTTACGAGATGTCAGCGAGAATCATTGCGCGGGCGAAGAAAAAACATGCTGATTTAAGCGATGCGCTAATGCGAATCGAGGGCGTTGAAGATGTAAAGCTGGTCTGCCAGAATGAGGAAATGAGCCGATAATGGGTAAATGGAATTACAGACGGTTGAGTTTAATTATAGTCATTGCTCTGATGGTATTTGGGGGAGCGATTATGCAGACAGAGGGTACAAAAGAGAGTCTCAGCTTTCCGAACCCTCTTGTAACTTTGGACGAGCAAAGTACAAGTCTTAAAAACAGCGCAATTTCAGCAGACGAAACATTTCTGTCGGATTACGGAAACCCTACCGGAAGAACCAATTTCAGGGACAAAGAAATCCTGATAGATGAAAATTTTACAGGGAATCTTCCGCTGGTAATTCTGGATACCGGAGGACAAAAGCCAGGGAGGAACAGCATATATGACAGTGAAAAAGGATATTATGTCCCTCTGGATACAGACCCTTATGCATATGGAAAGATATGGATTATCGATAACAGCGGCAGGGAAAACCGTATTATGGATAGTCCGGTTTTTCAATCGGAGATGAAGCTTCGAATCAGAGGAAATTCTTCCGGCAATTATGATAAGCAGCAGTATCTTTTAAAGCTGACAGATGAAAAAGGAAATCCCAAAAAGCAGAAGGTAATGGATATTGGAACTGACAGTGAATGGATTTTAAACGTTTCCTTTATTGATAAATCTCTTCTCAGAAATTATCTGGCTTATGTAACGGCAGGAGAAATTATGCCTTTTACGCCGGATGCAAGATTTTGCGAGGTGATATGGAAGGATGGGGAGAGCCTTTCCTATCAGGGGATTTATATGATGATGGAAAGCGTGAAGGTGGGGGAAGACAGGGTGGATTTGCCCCGGTTTTCAGAGAATAGTAAGAATCTTCCGTTTCTTCTGCGGCGTGACCGTTATAATCTTACAGGCGTGATTTTAAATAACTACGGAACGGAAAAAGAGCTTATACCTGGATTTCTGGATATAGAATGGCCTGATAAAGAGGTTTTGACTAAAAACGCGATTGAAAGAATCACCGGTCAAATCAACCGGTTTGAGGAGGCGCTGTTTGCGGAAAATTATGAGGATTTCATAGAATATCGGGAATATATCGACAGGCAGTCCTTTGTGGATTATTTTTTAATAAATGAATTTTTTATGAATTATGACGCCGGATTTAATTCCACTTATATCTATTCAGATTACAGCGGAAAGCTGAAAATGGGACCGGTATGGGATTTTGACCAGGCAATGGATAATAATGAAACTCAGGAAGCCAGACTTTTCACCACAGCATTCCATTCAGCGCCATGGTTTGAGCAAATACTACGTGACCCGGAATTTGTAAAGGCTTTGTTGGAGCGGTATGAGGAACTGAGAAAAGGTATTTTATCGGATAAAGCAATCGGAGAATTTCTGGATGGAACCATAGAGGGACTTGGGACGGCAATTGAAAGGGATTGGGCAAGATGGGGGTACTATTATTGCGACGGCAATTATTTAAAGCCGGAGTACGAGGGATGGCCGGAACGTAATACGAAGACTTATCAGGAGGAAACTGATAAGCTTAAAAAAGTGCTTTCCGTACATGGCGGCTGGATGGATTCCCATCTGGACAGTCTTTATCAGTTTAGCGAAAAAGTGGAAATATACGAAAGTAAAAATAAGGATATCAGAGAAAGCCGGGGGAGTATGCTTGCGATTGTATTTGTTATAGTTTTCGGGGTGTCTGTGGTACTGGTGCAGAGAGCAGAGCAGGCGGACGGTCAGCAATAGGGCTTATGTATGGAGGAAAAATGGGAGAAAGTAAAAGAAAATTCTGGTTTATTTTGACGTCTTTGACGTCGTTAATCTATATTTTATGGAGGCTTTTTTTCACAATCCCAACGAAAGCAGGCATAGTATCTCTGGTCGCGGGTATTGCGCTTTTTGCCGCCGAGCTGATAAGTATGATGGAGGCAGTCATTAATTTAAGATGTATGAGCCGTGAAAAGGAGATACCATTTCCTGAGCTTCCCATAAATTTATATCCTCATATTGATGTTCTGGTGGCTACTCACAGCGAAAATGAGGAACTTCTTTTTAAAACATTAAACGGATGTAAGCATATGGAGTATCCGAATCCGCATAAGGTACATATTTATTTATGTGATGACGCAAACAGAAAAGAAATGGCGGATTTGGCAAAAAAGATGGGCGTGGGGTATTTTGGAATGGAGGAGAATAAACACGCAAAGGCAGGAAATTTAAACAATGCCATTGAAAAAACAAATTCTCCGTATATTGTCACTTTTGACGCTGATATGATACCCAGAAGCAATTTTTTAATGGAAACGGTTCCCTATTTCTTTCTTCCGAAAATGATTTTGGAAAACGACGTCTGGCGTATGAGGACAGAAGAGGAAATAGACGAGAAGTTTAAAATAGGGTTTATCCAGACGCCTCAGAATTTTTATAATCCCGATATTTTTCAGTTCAATTTTTTTGCGGAAGCAAATATTCCAAACGAACAGGATTATTTTTTCAAGGAGGTTAATTTAGGAAGAAACGCTACAAATTCTGCGATTTATGCCGGTTCCAATACTATGATTGCACGAGAGGCATTAGAGGAAATCGGTGGGATTCGAAAGGGAAATATTACAGAGGACTTTGCTACCGGAATCGATATACAGGCTCATGGTTATACCTGCTATGCCGTGGATAAGGTATTGGCCGAAGGACTGGCGCCCAGTGACTTTCAGAGTCTGATAAAGCAAAGGCAGCGTTGGGGCAGAGGCTGTATACAGACGGTCCGAAGCCTGAAATTCTGGACGAACGGACTGCCGTTTTTATCAAAGTTAAGCTATTTATCGTGCCTTTTTTACTGGTGGACATTTATAAGACGTCTGATTTATATGTTTGCTCCCGTTTTATTCAGCGTTTTCGGCGTACTTATCGTTAAGTGCAGTTTATGGGAAATATTGATTATCTGGCTGCCGTCTTATCTGGTATATAATCATTCCCTGAAAATTCTTTCGGGAAAAATCAGGAATCAGAGATGGAGCAATATTGTTGATACTATCATATGCCCTTATATGATTTTTCCTATTATTGTTGAAACGATAGGAATACGTATGAAAAGATTTTCCGTGACGAGCAAGGAGCATGTGTCGGCAAAAACCACAAAGCTGCGATATGCAATCCCCCATGCTATTTTGCTGGGAGCAAGTGCGGCGGGAATTTATTTTAGTCTTAAAAATATGATTATTGATAAAAATTTCGGAACGGTGGCTGTTCTTTTCTGGCTGTCCATGAACGCCTATTTTCTGACTATGGCAATTCTTTTTATGACGGGAAGAATTAATTACAGAAGCTCGCAGCGTTATTATGCAAAAATCCCATTGGAGTTTGAGGCGGGAGGAGAGAAAAGAACAGTTTTTACCTGCGATATTTCCGAAAAAGGGTTTGCTTTTTTGAGCGATTTTCCAGAATACATTTCAGATACGGAGGAAACACAGTTTACGATTCGTGATAAGGGGCGCAAGGCCATAATATACGGAAAGGTTGTCCATGTGGACCTGGCTGGAAAGCAGTGGAAGTACTCTGTGAAAATCAGGGAGAGGGAGGATGAAAACCGTTGTGAGTATATTCAGATAGTCTATGACAGGGAGCCTACGCTTGCCAGTCAGATTGGGTCAACGGCGGTTAAGGATATCGCTGTTTTTGTAAAGAGGAAAAGCAAATCGTCACTTCCGGCAAACCGAATTCTTCCCCGTATTCAGATAAACCGGGAAGCCAGAACAAAAGAGGGAAAGAAAGTGACATTGGTTGACTATAATTATCGGTATGTGACAGTCGATGGACTTGATGGCAGAAATACCGCGCATCTGGAATTAACGCAGGACATTATTTTAAATCTGGAAAAGGCAGAAGGCGTAAATACAAAAAAGGACAATTTATATCTGGTTACAAATTATGAGGACATTTCCGTTAAAAGCAGCTTAAGAAGGTATTTGGAAGAAATTATCAGGGAGGATGAGAATGAAGAAAAGGCGGGGTAAAGCCGGGAGGATATTGGTACTTTTGCTGCCCTTTGTATTTTGTGCAGGAGCAGTCAGGCTTGGAGCATACGCAGGAGAATGCCGGGAATTGAAGGCAGATATGGAAGCGCTCAGATTAAAAAACGGACAATTGGAAGAGGAGATAAGAGAATACGAGGACAGGGAAAAGGAAGATGCAGGATATGGGGCGTTATCCGTATCAGGAACGCAGTTATGCGGAGAAACAGGTGAACCTGTCAGACTGAGAGGCATCAGCAGTCATGGACTTGCCTGGTATCCTGAATATACAAATTATCATTCCCTGAAAACATTGCGCGAATACGGAGCAAACGTTTTGAGGATTGCGGTTTATCCGGCCCAGAATGACGGATATCTGGAAAAACCGGAGCTTAATGAAAAGCTTTTGTATAGCGCTGTGGAAAATTCCCTGGCAGCCGGACTTTATACTATTGTGGACTGGCATGTGCTTCGGGATGAAAATCCCCTGTATCACTTGAAGGAGGCAGGAGAATTTTTTGAAAAGGTTTCAGGGCGATACGGAAATAATGATAAGATTATTTATGAAATCTGCAATGAACCAAACGGAGACACAACGTATGAGGATATCTCAGAATATGCAGGGCAAATCATACCTGTAATCCGTAAAAATGCGCCGGATGCCGTTATTTTGGTGGGAATGCCAGGGTTTTGCACGACGCTTGACGAGGCAGTGGAAAATCCTCTGCCCTTTGAAAATATCATGTATACTTACCACTATTATTCTCATATTTCAGATTGCCAGTATGCAAAAAGCCAGATAAGCAATGCCACAGGTAATGGAATACCGGTTTTTGTAAGCGAATGGGGATTTGATTTTTCCAGTGATACTCTGGAAAAGGATGCCGTAGCGATGCAGGAGTTTATGGATTTTCTTGATAACAATAATATAAGCTGGGTGAATTGGTCGCTGTCCAATAAGCAGGAGGCTTATTCTTTTATTAATCCGGAGGTGGAGGCATTGTGGGGGTGGCAGGAAGAGCAGCTCAGCCCTTCCGGAAGATATGTGGCGGGGCTTCTGGAAAAGGAATCTTCATAAAAGCAACAGCCAAATTTGTAAATATTATACTCGCTATACTTGAAGCCTGTTGATTGATGACCAGTCGGAAATATGGCTAATTCCTCTGCCGCTTTGGGCGATTACCACCTTATATCGCTTATTTATCTGTACCTCTTTATATACGGTCGATTTTTTTCCATGCTTCTTCTATAGTCTGTACTCTTCCGTTTTCCATATCGTCAATCGCTGCATCAAGTTTTTCAAAGAGTACTTCCATCGCATCATCTATTGTATATGAAGCTTCTGCCGTTTTTGTAGCTATAGCTGTTGCCATGTATTTCACATCCTTTCTGCTGTTACCGATATCATACCACAGAAGAAAAGTTTTATCCATTTTTTTGTGTTCTTAAAATATCATACAGGTACAAAATTTCCTGTCATCCCTTCAACCCGCTGTTCATCTTATCCATCAAAGCAGCGATAAACACCCCGGCCGCAAGAAAAAACACATTAATCAGGCAGGAGGCGGTAGAGGTACGAAAGCTCTCAAAAGGAATCGTCATAAAAGTAGCCGCTAAGACGGTTCCCACGATTGCATGAAAAGTAACGGAATAATATCTGTCAAACAGGGAATTCACCGTTTTCGAGAGGCAGGCAATGGTGATTATCCCGCCGATGCCTGCCGGTATCAGTACATCGAAGGACAGATGCCCGATACCGTCAACAAAGGGCGTATAGAGTCCCATAGGCATAAGGAGTGTTGAAAAACTCATACCCGGAGCGATAATACTGAGTGCAAGGCAGAATCCACAGAACAGATACCAGATAAAATTCGGATCGATTACCGCAGAGGTCTGCTTCAGTAAAAAGAGCAGAGTGAAAATTACAAGTATGGCGGTAAGCATGGAGATAAAAGAAGAAGATTTTCTGCCATGCAATCCTGCCTCCCTCCAGAGGGAAGGGAGCATTCCCGCAATCAGTCCTACAAAAAGACAGACAGAGGGAGCCGGATATTTTTCCAGAAAGAAAGCCAGAATATTGGCGACGCCCATAAAGCCGATAACGTAGCCAAGAAAATAAGGAAAGAGTTTTGGCATATGCGTTTTAAATTTATGGACAGGGTCTGAGAGAAATTCCATTACAGGCTTATAAACTCCGAAAACAACGCTGAGGACGCCGCCGCTTATTCCTGGAAGAACAGCTCCGAGGCCGATAATCGCTCCCTGTAATATTCGGAATAATACCTTTATCAGTTTTATCATAGCTTTATTTCCATATCTGCTTAGGATTACATTAAAAAATATGAAAACAGTTCTTCTACTATTCTTGAAATTATTTTTCCGTTAAAATAAATTATAAAATTTTCTTTTGAAGTTTTTTAAAAAAGTGTTATTATTATTACATAAAATATACTGTAAAATATAATT
>CAJTMW010000005.1:0-61609 GCA_910577275.1 uncultured Lachnospiraceae bacterium
GTAAAGGAACTTTCGCGGCTTGCCGAAGCGAATGAAGGTAATGTGGAGCTCCAGACAATCTATGCAAAGGGTCTGTATAACCTGAGCTGTGAGCAGGAGCTGCCGGAGCTAAAAGAGACGGTAAAGGAACTTTCGCGGCTTGCCGAAGCGAATGAAGGTAATGTGGAGCTCCAGATAGACTATGCAATAGGGCTGCTGGGCCTGTTATGTAAACAGGAGAAGCCGGAGAGAGAAGAGACGGTAGAGGAACTGGCGCGACTAGCCGCAGTAAATAGGGAGAATGCTCAAATTCAGGCAATATATACAAAGGTAATGGATATATTTGGTTTGGACTGAAAGTTATAAATACTTAAATGTTGTATTTGCTAAATATGAGAAGGCTTTGAATGAAACAATCTGATATAAATAAAGGCAGAATACGTATGTGGTTCGGGCCTTTATTTTTTGGTATATATTCATCGCCCAGAGATTTATTTTAAGCATTACCCATTTCATTTATCTGAAAATTTTATCAGATAGCCACCCATAATCATATCTATTTTCAGATTTATTTCCTATCATTATGAGTGTATTTTCGAAATGGTTTTTATTATGATATATACAGGATTTAAATTATAGTGTTTCTCGGTTTTTGTCCGAAGTTTTAGAAATTCGGTGTGTTTCAACGGGAGCAGAATCCATATATTGGGAAATTACATCTTTCAGATGCCGCAGTTCTTTCAGGGATTTTTCTATAGCTTTGTATTTCGCAAGAAAGATTTTCCGTTGATTTTCCATTTCCTGATAGTCTTTACGTACCTCATCAGGATTGACTTTGGAAGGCTCAAGCCCGAAGCGTTTTAATTCATTTTTGGCGCCGTCGTAGAGAATCAGTTTTGATTCATATTTTCTGAAAACGGATTCTTTATTCTGGGCTTTTGTGTATCTGGTATGGAAGGGGCGGTTCTCGGCATACTGTTCCGCATATTTCAGAATCAGCGCATGGCGGCGGAGCTTTTTTTCCAGAGAAACAGTTTTGGTTTTAGCCGTTGAAGACTGCTCTGAAAGGGTGGCAAGCCGTGTTTCAAGTTCTTCCATGGAGTGTAATCCGAGCTGCTCCATGGAGACGTATGCCTGTGCGGCGAGTTTGAGGTTTTGTTTGTCGGCCCATTTCTGCAGGGCGGCGTTATTGGCATATTTTTCATCGGCGGAGGTATCGATGATATTATGGATTCCTCTGGAATGGAGCATTTTATTAGCAAGTTCCTGTCCTTTGTTTTCTATCCGTTCCCGGATGCGCTCTTTTGTATAATCCTTTCCTAGCGTTTTTTCCCGGCCGCGGACAAAGTATTTCTGGCCCTGGGGGCGGAATTTGATGTATTTACCTGAATTATGGAAGCCTGAGTTTTCAATGTCATAGCCTTTTGACGCCATGATTTCCAGAAATTTTTCATAGGTGGAGGCCTTTTTTATGGAGTCATTGATATCCGCTTTTACCTGATGTTTCCATGAATTATTATTTTGGTTTTCCATCCATTCTTTATAAGATTTCCCTTTCCGGCCGGAATCGGGGATGACGGACAGGTTATGTTCACGGCACAGGCTGTCGCTGAGCTTCCGTATATTGTAGTAGGTTTGTTTGCAGTCATGGTATTTTTTATGGTCAATGTTATCAGCAGCGCAGAAAATAATATGGTTATGTATGTGCCCTTTATCAATGTGGGTGGACACAATATAAGAATATTTATTCTGAAGAAGTTTCTCAGCGAGCTCGTTTCCTATCTGATGGGCTTCTTCATAGCTTACCTCTCCGGGGAAAAAAGACTGGATAAGATGGTAAGCTTTATTTTTGTCAGCCCGGCTGGTTTTGGACAGGGCGAATTCAAAGTCAAAAGAGGCTGTCTGGGGGCTGCATCCGCAGGAGGAAATCAGGATGGAACCATCTGTTTTATCAGGGGCGCATATGTAGTCTACTGCTTTATTGACGGTTGACGTGATAGCATGGATTTTTGTGTATGCCATATTTTTTCCATGAGCTCCTTTACTTCGTCGATGTCATCTTTATATATGTTTCCGGTAGTGTTTATGCGTCTGGCGATTTGGTTTAGGTTATTTCCGATTCTGGCAAGGGCGGCGTTGTATTCCTGAAGGTGGGAGTAGTCTACTTCATATACGTATCCGTATAGTATCAGGTGGCGGATGAAAGCGGATTTGCTCTGCATCCCGGATTGGAGAAATTTGCGTTCGAGGATATATTTCTCGTCATCGTTTAAGAAGATTTTTAGTTCATTTGTCCTTGTACGGTTTGGCATGGGTATGGTTCCTTTCCTGATTTTGACAGTGGTGTGTGTTGGCTTTAATTTGTAAAAAGGGGGGCAGGGGGATTTCCCCCTGTGTATCAAAATGCTGAGCTTTCCCGTGAGGGGGAGTTCAGTATTTTGTGGCCTGTGTGGGAACACAGGCAGTGCTTGCTATTCTGGTAAGCGGTAGAAAAAGAAGAGGAATTGCCAGTAAAAAAAGCTGCTAAAGGAGCTCCGGGGACATTCGGAACTACGATAGCAGCTAAAAATTTTTTAATAGATTTATCCAAAATTATTTTATCAGCAGAAAAGGTGTGAGTCAAGGAGGGATTGCTGCTTATTTAAAGCGTTTATTTATTGTATTTGTTTCACTCCGGTTTTCTGTTTTGCCAAAAAGAAGGAGGTTTTTCAGAAAGGTTCCCCCAGAGGGGAAGTTACTTTTTTTACAATAGGAGCACTTGGAAAATTAATTTATGCAGGGAAGGGGGTGAAGTATGTTAGACAATGCATTTCAGAGACGCAAAGAGATTGAGCGTATGCTTCTGTCAGGGAAAAAATTAACGGTTCCGGAGCTGATGCAGAGGTATGGCGTTGGGAAAAAGGCCATAAGGCGGGATTTTGAAATCATAAATGAGGAGCTTCCGTTAATGAGCAAGCAGGGATATGGCGGGGGATTTTATCTT
Organism: uncultured Lachnospiraceae bacterium; assembly: GCA_910577275.1. Lineage (GTDB taxonomy): Bacteria > Bacillota > Clostridia > Lachnospirales > Lachnospiraceae > Suilimivivens. The sequence continues at coordinate 2,963 of CAJTMW010000005.1, forward strand.
ATGAAAGGTCCCGGCAGGTTTCAAAATTCTATGACGCAGGAGCAGCTGAAATGCTTAAGGGAAGTTGCAGAGATTTGTTCGGAAAGCCAGAAGGAAATAATCCGGCTTATTATAAAGGAGTTTGGCCCGTATTTAAGGGAAAATAAATGAGCGTTGTCATTCTTATAAAGCATATAAATCCACTGATACGATAGCCGGTGTATCTATATGTTTTTTGGGCTGACAGGTCCAAAGAGATTTATCCAATGCACATTGACAATTTCATAGGTTAATGCATACGGGACGTGTGGGATATGTGGAGCCACTATGCGGACACGCCAAGAGAAGCCTGTTTCTGTTTTTGGATGGAGGTGTATACAAGGAAATACTGAAAATTGGTATTGAAGTTAAGGCGGGGAGCGGTAGGATGTCGGGCAAAATGTGTAGCAGTTACACGGGGCGATGAGGCATATTTTTGATAATGATACTTCCGGAGGAATCCGGTCAGTTTAAGTGACGGTGCAAGACCGATGTGGGCAGTGTAATGAGCTGTCACCTGTATGGATTTTTATATCTTTCAATAAAAGCATATACCGTTATGGAATGTGTTTTTATTGGAAGATATACCAAAACGCAGTAAGGGAAAAAGAATTGTCTTTAGGAAGGAGGTCAGGGATGGAAGCGAAAGTTAAAAAGAGTGATTTCATCAGATATGATGAAGGAGCGGAAAGATATTCAATGAGTAAGCACAGTTTTATGAAACTGGCGCAGGAAGCTCATGCGGTGTATAAGATTAACCGTATTACCCTTGTGAGCGTGCCAATTTTTGAAGAATATCTGGAATCTTTTCATGTGTAGGTTTGGACAGTACAGAGGTGACAAATTGTTGTATATCAAAAAATGATTGACTTTTTGATATACAAGTAGTATGATATTAGTGAGATTATGAAAGGCAGGTGATGGCGGGTGGCAAGGACGGGCAGACCGAGGTTGGAAAACCCGAGAAGTGAAGGCGTTTTTATCCGCCTCACGAAAGGCGAGCATACAGACATAACAGAATATGCCAGCAATCATAATCTGACCATAACACAGACACTCGTTCAGGGATTTAACAAACTGCGTGAGCAGGAAGAAAAGGAAAAGAACGGGTAATGGCATTTGTGACCTCTTTCTGTTTAAAAAGGAAGGTGGTGCATCATGTCAAAATCACGGAAAGATTTAAAAGGCAGAGTATTAAGGAAGGGTGAGAGTCAAAGGAAAAGCGACAAAAGGTATATCTACCAATACACTGACCCAAGCGGGAAAAGACACGTTGTATATGCGAATGACCTGATGGAGTTAAGGGAGAAGGAAAAAGCCCTTGTTCGTGACCAGCTTGACGGTCTGGAAAGCTATTGCAGCGGAAAGACAACATTAAACTACGCTTTTGACAGGTACATATCAACAAAGTATGACTTAAAGGAACATACAAGGGTAAATTACAAGTATATGTATGACCATTATGTCAGGGACACGTTCGGAAAAAGGATTATTAATGATATAAAATATTCCGATGTGAGATTTTTTTACTACTCACTGTTGAACGAAATGGGATTGCAGGCAAATACACTGGATAATATCCATACTGTTTTGCACCCAACCTTTCAGATGGCAGTCAGGGATGATGTGATACGTAATAATCCGGCAAGTGGTGTAATGGCAGAGATAAAGAAGAAAGACGGGAAGAATAAAGGCATCAGGCATGCACTTACGTTGGAACAGCAAAGGGCATTTTTGAACTACATAGCTGAGAGTCCGGTGTATTGTCATTGGCTGCCGTTATTCACAGCTCTTTTTGGAACCGGCTGCCGCATCGGAGAAATGATAGGTCTGCGTTGGGAGGATTTAGACTACGATAATAAGACTATCAGTATTAATCATACAGCGATTTACAGGGTAATGGAGAATGGGAAAAGTGAATTTCATATCTCCACACCCAAAACTAATGCCGGGGTGCGTATCATACCGATGATGGAAGCTGTTGAGAAGGCTTTTCGGGATGAGTATGAAGCGCAGAAAGAAAGCGGTTTTAATGTGCAGGTTGTTGATGGGATGAGTGGTTTTATCTTCTGCAATAAGGACGGAATTATTCATAAGCCGAATGTAATCAACCATGCAATTAAACGGATATACGAAGCCTACAACGCGGAAGAAATTATTAAGGCAAAACGGGAGGGCAGACGCCCGGTATTGATTCCCCATTTTTCATGTCACCACATCAGGCATACATTTTGCACGAGGTTTTGTGAAAATGAAACAAATCTCAAGGTGATTCAGAGTATCATGGGACATGCGAATATAGAAACCACGATGGATATATATGCAGAGGCAACAGATACGAAGAAAAGGGAAGCAATCAAAGCTCTGGAAAAGAATAGTGATATTTTTTAGGAAGAAGTCCTTGGGAGGGGCGATTCCTGAAATGTACCTGACATCAAAAGAAAGAAAATACATCAAAAAGATATCAAATTTATGGACTTTGGTGGACTAGTGTGGATTGATGTTATATGGTGAAAACCGAGGAAATAAGCGCAGTTGCTCTTATTTGGACTAAGGCGGATTGAGTGAGTGAATGTTCCCGACAATGAAGTCGCTCGACAAATAAAGCCAGTGTTTATGCGGGTTTGCGGCACTTTCATTAAGGGTTTGACATTATCTTTTATGTGCGTATGAAAGACGGTATCTGGCAGGTGATTGTGAATTTAGAGGCACAAAAAGATAACCCGACAGGCTGCCATATCCTGAACAGAGCAGTCTTTTATGTGAGCCGCCTTGTTTCCTCGCAGAAGGAACGGGATTTTGTCAATCACCGTCTGCTGAGTACGTTGCTTTCGGCGGAATTGACCGTTGATGAGAAATTAGGGATAACACTTTAGCAGATGTTATAATGACCATGTATGAGAATAATTTTACGCTTGAACAGATAGCCGTTGCGACAAAAAAAGCGTAGAGGAAGTTAGTGCTATCATCAAAAAGCGTGAGCCTGTACTGGCATAATCACAGCAACTTAATAACATAAGCAGTAAAGCAGTGAATTGTTTTTATTTAGAGAAAACAATTCGCTGCTTTTTCTGTTTTCGGGAAGAAAGATAGTCATAACAGATTGTCTTTTTTTCGTGCAAAGAAAGAAAAATCAAATAGGCAGATACAAAAACTACCTCTCCACCATGTCAAAATTCCATAATTACAGTTTTAACAATACGCTTCTGATAAACTTACAACGTCCCGGCGCAAAGGTGGAAGCGGCAAACATGAAGCTGTACCTTATCGCGAAAGGTACTCCATAGCCGGTTATGCAGATTTCCATGATACAATTCCTAAATACTTGAAACGATTCGCCCAACCGCATATAATTATATGGCAGAAATGAAAGGAAGGGCAAAGAAGCATGAATAAGGTTTTGGTTATTGATGATGACAAAGAGCTTTGTGCGCTTATGAAAAAATGCGTTGAGCAGGAAAACCTTGTTGCGGTTGTTGCGCATGGCGGCATAGAAGGGCTGCGGATACTGGAGGAAAACAGGGATACCTGTTCCCTTATTATTCTTGATATTATGATGCCTGATTTGGATGGTTTTCAGGTGTTGCAGCAAATACGGCGGACAAGTAATGTTCCTGTCCTTATGCTGACCGCAAAAAGCGAAGAAGAAGATAAAGTATCCGGTCTGCGGATGGGGGCGGACGATTACCTGACAAAGCCGTTTAGCATCAACGAGCTTATGGCGCGGGTAAATTCCTTAATCCGGCGTTATACCCTGCTTAATCCTGTTTCCGGTTCTGAAACAGACTGCATGACGTTTCAGGGGATGACGATTGACAGCCTTAACCGCCTTGTTTTTCGAGGGGATGAGCAGATTGAGCTTACGGGAAAAGAATTTGACCTGCTTATCTTTCTGGCATCAAATAAGGGCAAGGTATTTACAAAAAAGCAGATTTATACGCAGGTCTGGGAGGAAGAATATGCTTTTGACGACAGTAATATCATGTCGTTTATCAGCAAATTGAGGAAAAAAATTGAACCGGACCCGGAGCATCCGTTTTACATTTTAACTGTCCGGGGCGTGGGCTACCGTTTTAACAGGGAGGCCTGACATGAGTTTTAATTTATTTTTACTGATTATGTTATGCATCGCTTTGTTGGTTATCCTGTTTCTTTTTACAAAACTTGGGCGCGTACGGGAGCAATTGTCTGTTATCGAGGAAGCGCTTGAAGATATAAAATCCGGGAACCTGAACCGCCGTATGCTGACTAAGAAAAATGATATGACAGGAAAAATCTGCTATGGAATTAATGAGATTGCAATGAACAGCCAGACGCAGCTTATCAGACAAAAACAGTCTGAACAGGCATACAAGAGGTTAATGACCAGTATTTCCCACGATGTCAAAACTCCCCTTGCTTCTCTGGTCGGTTATCTGGAAGCAATAGAATGTAAGATAGTGGCAGGAGAAGAAAAAGACGAATACGTCCATGTCGCATTTGAGAAAGCCCGTTACTTAAAGCATTTTGTGGAAAACCTCTTTGAGTGGGTGAAACTGGATTCCGGAGAACAGATTTTTCGCTTTGAGGTCCTGGATTTGAATGAAGTATCCCGGAATATCATAGCTGATTGGATTTCCGTTCTGGAAAACAGTAATTTTGAATATGAGTTTGATATTCCGGAAACGGAATACCCTATGCGTATCGATGTAAATGCTTATAGCCGTACCCTGAACAATCTGCTGCAGAATGCGCTTATCCATAGTAAGGGAAATAAAGTGATATTCCGCATTTCAGAGAATGACCGGCAAGCCCGGATTATATTGGAAGATAATGGAAAAGGAATATCCCCCGGGCATCTCCCGCATATTTTTGAAAGAATGTACCAATGCGACCAGTCACGGTCTGCAAAAGGAAACGGTCTGGGTCTGTCTATCGTAAAAGAGCTTGTGGCGGCACATAAAGGAACGATTACCGCAGAAAGCACTCCTGATAAGGGAACGATATTTACAATATTGCTTCCAAAATCCCTGTAACAATACAGGGATTTTTTAAGTTTTATCAAATTTCGCAAAACTGTAAAAGCATGAAAAAAGCAAGGTTTCGGCAAGGTTTTGGCAAGGTTGGCGTGATAGAATGGCAAATATAAAAAAGGAGGGAAATCCTCTGCTCCTGCAAGGGTGCAAGCCATGCAGGCATGGCAGACATTTTGCTCCGCAAAACAAGGAGGATTGCAATGAGTAAATATGTAATCGAAACAAAAAATCTTACCAAACAATACGGAACTCAGAAAAGCGTTGCAGATTTGAATATCCATGTAAGGCAGGGACGTATCTATGGTCTGCTTGGCAGGAACGGGGCTGGAAAGACAACGACAATGAAAATGCTGCTTGGGCTGACACAGCCCACTTCCGGGGAAGTTACAATCTGGGGAAAGTCTTTACGGACAAATGAGAAAAAGCTGCTGCCTCGGATTGGCAGTCTGATTGAATCTCCCGGATTTTACCCGAACCTGACCGCCACAGAAAACCTGCGCATTTTTGCGACCCTGCGGGGAGTGCCAAGCCGTAATGCAATTAAAAATGCGCTTGATTTAGTGGGGCTTCCCTATAAAGATAAAAAGCTGTTTTCCCAATATTCCCTTGGAATGAAGCAGCGACTGGCGATTGCCCTTGCTATTATGCACGACCCGGAGCTTTTGATTCTGGACGAACCGATTAATGGTCTTGACCCGATTGGAATTGCGGAAGTGCGCTCTTTTATCCGTGCCCTCTGTACTGAAAGAGGAAAAACGATATTGATTTCCAGCCATATTCTTTCCGAGATTGCACTTTTGGCTGATGATATAGGCATTATCGACCACGGCGAATTATTGGAGGAAGAAAGCCTTGCAGAGCTGGAAGCAAAGAGCAACAGGCATATCCGTTTTACCGTTTCCAGTACAACACAGGCGGCAAGGATTTTGGAACAGGGTTTCCATGAAACGCAGTTTACCATACGGGATGACCACAATCTGCGTCTGCATAATTTAGATGTTTCTGTCGGGGAAATTGTAACCACTTTTGTCGAAAACGGGCTTACCGTATCAGAAGCCTATGTCTGCGAAGAAAGCCTTGAAGATTATTTCAAGCGTGTGACAGGGGGTGAGGGAATTGCCTGACCTTATAAAGTGTGAATTTATAAAATTAAAACGAAAAAAATTTATGTGGCTGGTTATTCTTTCAGCGTTTTTATTTCCCATACCGCTGACCTACCTGATGACAATGCCGCAGATAGCAGGACAATATGACAGTAAAACAGCGATTTTCAATAGTTATTATCAGTCGGCCATGGCATTTGGGATAGAATTGCTTTTGCCGTGTATGCTCGGGGTGATTGCAGCTATGCTCTTTTTTATGGAACGGGATAACGATACCTTTAAAAATCTGCGCACCATTCCCGTAACAAGCACACAGATGATTCTGGCAAAGATTATTGTCCTGTTCTTTTTTGGGATTCTTTTCAGCCTGACATCGGCTTTTATATCATTTCTGTGCGGCGGGCTGTTTGCGGAAGTAGATAACATTGCTTACAAATTATTTTTTGCACTGGAAATGGGGATTTTTATTACAGCCGGGACGCTGCCGTTAATTGTCCTCGTGGTATTCTTTAGCAGGAACTATGTATTTTCTGTTTTGCTATGTGTTTTTTACAGTGTTTTTAGTATGACGGCTGAATCATCTTTTGGCGCACTGCCCAAGTTGATGTGCTGGCTGATGCCAATCCCGCTTACAACCCTGTGGGCTGCAGGGGATTTAACTGCGCATGGCGCTATGAATGGTGTGGGAGTGTTGGAATATCTGGTTCCAACTACATTTCAGACAATCATTATTTTAGCCGTTATCGCTTTGCTTTCTGTTATCGTGATTGATTATATGTATAAAAAGAGAGGGGATGAATGATATGGTTCGCATGGTTAAGACCGAAATATGGAAGTTAAAGCGGTATCATATGATATGGGCGGGTGTTTTCCTGATGCTGCTCTCCGTCGTATTGACGATTTTTTCCACAACAGCAAAGGACGGAACAGTCTGGACATTTTCCCATTTTGCGGAACAGGTAATCAAAAATAATGTCACGACGATTTTTCCCATGTGCATTGCCCTCATTGCCGGATATATCATAGCAAGGGAGGGAAAAGACGATACGCTGAAAAGCATTTTGACGATACCTGTTTCTTATAGCAGCCTGTTGTGGGGGAAGCTGTTTGTGTGTGCATTGCTTTCTGTGTTTCTCGGACTGGTAAGCGCAACGTTCACGGTTATTGCCGTCCTTGTGATGGGATTTCCGGGGATTTCCCCGGCAGCCATATGGCAGACCTTTATTCAGATTACTTTTAACTGTCTGTTTTTATATATCGCGGTCATGCCTGTGATTGCATTTGCCGCCCGTATACCGAACGGACACATGACAGGAGCAATTATTGCTTTTGTTTATGGCTATGGCGGTATGTTTGCCTCCGGAAATATGACGTTGGCAAATATTTATCCTGTTGCTGCAAGTCTTGGCTTAATCAGTTACCGGAGCTATGATGCGGCCGTGCATTGGAATGTGTTCCTCTGCCTGCTCAGTATGATTGCCGTATTGGCGATTAGCGCTGCTTTCGTATTCACGGCAAAAGGAAACGTGCCGGTCAGGGCGGCAAAAAAGCACAAAAAAACAATAACAAAAAAAGGTTGGTAATTGGAGGATATCGGAATGAAGAAAAATTTGATTGCCGGGATTGCAGCAGTTATAATACTTGTTGCAGGTTTTATTGGTTTTTGTATGTGGTTCCTTTCGGGAAATGACAGCACATACTACTATTCACAGATTGATAACAGCAAAGTGGAACAGAACGAATCCAAAGGCGGTGTCATTAATTTTAGCGGAAGTATGGATTACTCATACACTTTATTTGCTTACGATGAGAATGGAAAAGGAAAAGACATTACATTCGGGGCATCAAGGGAATTGAAAGAAGGAGCTTTTATCCGTTTAACGGTAATGCCTCTCCGGGGTGTTATTGAATGGAAAGAGGTACGATATGAGGAACTTCCTGCCTCTGTGCAGAGCAGTTATACAGCACCGGCGGGCGAGTGAGTAAGGATGGACAGGAAAGGAAGTGAAGTCATGAGGCTTTTAGTCGTTGAGGATGACCGTCTTTTGAATAATACGCTTTGCTACAATCTTTCGGCGGCGGGCTATACCGTGGACGCTGCCATGACGAAATCAGTGGCGGTCAGTCTTTGTGAAGCGCAGGACTATGATTTGATTGTGCTGGATGTCAATCTGCCTGACGGAAACGGCTTTGACTTCTGTACGGAAATCAAAGAGCGCCGCCCGGATACCGCCGTGATTTTCCTGACCGCAAACGATATGGAAAGCGATATGCTGCGCGGCTTTGAATTGGGAGCGGATGATTACGTGACAAAGCCGTTCCCAATCAGCGTATTCCGAAAAAAGGTTTCGGCTCTGCTTTCCCGCATTGAGAAGCAGACAGGCGGCGATTGCTACACAGATGGCACACTATCTATTAACTTTTCGGAATTGACCGCTACCCTCGCGGGGGAGCCGGTTATCTTCACGCCGTTTGAATACCGCCTGCTGAAGGTGCTGGTGAGAAATCCGCAGATTGTTCTGACAAGGCAGGTGCTTCTTGAAAAGCTGTGGGACGCAGATGAAAACTTTGTGGATGAACACGCATTGACCGTTGCAATCAGCCGCATCCGGGGAAAAATCGAAGCAGACGGTCTGCAATATATCAAGACCGTCTACGGCATGGGCTATATGTGGATTGGGGGGATAAAGAAGTGAATGGGGGTAAACTTTCCATCAACCGCGTCTGTGCGGCGGGGGCAGCTTTTTTAGGTTTGCTCTCCGCTGCGGTCGTGACTGCGGCTTTTCTCTTTACCCAAAATCCGGCAATCGTATGGCTGGGCCTGCTGTTTATTCTGCTGGTATTCGCCTGCGCAGCTCTTTTCGTGGTCTTTCTGCGCCGGAAGCTGGTATTGTTTTCGGACGGGCTGTGCGAAACCATAGACAATATGCTGAACGGGGTATCAGCCCGGCCACAGGTCTGGGAGGAAGAAAACCTGTTTTATAAAATCAATCACCGGCTTGCCCGCCTGTATGAAGTTATGCGGGAAAACCGGGAGAGCGTGGCAAAGGAGCGGGCCGATTTGCAGGAATTGATTTCTGATATTTCCCATCAGGTAAAAACACCGATTGCAAATCTCCAGATGGTAAACGCCACTTTGCTGGAACAGCCTTTGACAGAAGAAAAGCGTCAGGAATTTTTACAGGCAGCAAACGGCCAGCTTGAAAAACTGGATTTTCTTATGCAGGCCATGATAAAGACCTCCCGTCTGGAAACCGGCGTAATCTCGCTGGACAGAAAAGTGCTGCCGATTTACGATACTCTGGCGGCGGCGCTGGGCGGTATTCTGCTGAACGCTGAAAAGAAAAACATCCATGTCAGCGTAGAATGTCCGTCCGATATACTGCTGGCCCATGATAAAAAATGGACAGGCGAAGCCCTGTTTAATATTTTGGATAATTCTGTGAAGTACACGCCAGTGGGCGGCACTGTCAGGGTATCTGTCCAAAGCTGGGAGCTGTATGTGAAAATTGACATTACAGACAGCGGCAAAGGCATCGCAGAGAACAGACAGGGGATGATTTTCAAACGCTTCTATCGTGAGGAAGAAGTACACGATGTTGAGGGCATCGGCATAGGGCTGTACCTTGCCCGCGAGATCATCACCATGCAGGGCGGTTATATCAAGGTGACTTCGGCAGTGGGCAGCGGCTCCACCTTTTCTGTTTTCCTGCCACGCGAACTTTGAAATGTCACGGGATTGTGACGTTTCAAGGGTGGAAAACAAGCGTCCAGTGACATTTCTGTGAGAATTGGCTGTTATGATAGAGGCATCACAGAAAGGATGGTGCTTACTATGAGCATTTTACAAACAACTGACCTCAAAAAATACTACGGCACAGAGCCGAATATCACAAAAGCGCTGGACGGCGTGACCCTCTCCATTGAGCAGGGGGAATTTGTCGCCATTGTGGGAACCTCCGGCAGCGGCAAGTCCACTCTGCTGAACATGATGGGCGGCCTGGATGTGCCCACTTCCGGCAGCGTCAAGGTGAGAGGTAAGGAGCTGGCCGAGCTGAACGACGAGCGGCTTACCATTTTCCGCAGACGCAACATCGGTTTTGTTTTCCAGAACTACAACCTTGTACCTGTCCTGAACGTCTATGAAAATATTGTCCTGCCCGTGGAGCTGGACGGCGATACAGTAGACAGGAAATTCATGGATGAGGTGGTGCGCCTGCTGGTTCTGGGGGATAAGCTGAATAATATGCCAAACAACCTGTCCGGCGGACAGCAGCAGCGTGTCGCCATCGCCCGCGCCCTCGTTTCCAAGCCTGCCATTGTTCTGGCTGACGAGCCCACCGGCAATCTGGACAGCCGGACGAGCAGCGATGTGCTGGGGCTTTTGAAGGTTACCAGCAATCAGTTTCATCAGACCCTGGTGATGATTACCCACAACAACGAAATTGCCCAGCTTGCCGACCGCATTATCCGCATTGAGGACGGCAGGATTTTTGAGTAAAGGGGGCGCAGGCAATGAATGATATTTTATTCGGCAACAACAATGGTGTGGTCATCAAAAAGCTGTCGGGCCGCTATTTCAAGGCCGGCAAAAGCAGGAACATCATTGCGATTATCGCAATCGTGCTGACAACCATACTCTTTACCACAATCTTCACCCTTGGTTTTGGCCTGATGGACACCGTTCACGACCAGAACATCCGCAAGGCTGGTGGTGACGGGCAGGCGGTCTTAAGTTATATCAGCGATGAAGTTTACAATAATGTGGCGGGAAATCCCCTGATTGACCGTATCGCCTATACCAAAGCGGTGTCCTACCGGCTGAAAAATCCGGGTCTTAAGCGTTGGCGGTCTGACCTGTGGTATATGGATGATACCGCTCTGGAATTTGCCCGCTATACCCCCACAACAGGCCATCGACCCGAAAGGGAAAATGAAATCATCGTGGACACAAAGACACTGGACGCTCTGGGCGTACCGGCGCAGATAGGAGAAACCGTTTCTCTGACCTATGAAGTAAAAGGAAAGTCATATACCACCGACTTCACCCTCTGCGGCTTTTGGGAAACGGACAGCCTTAGCAATATCGGGCGGCTGATTGTGTCGAAAGCCTTTGTGGACGCCCATTCGGATATTTTGACCTATACCTATCCTGTGGACAATGATTATTCCGGCGTTGTCTCCGCCTATGTGATATTCAGAGGGAGCGGCGATATCGAAGCACGGCTTCATCAGCTTCTTTCCGAAACCGGCTATACCTGCGACACCATGGGCGGCAGCAGAGAGGACGGCAACTATGTGATTGCCCGTGTCAGTCCGGCCTATCAGAGCGGTGCATTAGCGGACAATCCCGCCATGCTGATTTCCGGCATCATTGGCGTCCTGCTGATTATCGTAACAGGATATTTAATTATCTACAACATTTTCCAGATTTCTGTCATTCAGGATATTCAGTCCTACGGACAGCTAAAAACTCTGGGTACAACAAAGCGGCAGATTAAGCGGCTCATCAATCGGCAGGCGCTCCGGCTTTCCCTGATTGGGATTCCCATCGGCCTGCTGGCGGGCTTTGTTCTTGGCAGGGCTCTGGTGCCTTTCCTGATGAACGGGACAGTTTACACCGCGGATGCCGGTGTTAAAGTAACGGTAAATCCTCTGATTTTCATTGGTTCCGCTGCTTTCGCCCTTTTCACAGTCTTTGTCAGCGTCCGCAAGCCCGCGAAGATTGCCGGTACGGTTTCCGCAATAGAAGCCATCCGCTACACGGAAAATGATACGGCGGCGTTTGGAAAGCGCAGGGTCAAAGACAAAAAATCAACCCGCGGCGCGAAGCTCTACTTTATGGCTCTGGCAAATCTGGGACGCAACCGCAGGCGTACGGTACTGGTGATTGTGTCCATGACACTTAGTCTGGTGCTGTTCAACACAGTATTCACATTGTCCGGCGGCTTTGATATTGACAAGTATATTGCCAGATTTATGGATACAGACTTTGTAATCTCAAACGCAGCCTTTTTTCAGTATCAGGTTGAAAAAAGCGAATATGACCTGTCCGAGACTTTCATTGAGGCCGTCAGACAAAACAGCAGTTTCGAGGACGGCGGCAGGCTCTATTCCTCCTGGATGCTGGAAGAACCGTTTTCAACGGAACACCATGCTTTTTTCAGCTATAACAAAGACCTGAACGGAAATCCTTTTGTAAGACTGTATGGCGCGGACGATTTTCTGCTGAACGGCATGGAAGTCATAGAGGGAACCATCGACCTGGAAAAACTGAAAACAGGGGAGTATATTCTTCTGAGCGTGGATTGCAACGATGATGGAACGGTCATAGAGAACCCCGATATCAGCGTGGGTGATACAGTACGGATTAACCATCTGAAAGCGGAGGAACTTTCCACCACCATTACTGACAGCCATGATTTTACCATCATGGCAAAAGTCCGGGTCAATGAGAACACTGTCACCACCCGCAACACGGGTGAAGCCCGGTTTTACCTCCCGACAGAAATTTTCCTGCCGCTGTGTGATAACCCCCATCTGGTCAGTTTCCCCTTTGATGTGAAAGAGGGAACGGAAGCGGAGATGGCAGAGTTTTTAAGCAGCTATATTGACAGTGTGGAGCCAGGCATGGATTTTGAATCCAGGGCGACCTATACCGGCTCCTTTGACGACCTTACTTCCCTTATCATTACCATCGGCGGAGCACTTAGTATCATCATCGGAATTATCGGTATTGCGAACTTTGTCAATTCCGTCCTGACAAGCGTTATCACCCGTAAAAAAGAATTTGCCATGCTGCAAAGCATTGGCATGACAGGAAAGCAGTTAAAGCGTATGCTCTCTTTTGAGGGGCTGTATTATGCCGTGGGAACGATTATTACATCGGCTGTCCTTGGCGTTCTGTTTTCTGTGGTAGTCGTGCGGGGTATTTCCAGCGGGATTTGGTTCTTCACCTGGCAATTTGTCATGTGGCCCATGCTGGTAATCTATCCGTTTCTTATTCTCCTGACCGTGGCGATACCGGCGCTTTTATACAGGCAAATCGCTAAGGACAGCATTATCGAACGGTTGAGACAGTGATGAAAACAGGTTTCTTTGAATATTGTTCAACAAACATGTCAGCACATTCACGGAGGGGCTGGCATGGGAGCTGAAAGAGACAGGGGTGAAAATGAGAGCGAAGGTGCAGGCGCCTGTGGCGACAAAGACGGAGTTCGGCATGGGGGCAAACAATGTCAGTGAATATGACTATGATAAATCCTTCGGAACATCCGCTGACCCGGAACGCCATAGAGATATGCGTATTCCGATAAACCAGTTGGTATTCCCTGTTTAAAACGCCACAGGTAAAATTGCCTCACCGTTCTATAGATGCCTTGTTTGAAATCTACTGTCCAACCATAGCGATATCGACATTTGCCCTTGCCTATGAAAGCGAAAAAAGGGATTGGCTTTTAATATACTCTATATGGTTAGACACGGCTAATATAGATATAAGGAACTGAAAATGAGAGAATAATCTCTCCCGTTGCTTTTCAAAAATTTAATTCTTGAGTTTCCGCAAAATGCATTTGAAAAATGAATAAACCGCCCCTAAGCCCCGCCGGAACCGGGCTGAGGGAGACATATTCTTTTATCTGTTCAGACAGTAAACTTAAGGCAGAGCTGACGGTAAGCCGGACACTTTGTCCGGAACCAGAGCCTGACGCCTTCTTTTGTATATGCGAGTATGCCTGTAATGCCTTTTGCCAGCCGGTAACAGCAAAAATGTACTTTCTCTTTTATAAGGATAGCCGTTTTTATGACGGAGACCTTAAGGACATTTGTCTCCGGCTTCATGGACATATATGCCAGGAATGCCATGCATAAGGTGATGTAAAAATTTAAGGCGTTGATAGCCCTGAGCTTCCTTGCCCGGAAATTTTCAAACCGGAACACCTGCTTTTTGCAGCGGAAATACTCTTCGATGCGACATCTGGAAAAGTAGAGCTTTGCAATTCGGATGACCGCCTCTTTAGAACTGATTTTTTTATTTGTAGCCAGCATCATAGGGTGTTCCGTAATGCCATAGACAAGGACAAGGTAAATATCTTTCCTGGAAGCGGTTATCTGCACTTTTACATGGGAAAGGCAGGCGTCATGGGTTTTGCCTCTATAATAAAGAGGCATTTTTATCTTCCCCTTACGCTGGTCCCGAAGCCGTGTTGACGGAACCCATTTCCCATGGAAAAAGGAGCTTGCGTCTGGCGGTAAGGCGGATGACATAATCCTGCCCCATGCTGTCAGGCTTAAGGAACATCTTGTTGTCGTCATAGCCCCTGTCCATGACGAAGGTGGCCTTCCCGAAGAGGGAGGCAGCCCGCTCCATTGCGGAAAAGGTCACATCATTGATGGAGGTAAACCCCTTCTCCTCCGAAGAATGGATTTCAGAAAAGATGCTGACGGGATGGCCGTTTTCTGTGAGGGCGCAGGCTTCCGTAACAGGGTAGCCTTTTTCATAGACATTTTTTGTATCGGTGTTTTTGGAGCCGTCCCGGACAAGGCCGAGGGCTTCGAATTTACGGCCGTCCGGTTTGACGATATCCGAGTCATCAATATGGACGACAGGTTCGTTTGGGAGCCATTTGCGGATTGGGGAGAGATAGGAATTCAGGGCTTTGCCCGGGACGCCTTTATTCAAATGCCTGGTGAGGCGTTCAACAGAATTGACCTTTTTAGAATGTTCGTGGAGTGTATCCACGATGTCGGTCAGAAGGCAGCTGCCAGAAGCGAGCATACCGTAGGCCATATCGGCGGTAAATTTTTTATCGGGTTTGGAGAGCTTTCTGGAAATTTTATTAGAAAACCAAGAAAAAGTTCCGATTGATTTAGCCGGGATTTCGGGATATAATAATATTGAGGTCATATACCTTTTGGGAATGGCTTTTGCATTTCCTACCATACAAAAGGAGGTTAATGGCTGATGGATACGGAAATAAAAAATGCGGTCAGCGCAACAGACCAGGACGCACAGTATGATGATAAGGCAAAACGTCTGTTGGGAAATAAGATTATTCTGGCGTATATTTTGGTAAAGACGGTTGATGAGTTTAAGGGAATGAACCCGAAAGATGTGGTATACTATATTGAGGGAGAACCATTTATCAGCGTGGTTCCGGTAGAGCCGGGGCTAACCAATGTGGAAAAAATACCGTCTAATGACGGCAGGCTATCTTTAGATAGCCGGGAAAACGGGCAGCGCATTGTCGGGATAAATACGGAGAATGCGGAGATAAACGAGGGGCTTATACGGTTTGACATTATCTTTTATGTGCGTATGAAAGACGGTATTTCACAGGTTATCGTAAATGTCGAAGCACAGAAAGATGAACCGTCAGGCTACCATATCCTGAACAGGGCAGTTTTCTATGTGAGCCGCCTTGTTTCCTCGCAGAAGGAACGGGATTTTGTCAATCAGAATTATAATGACATAAAACGAGTATTCTCCATATGGGTTTGTATGAACATGGATGAGAACAGTATGGATTATATACATCTGACAGATGATAAGCTGATAGGTTCTTATCCGTGGAAAGGCAGGCTTGACCTGCTGAATATTGTCCTGATAGGTATATCAAATGAACTTCCGGAGCATGATGAGAAGTATGAGCTTCATCGTCTGCTGAGTACGTTGCTTTCAATGGAGTTGACCGTTGATGAAAAATTAGGAATCATTGAAAAAGAGTATAGTATTGTAGTAGATGATAGAATAAGAGAGGACGTGAGCGCCATGTGTAATTTGTCACAGGGAATTAGAGAAAAAGGCAGAGCAGAGGAAGAAGAAAGAATTATTTTAAATATGTATGATAATGGTTTTACGTTTGAACAGATAGTATTGGCAACAAGTAGAAGCATAGAAGAAATTAATGCTATCATCAAGAAAAGAGAGCCTGTACTGGCATAATTACAGGAACTTAATAACACAAGCAGTAAAGCGGTGAATTGTTTTTATTAGAGAAAACAATTCGCTGCTTTTTCTGTTTTCGGGAAGAAAGACCGTCATAACAGGTTGTATTTTTTCATGCAAAAAAGAAAAATCAAATAGGCAGATGCAAAAACAGAAAAGCAGAAAGTAAAGGAGAACACTGACAAGCTGGAGGAGGGGTTAAAAGAACTTTTTGAGAGCGAGAAATGGTAGTGTAAAATAGTTTGTGTCTTTGGAAAAAACACCTCTTTTTTGGTAAGAATCAAGATATGACAGTTCTTATCGAAAAGGAGGATTTTTTATGCCAGCAACAAAACAGCAGATTCGACAGGCTATTGCAGATAACAACCTAAACAGCGTGGCTGATGACTACAGCCTGCTCAGGGACAGCTTCAAGGATATTCTGCAGGAGCTTATGGAGGCCGAACTGGATGCTTCCTTTGGTTATGAAAAGAACCCTGTAAAGAGCCAGTATGGGGAATTCCAGATTGATGTCCCAAGGGACCGGGATGGGGAATTCGAGCCAAAGCTTATGCAGTCTGTCACGCCCCAAACGAAGCATCTGCCCTGTCAGAGCTGGAAAAAGTCAGGGAAAAATGGGGAAGGAAATACCCCTATGCAGTCAGTAACTGGGAAAACAACTGGGAGGATGTCAGCTCCTTCTTCCAGTTCTCCGATGATATCAGGCGCATCATGTATACCACAAATATCATAGAGGGGCTTAGCCGCCAGTACCGGAAGGTGACAAAGACAAAAAGTGTATTTCCCAGCGATACTGCACTGGAAAAAATGCTCCACTTCGCCAGAGGGAACGTTGTCAGGAAATGGACGCAGCGCTACCGGAACTGGGGCCAGGTATTATACCAGCTGATTGTTCTTTATGGGGAAAGGCTTACCTGGTACCTGTAAAAGGAAAAAGCCGGGACACCATAGCTTATCCAAAGGCTGTCCCGGTCTTATTCCGGAGACCGGGTGTGGGCGGCGCCCACATAATGTCTGCAGGCTGCCAATGCCTGATTGGCATGCAAAAAATTTATAGCATATGTTATAGAAAGAAACAAACTGGCAATACTATTATCAGGAAAGAAATTCGACAACATAAAACCAATAGTATTCGACAGCAAATTTCTACATATCTGGTTCCTGTCAACAAAGAGTTTTCATCCATAGACACAAGATTTTTTACAGCCTCTTTTTAATTAAAACTTACATCAAATTCAATCATTAGACCACCAAAATTATCTACGAAATAAGCATATTGCAATGGATGTGTTTCTTTTAGCTTTTTATATCTATTGGTTTCTGCAGGCTCCAAATGAACACCAAAACCACAATACATACAACCATTTCTTGTATATCCCATATTGTATAAATCAGAAATTTTTACTTTGTATTTATCGATGTATTCAAAAATATCTTCGTCAGTCCAAAATGAGAGAGGTTTGCATTGATTGTCTTTTAATTTATAAAATACATTACAACCATATTCTAACCAAGCTTTCTCACGTTGATAGCTTTCGGATGCTAAAATCCCGAGAATAACGCAATCCATACCTAATTTTTTTGCCTTTCTACGGAGAGGTTCTTTCTTGAGTTTGACGTTTACGAAACGGCTGTTTTTACTGGAAGATGATTTGAGTTTAATAAACGGGCTTTCCTTTGCTGTAAAAAAGCAGGGGTATGAGCTCGTGATTGCCCGGACCACACTGGAAGCGGATGCATTATGGGCAGATGGCAAATATGATTTAGTCATTTTGGATGTGTCGCTCCCTGACGGCTCCGGTTTTGATTTCTGCAAAAAGATACGACAGACCTCAAAAGTGCCCATTATGTTCCTGACTGCCGCTGATGAAGAGACGGATATTATCATGGGGCTTGACATCGGGGGTGATGATTATATGACTAAACCGTTCAAGCTGGCAGTTTTCCTTTCAAGAATCAATGCATTGCTGCGCAGGAGTGAGAATTTCAGCACGGCTGTCACAGAATTAAATTCTGGCGGCATCTGTATCCGGCTTTTAAAAGGGGAAGTATATAAAAGAGGAGAGCTGGTTGAACTGACAGTAAGTGAATATAAGCTGCTGTGCCTGTTTATGGAAAATCCTGACCGGATACTTTCCCAGGAGCAGATTCTGGGAAAATTGTGGGACTGCAATGAAAGCTATATTGACAACAATTCCCTTACCGTGTATATCCGCAGGCTCCGTACAAAAATTGAGGATAATCCGGGAGAACCGAAACGGATTGTCACTGTCCGTGGCATGGGGTATAAATGGAATACTGTGGATTGAGGTGCAAGATGAAAATATTTGTAAACCGGAAAATCAAACGGCTTTTTGGCGGCATTTTGCTGTGCGTTTTGTTTTTTACATTGATTGCTGTCTTGCTCATGGAGTTTGAAGTCAGAAATGCGGCAGTTTATACAATAGCATGCTTTTTGCTGATGAGCGCTGCAATACTGGCGCTTTTGTTTAGGTATTTCAGGCAGCAGCATGAAATCATGGAAAACGCTGTCTTACAGATTACGGAATATGTATCCGGCAACAAGGATGTCACGATTGAGTGTAATGATGAAGGCGAATTGTACAGGCTGTTCCATGAAGTGAATTCTCTGGTGGCTGTCTTAAATGCCCATGCCGAGAATGAAAAAAGAGCAAAGAAATTTCTAAAGAATATCATAGCCGATATTTCCCATCAGTTAAAGACGCCTCTTGCCGCCCTCAATATTTATATTGGGCTGATACAGGATGAGGCAGAAGGGATGGCATCAATACAGGAATTTTCCCGGCTCTCCGAGCAGGAGCTTGACCGGATATTGAGCATACCGGAGAGGGCGGCTGTATACGCATAGAATGGCGGGTATCTGCTTCTATTGTCCAAATTGCTGTAAAGGATAATGGCAGCGGCATCCATCCGGAGGATTTGCACCATATTTTCAAGCGGTTTTACCGGAGCCGTTATTCGAAGGACACGCAGGGGATTGGTCTTGGGCTGCCGCTGGCAAAAGCGATTGTAGAAGCACATAACGGAACGATTGAGGTAGACAGCCATTTAGGCGGGGGAACTTCTTTTACGATGAATTTTCTGGTGTAACAAGTCGTTCAGCCCGCGCCATTCGCAAAACGTGCTTTCAGCGCTTTCCGCTGCTATTGCAGCTCTTTTTGCTCATAAACGGGCGCTCCCTCAGAACACAGCCTGTACGGCAAATTCGTGCGAGCACGATTTGCCGTACAGGCTGTGTTCTGGTTGAACTATTCCAACAAAATTGTAGGGTAATTGTAATATAGGTGTAGGATTTCTCTGCTATACTTGGGGTTATCAAAACGAAAAAGAGGTGTTTACACAATGAATTTATTAGAAGTCAGCAATGTCAGTAAGACATACGGAAGCGGCGAAGCTGCCGTAAAGGCATTAAAGAAAGTTTCATTTTCGGTTCCAAAAGGCGAGTATGTGGCGATTGTCGGGGAATCCGGCTCCGGGAAAAGTACGCTCCTTAACATGATAGGCGCACTGGACACTCCCACATCCGGAAAGGTAACCATCAGCGGAAAGGAGATTTTTTCCATGGATGACCGCAAGCTTACCATTTTCAGGCGGAGAAATATTGGTTTTATCTTTCAGGCGTTCAACCTGATTCCGGAACTGACCGTAGAGCAGAATATTGTTTTTCCGGTGCTGCTGGATTACCAGAAACCGGACAGAAAGTACCTGGAAGAACTGCTTTCGGTGCTGAACCTGAAAGAACGGCGCGGGCACCTGCCCAGCCAGTTATCCGGCGGGCAGCAGCAGAGGGTGGCAATCGGGCGTGCGCTGATTACACGTCCGTCTCTGATTCTGGCTGATGAACCGACAGGAAACCTTGACACGCAAAACAGCAGCGAGGTGATTGCCCTGCTGAAAGAAGCGTCAAGGAAATATGAACAGACGATTGTTATGATTACTCACAGCCGCAGCATTGCACAGACTGCAGACAGGGTTTTGAACGTATCGGACGGAGTATTGACTGATTTGGGGAGGACGCGGGATATCGGGGGGATGTCTGCTATGCGCGGACCGGAATGGAAATGAGAGCTGCTAAGGAAGGAGGCTGTCATGTGGCAAGCTGCGTTTCTTCTGTTTTTTGTTTCATTTTGCATATTTGCAGGAATTATGCTGCATGACCCCAGGACGTTGCGGAGTGGAGCCTCATTTTTATTCATGTTGATGTGTCTGGCGGTTTTTCTGTTTTTTACCTTATCTGAATATGCAGAACGGCTGGCAGCGCATGATTTCGTTATTGTAATATTGATTATGATGTTTATTATGACAGTGGGCTGTATTATGGCGTTTCCGGCAGTATTGATTCTTGTGTTTTTTGTGGAAGGAATCAGGGTTATCAGGCATGAGGGGATAAAACCGGCAAATTTGTTGTCGGTGCTGTTTTCCGTTTTGATGTGTATCTATCTGGCTCTCTGGCCGGTGATTGGAAATTTAGGGAAGAATACATTAGGGACAATTCTTTATATCATTATCAGTTTTTCAGCAGTATATGTATTATCATTGCTGGCTGTGTATTCTCTTTCCGCTGTGCTCAATCTTTTCCATCTGAAAAAGAAAAGAAACGCAGATTATATTGTCGTGCTGGGAGCCGGGATTATTGGAGATAAGGTCACCCCATTGCTGGCAGCGCGGATTGAAAGAGGAATCGAATTGCTGCGTTATAATCCCAATGCCGTATTGATTATGTCCGGCGGGCAAGGACCCGGAGAGGATATTCCGGAAAGCCGGGCGATGGCGGCTTATGCAGTCAGTCAGGGCGTGGCTGCGGAAAAAATCATCATAGAGCAAAAATCTGTATCAACACAGGAAAATCTACGCTTCTCAAGGGAGCTGATGGACAAGCAGAAGCCTGAAATTATTATCGTCACAACTGCTTATCATGTGTTCAGGGCGTTAATACTGGCAAAGCAGCAGAGAATAAGATGTGTGGGCTTTGGTGCAAAAACAAAATGGTATTTTACGTTAAATGCTTTTATCCGCGAGTTTGTTGGGTATATGAGGCTGACCTGGAAGAAACATGCCTTTGTGATTGTGATTGTGGTCGTTATAATAATAAAATGTAATCTTGGAGGATAAAAAAATGGATTCAAAGAAAATGAAAAGCTATTTAAGTTTGATACCAATCTCTGCCAGGGTACGGCGGCGTCAAAACCGCATGACTCTGTTATGCATTATTTTCGCCGTGTTCCTCGTGACGGCAGTATTCAGCATGGCAGAGATGGCTTTAAGAGTGGAACAGGCCAGACTGACCGAAAAGCACGCCAGGGAATTTACTTTCCAGGCTATGATGGATACTACTATGGGCAAGAACCTCTTTTTGCTTGCCGGAGCACTGTTTATTCTGATTCTGCTTGCGGGAGTGCTGATGATTTCAGGCAGTATTAACAGCACGGTGGCTCAGCGGACAAAGTTTTTCGGGATGATGCGCTGTATCGGCATGAGCCGCCAGCAGTTAAAGCGGTTTGTACGGCTGGAGGCCCTTAACTGGTGCAAAACGGCTATCCCCATCGGCATTGTCCTGGGCACGGTCAGCGCATGGGCTTTATGCGCCGTTCTGCGGTTCGTGGTCGGGGAGGAATTTGCTGCGATTCCCGTCTTTGGAATCAGCCTCGTCGGAATTATCAGCGGCATCGTTATGGGACTGGTCACGGTGCTGCTCGCCGCCGGAGCACCGGCAAGACAGGCGGCAAAAGTATCCCCGATGGCGGCAGTTTCGGGAAACACAGAGAATGCAAGCCAGACACGGCATGCAGTCCGTATCGGCAGGTTTCCCATCGAAATTTCTCTGGGCGCCCATCATGCAAAATCGGCAAGGAAAAATTTGTTCCTGATGACGGGTTCCTTTGCACTGAGCATCATCCTGTTTTTGACATTCTCTGTCCTGCTGGACTTTGTAGGCTATCTGCTGCCCCAGTCTGCCAGCGATGCCGATATCACGATTTCCGGGGAGGCCGGCGTCAACTGTGTTCCCTGGGAGACGGTGGAGGTGATTCGTGAGATGAACGGCGTAAAAAATATTTTTGGGCGTCGAAGTGCCTTTGAAGTTCCGGCGGTTCTGGGACAGGAAGATTTGCCTCACGTAGTGGATTTGATTTCCTTTGACGATTTTGATATTGAAGCATTGAAAAAAGACGACAGGTTAAAAAAGGGCAGCGACATCTCCAAAGTCTACGGGAATAACGGCTCCGTGCTGGTAATCTGCGACCCGGAAGCTCCGCTTCACATAGGAGATACGATACAGGTGAATGGCGAGCCGCTGGCTGTGGCGGGAATGCTGAAATACGACCTGTTCAGCGAGGATGGCCGCTCTTCGGGCAGGGCTTCCATCATTACATCCGGCGAGACCTTTGTCCGGCTGACCGGCATAACCGACTATTCGCTTGTGATGGTGCAGACCACGGGCGATGTGACAGACGGGGATGTTGCCGCCATAAGCGAGCTGCTGGACGAGGGCATTACGCTCCGGGATGGGCGTGAGATGCGCACTTCCGGCACCTATACCGCTTTTGTGCTGTGCGTTTATGGCTTTTTGGCGATTATCGCTATGGTTACGCTGCTTAACATTATGAACAGCATCTCCATGAGCGTATCCGCCAGGAGCAGACAGTATGGGGCTATGCGGGCTGTGGGTATGGATGACAGTCAGGTAACAAGAATGATTGCTGCTGAAGCTGTTACCTACGCTTTGTCCGGCTGCGTGATTGGGTGCATCGTTGGTCTGGTGGCTGGCAGAATGCTGTACAATCTTTTGATTGACGGCCGTTTTCCCTATGCCGTATGGGCACTGCCTGTTTCCCGTCTGCTCATAGTTTTGACATTTGTTGCGGCGGCAACACTGGCTGCCATTTACGCCCCTGCAAAACGGATTCGTAACATGGCTATAACCGCAACAATCAATGAATTGTAAAAAGAAGAACAAGTTGCATATCAATTCCTCTGGCATCCTGTGCATGCCGCTTGCAGTAAAAGGCTGGTCAAGACGGCTGAGTGTTTAGCGGACGGGCGGTATATATCCAAGCTTTATTGCTTTTGTTATGGCCTCTACAACGGAAGAGATATCTAATTTTTCAAATATAGGCTGTAAATGGTTAGAAAGTGTCCGCTCGCTTATATATAGCTCATCCGCAACACATTTTCGTTTTTTTCCATCACTGATTAATTGTAAAATTTTCTTTTCCATACTTGTTAAATCTTCGATTATTATTTTATTATTTTCAGATGGAAAGCAGGTGCCGATTATGATATTTTCGGATAGTAACAGGGAAAGGATGTTTTCCCTCCTGTAACCTAACAGAGCATAGATTCCAAGTTCTTTGGTGCGCTGTCTTAAAAAGAAACGGTTTGAATATGACATATAAAAAATTACGAACACAGTCAAAAAGACAGAGATAACCCTGCACATGGATTCCACCCGTCCATCTCCCGATATTTTTTCAAGCATTACCGTATTCATTGAAAAAGAGGTAAATGCAAAATATATGGTAATGACAAGGGATACGGACAGGATGTAAAGTGCATAAAATGCAAAATTTTTCTTTAAATTCTTAAAAGCAATAGACAGATTATTCATGGAATCGCCCTCCTTATCTTGCAGTATCCAGTTTCGTTATTTCTGCGGCGATGGCTTCATAGAAATCACGCCGGGAGCTACCCTGATTCCTGAGTTCTCTGATGATGCATCCATCCTTAAAAATAAGGATGCGCCCTGCAAAACTTGCCGCATATGCATCATGGGTTACCATCAATATGGTAGTATGCAGCTCCCTGTTGGCTTCATACAAAGCATTTAACAGCTCGGTAGCCGAACTGGAATCCAGGGCTCCTGTCGGTTCATCAGCAAACAATATGCTCGGCTGCTTTACAATCGCCCTTGCTGCGGATGCCCTTTGACGCTGGCCTCCGGATAATTTATGAGGGTATTTGTCAAGCTGTGACGCAATGCCAAACCTTTCTGCCAGGCTCCGTACCATACTTTCGATTTTTTGGGGCGGCAGTTTCTGAAGGGTAAGGGGAACAGATATATTTTCACGGATGGTAAGGCTGTCAAGCAGAAAATATTCCTGAAAAATAAAGCCTAAATTGTCTTTACGGAAATCGGCGGCGCTTGTGCGGTTAAGGCTTTTCAGGCTTATTCCGTTTATTTTGATACTTCCGCCTGTAGGCGTATCTATTGTAGAAAGAACATTGAGCAGAGTAGTCTTTCCTGAACCGGATGCCCCCATAATTCCGATAAATTCCCCTTCCGCTACACGGAAAGAAACCTTGTTTAAACCGGGATGACCGGACTTTCCGTAAATTTTTGTTACTTCTTTTGCTTCTAATAATGTACTCATGGCAAAATCTCCTTTTTTTATTACAATAAGCTGGCTCGCAAAGCGTGGCAGCGTTTGTTTTTCTGCCATATTGTACTGCCACATGCAGAAAAACGAATGAGTAATTCAGGCAAATTTTATGCGTGAATTACTCATGAAAAATAAGAGACGGATTGATATTATTTAAAATGGGATTTGCGATTGAAAAATACATCAGAAACAAGAAGGACATAAAAAATTCACAAAAATTGTTAGCAATAGCACTTGACGAGTGCTGATTGTAGTGATATAACACATATAGAACAGATAGGACGGAAAGAACAGATGATTTCTTTCCAACATCCAAAGTTCCAGTTAACAAATTGTTTTTAGCATAATAAAAAAGGAGAGATGACTTATGATGACACCTGGTATTTTTGGAGAGAACTTATTTGATGATTTCTTTGATGACATTTTTGATTTTCCTGTGCTTGATGACAGGGCAATGCAGAAAGCGCAGAGGAAGCTGTACGGACGTCATGCAGCGAACATGATGAAAACAGATGTGCGGGAACATGATGACCATTTTGAGGTAGATATTGATTTGCCCGGTTTCAGGAAAGACGAAATTTCTCTGGAACTGAAGGACGGATATCTGGTGATTACTGCGGCGAAGGGGCTCGACAAAGATGAGAAAGAAAAGAAAACCGGGAAGTTTGTCCGCCGGGAGCGTTATGCAGGCAGCATGAGCAGGTCATTCTATGTTGGCGAGGATATGAAGGAGGAAGATATCCATGCAAAGTACGAAGGCGGCGTGTTGAAGCTGAATGTGCCAAAGGCAAAAGAAAATCAGCCGCAGGTTGAAGAAAAGAAATATATTGCCATTGAGTAACAGACTGAAACGGATGACAGGCAGGGGGCAGAACAAACCCCCTGCTTTTTGTTTGCCCAGCATGGGCGTTCTCTAACGGGTGTAAGTCCCGAGTGTGCGTAGGCAACGACGAAGCACATAGCTGAACAGCAAGGGTGTCCGCCGTGAGACGGAATCTGAAAGAAGCTGCAAGCAAACCTCCGGCCTGACGGACAGGAACCGCATATAAGGCTCGGAAATACGGATAAGGTGGCAAAAGGCACTGAAGTCCAAAAGTTGCTGGAAGAACGAGTAAATGCGGCAGGTACA
Source organism: uncultured Lachnospiraceae bacterium (assembly GCA_910577275.1). Lineage (GTDB taxonomy): Bacteria > Bacillota > Clostridia > Lachnospirales > Lachnospiraceae > Suilimivivens. The sequence goes on from CAJTMW010000005.1 coordinate 28,576, forward strand.
TGGAGGGAAAGAGTGCGCACCTTAACCGGGGAGGTCTCACAGGCGGTTCCATTAGCCGTAGTAACAACGAACTGTGAGAATGTCGCAAAGCCAAGCGAGCTTGGCTTTAGCCATAGTAGTGAAGAAGTTCCTGTAACGGGAATGGAGCGAAGGGCGGAACAATCAATCAGTTGAAGTACGTTCCACTTCGTAGCCGGAGCAGACGCCTGTCGATGGCATCAAAGGCGGCAAAGGCAAAAGGGGCAGAAAGGAAACAACGCATGGACACAAGTAGTCTCATGGAGCAGGTATTGAGCAAAGAAAACCTCAATGCGGCGTACCTGCAAGTCGTAAGGAACAAAGGGGCGGCGGGCGTTGACGGTATGACCGTAGACGAACTTGGCGATTACCTTTCGGAAAACGGCGAAAGCATCAGAGAGCAGTTGCGGACAAGGAAGTATAAGCCGCAACCTGTCCGCAGGGTGGAGATACCGAAGCCAGACGGGGGTGTAAGAAACCTTGGAGTACCGACAGTAGTTGACCGTTTTGTACAACAGGCGGTAGCGCAGGTACTCACTCCGATATTTGAGGAGCAGTTCCACGAACACAGTTACGGATTCAGACCGAACCGATGTGCGCAACAGGCAGTCATAAAAGCATAGGAAATGATGAATGACGGACATAGCTGGATAGTGGACATTGACCTTGCGAAGTTCTTTGACACGGTTGACCATGATAAGCTGATGACTATCTTCGGACGGACCATAAAGGACGGAGATGTCATATCAGTGGTAAGGAAATTCCTTGTCAGCGGAGTGATGATAGACGATGAGTACGAAGATACCATAGTGGGCACGCCGCAGGGGGGAAATATATCACCGCTGTTAGCGAACATTATGTTAAACGAACTGGATAAAGAACTGGAAGCAAGAGAGCTGGATTTCGTCCGATACGCAGACGACCTCATCATAATGGTTGGAAGCAGGCAGGCGGCAGAACGGGTAATGAAGAGCGTCACCCGGTTTATTGAGGAGAAGCTCGGATTGAAAGTAAATGCCGAAAAGAGCAAGGTGGATAAGCCGAAAGGCATCAAGTATCTCGGATTTGGATTTTACTATGACACATTTGCCAGAGGGTATAAAGCCAGACCACATTCCAAAGCGGTAGAGAAGTTCAAGGCACAGATGAAGAAGCTTACATGAAGAAGCTGGGGAGTAAGCAACGCTTATAAGGTAGAGAAACTCAACCAGCTTATCCGGGGATGGATAAACTATTTCAAAATCGGAAGTATGAAAGGGTTGTGTGAGCGGTTGGACAGCAACATTAGATACCGTCTTAGGATGTGTATCTGGAAGCACTGGAAAACCCCAAAGAACAGAGCAAAGAACCTGATAAAGCTTGGAATACCAGCATGGTCAGCGTGGAAAACCGCTTATCTGCATGGATATGCAAAACCTGCAAGATGTTGGGATGTTCATCAGGCTATAAGCAATAAGAGATTAGTCGAATTCGGGCTAATCTCCATGCTCGACTACTACGCCGCAAAGCGTGTTACTTGTTAAGTTGATTGAACCGCCGTGTACCGAACGGTACGCACGGTGGTGTGAGAGGTCGGGGGATTACTCAAATCCCCCTCCTACTCGATTCTTCGGGGAAAAGAGGTTCTCAGTCAGTGACCTGTACTTTTTTTATGGAAAAGCTATGATGGACAGTGAAAGAACGCAGCCATATGCAACGATTGTCAGTGTTGTAGGAGGCTTTGTGAGCGGCACATTGCTTACAGGTCTTGTGTATGCCAGCCGTTATATTGTAAAACTGAAGGCAGCCAGAATGCGTCTGATAAAAACACTGCGGAGATTAAAGTAGTGCAGGGTGCTAATGTAATATGTGAAATATTGAAATTGATTTTTTGATTTTTAAAATAAAACAGATGTGTAAAGGGATTAGGCAGAATAAACTTATCATCCGGTTCTTATCAAATGTGACACCCAGGTGACAGTGCAGCACGTTCTCCACTCCTCAGTGCCCCTCGCTATCCTCCCCCTCCTCCGGCTCTGCCGTCCTTTTATGTATCCTTCTTTCTCTTTCAGCCCCACAAGGCATTCTTCATCAAAGTAACCCTTCACTTCCTCATAAAACAGCCCCTGGTTCCCCTTTAATGCCAGCACATATTCCCCTTTCCCCTCATGGATTACCGCCGCTGTTTCTTTCTGGCAGTTCATGGCATCCACTGTCACTATCATCCCATTCAGCTCCATCAGACCCAGCACCTCCTGAGCGTCGGTATCTCATTCGTTTTCTCCCCTATGGCCTTGTGCCCTACGCACATCCCCGCATCATAGGAATACACATTCAGCATCTGCATTGCCTTTACCGGCTCATCCGCACTTTCCTTCCTCTGGAGGAATTGGAATCATAACTTAAAGCTCATACTTGGACAAGCATCTATGCATATTGTTATGAGTTTCATTTTTGCAACAAAGCGCATAGGCAAAATGTATGTGAAAGTCTGAGCGGTAATAATGATGATATGTATATTGTGATAAAAATTGATATATCATGTTTAATAATTTGTATAGAATGGATAGCTATGCTGATATAATAATATTACCATCAAATTTAAGGAGGAGAACAAATGAAGAAAAAACATGTAATACGAATGATTGGCTTGGCAATGGCAATCACAGTTGCACTGGCAGGCTGCGGTGGGAACAAAGAGACCGGAGCAGGCGACAATCAGAAGGTCGAGTCCTCGGGGGCGGAGGACACCGCACAGGAGGAAAGCTCTGGTGAAGAAGTGAAGATACCTGTCATAGTGACAACGGGAACCAATGATGGAATGGATTTGCAGATGCAGGAGGCTTTTGACGGTTTTAACGAAGCATATAAGGGAAAATACCAGCTGGATGTGGAATATATGGCAGGTTCTGCGGACGATTATCGTTCCAAACTGAAAATGCTCAACACATCAGATTCCATGCCGGCATTGATTGATATAGGTACGGAGCCTGCATTTTTCGATTTGTTGGTGGAAAATGGGCGTCTGGCAGACATTGCGCCATATTTGGAGAACGATGAGGAATGGAGAAGCTGGCTGATGCCGCAGGGAATTGAAGAGCTTACACGCGAGGATGGAACGATGTATATGGTTCCGCCAACGGGCTTGCAGATGGTAGGAATCTACTATAATAAGGAGCTGTTTGAACAGGCGGGAATAGAAAAATTCCCGGAGACCTGGGATGAATTTTGGACAGCCTGCGAAAAACTGACAGCAGAAGGAATAACTCCTCTTTCCCTGATGACTGCCGAAACGGCATGGTGCCCTATGCTTGGGATGACGGCATATCTCGGTGGAAGTCAAAACGGGCGGGATTTTATGTCGGTAAGATACCCGGATAATTTTGATACATCGGAATTCAAAGAAGCAGTGGAAATTCTTAAAAAGGAATTTGAATACACCACAGCGGATGCAGTAGGTGGAACTTATGCATTGGCAGCCAACCATTTTTTCAGTGGAGACACCGCCATGATTGCTAATGGTCCCTGGATGATGCCGAGCCTTTCCGACCCCGATTATGCGCCGGCGGGTTTTGAACAGAAAGTAGGATATGCTCCGTTTCCGGGAAATCTTATGATAGGTTCCATAGCGGGCTGGAGCGTGACATCATGCCATGACCAGGCAGTGGTCGATGGGGCAGTTGAGTTTATGAAATTTTACTCATCGCCCAAGTATGCCACACAGCGGGCTTTAAAATCCGGACAATTGTCCTCAGTAATAGAGTTTCCACAGGAAGAATATGACAAGCTGATTCCTGCTATGAAGGATTGTGTGGATATTTCCAAGGAGGTAGAGATTGTACTTCCCAGTTATCAGAGCCAGTGGGACCCTGTGAACCAGAATGATGTATTTGGCAGGGAAATCCCCAATCTTGTGACCGGAAGTATTACTACAGAGGATTTTATCGAGATGCTGAATAAAGGAGCTGCACAGTACAAAAAGGACATTGAATAAACAGAGGGTAATCGGATGAAAGAAAAAAACAGAGCCTGGATTGCGTTATTTTTAGCGCCTGCACTTCTCATGTTCTGCCTGGTGTATTTAGGGCCGATGGTTTTGGCGTTGGTATCCAGCTTTACAAAATGGGACGGAATGCAAAGGATGCGATTTATTGGAATTGAAAATTATGAGACAATTTTTCGCGACCCCGTATTCCATGCATCGCTTCTGCACACGATGGTTTGGGCGTTGCTGGCTGTATTTGTCCATGTACCCTTTGGTGTATTGGTTGCTTTGGTGTTAAAGCGAAGAAGAAAGGGATGGAGATTTACGAGATCGGTTTTTATGCTTCCCAATATTATTTCAAGGTCTGCGCTTGCATTGATGTTTGTGTTTATTTTCAAACCGGATGTGGGAATCTTGAATGGGTTGCTGGAAGGAATAGGGTTGGGCCATTTGGCAAGAAACTGGCTGATGGACCCCAAAACCTCTTTCCTGAGCATTACGAATATCTGGCTCTGGTATGCGGCTGTTATCACACTGATTGTTCTGGCAGAGTTATCCTCAATCTCCGAGGAGATTGAGGATGCTGCAAGAATTGACGGAGCTACGGAACGGCAGATTGATTTCCAGATATATCTTCCGCTTTTAAGAAGGGCGATTGGTACAGGGGCAATTGTAGCGGTAACGGCGGTGTTCAAGGAATTTGAGTCTATTTATATGACAACAAACGGGGGACCGGGTGATTCCAGCATGACGATTTCAGTTATGATGGTAAATAAGATTATACAGAGTAACCAATACGGATATGCCAATACCCTGGGAATTCTGCTGTTAGTGATTGGAATCGTGGTGATGCTCATCTGTAATAAACTGTTTCGGATGGACAAGGCGGATTGAGAGGTGTGAATATTTTGAAAGCGAGGAAGCAGATAGGACAGCGCATTTTCGACTATGTCATCATGGGAATCGTAATTATCATATCGGTATTTCCATTCCTATGGGTGCTGATGTCCTCTTTTAAGACGAACAATCAGATATTATCTTCGAGCTTTTCACTGCCGACATCTTTTTTTACAGATGGGTATCAAATTGCAATGGAGCGGGTGAATATATTTTCGCGGTTTTTGACTTCTCTGATTGTGGCGGGAAGCAGTACACTGATTTCAGTAATTATTTACTCTATGGCAGGTTATGTATTGGCGAGAACAAATTTTAAAGGGAAAAATACCATCTTTATGGTGTTGATTTCCTCCATGCTGATACCGGCAAATGCCATGGTACAGCCGGTGTATTTTGTGATAAATAAGCTTGGACTGTACGATACGAAAGCAGCGTTGATACTTGTCTACACAGGATTTGGCATGGCAATGTGCCTGTTTTTGATGCGGAATTTTTATTTATCTATACCCCAGGAGCTGGAGGATGCAGCCTATGTGGACGGAGCCGGATTTTTAAAGAGATACACGATGATAATGTTGCCCCTTGGCAAATCCGCCATGGCCAGTTCGGCAATCCTCACATTTATCTTTTCCTGGAATGAATTTATGTATGCAATGCTGTTGACGGCACGTGAAAAGAACCGTACCCTGCCTCTGACAATTAAATATTTTACTTCAACCTTCAACTTCAATTATTCTGCAATGTTTGCAGCATTGGTGCTTTGCATTCTGCCAACGATGATAGTTTACATCATATTGCAGGAACAGATTGCAGAGAGTATGGTAGCGGGAGCTGTGAAGGGATAGGAAGCATAATTATTATAATTTAAAGGAGATTATTTTATGGCATATGAAATTATTGATGCACCAGAAGAACTGGAGCAGCTAATTATTTATGAGATAGCAACAAAAGGCTTTACTTCACCCAATGGCCCGGAGTCAGGCACCTTTGTATCTATGGAGGAACGGATTCCATATCTAAAAGAACTGGGGATTAACGCCATCTGGCTTACAGGACATCAGATGTGTAATTCCAATCATTTTTATAATATCTGGACGGAGTATGCAGTGATAAGACCTGACCGGTTGGATTCCAGTCTTGGAACAGAGGAGGAATTCAGGCATCTGATTCAAACAGCTCATGCTCACGGAATTATGGTATTTTTAGATGTAATTACTCATGGAGTCATAGAGGACAGCCCCTTGATTGAGGAGCATCCAGACTGGTTTTCGGGCGGAACCTGGGAGATGCGGGATTTTGACTGGTACGGCGGACATAAAGACCTGGATGAATGGTGGGTAAATCTCTGGCTTTGGTATGTGGAAGAATTTGGAATAGATGGATACCGGCTGGATGTGGCGCATTACCGGAACGATTTGTGGGCTCTGGTTCGTAAAAAGGCTGCCCAAAAAGGAAAGAAGCTTGTAATCATTGCAGAAACAGGACCGGCAATCCGCGGTGTGACAGATATTCTTCAGCATGGGGAATGGGTAAGCAATGGAAAGTACGGGACAAATGATTCCAGCCGTATTTTGACAGATGCAGCAGGCTATTTTAGAGATACACAGCTACGCAAAAATGAACGGTATGGAGTAAAGATTTTTTATACGGACGGGACTGTTCAGAATAGTGTTTCGTGCGGCTGGAGCCCGGACGAAAAGGTTCTGGAGGTAATAAAGGAAGCAGCAGTTATTGAACGGATAGAATGTGAGGAGCAGGAAGTTGCCTATCAGCAGCAGACAAATATTCTGCGGGTGGAGAATATTTACACGCAGAAAGAAATTCGGAATATTCAGATTACAGATTTAGAGGATTTTGTCTGGAATAGTAACATGGAAGGTATGATGGGAGCAGACTGCTGGGTGAAGTATAAAAGAGAGAAGAATCATCTTCAAGTCGAATTCCCGCTGCGTGTACAGAAGGGACAGCTTATGTCTGTGCAGTTGAGCTGCCATGACAATGGATGGGAGGATTATCCTCTTGATGAGAATCCTTATGGCGCACAAGGCAGTCGTTATCTGGCGGGTTATGGAGCCATTCTTGCACCGGCAGTTCCCGTATTTATGGCTGGGGAGGAATTTGATGCCGATTACCGTCCTCTTCCGGGGCTTTCACCAAAACTGTATGGAGGGGAGAATCCTGGGAAAGGCCGGTGGTTGTATGGAAGCTGGCTGGATTGGGAACAGCTGAAGCGGCCGGAAAAGGCTCAAATGCTGGAAGATATGAAGCGCATCATACATATCAGACGGTCCAATTTTGATTTGATTCGGCCATGCAGGATGGAAGATGAGGAATGCGGTTACAAAGCGGTATGGTATGAGGCGTCAAAAGAGCTTCCGTTACCGTATTGTTATGGAAAAGACAAAACCGTGATATTGATTGCGGCAAATCCCTATACAGATGAGGATGTATCGGTCAAATTTGACTTTGGGGAGATTCTTGACGCCGAAGCAATCTGGCAGGTGGATTTGCTGTTTGGCATTGAGAATGGAAACGGCGGCGAACTCAAAGGAACGTCAAAGGAGCTGAGTAATCGCAGCTTTGTGATTAAGCGGGATAAGACCAGCCAGGGAGGTCTGCTGGTATTAAAGCTTCAATTATTGGATGAATTCCAGTAAGGTAAAATAGCGGTGGCAGAGAGGAGAAATAAAAGGTGAAAATCTATTCTGTATTTGACCCTGTGTTTGCATCTTACGGAAAAGTAATTGATGGTTATGATTTTTCGGAAATCCTTGAAAAATTAGAAGAAACGCCGCTTCCGGAAGCAGGAATCTGTTATGTTCCAGGGAATCCTGTTCTGGAGGCGACGCCCGCCGCCAAAGAGCTTGCGGTTAATTTTTTCGGCGGGATGCCCATACAAATTGGTTATTGCAATGGCAGCAATCAAATGCTTAACTGCCTGGAATATCATCGCAATTCAGAAATTGATCTTGCGGACACGGACATGATTCTTCTGTTGGGACAGGAGGCAGAGATTGTGAATGGTAAGTTCGATACTGCCAGGGTGCGTGCTTTTCTGGTGCCGAAAGGCACGGCGGTGGAATTGTTTGCCACTTCATTGCATTATGCTCCCTGTGGTTATCGTTTTCGCTGCCTTGTGGCGCTTCCAAGAGGCACGAATACCGGGAAGCCTGCCATAAAGGTGAAGAATCAGGAAGACCAAATGCTCTGGGCGTGTAATAAATGGCTGCTTTGTCACCCGGAGGCTGAGGAAGCGGGAAAGGGAGCATATATTGGACTGACAGGAGAGAATCTTGTTGTCAGGGATTTGATTTAGGAGAGCACCTCATTGCGGGGGTGATATTTTTATATCAGGAGGCGACCATGATAAAATATGAAAATAAATTTTTAAAGGAGCATCTATATTCCGGGGTGTTGTGTGATGTAATGGATGGTATGGGGTATCGCAATCAGGGTATCAGTGGCATTATGCCTCTGGAAGAGGATACTGTGATTTTCGGACCTGCTTTTACAAGTATCGCTACGACGGTATATTCTATGCCTGAAAATCCTTTGACAGCACAATGTAAGGTGGTGGACCAGCTAAGTGAAGGTGAAATCTATGTGCTGGTAACACGCGGGGATTATAATTGTGCGGTTTTTGGCGAACTGTTTGCCACTGCAGTAAGACAGCGGAAGGGGGCTGGGGTTCTCTTAGACGGATATGGCAGGGACTTAAAGGCAGTCAAAGCCATGAGATTTCCCCTCTTTTATGCAGGGAGAAATCCGAAAACATCAAAGGGGAGAGCGGAGATAAATGAATGCCAGATTCCGGTGCTAATGCGCGGCGTGACAATATATCCAGGCGATTTAATCTTCGGTGATATTGACGGCGTTGCAGTGATTCCAAAGGAAATTGCAGATGAAGTATTGGAGAAGGCATTGGAGACAATTAAGAAAGAGGATAAGGTAAGGGAAGGCCTTCTTAACGGAGATTCCCTGGAAAAGGTATATGCAGTAAACGGCGCTATTTAGCGTATTGATTATAATTCATGCGGGAGGAATACCATGAGAATTAATGAGACTATTCAGGAAAAGGTAAATACATCTTCTGCTCCGTCTGAGCTTAAGATTACCGATATCCGGTTTACGGATATTGAAGGAGCGCCATTTGAAAATTCTCTCATCAAGGTCTATACCAATCAGGGGATTGTGGGATTCGGCGAGGTGAGAGATTTCGGGTGTAAGGAATATGCTCTGATGCTGAAAAGCCGTCTGCTCAATGAGAATCCGCTGGATGTGGACCGTCTTCTTCACAGGATTCGGCAATTCGGGTATCATGCGCGCCAGGGCGGTGGCGTCAGCGGGATTGAGCTGGCATTGTGGGACATTGTGGGCAAAGCGTATTCTGTTCCGGTTTACCAGCTGATTGGCGGAAAGTATCGTGATTCAATTCCTGTCTATTGTGATACGGATGTCTATGGAAAGCATGATGGAAAAGCTATGGGTGAGGCATTGAAAAAAAGGATGGAAAAAGGCTTTAAGATGCTGAAAATGGATGTTGGAATCGACCTGCTGTTGGATGAACCCGGCACTTTATGCGGTCCCCAATGGCTCCTTGACGCTATGCGGGAGGACCCGGATATGCCGGTCTTTAAGCGTGGTGACAGAACCGTGGAAGCCAATTTGAAGGAAAAGGCAATCTATGACCTGTACAATATTGAGCATCCTTTTACCAGAATACAGATTACCGAGCAGGGGCTTGATTATCTGGAGCAGTATGTTGCCGACGCCAGAGCGGTTGTGGGGTATCATATACCTGTCAGCATAGACCATTTTGGACATATTGGCGTGGAAGACAGTATCAGGCTGCTGCGCCGGTTGGAAAAGTACAATATTGCATGGGCGGAGGATATTTTACCGTGGCAGTATACCAATCAGTATATGCGGATTGCTGCCGCTACCACCGTACCCCTTTGTACCGGAGAAGATATTTATGGCAAGGAAGCCTTTAAAAAAGTAATTGAAAGCGGAGCTTTTTCCGTTGTTCATCCTGATATTTTAACTTCCGGCGGCATTCTTGAAACAAAGAAAATCGGTGAAATTGCAGAAGAACATGGAGTGGCAATGGCAATTCATAATGCAGAAAGTCCGGTTGCATTTTTGGGAGCTGTTCACGTTGCTGCTGCAACACGGAATTTTATTGCTCTGGAACATCATTCCAGTGACATTTCCTGGTGGGATGATATTGTGACCGGATGTGAAAAACCGATTATTACGGAAGGACAGGTAAGCTTGCCCACAGCGCCGGGATTGGGGATTACGGAGCTTGATGATGAGGTTTTAAAGGAACATATGCATTCGCGTGTAAAGGGATTGTGGGAGGATACCAGTAATTGGGACTACCTATGGTCTCATGACAGGCTGTGGAGCTGATTAAGATTATTTTTGCAGGAGGCAGAGTATGTTAAATGGGAAAACAGCTGTAATTATTGGCGGAACCACCGGTATTGGTTCCGCTACAGTGAAATTGTTTGGAAAAAATCGTGCAAATGTCATATTTGCGGGGCGTAACCGGGAAGCGGGAGAGGCGTTGGAAAAAGAAACAGCGGCAGCATACCCAAAAGCCTGTATCCGTTATCGCAGGATGGATGTCAGTCAGGAGGAGCAGGTCAGAGAGCTGGCTGAATATGTGGAACAGGAATTCGGCGGATGTGATATACTTTTCAATAATGCAGGGATTCATCTTGCAGGAAGGATTCTGGAGACTCCGCCAGACGAATTTGACCGGATTATGAATATTGATTGCCGCGGCGTTTATCTGGCATGCTATTATTTCCTTCCTATGATGCTGAAAAAGCAATATGGGACAATTATCAATATGTCTTCCGTTTCCGGAATCTGTGCGGATTATTCCATGGCGGCATACAACACGGCAAAGGGGGCGGTGACCAATTTGACAAGAGCCATCGCCATAGATTATGCCGAGCAGGGAATCCGCTGTAATGCGGTCTGTCCGGGCGCTGTGCGGACAGAAATGCTGGAATATACTTTCCGGAAAATCAGCTACGCCGAAAAGGTTAATCGTGAGGCATATCCAACACATACCTTTGCATCTCCGGAAGAAATTGCAGAGACAGTATTGTTTCTTGCCGAGAGAAGGGTGGACTTTTTAAATGGAGTTAATCTGCCGGTAGACGGGGGAATTAGCTGTCATACAGGGCAGCCGAAATACTGAGAAAACAGGAGGGCGGCGCATATGCTGTATGAATTATCCGTCAAGCTTTCGGAAACCTTGCCGCGATATGACGAAACGATACCGAAATGTGTATTTCAGCCGTATACGACAATTAAGAACGGAGATTATAATAATCAGACAGTGATTTCCGTCTTTTCCCACAGCGGTTCTCATGTGGATGCGCCATATCATTTTTGCCCACAGGGAAAAAGCATAGAGGAAGTGGATATTGCAGATTTTATTTTTACCAGGGCGCTTTTTATCAATGTAGAGACCGGGAAAGGCGGTCGTATTCCGGTGGAAAGGCTGCGTGGCACGCCGGGGCTGGAACAGGCGGATATTCTTTTACTGTATACAGGGTATTCCCGATATTGTGACAATGAACCGGTCTTCCGTGATGATTTTCCGGCATTGACATTGGAGACATGCCGCTTTCTCCGGGAAGAGCTACCGGAGCTTAAGGCAATTGCTCTTGATACGATGAGTGTTGATGGGACAGATGGATATGAGACAGGATTTGCCAATCACCATATGCTGCTGGAAATGAGAGAAGACCACATGAGACCGATTTTGATTTATGAGAATATGAATTTTACACCGATTATTGGATGCAGAGATTTTTTTAAGGTATATGGCATACCTTTACGCATGAAGGGGTTGGATGCTTCACCAGTGACAATGGTTGCAGAGCTGTAATGCGGCGAAGTTGCCTGGCGCGGAGGAAAATATATGGAGAAGTTGAGAGTATATTTGATAGACGATGAAGCCATTATACTGCGGGGACTGGAGACAACATATGCGTGGGAGAGGATGGGAGTGGAAATTGTGGGGACGTCTCAGAACCCGCGGGAAGCAATGAATGAGATATTAGAGAAGAAGCCGGATATTATAATAACAGATATCCGCATGAAACAAATGTCCGGTCTTGATTTAATCTGTGAGGTGAATTCCCGCTCCGACAAAAAATATGTGTGGATTGTAATCAGTGCATACCGCGATTTTGAGTATGCACAGCGTGCCTGCGAGCTTGGCGCATTCACTTATCTTTTAAAACCCATAGAAGATATAAAATTGGAAAAGGCAATACAGGATGCAGCAAAAATAGTGCTTGAGAAGAAACAGGAAACAAAGATACATGAAGACTATGAACGGTTTATTGAAAATAACAGGGAGGCGTTTGAAGATTATGTGTCGGAGAAATTTAGTGGCGAACAGACAGACAGACGCAGACCCACCAGAGAATGTATCAAACAGGCTACAGAATATGTACAGGAGCACCTACAGGACGAATTTTTGAATATCGGTATAGTTGCGCAGGCGGTTTATCTGAATCAGGTATACTTTGGAAGACTGTTTCGGAGGGAAACCGGGAAATCCTTCAAGCAATATCTTTTGGAGGAACGTTTGAAACGGGCAAAGATTTTACTAAAAGAGACAGATGATACGGTGGTGGAAATTTGTGAGAAGGTTGGCATTCCCAATCCGTCTTACTTTACCCAGCAGTTTAAGCACCAGGTTGGATGTTTGCCTACGGAGTACAGAAAGCGGTATGAATAAGCATAGATGGCTTTATGGAATCAGAAAAAAACTTATTATATTCACAGTTTTAACGGCAATTTTACCTTTGGGAATCCTGGGTGTGACTTTGGTAGGATTTATAAATAAGATTGTGACGGAGTTGAATATTCAGAATTTTTCTTATAGAAATAGTACGATGACTGGAAATTATAAGGTGATGGTGAAGGGATTTGAGGAGTTGACCCGAGGCTATATTACCAATAATTATATTCAGAAATCTCTTGAAAATACGAAGCTGCTTTTTCAAGATGAGACGTATATCAAGCGGAGCTTGTGGTATCCGGATAACCGGTATATGGAGTATGGGATATATATAGACAATAAAGGGAATCAGTACTATGACAATACGTTGACTCCCAACCAAAAGCCGGAGGACATTTTATCAGAAGAAATTCAGAATGCACTGCATGGCAGCTATGCCGGTATGCAGATTTTATATTCTTCTGTTCGGGTAAACGGGTGGAAGGACAGAGGGATATTTTTGGCGCGCAATATCAGGCATACGGATTTGTCGGTAGAGCCGGGGATTTTGATTATCAAACTAAATCAGGAGTTCTATACAGATTTGTTTCGTGATATACCGATAGATTCCAATATTTCCTATGGCATTGTTACAAACGAAGGCAAATTGTGCTATCAGGAAGGAAACTTTGCGTTTACGAAAGAGATTTTGCAGTCCGCTATCAATCATATGCCCGACAGCGGTCCCGCAGTAGTACATTTTAATATACAGAGACATATATGCTTTGTCAGCCGGGATGAAAATCAGAGTTTTGTTTTTGTAACCATGATTCCACAGGATATTGTGAATGCGCCGGCAAAGGCATTTTTGAACGTTCTGTTACTGGCGATGCTGACTACTATTTTGGTTAGTATTATGATTTCTGTGATGGTAACCAGACCTTTTCGAAAAGCGATTCTTGGAATCAGCGGATGTATGAGCAGCTTTGACGAAAGCAGCTTAGACCAGGAGATAGAAGTCTGGACCAACTCTGAGTTGGACCGAATGGCGGCAGCGTATAATAAGATGCTGAAGAAAATTTCATATCTAATGGAACAGGTGAAGGCGGAACAGGAAGAAATACGCGTTAATGAATATAATTCTTTGGTGTACCAGATTAATCCGCATTTTCTTTATAATACGCTGGATAATATCTATATGCTTGCGCGGATGGATGGGGATGAAACGATGGCGACGCTAATCCAGTCATTGGCGCAGATGCTGCGTATCAGCGTCAGCAAGGGTGAGAATGATGTGACACTCCAGGATGAGTTAAATCATGTCCGTTGTTATCTGAATATTGAGCAGATTAGAAACAGTTTTCTTTTCACATATGAGATTCATGCAGAGGAAGCTTTGGAGAAAATAAAGATTCCCAAGATTATTCTCCAACCAGTAGTAGAAAACTGTATCAAGTATGGTTTTCAAAACATGGAGGAGGGAGGGAAGATTATTGTAAGGGCGGTGAAAAGAACAAGGTGGCTGGTATTGTCTGTGTATAATAATGGAGACCCCATTGCACCGGAAACGCTTAAGAGATTGAATCAGATGCAGCATCAGAGAATGGAGGAAATTAAGCAGGCGTTTCCACAGAAAAAAGGCGGGTACGGTATTTCAAATGTAGCAGGCAGATTATCTTTAAGGTACGGGGGAGATTTTCGATTATGCTACGAGAGTGATGCGCAGACGGGAACTACATGTACGATTCAGCTGCCTGTCGGAAGCCAGGGAAATTCTGCCAGGCAGGTACTGCGGTGAATTCGCCGGTTCGGTATCCGACAGCAGAGGCATTGGGATAAGAGGGAGGACAACCAGAATGGAGAGCATTTTAACAAAGGAGATGCAGGCGGAGAAGCCTGCGAACAGAAGAAGGACTTTCCTGAATTATCCGAGAAATTATGATTATTCTCAGACGATGATATATAAGCTGTGTCTGGATTATGGCGGTCTGGAAAAAAGTGAGGAATGGGGATACATGCTCCATCAGGGGGTGCTGACTGTGGAGTATGCTCTGGATTATATACGCCATGTGGACAACTTATCCAGGCACGTCCAGAAAATTATCGTATTGGCAGGCTTTCAGGAGGGAGGGCATGATTGGCAATATCCCGCCATGGGTCCCTTAAACTCAAAAATCAGAAGCCGGGAGCATCCGGAATGGGATGGCGATACCTGTATACGCTATATTATGGAGGAATGCAGGAACTATCACACAAGGGCTACGGTGCACACAAATGTGGTGGATGCATATGAGATTAACCTGGAGAAATATCCGGATTATGATAACAGCCTGTTTTACTATTACCGGGAGCACGGTCTTCTTGCAAGGAACGCGGCAGGCGAATACTACAAAGGCTGGAAGGCTCCACAGGGGCAGGCGTATCTGATTAACCATAAGAAAGCATTTGAAGATACCAATGGAACCAGAAGACGGATAGATGAGCTGTTTGCATTGCTCCCGGCTATTGTGGAGACAGGCGTCCTCTACACGGATGCCAACAATAGGATTCCACCCAGTGAGTGGGACGGGATAAGCCGACAGGAGCAGGCGGATGCTTACAACGATTTGCAGTCCTGGGTTAAGAGCAAATATAACGTGGATATGATTGGCGAGGTGGGATTGACACAGCAGTATGGATATTTTGCACACGGGATGACCTGGGACCACGCCTATGATATGGGAGAAGCTTCCATGGTCAGCGGGTATCCCATGCAGGTGCCTGCCTACATAATGGCTGCGGGAAATGCTGCGGATGTCTCCAATGCGCAGATGCGGATTTTTGGAGAGGGTGTACAGCTGGAGCATGAAGTGTATCATGACCTTGAAAATATGAAAGCAGAAATTATTGAGAACACGGTACCTTATTTTTTCCTGAACACAAAGCTTCGGGAGGCGTATGTATCGGGAGAGAATTTCGCCCGGTTTTCTGAAAACGTAAAGAGTATGCTTTACACAGGCAGTAAAGAAGGGCTAAAGAATTATGACCCTGCCTCCGGTAAAGGAACCTTTGAATGGGCAAAGCTTGAAAATGACAGGACAGATATTGTCAATTCCTGGGTAATTACACAGGAAAACGCGCTGTTAAAATCTGTGGGAGCCAATGGGACTGACTTATTTATACCTGTGGTGTGGCGTGAAAAGGAACTTCTTGCTTATTCCTCAAAAGGCGGAAAAAAGGTGTGGAAATTCCCCAAGGGGTGGGAAGCAGTTGAATCCGTGGATATTTATAGCATTACTCCGGAAGGACTGGAAGCGGAGCAGACAGGCGTGAATGTGAAGGATGGCACATTGACTTTAGATATGGAAATACGCGGAGCGAAAACGGTGGTTCCGGCAGGTACAAATATTGATGAAAACTACCGCAAGGGTAGCGGAGTATCTGCGGAGTATCTTGGAATAGATATGGATACTCAGGGAAGCTGGACAGAACATTACGGGAAAAGCGGATACAGTATCGTTGGCGGAGAAGAATGCTTGCCGGCTGGCGTTGTCATGAGCCATATTGGAACCCGTGAAATTATTTGGAAGGAGCGTACGAAAGAGCAACGGGCACTCTGTAAATCCAGAGAGACCAAGGAACGCATATCTGCAGTAAAAACATCGGAGCTTCATCAGCTTATTGATGTGGATACCAACGGAGAGAAGCGGCAGGTATCCTTGTATCTGCTGGACTGGGAGACTGAGGGCAGCCGAACACTGGTGGAGGTGATTGACCCGGTTACCATGGAATGCCTGACAGCCAGACTTGTAGAGGATTACCGGAACGGAATCTATGTAAAGTTTAACCTTACCGGCCATGGCCATATCCGCCTTACAAGAATCTTCAATGAGAAGCTGGATACGTCATGGAGGGGACCTGTGTATGTTGCAGGCGTTTTCTTTGATTAGGTGTGAGCAGGTTTAAAATGCACAATACCACCGCCACACCATTTTACACTGGCTAATGAGGCGAAGGACACTTTTCTGAAAGTTAATTTCGGGGAGGTGTCTTTATTTCTGCCGTCTGAAAAGCCAATGCTGGACTGCGGCGCAGTTTTTTGACGTGAAAAAAAGAGCAAAGGCGTCTTGAAAGCTTGTTGATAAAACGGTGGTAAGAATGTATAATATAGATAATGGAGGGAGGGCTCCATGTATCAAATGCTTTAATATCCGCGGGGAGAAATGATATGAAGATTTCGGCGACCTTACGCTGTATTGGCCTGGCTTTTCTTTGGTTTATTTTATTACAGATATCTGTTGTATGCTTTCAAAATGCAAATATCACGATTATGTCTGTTTTGATAATGGGGCTGATTGCTTTATATATAAACAGGAAAACCGGATATATAAATTTTGCACCCGGAAAAAATATACGGCTCCAGATAATACTATCTGTCCTGACCGGAATCGGACTCTCCTTTTTTAATGCGGTTAGTATGGTGCAGCTGATATTGAACGGAAGATGGGAAACGGCGGAAGTGGTTAATGATAATATTTTATTTCTTTCCATACTGTCAATCCTTGGAGCAATCGCAGAAGAAATCTTCTTCAGGGGAATTCTTCAGAATATCTGCCGCCCTCATTTTGGCGCCGGACTTGCAATAATCATACCGGCAGCAATTTTTATGGTTTTTCATCTGGCTCCCGAAAGAATGCTCCACACTTTTGTCGGCGGGCTTCTGTTCGGGTATTTTTGTTATTATACCGGCAATATTTATACCTGCATTATTATGCACGTCATGACAAATTTTATGTGGGCAACGTTTCTGAACAGTTATCTGCTGGGCTTTATCAGCTTAAAGACAGGCATACTGGCTGCGGCGGGAGCGATGACTGTAATCGGGTTATTAATGATTATCTGCCTGAAAATAATTTTTGACAGAAGGTTTGTGAAGCGGTAGAATATGTGCAAAAAGTGATTATACTTTACTTAATCTTGAATTTTATAGAAGATTAAGTAAAGTATAACTGGATGGATGCGCGTCTGCCTTTAAGCACCCGGCCGTCTATGTAAAGATAATTGAAACACTGGGGCGGAAGAAGGCCGGAATGACAAGGGAAGAACTGATAAAGGCTTCCGGCATTCCGAATTCGGGCGACCTGACGGTTAAATTGGAGGAGTTGGAGAGCTGCGGCTTTATCAGGCGGTATTATGCTGTAGGAATGAAAAAGAAAAATGCAGTGTATCAGCTGATTGACTGCTTTACATTGTTTCATTTCAAATTTTTGGAAAATATTCCTGCCGATACGCATTTCTGGTCGAATCAAATTAATACGCCGGCGGTAAATGCTTGGATGAGACTGGCGTTTGAGAGAGTATGCATGGAACATATAGAACAGATTAAAATGAAGCTGGGAATATCCGGCGTATTTACGGAAGTGAATTCCTGGTACTGCAAAGAGGACCCGGACAAAGGAATATTTGGTTCGCAGATAGATTTGTTAATTATAAGAAAAGACCAGGTGATAAATTTATGTGAAATGAAATATTCCGGTTCGGAGTATACCATAACGGAAAAGGTGGACAGAAGCATCAGAAACAAGATTAGTGATTTGGTGCTGATGACGGGGACAAAGTATGCAGTCTATCCGACGCTGGTCACAACTTATGGGCTGGTGGGTAATTCTTACGCAAAGAATATCCAGTCGGTAATCACGCTTGACGATTTGTTTGCAATGTAAATTGTGTACCTGCAAAGGGAGAAGCGGATGTCAAAGTCACGCGGGGCGGATTTGTCTGCAATGTAAATTGTATACCTGCAAAGGAGAGTGAAGGAAATGAAAAAGTTAAAAATTGCTTTATTGCAGATTTCCCCCTGCAAGACGCTCAAGGAAAATCTTGAAAAGGGAATCAGATATTGCACAAAAGCCGCAGAGTGCGGTGCGGATATCGCGCTGTTTCCCGAAATGTGGAGCAATGGATACAATATTTATGACAGACCTGTCAGTGAATGGGTGGAGGAAGCGATTTCTGCTGACAGCGATTTTGTGAACGCATTCGGCAGCCTTGCGGAAAAGTTGCATATGGCTATAGGCATAACTTTTCTTGAAAAATATGAAAACGCTCCCCGCAATTCGCTGGCTCTTTTTGACAGATTCGGGAAACGGAAATTTATTTATGCCAAGGTACATACCTGTGATTTTGACGTGGAGCGGAATCTCACGCCGGGCGATGATTTTTATGTTACAACACTTGATACAGCCTGCGGGGAGGTGGAGGCCGGCGCCATGATTTGTTTTGACAGGGAGTTTCCCGAAAGCGCGCGAATCCTGATGCTGAAAGGGGCAGAGCTTATTCTTGTGCCCAATGCATGTCCTATGGAAATCAACCGCCTTTCCCAGCTCCGCGCCAGAGCCTTTGAAAACATGACGGCGATTGCCACCTGTAACTATCCCGGGGATGTGCCTGACTGCAACGGCGGCTCGAGTGTTTTTGACGGCGTGGCTTACCTCCCCGGCCTTGCCGGCTCGCGCGATACGTGTATTTTGAAAGCAGACGGAAACGAAGGAATTTATGTTGCGGAGCTTGACCTGGAGCAATTGAGGGACTACCGTGAAAGAGAAGTGCACGGGAACGCCTGCCGTCACCCGGAGAAGTACGGGCTTTTGACGGAGGATAAGGTGTGCTATCCATTTGTTAGAGAGGATTGCCGAAAAACAGTCTGAGTTTGTCGGCGAATTTAGATTGTTGAAGAAAAGAATTTTATTGCGTATAATAAATGTGAAAGATTCTTAAATTTCGTAAACTATTTCGTTTGACGGATGCGGCAATGGATGACCTGAAAATTAGAACTGGAGGTGGAGTTTATGACATTACGGCAGGAAGCGTATGCTATGATTGATTCGTTACCGGACGATGAAAGTATCAGATTTTTTATAGATATGATAAAAAGATTTAACGTGGTAACGAAGCAAATGGAGCAGAAGGAAGATATTCAAAGTCCATTGGCTGAAAAAAGACAGGCTTTTTTACACATGGAAGAACTGAAAAAGAAATACCCTTTTCCTAAAGATTATGATTATGAACAAGTCAGAAGGGAGGCAATGGAAGAAAAATATGGTAGCGTTGATTGACACAAATGTGGTATTAAATTATATTACGGAACGCGAAGATAAGTTTCGAGATTCTTCAAAGCTGGTTATGGATTTATGCTCAAAAGGAAAAGTAGAAGGATATATTGCATTCCATTCGTTATCCATTATATGGTATTCGCTTCGGATTCCTGATGAGGGAAAGCGAATGTGGTTAAAGGATATCTGCAAAGTATTAACAGTTACAGGAGCCTCCCATGAAAAGGTTTTAGAAGCGATAGATAATGTAGAATTCAAGGATTTTGAGGATTGCCTGCAAGATGAATGCGCAAGAATGGTGGAGGCGGATTGCCTGGTTACATGCAATGTGAAGGACTTTAAAGCAGCGAAAACAAAGGTTTACAACCCGGATGAGTTTGCAGCCCTTGAGATATTTAAAGTGTCTTCCTCATAAACATTTCCATCGGCTGTTCAAACGGCGTGCCGTTCATCAAAAGGGCCCCGCAGTCGATATAGCCTGATTTTCTGTATAAATGCTGTGCGTTTTCGTCCACCTGCGTTGACAGGAGAACCATCTTATAGCCCTGCGCTTTCATATCCTCCTCCCATAATTTCAATGCCCGCGACCCGATTCCCTGATTTCGGTGGGGTTCCGCCACATAAATAAGATTGAGAAAGGGGAGATTGTCCCATAAAACGGAATAATGCAGAAGCCCTGTGCGCCTGCCGTTCTCCCATATGATATATCCGGTTTTTGTATAGACCCGGTTTTTATACTGTAATTCATTTACGTGAGAATCAATTCCCATCACAAAATCCCTGTCGGTCATCTGCATATATTTCAAATCCATTTTTTCACCCCTGTAAATACCGGTTTGTCGCAGGCGCTAAACCGTAAGAAGAAACGGCCTGTACACCAGCAGAAAAACCGCCGCTGTCACAGCGCCCAGCGTTATCAGATACAGAATTTTATTGTCTGCCTTCCTGAACAATGTAATTCCAAACAGCAGCGCAAACAGAAAATCAAACAAAGTCTGTCCCAGCAGTATATGGCGGCTGACCAGCACAAAAAAGCACCCGGTTGCCTCCGCCAGCATTCCGGCCGCCGGCAACGCATATAAAACAGAACTGAATATGGTTTTTCTGTTCCAGAAATAAAGGACATAGCTTCCAATGCCGCATACAACCGATAACGCCGTATAAATAAGGAACAAATCCCGCTGAAAGCACCCGTCGTTTGAAAATCGTTCTATAAAAAATCCCAGCAGATATTTCAGTACATAAAAACTCAGCGTCATTCCGAACATATAGAGAAAGGTGTTTATAAAAGCGCCTTTGCCCGATGCGCTGAAACAGGTAATCACCCCCACGCTTGCAATCCAGAAGCCGAAAAGGGTCGCGATTGAAGACAGGCTCCACAGGCTTTCGTAGGGAAAAAAATCGGACAGCCGGCAGATAACGCCGGCCAGAATGCCCAGCAGAAATAAAAGTGCGTATGATTTCAGGCTGTCTTTCAGTTTCATGGCATATCCTCCTGCAAAATACCTTACTACCCATAATGGAACGCCGGCCATATGGGGCAAACAGGGTAACGGAATATAAGGAAAAATGTACATTCAGATTATATCATTCCGCTATCACGAAAGCAATTTTGTTTGAGACATTGCCCGACAGAAACATTGATGCCGTAAACATTGATGCTAAACATTGATGCCGCAAACATTGATGATGAAAAATTTGCTTAATGGAATGAACTATGCCATAATGGATTCACAGAAAAGAGGCAGACGATGGAACGATATTCAAAGAAAGAAGCAGGGAAAATGCTGTGCCGTTATCATAATCTTGACGGTGCGGAAGCGCTGTCAGGAAAAAGCGGCGCAGAGAAGATAATGGGGCGGATTCACAGTATCCAGTACGACCCTTTAAACGTGGCGGCAAGGAACGCCGATTTGGTATTGCAGGCAAGGGTTGCGGATTACAGGGAAGAAATTCTTTATCATCTGTTGTATCAGGAGCATACGTTGGTTGATGGATTCGACAAGGAAATGTGCATTTACGAGGCTGCAGATTTTCCGCGTTTCGGATTGGTGCGGAAGGAAAACCGGAAGCGCACAGCTTCCACCCTGAAATACCGCAATCAGACGGGAGTAATGGATATCCTGGACGATGTCAGGGATTTTGTGGCAAGGAACGGAAAGACGGGAGCGAAGGATATTTCCATCGGAGAAGTTCGGGAAAGCCGCTGGGGGCATAAGAAATTATCCAGCGCGGCGCTTGACTATCTGTTTAACAGCGGCGAGCTGTGTGTGGCGGACAAGCATGGGACGCAGAAGTATTTTGATTTGACGGAGCGGGTGCTGGGAGAAGGGAGCCGGGTATGCGTGCCGGACATGACAATAGAAGAATTTCTGGAATGGTATACGGAAAGAAGAATTCAGAGCGTGGGATTTCTGTGGAACAAAAAGGGAGGAGGCTGGCAGGGGCATTTCCTCGGTGAAAACGAGGTGCGGAGCGCCGCCCTTCAAAGACTGGCAGAAAAAAATCGAGTCCGGGAAATACAGGTGGAGGAAATCGGGGAAACTTTTTATGTCTCGGAGGATTTTTATGAGTGCCTGAAGTATCAGCCCACAGAGAGCTATGCCAGATTTCTTGCGCCTCTGGACAATATGATGTGGGACAGGAATATGCTGGAGGCGCTGTTTGATTTTTCATACCGGTGGGAGGTGTATACTCCTGTTGCCAAAAGAAAATTCGGCTATTATGTGCTGCCGGTATTGTATAACGGGCGGTTTGTTGCGCGGTTTGAGCCGCAGCCGGTTCGCCGGGCGGGAGAATTTGTCATTAAAAGCTGGTGGTGGGAGCCGGGCGTCAGGCCGGACGATGAAATGAGGGAAACGATTGCAGGAGAGACGGCGCGCTTTGCAGAATTCCTTCAGGCGGATAATTCGCCGGGGAATCTTGCGCTGATTTCCGCGGGCAACGAGCCAGGTGACTGTTAGCAATACAAACTTCGTTTGATGCATTTGGCGGCTGCCGCGGGAGTGCTGGCTTGGAAAAATAGTCACTTCTTAAAAGCTGTGGCCGTAACGGTTACAGCTCTCCTTTTTGTGCAAGAATAGAGAGGAAAAGTTTAATAAGAAGTCTTATAATGATAAAGACAAACCCGGGTATGGAAAGCACAATGTGTGCGGATAAGGAGGTATCACATGGAATGGGTCGATAAATTAAACCAGAGCATGAATTATATTGAGGAACATTTGACAGGGGAAATTGATTATGAACAGCTTGGACGGATTGCCTGCTGCTCCGCCTATCACTATCAGAGGATGTTTACGTATATGGCGGGCATTTCCCTGGCAGAGTATATCCGAAGAAGAAAAATGTCTCTGGCAGCGGTAGATTTGCAGGGCGGAAACGAGCGGATTATCGATATTGCAGAGAAGTACGGTTACCGCTCCCCGACGGCATTTAACAGAGCGTTCCAGTCTTTCCACGGGATAGCTCCGTCGTCCGTGAAGGGCGAAGGCGTATCCGTGAAATCTTTTTCCCCCATTGTGTTTAATATCGCTGTGAAAGGAGCGACAGAAATGAATTATCGAATCGAGAAAAAAGAAGCCTTCCGTATTATTGGCGTATCTGCGCCGCTTGACAAAGAAATCGAAAATAATTTTATGGTTGTGCCGACGATGTGGCAGGATTTGTCTGCAAACGGAACAATACAGAAGCTGGCAGGGATGATGGACGCGCCGCCAATGGGGCTTTTAGGCGTGAGCGCCTGTAACGACGAGGAACAATGGAAATATTTTATTGCGGTTTCCAGTACAAAGGCAAGGGGTGAATTTGAAGAATATACCGTGCCTGCATCTACCTGGGCAATCTTTTCCGGAACGGGAACAAACCGGTCGATTCAGGAATTGGAACAGCGAATTATAACAGAGTGGCTTCCCGCCTCCGGGTATGAATATGCCAACGCCCCCGATATTGAGGTGTACCTGAATCCCGACCCGCAGAACGCGCAGTATGAGGTGTGGATACCTGTAGAAAACAGGCGCGCCACGCTCCGCGAGCCGGATTATTGTGAGAAAAAGGCATAACGGAGGGACTTATGGATGATAAATTTAGTAAGTTTATGGAAACGGTTGACGGGCGTTTTTGCAGTTTTGTGAAACAAATCGACGAATATCTGACAGCAATGGGCTGTAAGTGTGGCATAAAACTGCAAAAGAGCGGCTACGTTGTGTCTTATATGTTAAGCGGCAGTAAAAGGACTTTGGCGACATTCGTATCCCGGAAAACGGGGATGAGGCTCCGCATTTATCCTGAGCATATACAGGAATATCAGGGCTTTCTTGATACGCTGCCCGAAAAGATGAAAAAGGAAATCAAAAAAGCATCCCCCTGCAAACGTCTTATCAATCCCGATGACTGTAATCCGAAATGTGTAATGGGATATACGTTTGTGCTGGATGGCGAGCGGTATCAGAAATGCCGTTATATGGCGTTCCAGCCTGCATTGAGTGAGGAGAACAATCCCTGCATAAAACAGTTCCTGGAAAAGGAGTTGCTGGCGGCGGAGACTGCCGGGAAAGGGTAGGTGCTTTGGACTATAAGTCCAATGACAAACAAACTTATCCACTGTATAATTCTGACTGTAAGATGGCGGAAGGCAGTTTGCCGGGCATAGAATTTTACAGGAGGAACGCTATGAGTGACAGAATGTTGGTAACGCAGGCCCTTGACGAAAGGGATTTGCTGGCGAAGAAGATTAGGGACAAGATTGCAAAAGCAGGCTTTGTGGATACAATCAGGCCGAATGAGGATAAGGCCCTTGACAGCCGCGCGACGAGGGAGGAATTTGCGCGGCAGGCGGAAGCGGCATATCAGCAGATTCAGGATTTGACAGACCGTTTTCAGCGTATTGACGCTGCGATTGTGGCATCCAACGCGCAGACTTTAATTAACACATCCTATGGGGAGTTTACGGTTGCCGGAGCTGTTTCGCTCCGCAGCAGGCTGCGCGGAAGCGGGTCGTATGACGGTGAAATCGACTTCGAATCGGCTCTCCGCATCCGTATGGAGGAGGAGCTTCATAAGGGGCTTTCCCGTGCGGAGCAGAAGAACAGACAGCTTCAGACTACTGCTGAGAGTATGCGCTTGTCCATTCTTGGCAGGGAGACCAGAGTTAAGGATGAAAAGCCCCTTGAAGTGGTGGACGCTTATGTCCGTGAGAACACTACCGAGCTTGTAGACCCTTTGAATATTCGGAATAAAATCGAGAAGCTGAGAGAAAAGAGAGACACGCTCCTTACCGAGCTGGACACGCAGATTAAGGTGTCCAACGCCACGACCTTTGTTACAGTTTAGCGCGTCCCGGTACGTCAACAGACTATAAATATCTGCCTGCAGCACGAAATTTTCAAACCCGGTTCCCCGATAACAGGGTAATGTTAATAAAAATACCGGATGCAAACCGGTAAAGCCGTACGTGTCTTTGAAACACGCAGGGGTGAATATTGGCGGGATGACAATCCGCAGCTTAACGGTTTTGTATTTTGGGTAAAGCTTCAATCAGCGTTGTTTAACGTTTGTGCCGTTTAACAGTTAACTGGCAACGTATAACTTTCTTTCAGGCATAGACATATGCCGAAATCCATGAAAAAGGTCGGGACGTTGAACCGGTTGGTCCGAAAATATCCTCATGGCTGTGCTGCAGGCATTAAAGCAGGTAAAATAATTTTGTTTGCACTTAAATATTTTTGTTATTTCAAAAATTCTCTGGCATATTTACCACATAATCCATTTTCGTAAATTTATACCCGATTTTCGTGAATTTACACCCGATTTGCGCTTGCAAAACATATCTTACTTATGTATAATTTCAAAAGGTATGTATGATATATGAATGACAAATTCTCTGGAAAGTTTGCAAATGCAGAAAAATGTGATGCGGAAATGAGGGAAGACATGGAAAAAATATTGATTGTTGACGACAGTCTTTTGCAGGCGGCTCAGTTGAAAAAAATTTTGGAAAGCGACTATGATATCACGCTCAGCCACACGGCGGACGAAGGACTGGCTCTGGCCGGTTCAGGCGATTATTCGCTGATTTTGCTGGATGTGATTATGCCGGGAATGGACGGGTTTACATTGCTGAAAAAGCTGCAGGAGGAAGTCATTACGCAGAGTGTCCCGGTAATATTGATTACAAGTCTTTCTGATATCGAAAACGAGCAGCGCGGGCTTACGTTAGGCGCGGTGGATTATATCACCAAACCGTTTCATCCGTTGATTGTAAAGGCCAGGGTCAATACCCATATCAAACTGTATAAGTACCGCAAGCAGGTTGAGTATCAGTCCATGACCGACCAGCTGACAGGAATTGCGAACCGCCGCCGTCATGACCTCTACAGCATTATGAAATGGAAGGAAGCGACCCGGCTTCAGATTCCGTTTTCCATTTGTATGTTTGATATTGACCACTTTAAGGCATATAACGATACCTATGGGCACCCGGCGGGAGATAAAGTGATAGCTGCCGTGGCGCAGACAATTAAGCAGTACCTGCAGCGTACAACGGATTTTATCGCCCGTTATGGGGGAGAAGAATTTGTTGCGATTATCTTAGGCGGTGAGGCGCGGGCCAATTTTGAATATCTGAAAAAAATCCGGCAGGGAGTCGAGAAGCTCCACATCCCTCATACCGGCAACGTTTCAGAATGGGTGACAATCAGTATGGGTGGAGTGACAGTTGCGCCTCATAATAATGAAAAGTATGCCGATTACCTGAAAATAGCAGATACCATGCTATATGACGCGAAGCGTTTCGGAAGAAATCAGGTGGTGTGGTACAGCGGTAATAAAGAACAGTGGCGTGAAAAATGATTCCTGACAGGATAAAAATGAGAATGCAGTATGTATCTGGATAATTTTAAACTGCCGATTGAAAAAGAAGATAAGCTGATACGCGAGCGCATGATACATAACGGCGGGCCCCATGGCTATATTGACAATCTCCACCCCTGCGGGCTGTTTTCCGACAAAAGGCTTTATGAGATAAATTTTGACACGATTACTGTCTTTTACGGGGAAAACGGTTCAGGGAAAAGCACGTTGCTCAATTTGATTGCAAACAAACTTGGACTCCACAGGGTGGCTCCCTTCAATTCTTCGGAGCTGTTTGATTCCTATACCCGTGAGTGTACTTATTCTTTGGGATATGATGATGAAGGGCAAAAATGCCGGATTCCTGCCGGCAGCAGTATTATCACCAGCGACGATGTATTTGACTATATGCTTGCGGTCCGAACGAATAATCAGGACATTGCCGGGAATATGGAGGAGGCAAGGGAAGAATGGGCAGGATTGAAATTCGGTGAAACGGTCAAGTTCAGCGGTCTGGAGGATTACGAGAAAATCCGTCTGCAGGTGCTGGCGCGGAGAAAATCTCTGACGAGAAGGCAGTTTATAAAGAAAACTGCCGGGGAGGAGGTAAAGCTTGGCAGCAACGGGGAGACGGCCTTTGAGTACTTCGATTCCAGGCTGAAAAACGACACGCTCTACTGCCTTGACGAGCCTGAAAACAGTCTTTCTCCCGGGCTGTAGCTTGCCCTTGCAGAACTTATTGCGAAGATGGCGAGATTTTGCGGATGTCAGTTTATTCTTGCAACGCATTCCCCTTTTTTTCTGTCGCTTTCAGGCGCCAGAATATACGATTTAGACGAAACGCCGGTAGACATCAAAAACTGGTGGGAGCTTAGGAATACCAAAACTTATTTTGATTTTTTCTATAAAAACCGAAGATTCTTTATGAGAGAGGACCCGGATGGGGATTAAGGGGGCGTCCGCCCCCTACTTCTTATTTACAATCAGTTTGAGGATTTCAGGAATATCATCCACAGTTTTTCCATAATAGGCGTATTTCACGGTCATGTCAATATCAATCAAAAATACGGCGGGAAGCTGGCGGGAGCGTCCCTCGCTTTTTTGCTCCTCATACATGGAGGCTGCCATTTTTCGGATTCCGCCCATAAGCTTAATCATTCTTGGGGAAGCGGCGACCATGCTTAAGTCGCTGTCAGCTTCAAACACATTATACCGGTCATAGAGCTTCGCCTTCGGGTCGCAAATAATATCAAAAGGATATTTCGTCTTTTCCAGCGTTGCCTGTGTGGATTGCAGAACCACTTTGACATCGTAACCGGCAAGGCGTATTGCCGGATAGCTGGCGGTAATTCTGGCAATCAAAAGCTTACACAGAGCGCAGGAATAATACCGGGAAAAGATAATCAGCGTGGGCTTTTGGATGGTTTTCGCCAGATTGAGGGCCGTTGCTGAGGGAGTATCGTAGATAAAGCCGTCCAGCTTGTCGCCGACTGCAAGCGTTTTATGGTAAGGCTTTCCTTCGGTTTCCCAAATGGCTCTCTGCTTTTCCACGGCAGCCTTAAAACGTTCCATGGAGCGCCTTACGGTAACGGGGGAGCAGGCGATATTGAACCGCTCGAAGCCGCGCCCGGCAGGCCCGAAAATGTAGCCCTCGTCCAGCCACAATCCGGCTTCCTCCTTCATAAGCTTTTCCAGCTCGTAGTGCGTCATGCCGAGGGCGCGGCAGTCCACCCAGAGCAAATAGGTGCCCTCCAGAGGAAATACGGTTATTTCCGGGAGGTGCTCCGCCATAAAATCCTTTATGTATTTTGCGTTGTCACTGACTGTCTGAATCAGCTCCTCCAGCCAGTTCTCACAGTGATTGTAGGCGGCCTGACAGGCAGTATAAGCTAAAATGTTCAGATGAGTGCTCAGGGTCAGCATTGCCGCAACGCGAACTTTTTTACAGGCGTCCGGGTCCTGGATGATGATATTGGAGCATTGCATGCCGGCCAGATTGAAGGTTTTGCTGGGGGCGGTGCAGACAGCACAGATTCTGGCGGCGGTTTCGGACAAAGACGCCATCACCGTATGCTGGTAGCCGGGCATTATCAGGTCGTGGTGAATTTCATCGTCAATGATAAAAACGCCGTTTCTGGCACAGATATCGACAACGGCATTCAACTCATCCTTATCCCACACCCGCCCCACGGGATTGTGGGGGTTGCAGAACAGAAGCAGCCTGGCCTTTTTGTGGGAGGCTTTCTTCTCCAAATCCGCATAGTCGATGGTATATCTGGAACCTGTCTGTTTCAATTCGGAATAGACGATATTGCGTTCTTTTGCAAGCACCGCCATATCAAACGGATAGTAGACAGGCGTCAGGATAATCACGCTGTCGCCGGGATTGCTGAGGGCGTCAATCAGCAGACCAAGAGCGTAAACCACGCCGGGGGTTAAAACAATCTGCTGCGGCGTGACCGTAAAATTATGCCGGCGCTGCATCCAGCCGCAGACGGCCGTATAGTAAGCGTCAGTGGGGTCGGTGTATCCAAGAATTGTGGTGTCAATGGTGTTTTTTAACGCCTCTGCGATTTCGGGCGCGGTGGGAAATTCCATGTCGGCGGTGGACATGGGGACGCGCTCTGTGCCGGCGTCCGGCATCGCGTTCCATTTGGAGCTGCCGCAGCCTGAGCGGTCAGGGATGGATGTAAAATCGTATTTCATGTTGTACCTCTTTTCTGTGTGCAGTTACCTTGTTTCTTTTTGCAGCAATCCTGTTTCTTTTTACATCATTGTTTTATCGGACCGGCCTGCGCTGTTTTTTCCAGTTTTTTTGCGTAGATGTCCACACAGGAGAGCAGAACCCGGTGAAAGGTTTCCAGTTCTTTGGCTGTGTGTGCTTTGAGCAGATGGTTTAAGGTGGCTGTGACCTGCTCTAAGTCAAACTGTCTGTGAAGCTGCGCCAATTTTTCTCCTTCGGGGGTGGGATGGAGATGTATGGTTTTGTCATTGCCGGGGAGCTTTCTTTTTTCCACATATCCTTTGCTGCAAAGCCGGTTCACATTTTTACTGGCGGCGCCTAATGTCCGGTTCCACATTCTGGCTATATCCGTGATGCATATTCCGGGAGTATCTGCAATCATGGCGAGGGTATGCATTTCAACCATATTTAAAATACTGCCCGTCCCATAGTCATGGGGAGTGTTGTAATCATCGCTGGCGTACATGACGAAGCGGTAGACATCCTCCATCATGGTGACATAACGTTCTGTTTCCATTCATCATTCTCCTTTACAGGCTCTTGCAAAAGCATTGAACAGATTCTGCTGCCTTTCGTTTTTTTTGCTCATATGCTCGGGATGCCACTGGATGCCGATACAAAAGGGGTGGGAGGAAAGCTCAAGCCCCTCCGTAAATCCGTCTTCGCTGACTGCGGAAACGGTAAGCTCCGGGCCGGGGATATTTACTGCCTGATGGTGCAGGCTGTTGACAACGGCGGATTCCTCCCGGAAGATTTCCCGCAGTCTGGTATCGGGAGGAAAGCTGACCTTATGGCAGCCTCTGTTTTTGGAGGGAAAGTCGGCATGTTTGTATGTCTGCAAATCCCTGATATCCTGATGGAGCGAACCGCCAAAAAATACGTTTAAAAGCTGAACGCCCCGGCAGATGCAGAATATGGGTTTTCCTGACGGGAGAAAGGCTTCCAGCATTCTCCATTCCGCGGTGTCCCGAAGCTCATTGGGCTTGCCGCATTTTTCGGAAGGCTCCTGTCCATACAGCTTTGGATTGATATCCGCCCCGCCGGGAAGCAGCAGGCCGCTGCATTCCAGCATTTCGGAAACAGCTCTTTTTGTATCCTCAAGCGCAATCCAGCGCACATCCGCCCCGGCTCTTTGAAGGCTCTGGACATATTTGCTTTTCATATATCTGCGGAAAAGGTCGTTTCCCATCTGGGGAATGGCAATCACAGGATTCATTGTAAATACCTCCGACATGTAAAAATACTTTACCATATCAACAATAGTAGCAAAAATACTTTACCACGTCAACAATAATGTTTGACGTACTTTCCCATGTATGCTATTCTGAAATTCAAAGGAGATACTTTTATGGAAAAGAATAAAAATACAAACGAAAAGAAAAAACTGGGCGTGGCGGAGCTGGCATGCTACGGTATCGGAAACTGTATTGGTTCCGGGATTTTTGTATCCATGGGCAGCGGCATTGCCTTTACAGGCCATTCCATTACGCTGGCTCTTGTGGCGGCAAACCTTGTGGTGCTGTTTGCCTACGCTTACAAAACGCTGATGGCGGGAATGTTTGTGCTGCCCGGCGGCGCTTATTCCCAGGCCGCATTACTGCAGCCTCCGCTTCTGGTGGGCGTTACGGCGCTTTCGACGATTTTTACCGGACTGGCATTTGCCATGTACGCCGTTTCCATTGTGGAATACGCTTCCACAGTGTTCCCGGGAATTGCGGATTATGGCCAGCTGATTGCCTTTGCCATCATCACGCTGTTCTTCCTGACCACCTTGCTGGGAGGAAAGTTTATGGGGAAATTCAACCTGATTATGGTTGCGGTTCTGATAGTTTCCCTGCTGGTTTACATTGCTACGGGACTGCCCCGGGTGGACTACGCTACAGTGGTGCCCCATGAGGGCTATTTTACTGACGGCGCGGTGGGATTTATTATGGCGATTGCCATGATGGCCTTTGCCTGTCAGGGAGCGACCATGCCGGTTGCCATGACTGCGGATACCCGGGACGCCAAACGGAGCCTTCCCAAGGCGATACTGATTGCTTCCGGCGTGATTACCGTGGTATACTGCCTGATTGCCATTGTTTCCGCTGGGGTTCTGCCTATAGAGGAGGTGGCAGGAAAAAATCTGGGTGTGGTTGCCAGAGAGATTTTTCCCTATCCGGTTTTTGTGATTTTCATTCTGGGCGGCGCATGCTTTGCCATCGCAACCTCCCTGTACGGAGCGGTTGCCAGCGTACAGCATCCCCTGCTTGCAACCATTGAAGACGGCTGGCTTCCTTCTGTCCTCGGTACAAAGACGAAAAAAGGCTATCCCTGGGTGATGATGCTGATTTTATATGTGATTGCCGTGGTTCCCATCTGGATTGACATGGGGCTGAACGAGCTGATTTCCCTGATGATGATTCCAACCATGATTATCAATCTGTTTAATAATGTTTTGATGTTCCGGCTGATAAAGAAGTATCCGAACGCATGGGAAAACGGCTTTTTCCGTATGCCCCGGTGGGCTTTTGACGTTACAATCATACTGGCGGTTCTGTGTGATTTGCTGATAAGCGTGGCGCTTTTGACCACACTGAAACCGGGAGACCAGTACTTTATTCTGGTGATGGTGGCGGTACTCTTTGCGTACAGCTATTATCGTTTAAAGGCCGGCAAGGTCAATTTACAGGATATCGAGCGTATCCGCAGAGAAGCGGAAGCGGCGGCAAGGGCCAGCGGGGAGAAGCAGTAACCCTGCGGGGAATGGGGCAGTACGGTAGATGGCCTGCTGCCGGTGACAGTAAGGAGGAGGGAAGATGAATTATATTGATTTTCACTGTGATACACTGATGAAAGCGTGGATGGGCAGAAAGAAGACCCTTTCCGCTCCCGGAGGGATGGTATCTCTGGCGGGATTAAAAGAGGGCGGGTGCAAGGCGCAGTTTTTTGCCATTTTTATGCCCCCTGTGAACTTAAAGAAGATAGCGGGCCTTTTTTTGCCGAAGGACGAAGCCTATATAGAAAAGAACCTGCAGATTTTCCGCAATACGGTTATGCGCTATCCCGATGCGTTTGCGGCGGCCAGTAGCATGAAAGATATCGACGCCAACCGGGCGGCGGGAAAGATATCCGGCATCCTTACACTGGAGGACGGACGTGCGGTGGACGGGAAAATGGAAAATCTGGAGCGTTTCTACGGCATGGGAATCCGGCTCATCAGCCTTACATGGAATCATGCAAACTGCTTTGGTTTTCCCAATTCTTCCGACAGCTCAGTGATGGAAAAGGGGCTGACGGACTTTGGCAGGGAGGCTGTTGTCCGCATGAACGAGCTGGGCATGATTGTGGACGTGTCCCATCTGTCCGATGGCGGTTTCCGGGATGTGGCGGCTCTTTGTAAAAAGCCCTTTGTGGCGTCCCACTCCAACTGCCGGAGCATAAATCCCCATCCCCGGAGCATGACGGACGAAATGATTCGGACACTGGCGGATAAGGGCGGCGTCATGGGAGTTAATTTCGGGCCGGAATTTCTTACAGGCGACGTGAAGGCGAAGGAAAGCCGCACGGAGGCGATTGTGGCGCAGCTCCGCCATATGATGAATGTTGGCGGCGAGGACTGCCCGGCCATCGGCACGGATTTTGACGGCGTTGGCGGCAGGCTTGAAATCGGAAGCCCGGGTCAGATGCCGCGATTGTTTGAGGCCCTTGAGGAAAGCGGCTTTACGGCGGGGCAGATT
>CAJTMW010000005.1:61619-210763 GCA_910577275.1 uncultured Lachnospiraceae bacterium
GAGAAAATCGCCTGCCGCAACGCGGAGAGGGTGATTGCGGAGGTTTTGTAAAAAATGAAGGTTATAAAAACATTCACAATTGATGGAAAAGAAGCAAAGATGCTTTTGGAAGATGATAATAAAACGGTACAAGTAATTTTTGATAACAAAGTGATATCTGTAGCGGAGAAAGACACATGGACGAATATCAAAGATGAAGAATGGGCACAGGATGGTATGTTAAAGATAGAAGTGGAAAGCTATATAAAGAAGGAAAGGGCAAAAAATAAATTAGAACATATAGCGAAAGAGGTTTTTTAGGCCGAGGAGAAAATAATGATTTATTTTTTGATGCATGAAAACGAAAAGCTGGCGTTGTTTGAATATGAGAATCAGGGCATTACGGCGGTGGTAATCAATAAAAATTCAACAGACAGACTGCCTTTTCTTGAAATATCCTCAAAAACAGTTGAGAATAAGACTGCCGAATGGATAATGAACAGAGGGATTCCCGTAACAAGGCAGAATATACAGACGGATTTAACAAGGATGAATTCCGGAAGCACTATCGACTATATGCTTGATAATTTAGGACTGTCGCTTTCAGACCATTACTGGATATGCCCGAAGGACAGCGATTATAAATGGGAAAATATTAACTTATATGAAAATGACTTCATGTCAAAGTTTTCCCTTGACTTAAGAGACGATATAAAAAGCATAGCAGGAAAAACAAACTTCATACCGAGCGCATCCTTAAAGGGAGACCTTAAGAAAAAATGGATTATAGACGCCTTTGGCACAAGAAGACTTGTAAAAGGCAACTACAATAATACATGCAGACAAAGCTTAAGTGAAGTCCTTGCGGCAGAAATACATAAAAGACAAAATAAATTTGAATATACCCCATATGAATTAATTGAGATATCATCGGACGGACAACTGATTACCGGATGCATCTGCCCGAATTTTACGGACATAGGTACGGAGTTTATACCGGCAATCGATATTGTAAAGAGTATCAGAAAATCCAATGAAAGCAATTATTATGAGACCTATATACAGTATTGCGGAGAGCACGGCATAGATAAGGATTACCTCAGGGCATTTATGGAATATCAGATACTGACGGACTTTATAATCACTAACACCGACAGACATTTGAACAATTTCGGCGTAATAAGGGACAGTAAAACGTACCGGTTCATCAAACCGGCGCCAATCTTTGACAGCGGTAACAGTATGTTTTATAATACGAATCTTATAAAAGCCGATTCCGGCCTGCTCGATATTAAAGTGACCTCGTTTAAAAAATATGAGAAAGAGCTTTTAAAATATGTGACGGACCCAAAGCTGGTGGACCTCAGTTTACTTCCCTCAGACGCAGAGGTTTACGACCTGTTTATGAAAGATACGGCAGGCAATGATGAAACAGTCACAAAACTGGTAAGGGCTTATCGAACTAAGATTGCATTTTTACATGACCTGCAATGCGGGAGGAAGATTTATTCTTATGATTATTTGAGAAAAATGCAAAACAAGTAAAAGCGCATTTTTTTGTTTTTCTCTATTGACTTCCGGCATTAACAGGTATATATTTAGAACGAACGTTATAGAACGATTGTTTTAGAAAGGAAAGGAAGTGCAAAGCATGCCGCCGAAAGCAAGATTTACGAAAGAACAGGTCGTCGAAGCCGCGCTTAATATCATCCGGGAGGAAAGCGCGGAAAGCCTTACCGCAAGAGCCCTGGGAAAGAAGCTGGGGAGCTCGGCCTGTCCCATATTTACCGTTTATGAGAGTATGGAGGAGGTAAAACGGGATACGGTGAAAGCGGCCAGAGCGCTTTACAGGGAATATGTGAAAAAGGGACTTTCCGAAAAGGTGGCTTTTAAGGGAGTTGGAACGCAGTATATTCTCTTTGCCATGAACGAGCCGAAGCTGTTTCAGCTTCTTTTCATGACAGAGCAGGACGCCGTTCCCGGTATCGGAAGCGTACTGCCGCTGATAGACGAGAGCTACGAAAGTATTCTTTTATCTATTACCTCCGGCTATGGGGTTAAGGGCGCAGCCGCGGAAAAGCTGTACCGGCATTTGTGGATTTATACGCACGGGATAGCGGCCTTGTGCGCCACAAAGATGTGCAGTTTTTCGGGAGAGGAAATCAGTGAGATGATGACAGAGGTGTTTGTCAGTCTGCTTAATAAGGTGAAGGGGGAACAGGACAGTGATTGAGGCAAAAGGAATTACAAAGTTTTACGGAAACGGAGAAAGCCGGTTTCAGGTGCTTAAAAATATCAGTCTGAAAATCGAGGACGGGGATTTCGCCGTAATTTTGGGCGCTTCCGGTTCAGGAAAATCAACCCTGCTGAATGTGCTTTCAGGTCTGGAAACGCCGGAGGGCGGCGGAGTGATTTATGACAAAACGGATATCACGGGCCTTTCCGACAGTATGCTGACAAGGTTTCGCAGGGAAAATATCGGATTTATTTTCCAGCAGTACTATCTGCTGCCTGATATGGATGTTGCCCGGAATGTGAAAATGGGGGCGGATTTGGCGTCGAATAAGGAATATAAGGAAATTATCGAGGCAGTAGGGCTTGGGGAAAAGCAGCATAAATATCCCGCCGAGCTTTCGGGAGGCGAGCAGCAGAGAGTATCTGTTGCAAGAGCTCTGGCCAAAAGGCCGAAGGTGCTGTTTCTCGACGAGCCCACAGGCGCGCTGGACGAGCAGACAGGACGGCAGGTGCTTGATTATATTTGCAGGCTGCACGAAGAATATGGATTTACCATTGTCATGGTCACCCATAATCAGAATATTGCAGAGATGGCGGACACGGTTATCAGGATGAACAGCGGGAAAATTTCCGATATTTATACAAACAAAGTACAGAAAAGCGCGTATGAAATCGGCTGGTAATATTGTAAAAAGATTTTTCACAGCCGTTTTTTCCGGCGAGGGGATTGTAACAGTGGCCGGATAACTCCGGCTGTGGATTGCGACTGCATGCGGTGCGACAGCGCCCGGATTTGCATGCGAGGGGGAATGGAGGATTGCTATGGTAATAGGAATAAAGGATGCGGCAAAGCTTACGGGAGTTTCAATTATTGCTTTCTGCGCCGTGCTTGTGTGCACAATGTTTCTGAACTTCAATATGGATATTGCGGGAATCAAGGAGGAAATCACAATGCCGCAGGCGCTGGCATTTTATGAGGCTCAGGTTTCGTCCGCAAAGGTGGTCAGTATGGTCAGTGGGGGATGCCTGCTCGCCACATCAGTGGTTATGCTGCTTTTTTATATCAGGCATTACATAGACATCCACAGGAAGGAGCTGGGGATATTAAAGGCCCTGGGCTACTCCAATCTGCAGATTGCCAGGAACTTTGGGGTGTTTGGAGTCAGTATCTTGATTGGAACAGCATTGGGGTTCGGAGGAGCGTTCCTTTTGATGCCTCTGTTTTATGAAATTCAGAATGAGGATAAAATTCTGCCGGAAATTCTGATACATTTTCATCCGGTACTGCTTGCAGGGATGGTGATTATACCGACGGCTGCTTTTGCGGCTCTTGCAGTAGCTTATGCCGGCTGTCAGCTCAGAAAACCGGCGCTGGCTCTTTTGAGGGACAGCTTTCAGTATTCCGGGAAAGCAAAAAGGCGCGGAAAGGAAAGAGATTCCGACAGGGAATTTACGGCGGACCTTAAGAAAAACACATTAAAAAGCAAGAAAACTCTCGTGTTTTTTATCGTGTTTGCCTCTTTCTGTTTTTCATCAATGACACAAATGTCATTTAGCATGAAGGAACTGTCGAGCGTCATGATGGGCGCAATGATGCTGCTGATTGGACTGGTACTGGCCTGCACGACGCTGTTTCTTGCCATAACAACGGTAATCAGGGGAAATACAAAAACCATTGCGATGATGCGTGTGTTTGGTTATTCCCAGGAGGAATGCTGCAAAGCGGTGCTTGGCGGGTATCGGCCGCTGGCCTATGTGGGCTTTGCCATCGGAACGGGATACCAGTACGGACTGCTTCGGATGATGGTGGATATTGTGTTCAGGGATATTCCCGGCGTTCCGGCATATGAGTTTGATGTTTCGATGATGCTGATTTCTCTGGCGGCTTTCCTTGCGATATATGAACTGATAATGCGCATTTATTCAGAAAAGATAAGAAAAATATCTGTGAAGGAAATCATGCTTGAGTAATCGCCTCGATTTTAAATACAACGGGGCGGATGCCGTCTGTGCAGCAGGCAATGGTCTGTCCGTCCCTTTTATTCCACGGATAATAGGTGGAGCCGGAAGCGATTGCGCTTACATTATGGTAAATATCAATCCACGCCCATGGACAGAAGCTTTCCGGCATTTGGGCTCCGCCCTCAAATATAAAAGTATCTCCAACTTCCAGCAGGGAGCAGGCTCCGGCGTCTTTTCCGTCCGATAAAAATTCGTCTGCAAAATCAGGGTAGAATTCTTTTCTTATTACAGTAATTTTTACTTTTCTCATAATGAATTTCCTTATATTTGGCTGCCAGGTCTTGTATCCCGGTGAAATCCATTATACTATTATTGTGGTGAAGTGGAAAGAGTAAAATACAGGCGTATAAAGGAGCGGCAGGAGAATAGAGCATATGAGCAGAAATGGCGCATGGGATAAAAGAACGTGTCGGGGCAGGAGGCGGATTTTATATCCGGCCGGGATTGTGCTGCTGCTGATTCTGGCAGCGGGGATTTTCCTTGCGCTGCGTGTTCGGGGAAGTGTTGCGGTGCATGCGAAGAAGGAAATAATGCCGCAGGAGGTTGTTTATTTCAGACAGGACGACGAAAGATGGGCGGACGAGAGGCTGGGGGATTCCCGTTATACCATGAAAAGCTCGGGATGCCTTGTATGCTGCATTACCTCGGCGGTTGTCATGGGCGGGGAAGGGGAAGAAACGCCTTTTACAATCAATGAGTGGTTTTCACGGCAGGGAGTGTATGATTCCGAGGGAAATATTCTGTGGGATAATCTGCGGAAGCCGGGCAGGTATGAGGTGGAGGTTTTTGACAGGGCTGATGAAAGGCTGCTGATGGAATGCCTGACAGAAGGAAGATTCCCGATTGTCAGAGTGCGGGTAAACGGAGTGGGGAACTTCCACTATGTACTGATTACAGGCGCGCGGGATGGAGAGTTTTACTGCATGGACCCGCAAAAAGACGGTGAAAGGTCTCTGGCGGAATACGGGAACCGGATTTATGCGGCGAGGGTTGTGCGGCCAGTAAAAGACAGCGCCAGCCGCCGAGTGTTCCTCCGGAATAATCAAAGTGTGAACCGAGACACCGGCGATACGGAAAACCGCACTCCTTTCGGAACTGACGCCGCTATAAATGCATTATAGCGCGGGGAAACATGTAAGGCAAGAGATTCACGGAAATTGGAATTTATTTTGTAAATGCAGATAAACAGGAGCACCTGTAAGTAAAAGTGGGGGAGATTATGACAAATACAGCAAAAAAAGGTTTCAATGCAAATCAACTGAAAATCATTGCAATGATATCCATGACAACGGACCATCTGGTCTCGGTGATATACCCGGATTATCCCACGGAATGGTGGATAATTCTGCTGCATATACTGGGACGGCTGGCGGCGCCGACTTTCTGGTTTTTTCTGGTGGAAGGCTATTGCCATACCCATGATAGAAAGAAGTATGCTCTCCGCCTGTTTCTCTTTTCAATCGTCGGGCATTTTA
Organism: uncultured Lachnospiraceae bacterium; assembly: GCA_910577275.1. Classification (GTDB taxonomy): domain Bacteria; phylum Bacillota; class Clostridia; order Lachnospirales; family Lachnospiraceae; genus Suilimivivens. The sequence continues at coordinate 67,331 of CAJTMW010000005.1, forward strand.
CATATAATTTTGCATTCGGGATTCCTTTTATCCCGTTTCAGACTTCGGTGTTTAACCAGACCAGCGTGATGTGGCCGCTATTCTGGGGCCTGATTGCTCTCATGGTAAATGACAGCGGAAGCCTGAAACAGTGGCAGAAAACCTTTATCATCGCAGCCATTTGCGCGATAACTTTCTGCTCTGACTGGAGCTGTATTGCAGTACTCGCCATTTTGATGATTTATGATAACAGAGGCAGCTTTAAAAAACAGATGGCGGGAATGATGTTCTGCGTGGCAATGTATGCGGCGGTTTATGCAATATTTATCAACCCCGTTTATGGAATTATCCAGATGTTTGTAGCGCTTACGATTCCGCTTCTTGCAAGATATAACGGTGAGCGCGGGAGCTGGAAGGGAATGAAGTGGTTCTTTTACCTTTACTATCCGGCGCATCTGATTGTATGCGGGATTATTCGTTTGGCGCTTCACGGAAATACGGGGGTGATGATTGGAGGGTAAGAGAGCGGGAAAGACGCATTCACGTAAAATAATGTGATGTTATGAAATTATTCATGCATTTTGATGTAAAAATAGACGAAATAATTATTGAAAATTACACGAATGTGTGCCATACTGAAAATAGAAACGAATGATTTGTGGGGTGATTTTTGAGAGAGGTATAGCTATGTATCGAAAAATTACAGGCTTTCTGGAGGCATGGAAAAGGGATAAGCACCGGAAACCTCTGATTATGCAGGGGGCAAGACAGGTCGGGAAAACCTATTCTATCCTGGAATTCGGGCGTACGTGTTATGAAAATGTTGCCTATTTTAATTTTGAGACGAATCCCGGACTGAATAAAACCTTTGAGGAAAATATCAGTCCTGATTATCTCCTGCCCATATTATCGCGCATTGCCGGACAAACGATAGTAAAAGAAAAGACATTGATAGTATTTGACGAGGTGCAGCTTTGCGAGAGGGCTCTTACTTCATTGAAATATTTTTGTGAGGAAGCTCCGCAGTATCATATTATTGTGGCGGGAAGCCTGCTTGGCGTGGCGGCAGGCAGGACAAAATTTTCCTTTCCGGTTGGAAAGGTTGACATGAGGACTTTGTATCCGATGGATATGGAGGAATTTATGCTTGCTATGGGTGAGAGCGCTTTGGTGACGCAGATTAAAAAGTGCTTTGTGCAGGACGCGCCGCTTCCCTCCGCCTTGCATAATGCGGCAATGGAGCTGTACCGGAAATATCTTGTAGTTGGCGGAATGCCGGAATGCGTGATGCAGTTTGTAAATACTAAGGACTATGTTCTCATCCGCCATATGCAGGATACCATTCTTGCAAGCTATTTAAACGATATGAGCAAGTATAATAATCTGAATGAAATAAAGAAGACCAGACTTGCTTATGACAATATTACCGTTCAACTCTCGAAAAAGAATACCAGATTCCAGTATAAGCTGATAAAAAAAGGGGGACGGGCGTCCGAATTTGAAAATGCAATCGAATGGCTTTGTCTGTCAGGAATAGTATCTCTGGTTTACAAAGTGGAGCAAATAGGTAAGCCTCTTGAAAACTATCGGGATATTGATGCGTTTAAAATCTATGTATCTGACTTGGGGCTTCTTTGTGCCAAAAAGGATATCCTGGCAGCTGATATTCTCTATATGGTTGAAGAATTAAGTGATTTTAAGGGCGGCATGACGGAAAACTATGTAAATGTGCAGCTTACGATTAACGGATATCGCACTTATTACTGGGAATCCGCAAGGGGCGCTGAAATCGATTTTGTTATTCAGCGGGACGGAAAGCTGATACCGGTTGAAGTGAAGGCGGCGGACAATGTGAAAGCCAAGAGCTTAAAGGTATATATGAACACTTACAAACCGGATTATGCAATCAAGCTTTCCGCAAAAAATTTCGGATTTGAAAATGGAATAAAAACGGTACCCCTGTATGCCGCATTTTGTATTTAAATCTCCCGAATCACCCGGCAGGGATTGCCCACAGCTACGGATAACGCCGGAATATCTCTTGTGACGACGCTTCCTGCGCCGATAACCGAGCCGTCGCCGATGGTCACTCCCGGAAGCACAATCACGCCGCCTCCCAGCCAGCAGCCGTTTCCGATGGTAATGGGCAGCGCATAGGTGCGGCAGAAATATTCTCCCGTTTCGGGCTTCCAGTCCGGGGTGAGCCTTTCTGCCAGCTCCACGGGATGGGCGGCCGTATAGAGCTGTACGTTTGACGCAATCAGTACGTTGTTTCCGATTGTGATTTTGTTGCAGTCAACAAAGGTGCAGTTCATATTGACGGACACGTTGTCTCCCAGATAGATATTTCTGCCATAGTCGCAGATGAAAGGAAGCCCCACGGACACGTTGGAGCCGATGCTTCCGAATAACTGCTGTAAGATGCTTCTCTTTTCCTCTTTCTGCTCATAGGCAAGTTCGTGGTAGTCTTTCAAAAGCTTCCGGGCATTCCTTTTAAATTCCAGGAAAATTTCGTCGTGGCAGTCATAGTATTGTCCGGCCATGCATTTCTCTAATTCGGTCATAATCTTCCTCCAGGATAATAACTGATTTAATTATACATGGATTCCGTACTCTTTACAATCGGCTGTGCACCGTTATGATAATTTCTTGCAATATTTACCGGTTCTGATAAAATGAGATTTAAAGAGCAGGAGTAATTTCTGTAAGCAACGCGCCAGGTGACTGCCGGCAGGCATTTGGCGACTGCTGCGGGGCTGTTGACCTGGCAGAGATAGAAACGAGGGCTGTTATGGGACTGTTTTTAAATAGCAATGCGCCATATGAGGGATATAGAGAAATACTCAGAGATACTTACTTTGTGGACAAATCTTATTTTTTAAATGAGCTGATACCCTATTTTGAGAAAAGAAACCGTTACTGCTGTATTACAAGGCCGCGCCGTTTCGGGAAAACAGTGATGGCAAATATGGTGAGGGCTTTCTTCGGAAAAACAGACCGGAAGGACGGTATATTTGACGCTCTGGAAATATCAAAAACGCAAGACTACAGAATGCATCTGAACCGGCACGACGTTATTTATATTGATTTCAGCAAAACGCCTAAAAACTGTAAAAGCTATGAGCAGTATATTGCCCGGATTCAGGACGGCATTGTGAAGGATTTGTCGGAGGCTTACGCTGATTTTCATTTGAGCGGGGACGAATCGGTATGGGATGCGCTGCAGATTATTTATGAAAAAACAGAAAACAAGTTTTTATTTGTGATGGATGAGTGGGACGCGGTTTTTCATATGCCGTTTGTTACGGCGGAAGAACAGAGGGAATATCTTTTGTTTTTGAAAAATATGTTGAAAGACCAGCCGTATGTGGAGTTCGCCTACATGACAGGTATTCTGCCTATTGCGAAGTACTCAGGGGGTTCCGAGCTGAATATGTTTGTGGAGTATGACATGGTTACATCGGAGAAGTTCAGCGAATATTTCGGCTTTTCGGATGATGAGGTGGACAGGATTTATAAAATTTATCAGAAGGAAACGACAGGACCTAAGTTCAGCCGGGATGAGCTTCGTATCTGGTATGACGGTTATTACACAGCGAAAGGCATCCGTCTTTACAATCCCCGTTCCGTGGTTTTGGCGTTGACCGATAACCAGCTTCGCAATTACTGGACCAGCTCGGGACCTTATGATGAACTGTTTTATTATATCAGAAATAATGTGAAGGACGTGAGAGATGATTTGGCGTTAATGGTGTCCGGGGAGAGGGTTGCCGCAAAAACAGGAGAGTTTTCGGCAATTTCCATGGAGATAAATTCCCGGGAGCAGATATATTCGGCAATGGTTGTTTACGGTCTTCTTACCTCTGAAAAGGGCGAAGTCATGATTCCCAACAGAGAGCTGATGGACAGGTTTAATGAATTACTGCTTTCGAAAGAGTCACTGGGATATGTGTACAGTCTGGCAAGAAAATCCGAACAGATGCTTCAGGCAACGCTTTCGGGCAATACGAAAGTGATGGAAGAGATTCTGGAGTTCGCGCATAACACGGAAGCGCCGATTTTATCTTATAATAATGAGACGGAGCTGTCGGCGACGGTAAATTTATGTTATCTTTCTGCGCGGAATAATTACCGGGTGGAGCGGGAGGATAAGGCCGGAAAGGGCTTTGTAGACTTTATTTTTTATCCCGAACGGAAAAATGAGGACTGTATTATTCTTGAGCTGAAAGTGGACAGTACGCCGGAAAAAGCGATTGCCCAGATAAAGGAAAAAAATTATGCCCTTTGTTTTAAAGGGAAGTTGGGGGAAAGCCCTGAGTATACCGGCAGGATATTGGCGGTTGGAATCAGCTACAGCAAAGCTTCGAAAGCGCATAGCTGTAAAATAGAAGTGTTAAATAATTTTTAAGAAAGGAAAAACGGCGAAATGGTAAAGCACATTATTCTATGGAAACTCAAAGAAACTCTTACAGGGGAGGAAAAGGAGCGGGTGAAAGCCGGTATTAAGGAAGGGCTGGAGGGCTTAAAGGGAAAAATCCCGGGTCTTCTGGATATTAAGGTGCAGGCAAACGGACTCTCATCTTCCAATGCGGACGTGATGCTGGATTCTTCCTTTGAAAGCGAGGAAGCGCTGAAAGGCTACAGCGTTCATCCGGCCCATGTGGAGGTGGCGGACACGAAGGTAAGGCCCTACACGGAAATAAGGCTTTGTCTTGACTTTTGCGAATAATGCGCCGGGGTTTTGGCTGGTCAGGAGAATTAAATTCCGCTAATGACAATTGAAAGCCCTTGCCATATATATCAGAGCGATATATAATATATCAAACTGATATATATGGAGGGCTTTGCTATGACAAGACAAAGGGTAAGAAAACTGACGCTCATAATTTCTCTTTTGCTGTTCCCGGTTACGCTTTACTATTTCAGTCCCGCATTAATTATCAATGCGGGGCTTAGCGGAATCGTTAACGGGAGCTTTATTGTATTTGCAGCTTTGTTCCTGCTGTCCATTCCCTTCGGGAGGCTTTTTTGCGCGTATCTGTGTCCGGCGGGAGGTCTGCAGGAATGTGCGTTTCCGGTGAACGAAAGGGTTCCTGTTCAGGGATGGCGGAACAGGATAAAATATGTCGTCTGGGTCGTTTGGCTGGCGGCGGTGTTATTTTGCTATTTGCAAAAAGGGCGGATTCTGGAGGTTGATTTTTTCTTTGAAACGGAAAAGAGGATTTCCGTTTCGTCCGTCCAGAGCTATCTCATTTATTACGGGATTGTATGCCTGATTCTGGCGCCGGCGATTCTTTCGGGAAAGAGGGCTTTCTGCCATTATTTTTGCTGGATGGCGCCGTTTATGGCGGCAGGCATAAAGCTTCGCCGCCTGCTTCGTCTTCCGGGGCTGTGTGTGCGGGAAAAGGAAAAGGCGGAATGTATTTCCTGCGGGAAATGCCGGAGGGCCTGTCCGATGGGAATTGATGTGGAAAGTGAGATAAAGGACGGTAGCATTCAAAGCCTGGAATGTATTTTGTGCGGCGCCTGTATTGACAGTTGTCCGGCGAGGGCGTTAGGGTATGGGGTAAGACCTGTGAAAAGCAGGCGGAATTTTGATAAGGGGCATGGCAATGGCGGCGGAAAAAAAACTTGACTGTGTGATTTTAGGTCTGCTCAGCCACGAGGAGCTGACGGGGTATGAAATTAAAAAGAGAATGGACACGGCCCTGAAATACTTCTGGGGAGCGAGCTACGGAAGCATTTATCCCACGCTGAGCGATTTGGTCGGACGGGGGCTTGCCGATAAGCGGGAGGAGAGGGAAAATAACAGGAACAAGCTGATATATACCATCACGGACGCGGGAAGGGACTATCTGAAAGCATGGCTGAAAGCGCCTGCTGAGCGCGACGAGCTCCGCTATGAAACGCTTTTGAAGCTGTTTTTTGGAAACGAGTCCGGGGAAGAACAGGCGATAGTGCATATTGAGGCTTTCCGGGAAAAGACGGAAACAGAGCTGGCATATCTGCTGAAAGCTCAACAGGCATTGAAAGCCTGTCTTGACGAGGATGAAACCCATAAATACTATCTGCTTACCGTGGAGTTTGGAATAAAAACCTGCCGCGCTTATCTGGAATGGTGCGGGGAGGCGAAAAAGACCTTTGAAAATCAGGAGAAAAAACAATGATACTCAACACCGGCAGCAGAACCGACATCCCGGCGTATTACAGCGACTGGTTTTTTAACCGGATAAAGGAAGGCTATGTACTGGTGCGCAATCCCTACAATCCGGTGCGGGTAACGAAATATCTGCTGAGCCCGGAGGTGGTGGACGTTATGGTGTTCTGCACCAAAAATCCCCTTCCCATGCTGGACAGGCTTTCAGAGCTTTCGGCTTTTGACACTTTCTGGTTTGTGACGATTACGCCGTACGGAAAGGACATTGAACCGTTTGTCCCGGATAAAGAGGAAATTCTGGAGGCGTTTGGCAGGCTGTCAGAACTGGTGGGGCCGGAGCGCATAAGCTGGCGCTATGACCCGGTTTTTCTTACGGAAAAATATTCCGCAGATTTTCATATCAGGCAGTTTGAGAAGATGGCCGGCCGGCTTAAGGGGCATACCCGCCAGTGCGTGGTAAGCTTCATTGATTTATACGAAAAGACCAGAAGAAATTTTCCGGGAGCGCGCAGCGTTTCTTTCAGCGAGCAGGCATATCTGACTGACGCCTTTGCCGGGATTGCCGCCGGAAGCGGCTTACAGATTCATCTGTGCTGTGAAAGCGAAAGGTTAATCGCCGCCTGCCGGGAGCAGACGGCGAAAAATGTGGATGTAGCAGGCTGTATGTCAAAAGAGGTGCTGGAGGCGGCAATCGGCTGCAGGCTGGATGTGCCGAAGAAGAAAGGGGCAAGGAGCGAGTGTAACTGTCTGTTGGGAGCGGACATCGGCGCCTACAACACCTGCGCTCACGGCTGTCTGTACTGCTACGCCAATTATGACAGGCAGTCGGTGCTTGAAAACAGGAAAAACCACGACCCGGCCTCCCCTCTGCTCACCGGTAATCTCCGGGCAGAGGATATTGTAAAGGAGGCGGAGCAGACCTCTTGGAAAAACGGTCAGATGAGTATTTTTGATATTGTGTAGGGAGCTTACTTGAGCAGCAGCTCATAACGGAAATTCCCTATGGCTCTTTTAAAGAGAAGGGCGGCAAGCAGAGCGCACAGTACGCCGAGTCCGAACAAAATCCATCCGTTCACCAGCAGGATTCCGGTAAACTGTCCGGCAACCAGAAGCAGAACCGGAAGCAGGAGAAAAACGGCTCCCTGCTGCGCGTCCTCCATGCTTTGGGCTCTGGCCGAGGTGCGGACAATCAGGATAATGGCAATCAGCGAGACCGCCGGGGAAACCAGCAGCATAATCAGCAGCCATTTGGCGTCCGGGAAAAGAAAAGTTCTTTCCAAAAAGTAAATTTCCGTTTCCAGTACGGTCAGCATGACCAGAAAAGAGGAAAAGGATACGAACATGCTCAGCAGAAAGGATGCCAGTACCTTGGAACGGAATATCTGTTTCAGGGAAAGCGGGCAGTAAAGCAGCGTTTCCAGCGTGCGTTTTTCCCGCTCGCCCACAAAGGAGCTGGCTGCCATGACGGTGGCTGCCATAATCGGGATGATTAAAAAGAATACCGGCAGAACGTAGTTCAGCAGCAGTCCGAGAAAGGCCAGATTGCCGGCCAGGGTCTGCTCCGCCACGGGCAGCATTTCCAGTATTTTTGCAAATTCCCGGTTCTCCTCCGGCGCAAAGCGAATGGTTAATATAAAAACGGTGGGCATAAAGACCGTCAGTACGATGGGAACCACCAGCAGCACAAAGAACATGCGTCTGTTGCTGATAATGCTCTGTAAATCTTTTTTGATAATTGCAATCATTTCCTGTTTCATTTTTTCCCTTTCTTTTTTTGTTTTTTCAGTCAGCGGGCCGGGCGGCATGTCTGCCCTGCAATACAAATTTTGTCTGATACCTTCATCGACTGCCAGCAGGCGTCTGCCGGGCGCCGCTGCCTGCGGCAGTAAGTGCAAAGTAGATATCCTCAAGGGAAGGCAGAGAGGACGAAACATGATAAATATTTCCTCCGGCTTCCACAATCCGCCGCACAAGCGCCGGAATTTCTTCCTGCGACGAAACCGCAAGCTCATATTCCTGATTTCCTGTCTGCGTAAGGGGCAGTCCGCCGGGAACATTTGCGGCTCGCAGCCTTACTTTGGTTTCGGAACAAAGCCGGGAACGCAGCGCCTCCAGAGTTCCGTCGGCAAGGAGCTTTCCGCTGGAAAGCAGGCCGTAGCGGGTACAGATTTCCTGCGCGTAGCGGAGCTGGTGGGTGCAGAGGAAAACAGTGATTCCCTTTTCCCCTGCCAGAGAGCGAATCATTGCGTGAACACTCCGGGCGCTTTCCGGGTCAAGCCCTGAGGTGGGCTCGTCAAGGAATAAAATCTTCGGTTCATGAATCAAAGCCCTTGCCAGTGAAAGGCGCTGTCTCATACCGGTGGAATAGGCGGAGAGCTTTTTGTCTGCGGCATCCGACAGCTCCAGCTGTTCCAGCAGCCGGATTCCCCGTTTTTTGCTTTCCTCTGTTCCAAGGCCGAAAACCGAGCCGTAAAATACCAGATTTTGAATCCCCGTCAGATTATCGTACATCTGGGCGTGTTCTGTGACCACGCCGGACATGGCGTGGGCTTTCTCCGGCGCTTTAGCCGGATTGACGCCAAACAGCGCACAGCTCCCTTCCGTGGGAGTCAGCATACCGCTAAGCAGCTTGACGGCAGTGGTTTTTCCGGCGCCATTGGGCCCCAGGAATCCAAAAACCTCTCCCTGATTCAGGGTGATGGAGACACAGTCCAGGGCCTTTTTGCCGCCCTCGTATATTTTTGATAAATTGTTGATTTCAATTGCATTCATATAGTTCTCCTTGACACATTTACAGTCTTAAGATTTGAGGAGGCGAACGAGCCTTTCAAAGCGCGGCTCCCCTTTCAGCGATTCAAAAGCGGCGTTGTTAAAAACGGCTTCTCCCATGCTTTTGCGGATAACCGCTTCGCTCCGCGGCAGAGAGTCGCCCAGAGGCAGGCAGCGTTCCAGCCATTCGTCCAGAAGGCTGAAATAGGAATCCCCATGAAGCGTAAGGGGGTTTTTATCCGACAATACCAGCTCCGTATAATCCTCAAGAAGCTCCAGCGCACGGGCTTTCTCATTCAGGGCGCAAAATCCCTGAGCCGCGGAAAGCGTGAGGGACAAAAACATTCCGGGATGCAGGTTTTTCAAATCAAATACTTCCGCAATACCCGTCAGCCGGCGGCAGGTTTCCTCATACATAGAAGGAGCGTCCGCGCAGCATGTCATATAGGAGGACAAAAGATTTAAAAGCGCAAGAAGGGAGCTGTAAATCCCGGCCTGTAGAATCCGTTTTGCCTCCGTGACATTTCCGGTCATCTGAAAAGCGGAAGCAAGTAAAGGCTCGGGATTCATGCGGACACCCTCCAAAGGTTCTAAAAGCGCAAAGACCTCCTCCGGCAGTCCAAGCTGCAGCAGGCAAAGAGCCTCCATACAGACTGCCTGCGCGTCAAGCTCCGTATCCCCGCTGATTTCACGTACCCGGCAAAAGAGCTGTATTGCCTCTTTAAGAACGGCTTTTCTCCTTTCCGGCGATTCCGAAAGCATACAGTGGTTTACAAATAGAGAGCCGATTTGGAACAAAAGGGGAGCGCAGGAAAAATATTTCCCGGCAATATCCTGACAGTCCTTCATTACCTCCTCAAAGGGCTTTTCCGCAAAATCCCGGGTCAGCTTCCGGTACAGCTTTCGGATATCCTCCCTGTCCATCTGTGGCTCATACCCCATCAGCTCGTCGATGCTGATATCAAAAAAGGCTGCCAGCCTCGGAAGGAGAGTGATGTCAGGGTAGGTTGCGGCTGTTTCCCATTTTGAGACAGAGGCTTTCGATACCCCGATATATTCCGCCAGTTCATCCTGCGTGATTCCTTTTTTATGGCGGTTCTGCATTAAAATACGTCCGATATTGATTTCTTTCATTTTCCTCACCTCATGCTTATTATGGGAGAAAGAGCGGAAAAATACAATGGACGGGAACGAAACTTTAGTTAAAAAAGTTTCCTGACGGGAAACTTCCCGGACTTTTAAGGGAAACGAATTTTCTCGCCATGACAGGTAAAATCGTGCTATAATTGAGAAGCAAAGAAAGGAAACGAGGTAAAACACAATGAAAATAAAATATCTGGGCACAGCGGCTTTTGAGGGGGTTCCGTCTCTTTTTTGCACATGCAATGTCTGTCAGGAGGCAAAGGAAAAGAAAGGACGTTATATCCGTTCCCGCTCTCAGGCCATTATCAACGACGAGCTTTTGATGGACTTTCCGGCGGACACGGTGTGGCATTCTATTCAGTATGAGATGGACTGGACGAAGATTGGCCACTGTCTGATTACCCACAGCCACAGCGACCATCTTTATCCTTCGGATGTGGAGATGGCAGGAGCCGGTTTTACAGGAAAGCACCGTCCGCTGCATTTTTATGCGGCAAAGGACGGATATGAAAAGCTGCGGTGTATGACGGACGACCCTGAAATGGGCGACGCGTCGGATGTTACCCTTGTGGAGCCGGGAAAGAAATTTCTGGCGGGCGACGGCGGGCGGTACGAGGTTCTTCCTTTATGGGCAAACCATAATGCGGAAACCTCTCCGGTGATTTATTCCATTTTTCATGAGGGAAAACGAATCCTTTATGCCCATGACACCGGTATTTTTCCCGAGAATACATGGGAGGCCCTTGCCGGTCAGGGGCGCTATGATTTGATTTCCCTTGACTGCACCGGCGGGCCAAGTGGCAGGCACAGGATGAGCGGGGAAGACGCGGGAATTATTCTCTCCTGTCCGGGCGACTATATGGAGTGGCGCGACGGCCATATGAGCCTTTGGACAAACAGGGAGGTCATCGAGCGCATGCGCAGGGAGAATATGATTGACGGAAAAACCGTAATCGTCGCCAACCATTTTTCCCACAACTGCGGACAAGGGTATGAGGGAATCCGTCTGGAGGCGGAAAAATACGGCATTCTTGCGGCCTATGACGGGATGGAAGTGGAGATATAAACTGATTAAAAAAGGCGCTGTATCATAGCACAAAAAAATACAGCGCGGAAAAGAGGAGAGATGAAAAAGATGAAGAATTCCTTTCAAAGACGGCTGCAAAGGCACCATGACGAGCTGCGCTGGCTTTATATGGAGCTGTATGATAACGATTCCATGTTCGCGGAGCTGTGCGAACATCTGAAAAGCTTTTCCGATGAGAGGGATAAGGCGTTAAAGCTTTTGGATGACAAACGGGAAGCGGCAGCGGACTGGTATAAGCAGAACGATATGCTTGGCATGATGTTTTACATCGACAATTTTGCCGGCAACATGAAGGGCGTGGAGGGAAAGCTGGATTACCTGGAAAAGTGTAACGTGAATTATATTCATCTCATGCCTTTTCTTGACACTGTCCCGGAACGCTCCGACGGCGGATATGCGGTGGCGGATTTCAGGAAGGTGCAGGAAAAGCTGGGAACTATGGAGGATTTGGAAAGCCTCACGGCCGCCTGCCATGAGAAGGGGATTAACGTCTGCATGGATTTTGTGATGAACCATACCTCCCAGGACCATGAGTGGGCAAAAAAGGCCCGTCAGGGGGACGGGGAATATATGAGCCGTTATTTTTTCTTTGCGGACAATGAAATCCCGTCAAAATATGAGGCCACGGTGCCCCAGGTATTTCCCACCACGGCGCCGGGTAATTTTACATGGCTTCCCGACGCGGGACATTTTGTAATGACCAGCTTTTACCCCTATCAGTGGGATTTGAATTATAAAAACCCCAGAGTTTTTAATGAAATGATGTACAATTTCCTGTATCTTGCAAATAAGGGAATTGATATTATCCGCATCGACGCGGTTCCCTACATATGGAAGGAGCTGGGAACCCAATGCCGGAACCTGCCTCAGGTACATACCATAGTGCGCATGATGCGCATGATTGGCGAGATTGTCTGCCCCGGCGTCCTGCTCCTTGGCGAGGTGGTGATGGAGCCGGAAAAGGTGGTTCCCTATTTCGGCACGGTGGAAAAGCCCGAGTGCCATATGCTTTACAATGTAACCACCATGGCCACCACATGGCACACGGTAGCCACAAGGGATGTGAAGCTCCTTAAAAAGCAGCTGGATATTGTAAATGCCCTGCCGAAGGATTACCTGTTCTTAAATTACCTGCGCTGCCACGACGATATCGGATGGGGGCTTGATTATGGGACATTGTGGCTGGATGGAATGGGAGAGCGTTCCCACAAGCAGTATTTAAACGATTATTTCCAGGGCTATGCCGGGGACAGCAACAGCCGGGGCGAGCTTTACAATGCGGACCCTGTTACCGGTGACGCCAGATTCTGCGGCACAACAGCCTCCATGTGCGGCGTGGAAAAAGCGGTTTCGGAGCAGGATGCGCTTGCAGAGGAGAAGGCTGTCCGGCTTGATGTGATGCTCCATGCCTACATGTTCATGCTTTCCGGCATTCCGGTGCTTTACAGCGGAGATGAAATCGGACAGCTCAACGATTACAGCTATAAGGACGACCCCAATAAGGCGGCGGATTCCCGTTACATCCACCGGGGGGCAATGGACTGGAAAAAGGCCGGAAGGATTTCTGACAGTGACACAGTGGAAGGGAAAATTTTCGGCAGGCTCGGAAGGCTTGAGCAAATCAGGAAAGCGGAAAAGGCGTTTGTGGCGGGGGCGGATGCCTGGACGATTGAAACCTGGGATGCTTCCCTTTTATGCATCGGAAGATATTTTGAAGGCGATAAAATTATCGGTATCTTTAATTTCAGCGAATTTGACAAGACGGCATGGATTAAGGAAGAGGACGGCGTGTATGAGGATTTGATTTCTGGCGCGGAGATGAAGGCTGTGGACGTAAGTATACCGGCTTACGGATTTTATTATCTGAAAAGAAAATCAATTTCCTAATATTATATTAAATTTGTATTTAAGATTTGCCCTCTGTATTGCGTTTTTATGACGGATATTGTATGATAAACAGACATAAAAGAGAAAAAAGTGCGGAAAACAGCGCTTTAATACAGACAGGTTTCAAAAGATGCCGCTGACAGCAGCGTTGACGGCAGAGCAAAGAGTAACAGGGTAATGGAGGTACAAAAATGAGGAAAAACAAGTTGGCGAAAGGATGGATAACAGCCTGCCTCATCGCAGGCGTGGCGCTTGCACCGTTTTCAGGCGTCCGGGTACTGGCGGCGGAGGTGATTGCGACGGTATCGGGAACGGTGCGTTCCGGCACAACCGCCGAGCTTTTGCTCCTTTCCACAAAGGAAGGAAATATGGAAATCAAGATAGACAGCGGAACCGACGCCAGCGCCTGCAAGGTGCTGCTTCCGGGAGAGTCCATCAGCGTTTCCGTCTCCCACGGCTCCGACGAATATCTTCACGCCGTGAAGATTACCGCCGGTGAAAAGAAGCCCGTAGCGGCGGTGGATTCTTCCAACGCCTCGACAGTGACCGGTACGATTACGAAAAAGGGACAGGGCGACGTCCTGTTTGTAAAGACGCCTCAGGGCGATATGGAAATCAAGCTGGACGCTTCCACGAACATGAGCGGCTGCTCCGTCATTGTGGCGGACAAGACCTATACCATTGTGTGCGCCCGGGGCTCCGACGCCTACATGCATGCCATCAGTATTTCGGACGGCATAAGCGCAGGAGCGCAAGGCACGGTGAACCTGTCTCTTACTCCGGCTCCGGCGGGAGCGGTTACCGCACAGACCACGGCGGTAACAGGCACGGTATCCGGCAAGACAAGAGAGGACAGGCTTTTTCTGGACACCAGAGGAGGCGAGATGGAAATTGTAATCGACGCCAACACGGATTCCAGATACGGCATGGTAATTATGCCGGACAGAAATATTAACGTAGCGGTGTATAACGGCGGCGACGGCTACATGCATGCCGCAAGCATCGTGGCGCCCAAGGAAGCCGTATTTCCGGTAAACGTTGACACATCTTCCACCTCGACAGTGACGGGGACCGTGGGAGAGAAGTCAACGGAAAATATTCTGTATCTGGATACAAAGCAGGGGCAGATGGAACTGAAACTGGACAAGTTGGGCAGCGTTGCCGGCTGTAAGATTTTTGTCAGCGGCAAGAAGCTCAGCGTAAGCTGTGCAAGAGGAGATGACGCCTACATGCATGCGGTGAGTATTACGGCGGTGTAGAAAAGCCGGGATTTCATGAAAGCGCCTGCAATGACTGAGATGAAAATTGGTTTGTATGAAAACGGAAACAGCGGTGAACCGGGGAGGTTCACCGCTGTTTGTTAGATGCGCCCGGCGGCGCATGTTTCAAATCTCAATCTTACTCACCCTAAGCAGCACAACCGCCAAAAGCGCGGACAGCATATCCGCCACCGGCTGTGCGGTGATAACGCCCGTATAGCCCAGCGTCAGGGACAGGACAAACAAAGCGGCGGCAAAGACAATTCCCTGCCGGCTCAGGGACATTATCAGGGTGGGGAGGGATTTTCCCGCGCTCATAAACAGGGTGCTGCACACGAGGAAGATTCCCACAAAGGGGAGCCCTAAAAGCATCCGGCGCAAGATAAGCGTACCCGCCTCCACGATTACGGCGTCATCCATAAACAGACGAATCATAGAGGGCGCAAATATCATGAGAAGGGCTCCGCCTGCAAGGGCGATTATCATCTGTACCAGCAAGTCAAATTTCAGAATCTCCCGCAGCCGGGCTTTGTTTCCGGCACCGTAATTGTATCCGATAAGCGCCTGCGCCCCGAAGGCAAAGGCAATCATAATCATTGCCACCAGCATATTTACCTTGCTGGCAATGCCCATGGCGGCCACCTTGTCGGCGCCGTAGGAAGCCAGGCTACGGTTTAACAGGGCGGTTCCAAAGCTGTTCATCAGGTTGTTAAGGCTGGAGGGCAGGCCGATGGCAAACACAGCGCCGATAACGGCAAGGTCAACCTTCGCCATCTTAAAGTCAACGGACAGCTTCCGGCTCTTTTTCCTGATGCAGACGACAAACAGGATATCGGTAACGATATTGCCCAGCACAGTGGCGATTGCGGCCCCTCCGGCGCCCATTCCAAGTCCGAAAATAAACACGGGGTCCAGAATCATATTGACAACGCTGCCCACAATACTTCCAATCATGGCGATATTGGCAAGGCCCTCTGTGCGGAGCTGGTTGGCGGGAATCAGGGTCAGGATGATAAAAGGCGCGCCCAGCGCAATCCAGGTATAGTATTCGCCGGCATAGGAAAAGACCTCGCCCTCCGCGCCCAGCATATGAAGAATGGGGGTTTTAAAAACCAGCATAATCACAGTGATAAAGATACCGGTTGCAATGGCGCTGTAAAAAGTAAAGCTGCTGACCCGCTTTCCCTCCTCATCCTTTTTCTGGCCGAACAGACGGCTCATTACACTACTGCCGCCAAGGCCGAACAGGTCGCCAAGAGAGACCATCAGCAAAAAGACGGGGGCGCAGATGGACACGCCTGCCACGAGATTGGCGTTTCCGGTGCGGCCGATAAAGTAGATATCCACCATATTATAAATCATACTGACAATCTTTGACATGACCACCGGCAGAGCCAGCGTCAAAAAAGCTTTGGGGACGGGAGTGGTTTCAAATAAAGCGTTTCTGTTTTCCTTTTCCATGAATCTTTACCGGGGCGGGTTACGCCTCCCTTTTATCCTTTCATTTCTGTTTTGTGTTTTTACAGAGAGGATTTTAGCAAAAAGTCTTGGCTTTTTATGTGACATATGTCACAATAAATGCAGGAATATTGTCAGCGGACAGATGCGGGCAGATAAAAAGCTGTAACCCCGCCGCAGACAACGGAGCATCAAGTCTGGAACGCTTCGGGTGACGTCCGGAAGAGACGCCCAAAAGGGCGGGAGATTTGCCCTGTGACAGGTCGTGAGACGGGAGGGAATGATGGAAAAGATTTATGATAAAACAGTGGTAATAAAGTATCTTGAAAAACTGCAACTGGCAGGGCTGTTTGAGACGGAGAAGCTTGACTTTTTTATAGTAAAATATCAGCGGGGGGAATTCCTGTCGCAGCCGGAGCAGCCCATAAAATATTTTCAGTTTATGGTAAAGGGCAGCGCGTCCTTATATTATCTGGATGAAAACGGTTCGAGGAGAGACGTTACGTTGATGGACGGAGAAGGACTGCTTGGAGATATGGAATTTGTGATCGGAGGCATGCCCGTTTTCTACACCGAGGCGCTGACGCCGGTTACGGTTCTGGCTTTGCCTATGGAAAAAAACAGAAAGAGGCTGGAACAGGACTGCAGATTTCTCATGTATCTTCTGAAACAGGCGTCTGTCATAAAAATGTTTTCGGCAAGATACGCGGTGGTTTTTCCGCGTCTGGAGGAGAAGCTGATTTATTATCTGGAAAATGACTGTCCCCGACGGACACTGACCGGAATGGAAACCTCTGCCGCAAGACTTCAATGCAGCCGCCGCCAGCTTCAGCGGGTGGTCAGAAAGCTGGAGGAACAGGGAAAGCTGGTGAAGCTGGGAAGGGGACGCTACCGGCTGAATAGTTAAAGTTCTATAGGAATTACACAGGAATGCTTGCATGATGATTTTTTTCCGGCTAATATAGTAAGTAACAAAAGCAAGCTGTTTGCAAAAAGCTTCCCCGGAACAATACGGAGAAAATCAGGGGAGACAAAGGGAAAGCAGGCGGCGGAAAATCGGAGGGACAAAGATGGGCATTATTGAAAAAATGAGGCTGGACGGAAAGAAAGGCTTCGTGACGGGTGGCGCCAGAGGTATCGGCAAAAGTACTGCCACAGCCTTTGCGGAGGCCGGAGCGGATGTGGCGATTATCGACGTGGATTTTGCGGAGGCGGAAAAGACGGCTGCGGATATCGCCGGGGAAACGGGCAGAAAGGTAATCGCCATAAAGACGGACTGCACAGACCCAAAGCAGGTGGACGATATGATTTTGCAGGTCACAAAGGAGCTGGGAGGACTGGATTTCTGCCATAACAACGCGGGCATCTGCATCAACGTGCCGGCGGAGGAGATGACCTTTGAACAGTGGAATAAGGTGATTAACGTCAATTTGAACGGTATTTTTCTTACCGATATTGCGGCGGGAAAATATATGCTTGCCCACGGAGGCGGTTCCATCATCAATACCGCTTCCATGTCCGCCCATATCGTGAATGTACCGCAGCCACAGTGCGCCTACAATGCGTCCAAGGCGGCGGTGATTCAGCTCACGAAATCCCTTGCAATCGAGTGGGCGAAGCGGGGCGTCCGTGTGAACAGCTTAAGTCCGGGGTACATCGGAACGGAGCTTACCTTAAATTCCCCCACGCTGATTCCTCTGATTGAAAAATGGAACGAGATGGCTCCCCTTGGAAGAATGGGGAAGCCGGAGGAGCTTGCGGCAATCTGCGTTTACCTGGCGGGGGATGCCAGCAGCTTTACCACAGGAGCGGACTTCGTCATCGACGGAGCGTTTACATGCTTTTAAAGGAAAAGTGTCTTTTCAATACTAACATCAACAAACAGGAGAGAACAGGATTATGAACAGCTACGAACTTGATTTAAACAGATACGCAGCTCTCGCCAGAGCGGCGGCAGCGGAAGGGTGCGTCCTTCTGGAAAATAAAAATAACGCGCTGCCCCTTAAAAAAGGAGAAAAAATTGCGGTGTACGGCCGTGCGGCTTTTAATTATTATAAGAGCGGACTTGGAAGCGGCGGTCTGGTAAATACCAGATATGTTGTGGGGATTCTGGACGCCCTGAAAGCATGTGAGGATATCACGCTGGACGAGGCGCTGTCCGGCATTTATGAGGAATGGCTGAAGGAAAATCCCTATGACGAGGGGAAAGGCTGGGGGCAGGTTCCCTGGGCGCAGAAGGAAATGCCGGTGACGGAGGAGATGCTAAAGACCGCGGAAAGGACGGACGCCGCCCTTGTAATTATCGGGCGTACAGCAGGAGAGGACCAGGACAACCACGACGAGCCCGGAAGCTACCGCCTTGCAAAAGAGGAGGAGGATTTGATTGCCGGGGTGTGCGGCGCCTTTGAAAGAGTCATTGTGGTACTTAATGTGGGAAATATCATTGACATGAGCTGGGTGAAAAAGTATCAGCCCCAGGCGGTTCTGTACGCATGGCAGGGCGGTCAGGAGGGCGGAAACGGAGTCCTCGACGTGCTCACCGGTGCGGTAAATCCCTGCGGAAAGCTGACCGACACCATTGCGGAGGAAATTTCCGATTATCCCTCGGATAAGAATTTCGGCGACCTTGAGAAGAATTATTATCAGGAGGATATTTACGTAGGCTACCGCTATTTTGAGACCTTTGCCAGGGAGAAGGTGCTGTATCCTTTCGGCTACGGACTTTCCTATACCACCTTCGGGACGGAAAGCAGAATCGAGGAAAAGGGAGAGTTTGTAAAGGTTACGGCGGTCGTTACCAATACAGGGGCCGCGGCAGGAAAAGAAGTGGTGCAGGTTTATGTTAAGGCTCCCCAGAGAAAGCTTGGGAATCCCGCCCGAAAGCTGGCAGGCTTTGCAAAGACCGGCGTCCTTGCGCCGGGAGAAAAGGAGACGGTTACCATCGAAGTGCCGAAGTATGATTTCGCATCCTATGACGACAGCGGCGTAACGGGACACAAAGCCTGCTATGTTCTGGAGGAAGGCACATACGCTTTTTATGTGGGAAGCGATGTGAGAAGCGCGGCTTTCGCCGGAAGCTACGAGCAGGCGTTTACGGTGCTGGAAGAACTGCAGGAGGCCTGTGCCCCCACGGAAAGCTTTGAGAGAATGAAAGCACAGGAGCAGGCGGACGGGAGCTTTAAGGCGGTAATGGAAAAGGTTCCGGTTCGGACAGTGAATCCCAGAGAGCGGCTGATAGCAAACCGTCCGGCGGAAATCCCCTATACCGGAGACAAAGGCTGGCAGCTTGTGGATGTTCTGGACGGAAAGGCTTCCATGGACGATTTCGTGGCGCAGATGAGCGATGGGGAGCTGATAACCATTTTCCGGGGAGAAGGCATGTGCAGCCCCCGCGTGACGCCGGGCATTGCGGCGGCTTTTGGCGGCGTGAGCGACGGACTTTTGAAACTGGGGATTCCGGCGGCAGGCTGCTCCGACGGCCCTTCCGGTATCCGAATGGACTGCGGAACAAAGGCATTTTCCATGCCCAACGGAACAGCCCTCGGGTGTACCTTTAACCTTTCCCTTGTGAGAGAGCTTTACGAGATGGCGGGGCAGGAGCTTCGGCTGAATAAGATAGATTCCCTTTTGGGGCCGGGAATGAACATTCACAGACATCCCCTGAACGGGCGAAATTTTGAATATATTTCCGAGGACCCTTACCTCACCGGAAAGATAAGCGCGGCCCAGCTTCTTGGTATGGATAAGTTCGGAATCGCCGGTACGGTGAAGCATTTCTGCGCCAATAATCAGGAGGCTGCAAGAAGGAAAACAGACGCGGAGATTTCCGAGCGGGCGCTGCGGGAAATCTACCTGAAAGGCTATGAGATTGCAGTAAAAGAAGGAAAGGCCCGCTCCGTCATGACAACCTATTCTTCCGTAAACGGCCTGTGGACTGCCGGAAGCTACGACTTGAATACCACCATTCTGAGAAAGGAATGGGGCTTTGACGGAATTGTCATGACCGACTGGTGGGCGGACGCCAACTATGAAGGAAAGCCCTTCGACCATCAGGCAAAGGCTCCCATGCTGGCGGCCCAGAACGACCTTTACATGGTGACTTCAAGACCCGCGGACAACCCGGAAAACGATGACCTGCAGCAAAAGCTGGAAGAAGGCTATATCACCAGAGGCGAGCTCCAGCGCGGGGCGAAAAATATCCTTGGCTTCATTTTAAAGAGCCCGGCAATTTTACATAAGGCGGGTAGGATTGCACCGGAAGAACTTGAGGTAATGAATGCAAAGGGCGACAATGACGTTGCGCCTTCGGATTTGGTTTACTACAAGACGGACGGGGCGGACGAGATTGTGATTGACGGCGCGCTGCTTAGTCCCAAAGCGGGAGAAAGCGATGTGCTTGGAATCCAGGTTGAAAAATTCGGAAGCTACAGCATCACCTTCACCATGAAAAGCGACCTCGGGGTTTTGGCGCAGCTTCCGGTATCCCTCTATTATGACAACGCCCTGAAAGCCCAGATTTCCATTCAGGGAACGGAAGGGAAGGTGATTGAGGAGAAAAGAGACCTTGGCGTTATCTTCGGGCCTAACCACTTTATCAAGCTGTACTATGGGGCGAACGGGATTGAGATTCTGAAAGCGGTGATTCGGCTGGAGGAGGAGACGGCGAATCCGTTTGGGTAAATAGCAGAAATGAAATGTAACGGAGGAGAATCACAGTGGCAAAATCAAATGATACCTCGCTTCAGGAAATTTTGAGAGGCATAAGCAATGGCACAACATGTCTGCCCGACTTTCAGCGCGGTTGGGTTTGGGATGATGAGCGTATTCGCGGCTTGATTGCGAGCATAACCAGTTCATATCCAGTGGGAGCGGTAATGTTCTTAGAGTATGGCGGTGACGGCATTCGTTTCAAATCACGCACTTTTACCAGCGTACCAGACGTCGGCAGAAAGCCTGAAATGTTTGTGTTGGACGGGCAACAGCGGCTGACGAGCATCTACTGCTCCATGTATAGCAAGGAACCCGTACCGACGCAGACAATAAAGAAAGAGGACATTCGGAGATATTATTACCTTGATATAGAAAAGTGCCTTAACCCCGACACAGACCGGGTGGATGCAGTGATTTCCGTACCTGCGGACAAAAAAATCAAGAAGGACTTTGGACGCGATATCGTGACTGACTTAAGCACCCGCCAAGGCGAGTTCTCAAATCATATGTTTCCGTTGAACATTGTGTTTGATTCAATTGCCTTAGACGAATGGAAAGACGACTACAGGGACTTTCACAACGACCCGGATATAAGCAGACGTCTGCGAAAGTTTACGGCGGAGGTTTTGAACCCGATTATTCTCTATACCCTGCCGGTTATTCAGCTTGATAAAAGTACGCCCAAAGAGGCTGTCTGTCAGGTGTTCGAGAACGTCAATAAGGGTGGTGTTGCTTTGACTGTATTTGAACTGGTCACAGCAACTTTCGCTGCGGATGATTTTGTCCTGCGTGACGATTGGGATATGCGGGCAAACAAGATGCGGCTCGCTGAAGGAACATTTGAGCTGCTTACAGTTGTGGCGGCTACTGATTTTCTTGCTTCTATGACGCTTCTGGCACAAATAAAAGGAAACAGAACGTTGGCAGTAAAGCGTAAAGATGTTCTTTCGCTTGCGTTATCGGATTACAAGACTTATGCAGACGCGCTTACTGACGGCTATATTAAGGCGGCTCGTTTTCTCGTGCAGCAGAGTATTCTTGCTCCGCGCGACCTGCCGTATACGACACAGTTTATCCCGCTCGCAGTACTGATGACCGTTCTGGGAAGCAAAGCTGACGATGGCATTGTAAAAGCAAAACTCGCCGCCTGGTATTGGTGCGGCGTCTTTGGCGAGATGTATGGTTCGGCGAACGAGACACGCTATGTCAATGATGTGTCGGGCGTGTTGGAGTGGATAAATGGCGGCAAAGAACCGGATACCGTGAGCCGGGCATTTTTTCAGCCCACCAGATTGCTTTCACTCCAAACCCGTAATGGCGCGGCCTATAAAGGTGTTATGGCTCTTATTCTTGGCGAAGGTGCAAGAGACTTTATTAGCGGAGATAAGATGGATTTCACGAACTTCGTCGCTGATTATGTAGATATCCACCATATTTTTCCGCAGAAATACTGCGAGAAACAAGGTTATGATAAGCGCAAATGGAACTGTATTGTGAACAAGACGCCAATAGCATACCGCACAAACAGGAAAATTGGCGGTGCTGCTCCGAGCAAGTACCTGAAAGCCATTGAGGGTACAAACGTATCGGCAGCAGCTCTGGATGTTAATGTCGCATCACATGGAATAGATGTGGCGTCGCTGCGCAAAGATGACTTTAACACATTCTTTGCTTTACGGGCAAAAACACTTCTTGGTCTTATCGCTAAGGCGATGGGGAAACAAATAAACAATCTGGACAGTACGGATGTCGTAGAGGCGTTCGGTATGTCATTAGAATAAAGGAGACATTATATAGATTTACAATTTTTTACTCAAGAAGTATTGAATGATATATGAACGGAGCAGCAGGAGGTGTTATTGTGGCGGAGGGCCAAAATGTTGAATGGAAAGAATCCTGGCGGGACGAATATCTTAAATGGATATGCGGTTTTGCAAACGCACAAGGTGGAAGGATTTACATTGGCACAAATGATGCTGGTACAGTAATCGGCGTACAAGATAGCAAAAAACTGATGGAGGATATTCCTAACAAAGTACGAGATGTCCTTGGTATTATTGTAGATGTGAATTTGCTGACAGAAGATGGGAAAGACTATATCGAAATTTGCGTGAATCCGAACAGTTATCCTGTTAATTATAAGGGAGAATATCACTATCGAAGCGGCAGCACGAAACAACAGCTAAAAGGGCAGGCGCTTAATCAATTTTTGCTACAAAAGACTGGAATTACATGGGACAGTGTGCCGGTTTCGGGTGTAACGGTGCAGGATTTGAGAAATGATAGCTTTGATATTTTTCGGGAACAGGCAATATTCAGTAAACGAATGGACCGCAAAGATGTTGACGCCACAAACGAGCAACTGCTTGACAGCCTTAATTTACTTGAAAGTGGTCAACTGAAAAGGGCTGCTATTTTACTTTTTCATCATAATCCGGAAAAGTGGATACCAGGAGCCTATGTTAAGATTGGATATTTCGAATCTGATTCTGAATTGCGGTATCAGGATGAAATTCATGGTTCTCTAATATCGCAGGCAGACCGGGTGGTTGACCTTATTTTTACAAAATATTTGAAAGCAGATATTTCTTACAGGGGAGTAACGAGGGTAGAAACCTATCCTTTCCCCAGGGACGCAATAAGAGAAGCGGTTTTTAATGCTATTGCACACAAATTTTATGGAGCATTGATTCCTGTACAAATTAGTGTGTATGCAGACAGGCTTTATATTGCGAATGATTGCATTTTTCCGGAGGATTGGACACTCGACGATTTGATGGGGAAGCATCGGTCAAGACCATATAATCCGTTGATTGCCAATACGTTTTTCAGGGCCGGTTTTATTGAGGCATGGGGACGTGGAATTGAAAAAATCAAAGACAGCTGCAAGGAAGCCGGAAATCCTATGCCGGAGTATACGATTAAGCGTGAGGACATTATGGTTATGTTCAAGACCTTGGTTAGTCACACTGACCAAGGTACTAACCAAGCTGCTGACCAAACTAACCAAGTTGCTGATAATTCCGTGGCGGCTCGTATTTTGAAAGTGATTGAGACGGAACCTATGTTGTCTCAGAAAAAAATTGCCGATATTATTGGAGAAAAATATAGTACAGTAAAGTATTATATGGAGTCTATGAAAAAATCCGGTATAATTAAAAGAGAAGGTTCCAGCCAAAAAGGAAAATGGATTATCTTGTAATCAAAGTTCACATAGTGTAATAATAATTTCGCTCTGCTGATACAGCCAGTCCGTAAATTCTTTCGGGCTGGCTGTGGACATTCTGGCAGGAACCGAGTGCTTCACGTGCATTAACGAAGTGACTCTGACAATGTATATCAAATCGGCCTCGGAAACAGGTAATTCATATTTTTATTCCAACTTCACCCCCAAAGAGTTATAATGAAAAAAAGCCATTTGGAGGCAATACCAATGAAAAAACATACCCCGGGTTTTAGCTCCATCACCTGGCGAATCGTTCTGGTGCTGGTTTTAATTATTTTACCCTTTAACATTATTTCCATTATTGCCACGGTATTTTCCCTGCAGAATGCAAGAGCGCAGATGGTGACAAGCGTGGACAATCTTCTGGAGCTTTCCATGCAGCAGCTTTCGGGCAGGATGAATTCCATGAATGATTTTTTTTACAATCTGGGCAGCGTCTACCCGGACTTTAAGCTGTACAGGGAGCAGGGGGAGAGAACGGCAGATTTGGCTATGGCGGAAAGCAATCTGGCCTCTTATTTTAATACGACCGTGCAGAATGACGCCTTTGCGGACGTCCTGTTCTGGCAAAGCGGCGAGTACGGGCGGACTTATATCGGAATGAGCAGTCTGGAAAATGAAAAGTGCGGGCGGATTTTTGACTGTAAGGAAACCCTGAAAGCATGGCTGGAACGGAAGAAAAGGATAAATACAGCACCTGGGGGATTGCAGAGGTGGAGGGAATGACCTGGCTTTTAAAGGTTTACCGGAGCAATGACTTCTACTATGGAAGCTTTATTTCGCTGGACGAGCTGGAGCATCAGCTGAAAAAGGCATGTTCCTATGCCGGACTGGAGATTCGTTTCTCGGAGCTTCATCCACAGACGGGTAAGGAGCCGGAGACGGCGAGGGAAAGGGGACGGCTTTTTGTGGAGAAGGAAAGCCGGACGGGTAATTTCAGAATCCAGGCAAGCCTGCCGTCGAGCGAGGGGTATACCAATTTGACGCCGCTTCAGATACTTTGTATCGGTTTTGTATTTTTGTATATACTCCTAATTCCTATCCTGATATATCTCATACATAAAATGGTATTAAATCCGCTGAAAAACATCAGCAGGGCAATGGAGCATCTTCGGGGCGGCGAGCAGGACTACCGTATGGAAATGCAATCCGGGGATGCAGAGGAATTTACGGCGATAGGGGAAGCCTTTAACAGTATGGCCGACCGGATTAAGGAGCTGCGCATTGCCAACTATGAAAAGGAGCTGGAGAGACAGCGCATCGAGCTTAAAAATCTGCAGTTGCAGATACGGCCGCATTTTCTGATGAATATGTTTAACCTGCTTTACAGCTTTGCCCAGATTGAAAATTATCAGGACATTCAGAAGCTGGCGCTGTATCTGTCGGAGTATTTCCGGTACATTTTCCAGAGCGGAAAGGAGCTGCAGCCTTTTTCGCAGGAAATCAGCCTGATTCAAAAGTATCTTGAAATTGCGGAAATGCGTTATCCGGGGTGCGTGGAAGCGGTTTACGAGGTTGACCCGGAGTCCCTTGAAACTTTTGTGCCGCCGCTTTTGATTCACAATTTTGTGGAAAATATTTTTAAGCATATCGTGGGCTATGGAAAGAAGATTCATCTGAGAGTCGAAGCCTATACGGACGGGGAGGAAACAACCTTTATGATTGTGGACGACGGCCCCGGAATGCCGGAGGAGATGGCGGACGATATCAATCAGGGGATTTTCCGGCGGAAGGAAGACGAGCGGGTGCATGTGGGGATTGAGAATTCCTACAGAAGGATGAAATATTTTTACGGGGAAAAGGGGAGCCTCACCGTGGTTTCACAGCCGGGGGAGGGAACCTGCTTTACCATAGTGATTCCTGTTAAGCAGCCGTGCACAGAGACGGGAACATTTGAAAAACAGCCGGTATAAAACAGCAAAGAAACGGTCTGTGTAAAACAGCAAAGGAACGGAGAAAAGGATGAATTTACTGATAGTGGACGATGAAATGATTGCAGTAAAAGGGATGCTGGACGGCGTTGACTGGAAAGGCTGCGGGATTGACGGCAATATCTGGACGGCATACAGCGCGGAATGGGCGCTTAAAATTTTAAATGTGCAGCAGGTGGATTTGCTGCTCTGCGATATTGAAATGCCGGGAGCCAGCGGCTTAGAGCTTCTTCGCGCCATCAGGGAGATTGACAGGGAGCTTCCCTGCATATTTCTGACCTGTCATGCCAGCTTTGAATATGCGCAGGAGGCGATTTCCCTTCAGTGTACCGACTATATTTTGAAGCCTGCGCCCTACGAGGTGATTGCCGAAAAGGTGAAAAAAGCCTGCGACGATATTTTAAGGAAGCGGAAGGATAAGGTGCAGGAAAAATATTTTGCCGATGCGGGAGAAGAACAGCCGTTGCAGCCAAGGAGTAGCAAAAATCCAAAGGAGCTGGTGGTTCTCATTGAGCAGTATATCGAAAAGCATCTGCGGGAGAGCAGCCTTTTAGTGACGGATATTGCGGAGGCTTTGTATTTAAACAAGGATTATCTGAACCGGGTGTTCAAGAAGGAAAAAGGGGTTTCCATCAGCCAGTATCTGATTTCGGAACGCATGAAGCTGGCCGCTGTCCTTCTGGAGGAGAAGGACAGCAATGTAAATCTTGTGGCGGAGAAGGTGGGATATAATAATTATCCTTATTTTGCTTCGTCCTTTAAAAGATTTTACGGATGTACGCCGTCGCAGTATCAGAAGGAGCATGGGTGAATAATGGTTATATTACATGATACTCCCTGACAGCGTTGTCAAGTAGTTTTCCTAATATGGCGATATAATCTCCCTCCATTTTTTTTACTTTTTCAATTGTAAGGGGAGAGACATAAAGGGTAATAGGCTCTCCTTGATAAGGTTTCGCCTTTCTCGCTGCAGTAAATGCCCGCTCCATATCGTCAGTCAGTTCAGGAGAATCTTCATCATAAACAACCGGGAGTTTTTTTGCTGCCGCAAGTATTTCTTTTTCTTCAGAGGTTAATGTTGCATTTTTATCCAGTTTATATGTTACCATAATATGCATTCCTTTCTCTTGCAGTTGCAAGACGCGCAGAAATCAATCTGATTATTGGATGCCTTTCCGTATAAACAACAAACAGTACTTCATCAGCCAGACCGATTGTAATGTAACGGTCTTCATCCCATTCAAATTCAAGTGTCATATTATTAATCCCTTCATAGTGAAAAAAGTATAACATAGTTAAATAGATAAATCAATTTTACCCGCACAAAAGTCGTAAATCTGAAAATCCAGGTCGTAAATCTGAAAATGACAAAGTCGTAAATTTGAAATCATCAGTCGTTTTGGATAATTGTGCAAAGGGGCAGCATTTTATAAAATATGCTTACCATCAAACAACGGATTACAAAGAACTCAAAATAGGAGGAAAAGAAATGAAAAAGAAGAAACTGAGGATTTTAGCGCTTGGTATGGCAATGGTATTATCCGTGTCGGCATTTTTAACCGGCTGCGGCGGAAAGGGAGATTCAGGCAGAAGCGGAGCCGATACGTCAGGCGGCGCAGCCGAAAACGGGAGCGGCGATACTGACAGCGGAGCAAATGATGCGTCCGGCGAAATTTATGAAGTGGTTATCCAGTTCCCCACTCTTGGAGACACGCCGAAGGATTTGCAGCTGGTGGAGGATGAGCTGAACAAGATTACCGAGCCGGAAATCGGCGTTCACGTGACATTTTATCCGGCCAGCGCTTTTGAGCTGAACAATACCACGAACATGATGGTGTCCTCCGGCGAGAAGCTGGATTTGGCAATGTGTATGTTTGAGGGCGGCGCTCAGAGTTATGTAAACAAGGGAATGTTAATCGAGCTTGACGACCTTGTAGAGCAGTACGGACAGGATATCGTGGCGGCGGAAGGCGTCGCAATGTCGGGCGGTTACTATGGCGGAACCCTTTACGCAATCCCCACAGAGGAAAAAATGGGCCGTGTAAAAGTTTTTGAGGCCCGCAAGGATTTGCTTGAGAAATACAACATTGAGTATGACGAGGAAAAACTTTATACCCTCGACGAGCTTACGGAGATTTTTAAGATTGTGAAAGAGGGAGAGGGCGACAAATTCTACTGTGTTGCCACCTGTGCAAGCGAGGCGGCTCCTTACACCAACTTTTCCACCGCGGACCTTTTAGGAGCATCCTATGCAAGCGGCGTGCTGATGAATTACGGAAAAGGAACGGATGAGGTTATCAATTATTTTGAAACGGAAGAGTATGAAAAGGTTTGTAAGGTTATGAGGGAGTGGATGCAGGCCGGATATGTTTCTTCTGACTGCAATACGGTTACGGATGCTTCCCTTACACAGTTCCAGACGGGAAATTTCTTCGGACAGTTTTCAAACGGCGAGCCTGATATGCTGATTAACCATTCATCTTCCCTGCAGGCTTATCTGGGAACGGACGTAGTGGGACTTCGCACGGCAATGCCTTCTTCCCGCACGCAGGACTACCAGGTGACACAGTGGATGATTCCCATTACCTGTGACAATCCTGAAAAGACCATGCAGTTTTTAAATATGATGTATGCAAGGGAGGACGTCGTAAACCTTCTTTACTGGGGAATTGAGGGCGTGCATTACAACCGCAAAGAGGGAACGGAGCATATGGTGGAATATCCTGAAGGCGTTGACAGAACAAATGTCACTTACTCCGCAGTACTGAACGTATGGGGCGATAAGCTGAAAGACCTCGTGATGGAACCCAGCGACGACGGTTATTACGACTTGATGAGAAATTTCAACAACAGTATCGAGGAACAATATACCTCCGACGCTCTCGGCTACTGCTTTAACAGCGAGCCTGTAAAGACAGAGTATGCGGCAGTCACCGATGTGATTAAGCAGTATGATTCCATTCTTGGCTACGGTGTGGTTGACCCGGACGAGGAGCTTGAGACCTTCCGCGCCGCTTTAAAGGCAGCAGGAATTGACAAGGTAATAGAAGAAAATCAGAAACAGTTTAACGAGTGGAAAGCCGGAAACTAAATCTTTCATATCAGGGGATTTGCGCCGATATCCGGCGCAGCCCCTGATGAAAATTATAAGAGGTTTGGCAGTCACTTAAGCAAGGCGCAGAAAAGGGGGAAACGATGAAAACAAAAAAGAAAATCCGCTGGAAAGATATTCTGCCGTATTATCTTCTGGCGCTGCCGGGAATTATTTACATGATTTGCAATAATTATATGCCCATGTTCGGTATTGTCATTGCATTTAAGAATCTGAATTTCCGAAAAGGTATCTGGGGAAGCGACTGGTGCGGCTTTGACAATTTCAAATTCCTGTTTGCATCCAGCGATGCATGGACGATTACCAGGAACACCATTTTATATAATGTAGCGTTTATCATACTGACCACAGTGCTGGCGATTGCAGTTGCCATTCTGGTTGACGAGATAAGAAGCAGGGTGGCAAGCAAGATTTACCAGAGTCTGATTCTGCTTCCTTACCTTATGAGCTGGGTTATCGTAAGCTATCTGGCGTATGCAATGCTCTCCGGGGAAACGGGCATGATTAACAACGGGATTTTAAAGCCCCTTGGACTGGAGCCTGTTTCATGGTATAACGCTCCGAAGTACTGGCCTTTTATTCTGGTTTTCGTACATCTGTGGAAGGCAATCGGATATGCCATGATTATCTACTACAGCAGTATTGTTGGAATCAGCCAGGATTACTATGAGGCCGCCACCCTTGACGGGGCTACCAAATGGCAGCAGATTAAGCGGATTACCCTTCCCCTTTTGAAGCCTACGGTAATCACTATGCTGGTTTTGCAGGTGGGACGTATCTTCTACTCCGATTTCGGCCTGTTCTATCAGATTCCAATGAACAGCGGAACTCTTTACGGGGTGACAAGAACCATTGACGTTTATGTGTACAATGCCCTGATGAAGAGCAGCGATTACGGAATGTCCAGCGCGGCCAGCGTTTATCAGTCGATAGTGGGATTTGTTATGATTATTGCAGTAAATGCGCTGATTCGTAAAACCAGCAGGGAAAACGCATTGTTTTAAGCGGGAAAACGAGGTGGATGATGAAAGAAAAGAGAATGAAAGAAAGCACCGTGTGGCAGATAGCGGCACATGTGATAATGATAGCGGGCTCTGTACTGGCTGTATTCCCGTTTGTCCTTCTGGTAATCGCATCTTTTACGGACAATCAGACGGCGCTCATGAACGGTTATTCCTTTTTCCCGGAAAAATGGAGCCTTGAGGCTTATTCCTATATTGCAAGAGAATGGATGACGGTGGGCCGGGCGTATCTTATGACCATGATTGTGACGGTAGTCGGAACGGTTTTGAGCCTTGTGATTACCAGCACCTTTGCCTTTGCGGTAAGCAACGACAGGCTGCCGGGACATAAAATTCTGATGTTTATGAGTATTTTTACCATGCTTTTCAACGGCGGCATTGTGGCAAGCTATTATGTCTACTCCAATATTTTCCATATTAAAAATACGATTTGGGCGTTAATCGTGCCCTCCCTTCTGATGAGCCCTTTCAATGTGGTTCTGGTGAAAAATTATTATCAGAACAGCATCAGCTCCAGTATTCTGGAGGCGGCTCAGATTGACGGCGCCAGCGTCTTTCAGGTTTTTCGCAAAATCGTGCTGCCCCTGTCGGTCCCCATTCTGGCAACCATCGGGCTCATGACGGCAATCGCCTACTGGAACGACTGGACCAACGGTTTGTACTTCTTAACGGAAAAAGACGGCGCAAACCTCTATACAATTCAGCTTGTTTTGAATAAAATTAATGAGAACGTGAACTTCCTGGCAAATAATTCTGAATTATCGGTTAAAGCGGCGTCGATGCCGTCCACGACGATTCGGATGGCAATCGCGGTGGTGGGCGTCCTGCCGATTATGATTGCGTATCCGTTCTTCCAGAAGTATTTTGTGAAGGGAATTACGCTTGGAGGCGTGAAGGAATAGGGGGCGCAGGGACGCCCGGAGGTTTTCAAATTTCTGCGTCGCCGCGCTCTCGCTCTATGAAAACGTAGCAGTACTAAACTCGGCTTACGAGTTGCTGCGCACCTCGTGCCTCGTTAAGTGCTGACGTTTTCATAAGGGCTCCTTTAGAAATTTGAAAACCTCCGGGCTGTGCGCTGGCTGGCCTTAAATGTAAAAAGAACGGATGCAGTACTCAAAGGAATGGAGGAAAAGAGATGTGGAATTTTGAGAGTAAGGATTTGACGGAGCATGTTACATGGATTACGGACCCTACGGGGGTGTCGGCTTTTCTGGTGAAGGGTGAGCAGAGAGCGGCGCTTCTGGATACCTGTGTGGGATTTGTGGGGCTTAAGGAGAAGGTGGAAGGTCTTACGTCTTTGCCGCTTACGGTGATTCTGACCCACGGGCACGGCGACCATGCGGGAGGCGCAGGGGAATTTGAGGAGGTTTATATGCATCCGGCGGATAGGGAGCTGACTGGCATTCACGGTCTTTCCATGCGCATGGGCTATGCAAAAGGAATGCTGGGAGAGGGAGCGGATTTATCCGAGGAGGATTTCGTCCCGGTAAGGACAAAGCCTTTTGAGGAGTTATCTGACGGACAGATTTTTGACCTTGGGGGAATCAGCCTTGAGATTATCCATGTGCCGGGGCATACGAAGGGAAGCTGCTGCGTTCTCATCCGTGAGGAGAGCATGATTTTATACGGGGACGCCTGCAACGCCAATACCCTTGTGATGGATACAAACAGCACGGATATCAGTACTTATAAAAAGAGTCTGGAATATCTGAAAGCCTTTGATGTGCGCTATGATACGGTTCTTTATTCCCATGGGCCGGCAATTGGGCCGAGGAACAGCCTTGACGACAATATCGAGCTGTGCGGGCGGATTCTGGCAGGGACGGACGACGCGGTTCCCTGCGAATTTCTGGGACGGAAAGCGATTCGCGCGGCGGCCATCGAAGATGGCGGTTATGCACGGCTGGACGGAAAATACGGAAATATTGTGTACAGCGAGGTTGCAAAAAAGTAGGAAAAAAGTGAAAGTCCGCCCGGCGCATAAATCGATTTGAGGACGCAGTTTCAGGCTGCCGGTTTATCAAAGGTGCGTCGGCCGGGCAGGAGCGGTACTGGAATAAAATCAGGAGGATTGCCATGTCATTAAGAGAAAGAGTAAACCAGGTGCTTGCGGGAGAAGGGGAAAACTATATTTTCCCCTTTTTCTGGCAGCATGGAGAGGAAGAAGCGGTTTTAAGAGATTATATGCGGAAAATCAGGGAGGCAAATATCGGCGCGGTCTGCGTGGAAAGCCGTCCCCACCCGGATTTTGTGGGTGAGAAGTGGTGGAAGGATATGGACGTGATTCTGGACGAGGCGAAAAAGCTTGATATGAAGGTCTGGATTCTGGACGATTCCCATTTTCCCACAGGATATGCGGCGGGTAAAATGGAGGAGGCGGATAAGGAGCTCTGCCACCAGTATTTGGACTACAATGTGCTTGAGGCTTACGGGCCGAGAAAACGGATGGAAGTGAATGTGGAAAGCTATGCAAAGCCGCAGCCCCTTCCGCCCTGGATGCCTCCCATGCCGGGAGGGCCGAAAAGAAAGCATCACGACGACCATCTGCTTAGCGTGATTGCCTGTCCTGTGGAGGAAAAGGGGAGGATTGGCGCGCCGGTGGATTTGACGGAGCAGGTGAAGGACGGGAAGCTCATCTTTGACGTTCCCGAGGGATACTGGAAAATTTACGTGGTGTATCTTACCAGAGACGCCAGAGGTAGAAATAATTACATTAACTTTCTGGACGAAAAGTCCTGCCGCGTCCTGATTGACGCCGTTTACGAGCCTCATTTTGAAAAATACGGAGAGCTTTTCGGAACGGTGATTGCAGGATTTTTCAGCGACGAGCCCCCCATTGGAAATACGCCGGGCTACACCAGAGGAGATTTAATTGGAAATCCGCAGATGTCCCTTGCATGGTCGGGCGAAATGGCGGAGACGATGGAGAAGGAATACGGAAAAGGGTGGGAAATCTATACGCCCCTTTTATGGAGTCAGGGAAGCGACGGTCTGCAGACTGCCCGGATAAGGACGGCTTATATGAACGGGGTGAGCAGGCTGGTTTCCCGCTGTTTTTCCAATCAGTTGGGGAAATGGTGCGAGGAGCACGGCGTGGAATACATCGGGCATATGCTGGAGGACTGTGATTCCAGCGCCAATTTGGGGCCAAGCATGGGACACTTTTTCCGGGGACTGTCGGGACAGCATATGGCCGGCATTGACAACATCGGCGGACAGGTGCTGCCGGGGGGCCAGAATGTGCGCCGCCACGAGCCGGATATGTGCCAGGACAGCGCCGGATTCTACCACTATATGTTAGGGCGTATGGGCGCTTCCATGGCGGCTATCGACCCGAAGAAAAAGGGACGCTGCATGTGCGAAAATTTCGGTGCATACGGATGGCGCGCCGGTGTTTCTCTGGAAAAATACCTGATGGACCATTTCCTTGTAAGAGGGGTCAATCATTATGTGCCTCATGCTTTTTCGCCCAAAGCGTTTCCCGACCCGGACTGCCCGCCCCACTTTTATGCCCACGGGGAAAATCCCCAGCTTAAGGCTTTCGGGGCGCTTATGGCCTACACCAACCGGATTTGTCATCTGATTAACGGCGGCGCATGCGAAGCGCCTGTGGCGCTTTTGTATCATGGAGAGAGCCAGTGGGCGGGAGAATATGAGAGCAATATCCTTGCCTGCCGCGCCCTGACGGAGAGCCAGATTAGCTTCCTTCTGATTCCGGCGGACGTGCTTGCGGATACGGAAGGGGCTGCGGTATTTTCCGAAAAGGAAAAGACATTGAATGTGAACGGAAACGTCTGCCGCGCTCTGGTGATTTCCGGCTGCCAGTACATCACGAAGGCGGCGGCGGAGTTTGTCATCAAAGCCGTGAACGCCGGATTTAAGGTGGTCTTTACTGGAAGGCTGCCGGAAGGAGTTCCCGATGCGGAGGAGGAAGAAAGCAGAACGCTTACCGGAAAGCTGTCGGGATGCACGGTAGTTCCTGTGGAAAAACTGGCGGAGGAATTTGCGGACGAGGGCTGGCGAACGGTAGGACTTGAGACGCCGGAAAGATATCTGACGGCATATCATTACCGAAACGGACAGGATTTGTATCTCATATTAAATGAGGACGCGTCCCATGGGGTGAGCCAGTGGGTAACGCTTCCGGCAGGCGAGAAGGGCATTGCGGCATACGACGCATGGGAAAACAAAATCCGGCAGGTTAAGGTGCGGGAAGCCGCAGCCGGGGAAAAAGACGGAAAGATTCAGGTTTATGTGGAATTAGAGCCCCTTGAAATGCTGGTGCTTTTGTGCGGGGGCGCAGGAAGCGGCGATGGAATCCCAGGCGCAGCTTGGGAAGCAGGCGAAGCCGTAGAAGCAGGGGCGTCAGAAGCCGCCACAGAAGAAATCCGCGTGCTGAATAAGTTTACCGTATCTTGCTGTGAGAGCAAAGATTACCCGGACTTTAGAGACGCCGGGAAAGCCGATTTGGAAAACGGAATGGCGCTGCAGCACCCTGATTTTTCTGGAATTTATCGCTACGAAACCACGGTGTTTATGGATAATGCCACGGAAAATGGAGCGAAAGCGCAGCTTTGCCTGACAGAGGTTTACGATTCCGCCGAAGTGTTTGTAAACGGACAGTCTGCGGGAATCCGCGTGGCGCGTCCTTATAGATATGATATTACAGAGGCTTTGAAGAATGGAGAAAATCACATAGCTATCGAAGTGGCGACTACCCTTGAACGGAAAGCGGCCGCCATTGGAGCCGGAGACGGCGGTATGGGAGCGGCGACGCCCCTTTCGCCCACGGGGCTGATTGGGGATGTGACTTTAAAAATACAGGAATGACAGCTGCTTTTCGGCAAAGTCTGTAAGTAACGGCGCAGCGTAACGCGGCCCGGAGGCAGAAAGACCGAAAGGAAAAGGGCGCAGGCTGTCTGGAAGAACGGGAGAAAGGGGCAAAAGATGATAAAGAGACTGATTTTTTACATACTGGCGATTTTCATTTTGGGATTCGGTATTGTTTTGAACACAAAGGCGGGGCTGGGGGTGGGCTCCATCAACACCCTTCCCTATGCCTTAAGCCGGATTACCCCTCTTTCTCTGGGCATGGCGACCACGCTCATGTACTTTGTGTTTGTGGCGGGACAGACGGCGATTTACCGGAAAATCGACGCGAAAGTCCTGCTACAGATTCCTTTTTCCTATGTGATGGGAGTAGTCATTGATTTTTACGATAACCTGATGGATTTCCGGGCGGAAACGCTTCCCTTAAGCTTCCTGCTTCTGGCGGCGGCAATCGTGTGTACGGCCTTTGGCGCTTATGTGACGGTGACAATGGATTTTATACCTAATCCGGCGGACGGCATGGCAAGGGCGGTGGGCGTTGCCTTTCACAAAGAATTCGGACAGGGAAAGCTTATCTTCGACTGCGTAATGATTTCGGTAACTGCGGCGGTATCGCTTATTTTTGCACATAAAATTATTGGCATTGGGATAGGGACGGTGCTGTCGGCCCTGTTTATCGGAAAGCTGATTCAGTTTTACGGACGCAAATTTGGCGGTTATATGAACGGCGTGGTGGAAAAAAGCCGCAATAATGACAATAGTAAATACAGGGGGTAATGAAGCATGAAACGAAACTATCCAAATCTCTGCAAACCAATCACCTTAGGCAGGGTAACCTTCCGCAACCGCATGTTTTCCGCGCCCATGGGAGGCACGGACATTACAAACGATGGCTGTATCGGCCCGAAATCTACCGCATTTTATGAATTGAGAGGAAAAGGCGGTGCGGCGGCCGTGACGGTCAGCGAGTGCATGGTACACCCGAAAACGGACGGCTCCCACGCTTATCATCTGGACACGGCAATTTTAAACTCTTTAGCTTCCGCAACTTATACGGCGGACGCAATCCGCAGGCACGGGGCAATGCCCAGCATCGAGCTGTCCCATTCCGGCATGTATGCGGGCACTTATATGACCGACAAGACCAGGCAGAAGGCTATGAACCAGTGGGGGCCTTCGGACACCGTGCGGCCTGATGGGGTGGAGGTGAGGGCGCTCACGAAAGAGCTGATAGACGAGATTATCGCCGCTTATGGAAATGCCGCCGGGCTTGCAAAGCGGGCGGGCTTTGAGATGATTATGGTTCACGGCGGGCACGGGTGGCTGATTAACCAGTTTCTGTCCCCTTATTTTAATAAAAGATGCGACGAGTACGGCGGAAGCCTTGAGAACAGAAGCCGCTTTGCGATAGAAGTGTTAAAGGCGGTGCGTCAGGTGGTGGGACCGTATTTTCCCATAGAATTCCGTATGAGCGGCTCGGAGCTTTTCGAAGGCGGCTATGATTTGGAGGAGGGCGTGCGGATTGCCCGGCGGATAGAGCCTTACATTGATTTGCTCCACGTGTCGGCGGGCACTTATCAGAGAGGCTTTGGCGACACCCATCCGTCCATGTTCAAGGAGCACGGGTGCAACGTTTATCTGGCTGCTGAAATAAAAAAGAATGTGTCGGTTCCCATTGCCACAATCGGTGGTCTGAACGAGCCGGCGCAGATGGAGGAAATCATTGCCAGCGGAAAGGCGGACGTGATTTATATGGCCAGAGCCCTTTTAGCCGACCCTTTCCTCCCCCGGAAAATCATGGAAAACAGGGAGGAGGATATCGTAAAATGCCTGCGCTGCTTTACCTGTATGGCGGAGCGGGCGGCAACCGCTACCAGAAGATGTACGGTGAATCCTCTGATAGGCCGGGAGCTGGAGGGGGACGAGGTGCGCCCGGCACCTGTGAGGAAAAAGGTACTGGTGGCAGGCGGCGGCCCCGGCGGACTGTATGCGGCCTACACCGCCGCAAGGCGGGGGCATCAGGTAATTCTCTGTGAAAAGGAAGGGGAAACCGGCGGGATTCTGAAAAGCGAGCAGGCCCTGCCTTTTAAGAGGGAAATGTACGAGCTCTCCCACACCTACCGGCGTTTCTGCGAGCAGACGGGAGTGGATATCCGCTTAAACACAGAGGTGACGAAAGAATATGCGGAAAAGGAGGCCCCCGACGCCCTGATTATCGCGGTGGGCTCGGAGCCGCTTCTTCCGCCAATTCCGGGGCTTTGTGGTGAAAATGTGGTTCTGGTAAACAATTACTATCTGGAAAAGGAGAAGGTAGGAGACGAGGTTGTGGTTTTCGGCGGCGGTCTTGCCGGATGCGAGTGCGCCATTCACCTTGGAATGGAGGGCAAAACCGTCCGTCTGGTGGAAATGCGCGACGAGCTTGCCCCCGACGCCAATGTGCGCCACAGGCCGCTGCTCTTAAAGGAAATTGGAAAATATGTCACAGTATACACAGGATACCGCGGACTTCGGGTGACGGAGGAGGGAATTGTCTGCAAGGATAAAAACGGCAGGGAAATCCTTGTGCCGGGGAAATCCGTCATCTGCGCCCTTGGTCAGAAATCCCGGTCAGGAGCGGTGGACGCCCTCAGGGACGGTGCGCCTTACGTTGCCGTGATTGGAGACGCGGCAAGGGTTTCTACAATTACAAACGCCGTGTATCAGGGGTATCATGCGGCATTGGATATTTGAGGATTGAGGGAGAGGGCAGCCCGGCAGAAATTCCCGAAGAAAATCCACAGGCACAGACAAAGGAACTGAAGGATGACGGAGATTTACTCCTCCTCATGTTTCTCCTTGTTGGGCAATGCGTGCAAGCACGCACGTATAAGAAAGACGCATGGTTTACAATTTACTATTCCATGCGTCTTTACGCTGTTTTTTTAAAATTGTTTACAGATTATGCTAACTGCATAATTTCGGTTTCGATTTCTTTTAATTCATCGAATGACAGTGTAGATACACAATCTGCAATTTCTTCAAGTGTCATTTTTCCTTTTCTTATTAGCTGTTCCGCCATTGCTCTTTCTGTATCATGCCTTTCACTCTTGATAAACGACTTCATAATCTGTTCATCATCAAACAAACTCATCATGATTGTCACAACCTCCTTTTCTCTTTCAAGCAAATATTCCTTTAAAACATTCCTGTCTTTGCATATACGAATCGTTTCCGTAACTGCTGTTTGTGTCATGCCATGCTGCCTGGTCTGCTCGTTAAAAACCTTACAGAAAATGATGTACTGGTTAATGATGTCATCTGTGTCGCTTTCATAGATGACCTTTGCTTTTACCTCAATATCTATATCCGCGCCCTCGAAAAATTCTTGAGACAAAGATATTTTATCAGGTTTTCTCCCTTTGTTTCCCGTAAATATCACATAAAGTTCAGGCTTCGGCATTTTTACTTTCCTGCTTTTGTAATAGTCCTGGCAGGTACGCTGAAAATATTCGTGATAGCTTTGCGCCAGATACAGCAAAACTCTTACCAGAATATTCACTGTCCATGTAGACTGTGCTTCCACAAGTATCATCAGCTTATTATTTGCAATAAAGCCTAAATCATTATACAGATTATCCGTCAATACATTTGTAATCGTCACATCTGTAAGGGAATCCTCTGTCGCTGCCTTGTCCTCCGGGTGGAGTGTTTTATACAGCTTTAACAGATAACTCTTGTTTTGAAAAAGGTCAAGGAATACGCTGTTTTTTGCGGTACGCTTTGCCATATGACGTGTCACATTGACTTTCTCTGTCTGTTTAGTATCATCTGACACCTTACCACCTCGATTTCTAAAATCTATGACACAAGATACGATATATCCTGCTCCTGTCACATTTAATTATACAAAAAAACACCTGTCTTTACAATTAAATTCACATTAAATTTCGTCCTCTCTCTGCGTAGTCCTGTTTTGTTGCCTGTTATACTGCCGGTTCTCGTTCTTAAGTCCCCTTTCAAGGTTCTTTTTCCAGTACTACCAACACCAATGCCAATTGCCCGACATATAATTTATTCTCCCAATTTCTGTTTCCTGTAAGAATTATCTTTTGCAGCGTCAAACCCAACCGGCAAATATTCTTCAGGTATCATACTTTCATAATCTATATCCATAAAATAATTACAAAAAATCAATTCAACATATATAATACTATTTTTATCTGTTCCAAGCGCATATACAAATCCATAATAAGGGTCTGCTTCCATTGCAAGCAGTTTATAGCCGTTCATAAAATGTTCAGAGCCATAATATCCTACATAATCCGTAGATGCATAATTATTAAGCCTATTCACTTCTGTTTGATAATTATCATCTTCATATTCTACAACGAGATAACTTAAATATTGCGCATCCCAGGGATTATAATATACCATCTTATAATCTGTAACCCGTATTTCATTTGTTATTTCCTCAGGAAAAATATCTTCATTCATCCCCCATTTCTCTGCATATTCCTCTCCGGCATTTTCCCCAATATACCATGAATAATGGCTTATATCTGTATCTTCAAGCACTTTTGCTTTTTCTCCATCCAATGCCAGAAAGGCAACCAACGCACCAACGGCTGTAAGACGTATCAACACTATAGTCATCACTACCAATGCCGTAATAACAGCCGTTTTAATTCCCAATCTTATTTTTTCTTTTTTACATATTTCCGAAAACTTTCAGCAGGTTCTCTACTGTATTGAATATGGGGGTCAGGTATATTCATTTCTTCATATACCTTTGTACATTGACTACATTCTTTCAAGTGTTCCTGTATCTCTATTTTACTTTTCTCACTAACAAGCTGCTCAACATATAATGGC
Source organism: uncultured Lachnospiraceae bacterium (assembly GCA_910577275.1). Taxonomy (GTDB): domain Bacteria; phylum Bacillota; class Clostridia; order Lachnospirales; family Lachnospiraceae; genus Suilimivivens. The sequence continues at coordinate 106,752 of CAJTMW010000005.1, forward strand.
AGCAAATCCTGTATAATATTACAATTTACTTTCATGTAATCTCCTTTCCCTTATAAGACAGTCGAACACGGAAAATATCACATAAATTTTTTACATTATAACATGGCGAACAGCTTATTACACTTAATGTACGGACCGATAAAGAAACAGACTTTCATATTTTTATGGAAAAAATGAGGGAAGCGGAATTGGCAAAAATAGAATTGACAAAAATATAAAATCCCTCTTGACCCTTACGGAGCGTCATAGTCTAAAGTCATTCTTGTGATAAGCAGACACCCGCAAATCCGTTCAACGGATACCGGTGCGGACGCCCGCATTTTGCGAGTCTGCTTTTCACAAATCAGGAAACGGGAGGTCATACAGCTATGAGGACAGTAAAGGAAATATCAGATTTAACAGGTATCAGCGTGCGCACGCTTCACTATTATGACGAAATAGGGCTTCTTGCGCCCACGGAAAAAAGTGATGCGGGATACCGGCTTTATGACGATAAAGCCCTGGAAACATTACAGCAGATTTTGTTTTTCAGAGAATTTGATATTCCCCTCAAAGAAATCAAAGCGGTAATTGAAAACCCGGCTCTTGATAAAAATCAGATACTTTTGATGCAAAGGAAAATGCTGACGATGAAAAAGGAGCGCATGGAGCGCCTGATTGCCAGCATTGACAACATTCTGAAAGGAGAAAAGAAAATGGACTTTGAGGTATTCAGTAAGACGGAACTCGAGGGAATGGCGGACGATATGATTGCGAACATGAACGAGGCGCAGAAGACGACGCTTATCGAAAAGTTCGGCAGCGTGGGCGAGTGGCGGAAGGAGTTTCTTAAGAAGGCTTCCAGCGAGGAGGCTCAGAGAAGCTTTGAAATCGTGGTCGGATGGTACGGAAGCAAGGAAAAGACGCTGGAGGCAATGAAGGAAGACAGAGAGCCGGGCAACTCGGAGCTTTTTACGGCCTACCAGAAACGCTTTAAGGCTGTTTTGGAAAAAACTGCCGCGAAAAAGGGATGCGATGTAAATTCTTTCGAGGTAAAAGAACTGATTGGGGAATATGATTTCCTTTCAAAGCAGATGTACCGGATGGACGACGTCACGAAGATGATGCTGGAATATGCAAAGGCGTGCCGGGAAAAGCCGGAGATTGCGAAAATGCTGGACGATGTTTACGGCGAAGGAATGGCGGAGTTTTTCGGACGGGCGCTGGAGGCTTTTTACAGGCGGGGATAGTTGCGCTGACATACAAAAGACTGCTGACTTGCGCCAGGATTTGGTGTTATAATAAGGCGAACATAAAAAGGAGGCGGTAGAAAATGATATCAGAAGTAATCAAATTATACGAGGACAGGAACGATGTAACCCTCACCACTTACATTTTACAGGATTCCCCGCAGCTTTTAGCGGGCGGGAGACGTCCGGCAATCATTATCTGTCCGGGCGGGGCGTACCTTGACTGCTCGGACAGGGAGGCGGAGCCGGTGGCAATGAAATTCGCGTCCATGGGCTACCATACCTTTGTGCTGCGCTATTCCAGATATGGCACAGAGCCGGACGGAACGAAAACGGATTTCTTCGGACAGGCATCGGCGCCGCTGCCAAAGGAACACTGTCTGTATCCCACACATATGCGCGAGATTGGCAAATCCATGCTGATAATCCATGAACACGCGGCGGAGTGGCTGGTGGACACAGACAAAATTGCCGTCTGCGGCTTCTCGGCGGGAGCGCACAATGCGGCAATGTATGCGACGCACTGGCATGAGGAGGTTATCTGCGGATTTTTCGGGGAGACGGCAAACTCTGATACGCCCGGCGAGACGGCTTTTGGCAAAGAGAAATTCCGCCCGGCGGCGGCAATACTGGGGTATACCCTGAGCGATTATCTGCTTATGAAGGAGGCTGTTCTGGCAAGCAGCCCGGAGGACGCGGCTTTCTTCGGACTGTCCAACACCGCCTTTCTGGGAGAGGCCATACCCACGGACGAAAAGCTTCTTGAAGTGAGCCCGGCGCGGAATGTAACAGAAAATACGCCGCCCACGTTTCTCTGGGCGACTTCTGCGGACGCCATGGTTCCGGTGCAGCAGTCCCTGCAGATGGCAGCCGCGCTGGCTGACCATCATATCCCCTTTGAAATGCACATTTTTGAGGAAGGAGCTCACGGACTGTCGCTGGCAACGCCTGCTTCTGCGGGAACGAAATCGCAGATAAACGGGGACGCCGCAAAGTGGGCGGATTTGGCGGGATGCTGGCTGGAAAAGCGGTTTGCGCTGCCGGTTCCCGATAAAAACGCAGAATGAGGTCAAAGACCCCGCCACCAGACGGCGGAGCACCAGCTTGCAATGCGGCAGTCACCTGGCTCGTTGCCCGCAAAAACCAGACCGGGAGTCAGGAGCGCCGGCCCCTGACTCCCAGAACCAGAAAACGCACAACTGGTATCCTGATTATCATTTCATACAAGGCGAAGGTCATCGCAAACTCCACAGCGAGAGCAATCCCATAATTCCATATTGCCGGAAGCTCAAAACAGTGATACAGCAGATAACATGTCACAATTAAAACCGGGTAATGCAGAACATAGATTCCGAAGCCGGATTTGCTCATATAGCGGGTGAATGCCGTTTCCTGGCTTAAATATCTTTTTGCGCACCCGATAACGGCAAGGACGACAATCCAGAGGTACAGGTTCGTTATGATGCTCTGCAGGCATTCGGGAGATGTAAAGTTGCTTCCCCGATAATAAGCGGTATAAAAAACAGCGCCCGCCGCGGCAAGACACAGCATGGGAATGCGGATGCTTTCTATGATATCCTGAACCTTATCGTGAGAAAAGATAAAATACCCGATAAGAAACGCCAGAAAATAAATTCCAAACCGGTACATGGTTAAAACGGGCAGATTTAAAATCTGCGCCGCGCCCCAGACCGGTATGAAAAGCAGCAATATGACCGGCAGATTTGCCTTTCCGCAGAGAGTCCACAGTTTATCCTTTTTGTCGGCTTTCCGAATCAAAACAAGAAGGCAGGAAAACGCGAACAGCATTTGGATAAACCACAGCGGCCCGGTGCCGCTCACCGCACAAATCGGATAAATCAGCGCCGGCGGGATATAGGCAAGACCGCCGCCTATTTTGATGTTAAGATACCCTGTAATCCAGTGAAGGACAAACAGACCAGCCGTGGACGGGATAAGCAGCCTGACCGCCCTTTCCTTTAGAAATTGTTTTGCGCTCCGCTTCCCAAGGGAATATCTGGCGCTCATTCCGGAAGCAACAAACAAAAGCACCATGAACCATGGATATACTAAAGATGCCGCCGCGTCAAGGGCAGGGAGGCTTTTGGAGCCGGGAATACCGCCCAAAATGCCGACGCCGTTGAACATATAGCAGACATGGTAAATCAAAACCAGCAGGACGGTCATCCAGCGGATATTGTCAAGATAAATTTTTCTCAATCGGCATCCTCCCTTTCCTCATCGGCCCCGGTCTCAAAGACAGCGGAGGCAAACCGGGCGAAGGCGCTTTTAGGCGGGATTGCCAGCCCTCTGCTCTCGTCCCCCAGAATGACTAAGGTATCTCCCGGCGTAATGTCAAAAAGCTCCCGGGCCTGTTTGGGTATTACAATCTGTCCCTTTTCTCCCACCGTAACAGTCCAGGCATATTTTCCTTTCGGCTTTTTCATAACTAATTCCCCTTTGCTTGAAAAGTATGATTTGTATAACTTATTATACTTTTCAAGCAAAGGAAAGTCAAGCGGATTCACCCTCACCGGAATCCGAAAATTGATTTTCATGGTTCACGGTATTTTGGTGTAAGCTTAATCTGTGATGTCAGATATGCGGCAAAGGCATATCGGGCGTATCCGCCCTGCCCGTTGCCCGCAGAAAGCGGACTGTGGTATACTTAAATGCATACAAGAGCAAACCTTGGGAGGGATTTCACGTGCAGGGAAGCAGGCTGTTTAAAATTATTTACCATCTTCTGAACAAAGGGCAGGCGACTGCTCCCGAGCTGGCGGAAAAATTCGAGGTTTCCGTCAGGACGATTTACAGAGATATTGACGCCTTAAGCGAGGCGGGAATCCCTGTTTATACGGAGGCAGGGAGAAGCGGCGGCGTCCGCCTTCTGGGCGATTTTGTCCTGGAGCGGACGGTGCTTTCGGAGGAAGAAAAAAGGGAGGTGCTGTCGGCGCTTACGAGCCTGTCCGCCACGGGAAATTATTTTGAAAAGACAGCGCTGGAAAAACTGTCGGCACTGTTCCGCACGCCCTCCCAGGACTGGTGCGAGGTGGATTTTTCAAGATGGGGAATAGCAACGGGCGATAAGGAAAAATTTGAGACATTGAAAACGGCGGTAATATACCACAGGAGCACGGAGATTTTATACGCAGGTTCTTATAAGGAAAAAAGTGAAAGAGTGATTTGGCCGTTAAAGCTGCTTTATAAGTCGAAGGAATGGTATGTGAAAGCCTACTGCACAAAGAAGCAGGATTTCCGTCTCTTTAAGCTGAACCGCATTTTAAGGTGGCGGCTGCTTGAGGAAAAATTTACGCCGGTTCCCTATCCTGAAAGCGACGACGGAGGGAAGCAGATATCAGAGAAGGTAGTCCTGCGCTTTTCGGAAAAAATTTCATACCGGGTTTACGATGAGTTTGATCAGAGTCAAATAGAAGAACAGGAAAACGGGGATTTGGTGGTGACGAGCTTCCTTCCGGTGGACGAATGGCTCGCAGGCTTCCTTCTTTCCTTCGGGACGGAGGCCGAGGTGGAGGAGCCGGTATATCTGAGAGAGATTCTGGCAGAAAAAGCCAGGGAAATCTATGAAAAAAACAAATCATAATTTTTTAAAATATGACATAAGACGTCAGGGTTTACGTGATATAACAAAGAGAAGATACTTAGGAAAAATAATCAAAAAAGACGGAGGCGCCTTATGACAGTTCTTGAACAGATTAGCCACGAGACAATGGTATTCATGCGCGGCAGATACCGGCTGGACGAAATCGGAAACGGCAAAGACGAATTAAAGTTCAAACGAGGGAAAAAGACGATTGTCACCATCTATATTCACGACGGGAAATTTTCTTTTTTAATCATTTTCGGGAAAAAGGAGCGGGAAAGCTTTGAAATGCAGAGAAATGAATTTTCTCCCTATGTGTGCGGCTGCTATGATAATTCAAAAACATATCACGACGGAAAATGGATGCTTTTTGACGTAAACACATTAGAGCAGTTAGAAGAAATCAAAAAGCTGATACTTATCAAAAAGAAGCCTGACCGCAAGCCATTCCCGAAGGAAAACGCTTTGTATTCCCAATGCGGACAGCGGTGCGATTTGTGCGTTCATTATATTCATGCGGACGAAGAACAGCGGACAGCGATGGAGATACCGTTAAGTAAAATGTGGGAACAGACCGACTGGAGTATGCGCTGCGGGGGCTGCTACAGCGACAGCTGCTATTGCAGTAGCGAGCCGTGCGCCGCAAAAAGCTGCGCATCGGAAAAAGGACTGAAGGAATGCAGGGAATGCGCGGATTTTCCATGTATGAGGGCGACAACGGCGGATTCCCGCTCGATGATACATACGGAGGTTCATTACGCTGACGAGATAACCTGGGGGATTCTTCCGTATGTGCCTTTTCAGTATGAGGATGGGGACAGATATTATGCGAGACGGAAAAAGAGCTGTTTGAATGAATCCCCCGGCTCTGAATAAGACCGGAGGATTCGTGAATATGCCGTTCACATGCTTTCACGGCAAAAATATTTTAAGATTTACTTTCTGGCAACAATCAGATACCGGTGAATCGTTCCCTCAACAGCTCCCTTTTCTTCCAGAATTTTTTGCGCTTTTACAAGTTGCTCAAAGCATCTATCCACGGAAAAACCGGGAAATTCCCATTCAATAATGCGGGCAAACCACACCAGCGCCCCTGTGTCATAGAATCGGATTGGCCTGAAGCATTCCTCCGCTTTCAGAATTTCAAATCCGGTCTCCGTAAAAAGAGACTGTTGCTTACGGAGGTTCAGGCCATGAAATGCTTTAGGGGTTCCGGGAAGCAAAAGCTCAATAAGCTCCCTGTCGTTGTCCTCCCCGACCTGCTCTGTTATGAAAAGACCGCCTTTTTTCAGAACCCTCCACAGCTCTGAGACACAATAATCCCCATGGCGGTTGATAATCATATCAAATGTTCCATTTTCAAAAGGCATTTGCGAGCAATCTGTCATTTCCCTGAAATCGATTCCAAGGGGAAGAAGCTTTTCCCGGCATAACTTCACATTGGGGGCATATCCTTCCGTGGCGGAAGTGCGGTTATAGGGATGCCGGAGCGATAATAAAAATTCGCCGCCGCCGGTGTCGATATCCAAAAGACGGAAATTCTCCTTCAAATATGACCGGATAATTGCGGCATAGCTCCATGGAAGGTCGTTTTCCTCCTCATACCGCCCGTGAATGTGGGAAAAATCCCAGCCGCAGATATGCGCCTTTTGTTCTTCCTGTTTCCATAATTCTTTTAATTTTTTCGTATCCATATTTTCTGCTCCTTTCAAAATACATCAATTTGCTTCAATGCTTTTGACGGGTGCAGTTCCTGAAAACACCTTTGTTTTACTCCACCTTCTCCTTCGCCGCCGCCGAAGCCAGCGCCCGATACCTTTCCTTTTCTTCCGCCATTTCCGCCACGCTCTTTTCCTTCAAAGTAAAGCCCTTCACCGGACGGTAAGGAACAGTCTTATTTTCAAGCCTCTTTTTCGCCTGCTCAATTTCCGCCTTATACTGCGGAAGCCACCTTTCCCCGGCGACCAGCATTTCGTCCACCATCTGAATAATCTCGTCGGGAGTGCAGACCGCGCCGGTTAGGGGGTCCATCATGGCGGCCTGACGCAGCAGAGTAATGTCCCCGCGGACGGCGGCCTCTACGGCCAGCTTTTGCACCCATACGCTCTGGGAGCAGATGGCGGCGCAGCCGAGGGGTAAATCCCCCACTTTGGGAACGGAGACACCGTTGTAATCCACGTAGCAGGGAACCTCCACCACGCACTCGTCGGGGAGATTGGTGATGGCGCCGTTATTCATGACATTAAAGTGGCCCCGGTAGACCCTGCCGGTTTCCAGCCCTTCTATAATATAGCTGCCGTGCTCCGTGGAGCGGTTTTCAGGGGTGAATTTTCTGGCGGGCTCCTTTAGCCAGTTGGGAAAATCGGTTTCGAACCAGTTCCGGCTCTCCTTACATACCCGCAGGTATCCGGCGGTTTCCCCCTGAATCCAGCTGCTGTAGTTAATCCATTTTTCCATGTCTTCCGGGCGTTTCCGGTACCACATGAGATATTCGGAAAGATGTCCGTTGGACTCGGTGGAATAGTATCCGAAGTTTTTCATCACGTCCAGCCGGATATTTTCATCCTTTGCAAATTCCGCATTTTTCATCAGCTCGAATAATTCGCCGGTGCGCTCTGTGCCGTCGGTCTTTACGCTGACATACCAGGTCTGATGGTTTAAACCGGCGCAGATAATGTCCACATCCTTTTTGTCCCGCCCAAGAGCTTTGGCAATCTGCTCATGCCCGTGCTGTACGCCGTGGCAGAGGCCGTAGGTTTCCACCTTTCCGTATTTGTTGCAGGCCCATGTAACCATGGCGTTGGGATTGGAATAATTCAGGAGAATACAGCCCGGCGCGGCAACCTCCCGGATATCCCGGCAAAAATCAAGCAGAGCGTTCACGCACCGCTGGCCGTACATGATGCCGCCGATACACAGGGTATCTCCCACGCACTGGTCAACGCCGTACTTTAATGGGATTTCCACATCTGTTGCAAAAGCCTCCAGCATACCGATGCGCACGCAGTTAATCACGTACTTTGCATCCTTAAAGGCCTCCCTTCTGTCAAGAGTGGAGTGGATTTTGACGGAGAGTCCGTTTTCCTCGATATCCCGCTGGCAGAGCTGGGTCACCATGCGGAGGTTGTCGGGATTGATGTCCGTGAAGGCGATTTCAATATCGGAAAATTCCGGCACCGTCAGAATATCCGCTAAAAGCCCCCTTGTAAATCCGATGCTGCCCGCGCCGATAAAGGCCACCTTAAATTTTTTCATAATTTGAGCCCTCATTTCTGTAAAATTTTGCTTATTTACATTTCCTCTTTTTTCTGTAAATATTATAAGAGAAAGCTGTTATAAAGTACATAAAAACAGCGGTTATACTTTGATACTACGGTAGATGGCAGCATTTTTCAAGCGTAATAATTTGATAAGAAGGGTAAATTTTTGATGGGAGAGAAAGAAAAGGAAATCTGTGAGGATTACGGTTTTTTATTTTGCGACAATGTGGAGAATCCGGCCGTTCAGCTGACGGCAATCGGATGGCAGATACGAAACAGCAGGGAATATTACTGGGATAACAGGGACAGGCCCTTTGGATTTTTGTTTCAGTACACGCTAAAGGGCAGCGGTATGCTGGAAACAGGAGAAGGCGCCTTTCAGGTCAGGGAAGGGGAAGCTTTTTTTCTGCAGATGCCGGATAAAGAGGTTTACTATTTTGACGAGGAGAAGAATAACCCCTGCTGGGAATTTGTGTACATTATGTTCAGCGGAAGCGGCGTGCTCCCTTATTATCAGTATATTGTGAATCATCTGGGAAAGGTGCTGAAGCTCCCGGAATATCATCCGGCGGTGAAAAAGCTCTTTGAACTGCATTTTCAGGCGAAAAACGGTCTTTTGCAGAACGCTTTTATGGCGGACGGCGGTGCCTTTCAGTTTCTGTGCCTTTTGTGCGATATGAGCGGCGGGGGGAAGGAGCGCGGTTCCGGGCTGGTTGACAGTGCGAAGGCTTATATGGAGGAAAATTTTGGACGCCAGATGAGCCTTTTCGGGGTGGCGGAGGAGCTGGGCGTTTCCCAGAGCCATCTGTCGAGAGAATTTTTTAAATATACAGGGGAGCAGCCTATACGCTTCCTGACACGGGTGCGGGTGGAAAACGCTGTAAAGCTGCTCCACGAAAGCGCTCTGACGATAGAGGAAATCAGCGCCAGGTGCGGCTTTTCCGACGGAAATTACTTTAACAAGGTTTTTAAGAAATATATGAAGGTCTCGCCCGGCGAGCTGAGAAAGCAGATGCGTGCGCAGGGATATTTGAGCGTGAAGGTGTGAAGATTGAAAATTAAAATTTTCAATCCAAAGAGTTTGTGTCTGCAAAGCGGTGCAGAAATGCGTGAGAATAGATGCAACTTTTTTCCCGCTCGTTACCCTATGTTTATGTAAGACAAAAGATGCTGCGCAGATTGTTTTTTGTCGGAAACACCAAAACGCCGTCAGTGGAAAGGACGGAACAAAAGTCAGGCCAGACGCCGGCAGCGTTTCGGTATGGAGGAGTAAAATGAGCCGGGAAGAACTTGAAAAATACATATACGCTTACGGAAAAGATTTGTTTTCCTTTTGCTGTCTGGTAACGGGGAGCCGCCAGGAGGCGGAGGATTTGTATCAGGACACCTTTTTAAAAATGTATGAGGTCAGGGAAGCTCTGTCTGTAGAAAAGAATCCCAAAAGCTTTCTGATGGGCGTTTCTGTCAATCTTTACAGGAACCGGAGACGCAAGTATGCCATTCGCCGCAGGATTCTCGGGACGGAAACGGCCATGGAGGATGCGGAAACACAGCTTTCCTGCCAGGGGCGGGGAACGGAGGAGCAGATTCTTTATAAGGAAGAATGCGAGTTGATTCGGGGAATGGTAAAGGAGCTGCCTGACAAATACCGGATTCCGGTGGTGCTGTTTTATATGGAGGAGCTCTCCCTTGAAGAAATCGGAGGGATTTTACATGCGCCGCAGGGAACCGTAAAGAGCAGGCTGCATCGGGCGAAGAAAATCTTAAGGCAGAGATTGGAGGAAAGTCACTATGAAAAATAAGATGGATGAACTGTTAAAAAACGCGCTTGCTCCAATGGATGTGCCGGATGAGCGGCTGAATTATCAGGTTCTCGGTAAAATAAAGGAGAAAGAGATTATGAAGAAAAATAAGAAAATTCCGGCGGCAGCCGTTATTGCAGCAGCCACACTTGTGTTTGGTTCCGTAACTGTATTTGCGGCACACCATTATTTAAGCCCGGCAGAGGCGGCGATGGAGGTCGAGGATGACACGCTGAAAAAGGCATTTCTTGGCGAGGAGGCAGTTCTGGTAAATGAAACGCAGGAAATGGGCGGTTATAAAATCACCCTTTTGGGAAGTGTGGCAGGCAAAAATTTGAGCGATTATCTCTCATGGGACGATGCGGGGCTTCCAAAGGACGACAGGCTTTATACCGTTGTGGCCATTGAACACGGGGACGGCACGCCCATGCCTGACACAAGCTCGGCGGATTACGGGAAGGAGCCTTTTTATGCTTCCTGCTATATCCGCGGGCTGAATCCCTTAGAATACAGCATCAGCCATATCGGCGGCGGCTATTCCGCATTTGTGAAAGAGGGAGTGGAGTACCGGATTATGGAGACGGACAACATTGAAATGTTTGCCGACAGAGGGATTTACGTGGGAGTAAACTCCGGTAATTTTTATGACCCGGCGGCCTATGTCTATGAGGAGAGTACCGGAAGCTTAAGCCGGAACCCGGACTATCAGGGGGTAAACGCCTTGTTTCAACTGCCGCTGGATGAGAGCCGGGCAAACCCGGAAGCGGCTGCCCGTTATCTGGAAGATTTGGCTAAGGCTCAGGACGCGCTTTCGCAGCCCATTGAAATGAATGAAAATGATTTGACCGTGGAGGCATTTATGGAGAAGCTCACCGGAGAAAATATCGACCAGTATGCTTCCCCCATAGAATCCACCAGACAGGTTCGCACCCCTGATGAAGACGGATGTATTTTTCATGAATATGAGCTGGAAAACGGCGGCGGAAGCGGCGATATCTATGTGGAAGGACTGTTATCATCAGGAAAAGCGGGAGATATGGAAATCACAGGGTACAGCTACTCAGAGAGCGGGCTTGCGGACTTGCTGATAGACGTGTGCATTTTAAATGAGGACGGGACGATTACCTTTGTGGTGTATCAGCCGAAGGTGTAGGGAGGCAGCGCGGGGAGACGGATATTTTGCGGGGGATGATACTGTTGTAAAATCCGATGTTGGATTTTACAGCAAATCAGAGTATACTAAAGGCATGAAGGAGAACATGATTATGCCTAATATTAGACCAATTTCTGATTTGAGAAATTACAGTGACGTGCTTCGTGACGTATCCGTCGGTGCGCCCGTTTTTCTCACCAAAAACGGGCGTGGGCGCTATGCGATTATAGACATACAGGACTATGAAAAAACACGGGCCACCCTGAAGCTTATGGATGAGCTTGCAAAGGGGAAAAAGTCAGGAGAGGAAAAGGGGTGGCTTTCGCCTTCAGATGTGAGAGCGCATTTCAGGGAAAAGACAAATGAAGAATAGTAATAGTATCATGACAATGGAATTGCCATATAAATAGCGGTAATTTTCTGCCCACAGGAGCAACCGTATGAATTTCGCAGAATTACAACAGACAATACAGGACTATGACGAGGTTCTGACTATAGGAAAAAATGCTTATATTTCCGCAAGAGGCGAAGACGGAAATGGAGAGCCGAAAGGAACCCGCTGTTATATAGCCGGAATGGACAGAGAGGGGAATCAGGCGCACCTGTATATCCTGACGGAAAATGCCGCGGACAGGAACCGTCCGGCGGTTTGCGGCGGAACGAACAGAGAGAGAATGAAAATTCACACGGAGCCGGATGTCTTGATGGAAATTGCGGCGGTGAAAGTGGGGGAAACAGAGTTTATAACAAAAGGAATTACCGGATATCCTCCGGGGCAGGGCATACCTTCTAACGAAGGCATACTTTCTGACGAGGGCATACTTTCTGACGAACGTATCCCTTCTGACGAATGCATACATTTTGCAGAATCTATACATTTAGATGAATGCGGTTTTTTGGCGGGGAAAAGCCGGGAGGAGCTGTGGGTGACGCGGATTGATTTCGAGCTGGCCGGGAATGCGGACGGGAAATCCTCTGCCGATATCGCCGATACCGTAGATAGACAGAAAACTGAGGACGTGACGAAAACGGTGAAATTATGTGGAAGCGACTGCAAAATACTTCCATCATGGGAGGGGCAGGAAATTTCCGTGCGGCTTGGAAAGGGATGCCGCTCTTTTTTGGTGGAAAAACCGGTGCGCCTTAGGCCAGGTGAAGAAGCGGAAATCCCTTTTTCCCTGGAAGACGGAAGAAACGGGATTTGCTATGTCAACAGGGTTTATCCCATAGATGTATGGTGGGAGAACGAGGAGCGGTTCAAAGACCCCCGTTATCTGGAAATTGTGTCAGAGGAAGAACTGGAAAAGCAAAAGAAAGAGTTTTTCGAAGGGCTGGAGCAGGACTGCCCGCGGGGGATGTGTTATCTGGGAATAGAATATGAATGTACGCTGGACGGAAACCTGACGTTTTATGATAAGGCGTTTCTGAACGGGGAACCGGCGGAACACAAAGGAAGCGCCAGAATAATGATGATGCTGTTAAGGCCTGACGAGCCTTTGGGCAAGCACGGGCTGCGGCAGCACGGCTGTGTGATACAGACGCCTGTTTTACCGGAGATTCGGGAGATAGAGGCGGAGCTGTTTTTCTATATGGAAATGCTGGATGAAGAAGAAATGAAAGTGAATTTTGATGAAGAATAGAAGTATTTTTGGCTGCAATGAAAGGAAAAACTGTCTGATAAAATTATGAGAGGAGAGACGGAAAAATGAATATCATGAAATTACTGGCGGAGAAGGCGAAAGACAACTGGAACGCCGGACCGGTTACGATTGCGTTCCTTGGCGACAGTGTAACTCAGGGCTGCTTTGAAGTTTACGAAAAAAGCAAGGGCGAAATCGAAACTATTTTTGACAAAAACCACGCTTACCACAATTATGTGGCGAAAATTTTTTCAGTGCTGTTTCCGAGCGTACCGGTGAATATCATAAACGCGGGGATAAGCGGAGGCAGCGCCCCCCACGGGCTTGAAAGAATCGAGCGGGATGTTTTGAGATACCATCCCGATTTGACGGTGGTATGCTTTGGGCTGAACGACTGTAATGAAGGAATTGACTGTGTTGATAAATATGTAAACGCGCTTCGGGGGATTTTCGGGAAACTTAAGGAAGCCGGTTCTGAAATTATTTTCATGACTCCTAACATGATGAATACCGGTATCAGCTGCCACATTACGGACAGGCTGTTTCAGGAAATCGCAGAGGATTCCATGAAGAAACAAACAGGCGGCGTACTTGAATGTTATCTGGAAAATGCAAAAAGAGTCTGCGAAGAATGCGGGGTTACGGTTTGCGACTGCTATGAAAAATGGAAGACGTTATATAGAAACGGCGTGGATATTACGGAGCTTCTGGCGAACAGGATTAATCACCCCACGCGGGAGATGAACTGGCTGTTTGCGGTGTCGCTGGTTGAAACGATGATGGGCGAGCAAGGATAATATTGGGGGATTAAAGGTTGTGCAGAGGATTAAACATAATCAAAAATCCCCTGCACGGCATCTGTAATATTTATAATATCATTTAACATTAACCTGCTTATTTTCTTATGTCCCCGCACAGTTAAATCAAGCAAAGCCAGCTTTTCACATTGTACATAACCCTGAATTTCATCTGTGGCCACGGCAATATGCAAGGGACCGGCCGTGGAATTGCTGTATATCGGACAACCGATGATTTCCCCGGAAGAATTGAAAAAATTCTTGCTGACAATGAGCACAGGATGTCTGATATGTTCAATTTTTAAAATATCACCCTGCTGTAGTTCTCCTGACATTACCACACCTCTTTACCCACAGGCTGTCCCCAGTCGTATTCCCCGTCAAGATTCAGCCTTCCGTCAAATTCCGCGGCACGTTCTTCCAGTGTCTTATGTTTAAATGGTTTCGACAACATAATTATGCCGTTAGAAGCGGTGATATCTAATATTTCATTCAGGGAAATCCCGGCCTCTCTGAGAAGCTCTTTGGGTATGCGGATTCCCTGACTGTTTCCCCATTCCTTTATCTTTGCCTGCATAAAATAGCTCCCTTCTTTGGATATACTTAGTATAAACGAGCACTTTATAGATTTCAATGAATATTTTTATCAACTCTCGGGATAAAATTCATACTATGCTTTAAAGCGTTGAAGCCAGGCATCGTCTATGATAGAATAGCTCTAAACAAGTGACCATACAGGCGCAAAAGCCGGCTGGTTCTGTCAGAATACACAGATGCGAGGTAAGACAATGAAACAATTCGATTTTTCTATAAGAGCGGCAACTCCCGACGATGCGGGAGAGCTCCTTGCCATTTATACCCCCTATGTAACGAATACGGCGATTTCCTTTGAGTGTGAGGCGCCGGGGCTTTTGGAGTTTCAGAAAAGAATAGAAAACACGTTAAAAAGATACCCTTATCTTCTGGCTGAGAGCGCCGGCGAAATTCTTGGCTATGCATACACCGGACCCTTTGTGGGGCGGGCGGCCTATGACTGGGCGGCGGAAACTACTATTTATCTGAAAACGGATAAGAAAAAAATGGGAATCGGAAGGGCGCTGTATGAGGCGCTGGAAAAGGTGTCAAGGGCCCAGAATATCCTGAATTTGAACGCCTGTATCGGCTATCCCGAGGCGGAGGACGAATATCTGACGGGGAACAGCGTACAATTCCACGCGCATATGGGTTACCGTATGGTGGGAGAATTTCATAAGTGCGGCTACAAGTTCGGCAGATGGTACAACATGGTCTGGATGGAAAAAATACTGGGCGAGCACAGGGAAAGACCGGAGGAAGTGATTCCATTTCCGGCGTTGGCTGACAGCATGAATTTATGACAAAGGCCTTTTGCAGGAACAGTGTTCCAGCGTCGGCAAAGCTGCGAAAACCGCGTCTGCCGGTAAACCGCAATTTATTGAATTTACACGGCCTTTATGCTATGATGATTTCAGGATAAAAGAGAAGGGAAGGGGCAGGGTTTTTTGCTCCATAGAGAAAAGGTAAAGGAGAAAAGCTATGAATGTTGTTGTTATCGGAGGCGTTGCCGCCGGCACGAAAACCGCTGCAAAGCTGATGCGGCAGGACCGCAGCGCAAAGGTTACGGTTTATACCAAAGGAAAAGACATTTCCTATGCGGGCTGCGGGCTGCCATATTATGTGGGGGGAAGTATTGAAAGCCGTGAGGAGCTGATTGTCAATACTCCTGAAAAGTACGCCGGTCTCACCGGTGTGGAGGTCAGGACCGGAATGGAGGCTGTGGGCATTGACGCGGAGGCAAAAACCGTCAGCTTTGCAAACGGAGAAACGGTTTCTTACGATAAGCTGGTGATTGCCACGGGCGCGGTTCCCTTTGTGCCTGACGTTGCGGGAAAGGAGCTTTCCGGTGTCTTTACCATGCGTACGCCCGACGACGCCATCGGTCTTCGCGAATACATAGACAATAACCATTGCCGCAGCGCCGTGGTGGTGGGAGGCGGTTTTATCGGACTTGAGATTGCGGAAAATCTGCTGGCAAAGGGGCTGAAGGTTACCGTTGCAGATATGGCAGGCCAGGTGATGCCGAATCTGTTTGATGAGGAAATGGCCGCTTATATCCGCCGTCGTCTGCAAAGCAAGGGTATCAGAATTGTCACGGGAGCTGCGCTGGAAGAGATTTTAGGCAGCGGGAGGGCTGCCGGTATCCGTACCAGTGTGGGTACTTTTGAGGGAGAGCTTGTGGTTCTTGCTATCGGTGTTCGTCCCGCAACCGCTTTTCTCTCGGAATCCGGTCTTTTGATGAACCGGGGTACGATTGTGGTGGACGATTGTCAAAAAACAAATTTGAACGATGTATATGCGGTAGGCGACTGCGCGCAGGTTTATAACCGGATTACCGGAAAAGGGCAATGGTCTGCCATGGGCTCTACCGCCAATATCACCGGACGCTGTCTTGCCAGAAACCTGACGGGAGACAGGGCCGTTTATAAGGGGTGCTTCGGCACCGGCGTCGTGAAGCTGGCGGAGGATTTGAATGCGGGCCGCACCGGCCTTACCGAAGCCCAGGCCAGGGATGCGGGCTTTAATGTGATTACTGTTACCTGTGTTACAGACGACAAAGCGCATTATTATCCCGATGCTTCCGCTTTTGTGACCAAGCTGATTGCCGACAGGGATACCCATAAGCTGCTGGGGATTCAGGTTCTGGGAGCAGGCGCGGTAGATAAGATGGTGGATATTGCCGTTACCGGCATTGCCATGGGCGCGGCGGTGGAGGATTTTGATACCATGGACTTTTCCTATGCGCCTCCTTTCTCCACGGCGATTCATCCTTTTGTGCAGGCGTGCTACATATTGGAAAACAAGCTTTCCGGCGCATTTGAGACTTTTACGCCCGCCGAATATGCGGCAGGCGCTGCCAGAGGCTTTCAGGTTATTGATGCGCATCCGGCGGCGGCAATTCCCGGCGCAAAGTGGGTGAACTTAAGCAAGGTTACCGCACCTTTGGAGGGCATTGACCTTAAAGAAAAGCTGCTGCTTGTATGCGCCAGGGGCAAGCGCGGTTACTTTTTGCAAAACCGTTTGAAAGCGCTGGGCTATACCAACACACGTGTGCTTGAGGGCGGCGCTTTTGTCAACAAGGTAAAGGTTGAATTTTCAGGCGGCGTACTGCCTCCCGCGGAAATCAAGCGTGTCAAAGGGCTGGGCTGTCTGCAGGATAAGCGTTTTGCGGATGTTTTCAATGTCCGCGTCATCACCCGGAACGGAAAGATTACCGCCGAAGAGCACCGGGTGATTGCGGAAGCCTCCGAACGCTTCGGCTCCGGCGCGGTTACCATGACCACCCGTCTGACGCTGGAGATACAGGGCGTGAAATATGAAAATATTCAGCCGTTGATTGATTTTCTGGGCGAACACGGTCTGTCCACGGGCGGAACCGGTTCTCTGGTGCGCCCGGTTGTCTCCTGCAAGGGCACGACCTGCCAGTACGGCCTTGCGGATACCTACGGCTTATCGGAAAAGCTGCACGAGCGGTTCTATGTGGGATACCATGATGTGACGCTGCCTCATAAGTTCAAGATTGCTGTGGGCGGATGTCCCAATAATTGCGTAAAGCCCGACTTAAATGATTTGGGTATTGTGGGACAGCGGGTTCCCATGGCGGACTTTTCCAGGTGCCGCGGCTGTAAGAAATGCCAGGTGGAGGAAAACTGTCCTGTCAGGGTTGCGAAAGTGACAGACGGCAAGATTGCCATTGACCCGGATGCCTGCAACAACTGCGGGCGTTGCAAAGGGAAATGTCCTTTCGGGGTGCTGGAGGAGTACAAAGAGGGATTCAAAATATACATCGGAGGCCGCTGGGGCAAGAAGGTTGCCCACGGAACGCCTCTTACAAAGATTTTCGACAGCGAGGAAGAAGTGCTGGAGGTTGTGGAGAGGGCGATTCTCCTGTTCCGCGACGAAGGGATTTCCGGCGAGAGATTTGCCGATACCGTCAGCCGGCTGGGATTTGATTATGTGAATGAAAAGCTGCTTTCCGACACTATCGACAAGGCTGCCGTTTTGCAGAAAACCGTAAAAGGCGGCGCAACCTGCTAAAGAGTATCCCGTAAAATTTTCAGGGGATAATGTGGCCAAAATCACATTGTCCCCTTATTCTGTGGGGGCAACGAGGCAGGCGGGGCGCAGTATTTGCGCAAAGTATGGGAAGTGCCGCGTTCAGCGAAAGGAAAGCCATGCGGGGCGATAAAACGGAAAGGAGATAACCTGTGAAAAAACTGATTTATTGGAAAAGGGTCTGCTTTGCCATGCTGTCCGGCGTTCTGCTCCTGACCGCCTGCGGCGGTGCGTCACATGCGCCGTCCCGCACGGCAAAGTCAGAAACGGCTTCGGAAACGACGTCAGAGACGGCTTTGGAAAGTCCGGAAACGGCTTCCGGAATATCGGAGGCGGCATCGGGTACAGCCGTGACCTTTACGGACGACCTGGGACGAACGGTGACGGCGGACCGGCCCGGGCGGGTGGCGTGCCTGATTGCCAGCTTTGCGGATATCTGGTGTCTTGCCGGAGGGGCGGAGCAGATTGCGGCGGCGACGAACGCTACCTGGACTTATTTTGACCTGCCTCTTGGGGAGGACGTGGTCAATCTGGGAGCCGCAAAGGAGCTGAATCTGGAGGAGCTGATTGCCTGCAATCCTGATTTCGTTCTGGCAAGCTGCGGGACGGACCGGAACCGGGAGCTGGAATCCGCTTTTGACGACATGGGGCTTAACGTGGCGTATTTTCAGGTAGATACCTTTGAGGACTATCTGCGGATGCTGAAAATCTGTACGGAGATTACCGGTCATCCTGAAAATTACGAAACCTTTGGCAGCAGCGTTGAGGCGCAGGTTAAAGAGGCTCTTGCAAGGGCGGACGGTTCGCGCCCGAAGGTTTTGTATATCCGCGCCACGGGGAGCAACTGTAAGGTAAAGGGGAGCGAAGGGAGCGTGCTGGGGGAAATGCTGGCAAATCTGGACTGCGAGAACATTGCGGACAGGGAAAGCAGTCTTCTGGAACAGCTCAGCATAGAGGCAATACTGCAAAATGACCCGGATTATATTTTTGCGGTGCTGCAAAGCGCAGACCCGGCGGACGCGCAGAAGGTTCTGGAAACGACGCTTCTTGAAAATCCGGCATGGAATACGCTGACAGCCGTGCACGAGGGGAAATATTTCGTGATGGATTCGAATCTTTACAATTTAAAACCAAACGGACGATGGGGGGAAGCTTATGAGCAATTGGCGGATATTCTCTACCCGGCACAGTAAAAGTATTTTCTGGCTGTCGCTGTGCGCTCTTGTTCTGGCGGCGGCAGCGCTGAGTCTGTGGACGGGCTCGGTGGCCCTTTCCCCTGTGCAGGTGCTTGATGTGCTGATTGGGAAGGACACATCTTCCACCGCAGCCCGGATTATTATTTACAGCCGTCTGCCCCGCACCTGCGCTGCGCTTCTGGCGGGCGCAGCCCTGGCGGTTTCCGGCGTGGTGATTCAGACGGTGCTGGGTAATCCACTGGCGTCCCCCGGGGTTATCGGCGTCAACTCCGGCGCGGGATTTGCCGTGGCGCTTTGCTGCGCCGTAGCGCCCATCTCCCAGCAATATACGCCTTTTATTGCTCTTTGCGGCGCGCTTACGGCGGCTCTTGTGGTAACGGGGCTGTCCTGGCGCACCGGCGCGTCCCGGATAACCGTGGTTCTTGCGGGAGTCGCCGTTTCCGCTTTGTTTGGCGCGGGGATTGATGCGATGGTGACGCTGAAACCGGAGGCTTTGGACGGCGTTGCGGATTTTCGTGTGGGGGGTTTTAGCGGCGTCACCATGGCAAGGCTTGCCCCCGCTGCGGGCCTGATTCTTGTCAGCGTGGCGGTTGTGCTTTCCCTTGCCCGGCAGATGGATATTCTCGGGCTGGGCAGCGATACTGCGAAAAGCCTCGGACTTCCTGTGGGAGCGGTGCGCTTTCTTTTGCTGTTTCTGGCGGCGGTTCTGGCAGGGGCGGCTGTGAGTTTTTGCGGCCTTATCGGTTTTGTGGGGCTGATAGTTCCCAACACCATGCGGCGTTTACTGGGAGAAAGCAGCCTTTCGTTGACGGCGGCCTCGGCGCTGGCGGGCGCTTTTTTCGTGACGGTGTGCGACGTGCTGGCAAGAATATTATTTTCCCCCTTTGAGCTGCCGGTGGGAATTATACTGGCATTTGCGGGCGCGCCCTTTTTTCTGTGGCTTTTGCTCCGGCAGAAAGGGGTGCGCGCATGATTCGGATAAAAAATCTTTCCGCCGGCTATTTTGGAAAGCCTGTAATCGAGAAGGTAACCATGGAATTTCAACCGGGTAAAGTGACGGTTCTGACGGGTCCGAACGGCAGCGGGAAGTCCACGCTGCTGAAAGCGGCGTTAGGGCTTTTGCCGGCCATGGAGGGTGAAGTTTTGTACGGGGAAACGGATATCTGTCTGTTGAAACGCAGGCAAATAGCCCGGAAAGCGGCGTTCCTGACCCAGAGCCGGAACACGCCCTCCATTCGGGCGCTGCAGATGGTGCTTCACGGGCGGTTTCCCTATCTGTCCTATCCCAGATATTACGGAAGGGAGGACTATGAGATTGCCCGCGGAGCCATGGATACCACAGGCAGCCGGCAGCATGAAAATACCAATATCACTCAGCTTTCCGGCGGTCAGCGTCAGGGCGTTTATCTGGCAATGGCTCTGGCGCAGGACACCCGGACAATTTTCATGGACGAGCCCACCACTTATCTGGACATCAGCCATCAGTTCCGGCTGATGGAGACTGCAAAGTCCCTTGCCCGGGAAGGAAAGGCGGTGGTTCTGGTTCTGCACGATATTTCTCTGGCGCTTCGTGAAGCGGACGTTATTGCGGTTTTTCAGGATGGCAGACTGCTTTGCTGCGACACGCCGGAGATTGTTTATCAGAAAGGCGTCATGGAGGAGGTGTTCGGCGTAGGCATACACCGCATGGACACTCCCCATGGCATTCAGTATTATTGTACCCCGAAGGAGGTATGAAATGCCCTTTTTTCCCATGTTTATAGATTTGAAAGACAAACCGGTGCTGATTGCAGGAGGCGGCAGAGTAGCTCTCCGCAAGCTTGAAAAGCTGTCGCCCTACGGCGGAAAGCTTTCGGTGGTCGCGCCGGATATTCTGCCCGGGATTGCGGATTTTCCCGGTGTAAAATTGAAACGGCGCGGTTTTAAGGCTTCCGATTTGCGCCCCCGTCCGGCGCTGGTGATTGCTGCCACGGACAGCAGAGAGGTAAACCGTCGGATATCCCGTCTTTGCCGGAATCGCCATATTCCGGTAAATGTGGCGGACGACCCGGCTCTGTGCAGCTTTTTGTTTCCGGCGCTGGTGCATCAGGGCGCTTTTTCGGCGGGAATTTCCACCGGAGGGGCAAGCCCTGTGGCGGCGGCTTATTTCAAGGAGCGGATAAAGGAGCTGCTTCCCGAAGGGCTGGAGGGACTTCTTTTATGGCTGGAGTCTCTTCGGCCGGCGGTAAAAGCCGCCGTACCGGAGCAAAGCAGGCGGGGGGAGATATTCCGCAGGCTGTTTGAGGCCGGCATGGCGAAAGGAGCGCCGTTGACCCGGGAGGAGACCGGAAGGTACATTGCCGGAGAAGGGCAGGGGGTTGCGGCGGGGGAAAAGGACGCTGCCGGAGAAGTGCAGGGCATTGCGACGGCGGAAAAGAACGCTGCCGGTAAAGGGCAGGACATTGCCGAGGCGGGGAAGGATACTGCCTGCGGACTGCCGGGCAGCGTTGCGCTTGTAGGGGCAGGCTGCGGTAAGGCGGATTTGATTACGCTGCGGGGACTGCGGCTCCTTCAACAGTGTCAGGCTGTAGTATACGACGACCTGATTGACGAGGAGCTTCTGGATGCGCCTCCTGAATCCGCAGAGAGAATCTATGTGGGAAAACGCAGCGGCGTACATGCCGCATCGCAGGAGGAAATCAATCAAAGGCTGATTGGCCTGGCACGCTCCGGCCTTAAGGTGGTGCGCCTTAAGGGAGGCGACCCCTATCTTTTCGGGCGTGGCGGCGAGGAAATGACGGCGCTTAAGGCTGCCGGAATTTTCTGTCAGGAGGTTCCCGGGATTCCCTCTCCAATGGGGATTGCGGCGGAGGCGGGGATTCCGGTGACTCACCGGGGGATAAGCCGCAGCCTGCATATTGTGACGGCGCATACCGCGGATACGAAGGACGGGCTTTTCGAGGATTTTGACGCGCTGGCAAAGCTCTCAGGCACACTGGTATTTCTGATGGGACTCGCGCATCTGCCGGTGGTTGCCGCCCGTCTGATTGCCGCCGGGAAGGACCCAAAGACGCCCTCGGCGGTTATTTCCGGCGGTAATGCGCCGAATCCTGCCTGTGTCCGCGCTTCTCTGGACGCCATTGCGCAGGCGGCGGATAATGCCGGTGTGTCCGCGCCCGCCATTATTTTAGTTGGCGGCGTGACGGCCATGGATTTATCCGCAGACGAGCCCTTGAAGGGTGTCCGGGTCGGGCTCACAGGTACGCCGGAGATTGAGAAAAAACAGAGGGTTGCCCTGCAGGCTCTGGGGGCGGAAACGGTGTGGGCAGTACGTTCTGAAATTAAGGAACTGCCGGGAGCTTATGACTGGCGGCGGCTGTCAGTGGATTCCGACTGGCTTGTATTCACCAGCGCGAACGGAGTGAGGGCCTGTTTCCGACAGTTGGCGGAAACAGATAAAGATATGGATTGGCTTTCCTGGAATAGAAATTTTCTAAAGGGAAAGAAATTTGCGGTTATAGGCGCAGCTACGGGAGCTGCACTGGCCCGGTACGGTATAGATGCCGACGTTTGCCCAGATACGTATACCAGCGAGCATCTTGCGTCTGCCATTGCGGCTGTGGCAAAGCCGGGGGAGAGGGTGACATTGCTTCGTTCGGCCCTCGCCACAAAGACGCTTCCGGAGATGCTGCAAAAGTCGGGGTTTGTCGTGGAGGATATTCCGGTTTATGACCTGGAGAGCAGTCCCGGGGCGGCGAGTCTTCCGAAGCTGGATTATCTCACCTTTTCCAGCGCCGGGGGTGTGGAGTCCTTTTTTAAACAGCATGGCGCGGTCCCAAAAGGAGCCTGCTGCGTTTGTATCGGGAGCGTTACCGCCAAGGCTCTGGCACAGCATACGGACACTTACTTTCTTACTGCATCGGAGGTTTCCGGGGAGGTTTCCGGGAAGATTTCCGCGGAGGGGATTGTGGAGGCGATTCTGCATGACAGGGAATCCAAACGCCGCCCGGACGGGAAACAAGGTCAAAGACCCCGCAGCAAGCTGACGGGGCATTGACCCTCGCGGCATTCGTCAAATGGATGCTCCGCATCCGCTTGACTCATTGTTCGCGGGAATAACAAAAATCCTTGTTAATTTATCCGAAATTCCGTATAATAAAATCAGCGCAGGAGGTGAATGCAGGAGATGGGTATTTATTTAAATCCGGGGAATAAAAATTTCTGGAAAGCAATCCGTTCTGAAATCTATGTGGATAAGACGGAGCTGATAGGATATACAAACAGGTATTTAAACACGCGAGAGCAATTTATCTGCGTCAGCAGACCGCGGCGTTTCGGGAAATCCATGACCCTTGAAATGCTGGCGGCATACTATAGCCTTGGCTGTGATTCGGAAGAATTGTTTAGGGGATATAAAATAGAGAAGCATGCGACTTTTAAAGAGCATCTGAACAGGTATGACGTGATTTTCCTCAATATGCAGAGGTTCCTCAGCAGGGCAAAAAATCAGGAAGTGACGGAATATCTGGAAAAGGTTGTCATTGCGGAAATCCGTCAGGCATACGGGGAGCTGTTTTCAGAGCAGGAGACAAATCTTACCGCCGCCCTGGAACAGATTTATGCGGCGACGGAGAGGCAGTTCATTTTCCTGATAGACGAGTGGGACTGCATTATGCGAGAGGAAAAGGAAGCCGAGGCATTGCAGAAGCATTACCTTGATTTCCTGCGCAATCTTTTAAAGGACCAGCCCTATGTTGCGCTCGCTTATATGACGGGGATTCTCCCGGTGAAAAAGTATGGCTCCCATTCGGCCCTTAACATGTTTGCTGAATATTCCATGACAAACCAGTATGTTTTTGAGGAGTATACAGGTTTTACTGAAAATGAGGTAAAAGAGCTTTGCGAGCGGTATCACATGGATTTTGAGATGACAAGCAGCTGGTATGACGGGTACAGGTTTAAGAGATTTCAGCATGTATATAACCCAAAGTCTGTGGTGGAGGCAATGAGATGTCGGGATTTCTCCAATTACTGGACATCTACCGAGACTTATGAGGCGCTTAAAATTTACATGGATATGGACTTTGACGGACTCCGGGGGGATATTGTGCGGATGCTTGGCGGCGGACGGGTCAAGGTCAATACACGCAGCTTTCAGAACGATATGCATACGTTTAAAACAAGAGATGATGTATTGACGCTTTTGATTCATCTGGGGTATCTTGCCTATGATTCCGATAGCAGGGAGGTATATATCCCGAACGGGGAAATTATCGAGGAGTTTGAAAACGCCATGAGCGCCGGGGGCTGGCAGGAAATCATGAGAATTCTGAAAGCATCGGAAAAGCTTCTGGAAGACACTCTTTCGTGCAATGAGGAAAGGGTGGCGGAGGGGCTTGACAGGGCGCATACGGAGGCGGCGTCCATTCTTTCCTATAATGATGAAAATTCCCTTGGATGCGCCATTGGCCTTGCCTACTACAGCGCAAGGAAGGATTACAAAATCATCAGGGAGCTTCCGTCGGGACACGGCTTTGCAGACGTAGTATTTCTGCCGCTGCCCCGCACAGGCAAGCCCGCAATTATCGTGGAATTAAAATACGGCAAATCTGCCGGCGAGGCAGTCCGGCAGATAAAGGAGAGGCAGTATTTCAGAGCTTTGGAAGGGTATGGCGGTGAAATTTTGCTTGTTGGTGTGAATTACGATAAAAACAATAGTAATAAGCCCCACAGCTGCGTCATTGAAAAGCTGACGGTATGACACAGCGTTACATCATCGAAAATCCCCACAGATTATTAATCTGGTAGCGGATAGTCTCAAAATCCCATTGTCTGCTGCTTCTTGCAATGCTGTTGGGGTCGTTTACCATAAAGCCGTTCTCGTCATAATCATAAATCATTATGAAGTGGCCTGTGGTGGTAAAGTCGCCGGGGCGCATGGCGCAGACGATGGGGCATCCTCTGTCAAGATACTGCTTCATGGCTTCTTCGTCCAGCCCAAGCTCTCTGGCGTTTATTCCGTAATGGGCGGCGCCCTCTGTCATATAGCTCCAGAGGGTTCCCTGACCTTCCATATAATAGCCGTTATCCATGCCGAATCTGGCAAGGGCGTCCGGCGTGGCTTTTTCATCTCTTGTCAGGGAAAAAATCACCATGGACAGGCAGGTGGGACCGCAGCCTGATATGCTGATGCTGCTTCTCCCGTAAGGAGAATAGCCCCATCTCTTATCCCATTGCAGAAACAGCGGAAAATTCTGTCCTTTTTCCTCCCCGTTTATGCCGCCCGTCACGGTGCCGTCGGAGGTAAGATACCCCTTTACAAAATCCGTCATCTCCTGATTGGCGGCAAGGGCTGCAAGGAGCTCCTCGGGATATTTTTCACGCTCGGCATAAATCCCGGCAATATCCTCATTTTCCCGGGCAAGCTGCGCCAGCTTTTCCTCCACCTCCTTATCCTCGAGAAGCCTTAAGGTGTCGGGAGCGGTTTTATCGCTGTCCTTCTTCCCGGAAAGGGGAGTGGCGTTTGCGCGGGATATGGTGATATAGTCGTAAACCGTGGTCGTTTTTTCTTTCAGCGGTTTATTGATAAAAGGTAAAATCCTGGGCAGGAGGACCACAATCAGACTGGCCGCCAGACCAAGGGTCACGCCGCCGAGAACGATATTGCAGATACGTTTGAATATCAGCAGTCCGCAGCGCTTTTTTCTGGATTTTACATGTTTCTTTTTTCTGCGTTTCTGAGCCATTTTTACCTCTCATGTGAATGTATTTGCCTCCTGCGAAGGAGCCGGATTTTATTAACAATAAGCTGGCTCGCGGAGCGTGACAGCGTTTGTTCCGTAAAAAAGCATAGCAACTTATTCTCTAAAGAATCTCTAACTGAAAATTGTTTCGTGTTTCAGAGTAATAGTGACTTGTATAATTGTCAATAATGTGCGAAAATTCTTTAGAAAAGATTATGTAAATGTTAGGAAATTCAGGAGGAACAGACTGTGAAGATATTTATTACCATGCCCCACACACCTATACCCGACAGTTTTTTCACGCCGGAAATCATGGCGGAGCTGGGACGCTCGGGGGAGGTTTGCCGCAACCCCTACGACAGGGATTTGACAGCGGAAGAATTAATCGATATGGCGAAAGATGCGGAGATTCTCATGACGGGATGGGGAACCTGCTATCTGGAAAAGGAAATTGTGGCGGCGCTTCCGAAGCTGCGCCTGATTGCCCATACCGCCGGCTCCGTGGCGATTCTGGCTTCGCCCGATATCTATGAAACCGGCGTCCGCGTCATCAGCGGAAACGACATTTTTGCGCAGTCCGTCGCGGAAGGGTGTCTGTGCTATACCCTTGCCGCCCTTCGGAGAATCGAGCACTATACCGGCGAAATCCGAAAGGGCAGGTGGCTTGAGAGCGGCTTTGAAAATAAGGGGCTGATTGGAAAAAAGGTGGGGATTGTGGGCTTCGGCGCCATTGCAAAGTATTTTCTGGAATTAATCCGGTGGTTTCGCTGCGAGGTGCTGATTTATTCCTCCCATCTGACCGAAGATGAGGCGGAAAGGTACGGAGGGCGGAAGGCGTCTCTTTCGGAAATCTTTTCCACATGCGACGTGGTAAGTATCCATTCTTCCCTGACCCCGGCTACGGAAGGGCTGATTACGAGGGAGCTTCTTGAAAGCATTAAGGAGGATGCCCTTCTGGTGAACACCTCGAGAGGCAAGGTGATTGATGAAAAGGCGCTGTTTGAGCTTCTCAAGAAAGGGCGGTTCCACGCGGCGCTGGATGTCTATGAGGAGGAGCCTTTAAAGGAGGATAATCCCATAAGACAATGTAAAAACGTATTGCTGATGCCCCACATGGCAGGCCCCACCGTGGATATGCGGAGGGTGGTTGCTGCGGGGCTTGCAAAGGACATACAGAGATTTGTCAGGGGCGAAAAGCTGGTTTACGAGATTACGGAGGAACAGGCCGGGCGGATGACCCGGGGATAAAGCCGGCAGCGGGAAACAGGCGGCTGCGTATAAATCCGGCAAACGCCTGTGCTGAAAGTCTGCAGGCAAAAAGAGGAGAAAAAATCATGTTATATTTTGAAAACGATTATTGTGAAGGGGCTCACGAGTCCATTTTGAAAAGACTGGCGGAAACCAACATGGAAAAGCTGCCCGGCTACGGCGGGGATAAGTACTGCGAGTCCGCCAAAGATAAAATACGCAAGGCCTGCGGCTGTCCCGACGGGGATGTTTATTTCCTTGTGGGAGGAACCCAGACGAACGCGGTTGTTATCGGCTCCATGCTGAAACGATATGAGGGCGTGCTTGCGGCGGCTACCGGCCACGTCAGCCTTCACGAGGCGGGGGCCATCGAGTATACAGGGCACAAGGTTCTGGCGCTGCCTCAAAGAGACGGGAAAGTTTCGGCCGGGGCGGTGGCGGACTACATGGAAACCTTTTATCAGGATGAAAGCCACGAGCACATGGTATTTCCCGGCATGGTCTACATTTCCCATCCCACGGAGTACGGAACCTTATATTCGAAAAAGGAGCTTAAGGAGCTTTCCGCCGTATGCGAAAGATATCGCCTGCCCCTTTTTCTGGACGGCGCAAGGCTGGGATACGGTCTTGTCAGCCCGGACAGCGATGTGACTCTGGAAGATATCGCCCGTTATACCTCCGTTTTTTACATCGGCGGGACAAAGGTGGGCGCACTGTGCGGCGAGGCCGTGGTTTTTCCGAAAAAGGCTCCGGCTCATTTCCTGACCATGATGAAGCAGCAGGGCGCGCTTCTTGCAAAGGGAAGACTTACCGGAATCCAGTTCGATACTCTTTTTACGGATAATTTGTACATGGAAATCAGCAAAAATGCAATAGAAACGGCAAAAATCCTGAAAAAGGCGCTGACGGATAAGGGCTATCGGCTGCTTCTCGATACGCCCACCAACCAGATTTTTGTTATACTGGAGAACCGGAGAATGGAACAGCTCCGGGAAAGCGTGGTGTTCAGCTTCTGGGAAAAATATGACGAGAACCATACCGTGGTGCGGTTTGCCACAAGCTGGGCCACAGGGAGGGAGGAGCTTGAGGAGCTGATTCGCCTCCTGTAGAAAGACCCCGCAGTCTGGCTGCGGCGGAAGCTTGATGCCTCGTCAGCTTGTTGCGGGGGCTTTGACTTGATGCCCCGCAGCTTACTGCGGGGTATTTGACTTTTGTTTATCCAGCAGGGGCCGTGAAAACTTCACGTTGAAAAACTCAATCAAAGGCCCCATGAAAAAGGCGGTGACCAGCGTCCCGACGCCGGGAAGCAGGCCGCAGAGGGTGCCCACAATCACACAGATAACATCACAGCCTATCCGGCAGAACCGGAAAGGCTTTTTGCTTTTATTGGAAATGATAATTGGAATGGCGTCGTAGACGGAAACGCCCAAATCGGAGGTCATATACAGGGAGGAGGCGAAGCACATCAACACAACCCCCACAAGCAGCATCGCGACGCGCAGCGCCATAGAGGGGGAGGGCGCAAGGCGGCTGATGGCAGCCTGTGAAAAATCGGCGATATAGCCGGTCAGAAACATGTTGATAAAGGTGGCAATGCCTATGTAGTGCTTATCCAGAAAGAAATCCAGCACCAGCATGAGAAAGCAGATGCCGGTGTAATAAGTCCCGTAGGAGATGCCGCCCATAAAACGCTGCCAGCTTCCCTGGGCAAAGCATTGGAAGGGGTCCACGCCAAATAGCGAACATTTGAAAAATCCAACGGCAATGGCACACAGGACGACGCCCGCAATGGTCATGACGATACGGGGGCGGAATTTATCGGGAAGTTTTGTTTTCATGGTTTTATCCTCGCTTCTGTGGTTTTTTGCTGTGCCGTTCAGCCCGCAGGCTTCATCGGAGCCTGCGTCTGCTTTCATTATACACGCCGGGGGCGGCCGGTCAACTGAAATTTACAGATTCCAAAACGTGAAAGGCTTTCCAAACAGGGAGCCTTTTGCTATACTCTAGATATAAAGTTTTATTATAGAAATGAATTTAAACCGGAGCCCGGATTTACGGGCCGGCGGCATGGGAGATTGGTATGATAAGTCAGACTTTAAGAGAAGCAAGAAAATACGAAGAAGCAACCGAGAAAATGATATCCGGGGACGACCGCCCGAAATTTCACTTATCAGCCCGGGTGGGCTGGATGAACGACCCCAACGGTTTTTCCTTTTATAACGGT
The DNA here is from genome assembly GCA_910577275.1 of uncultured Lachnospiraceae bacterium. Lineage (GTDB taxonomy): Bacteria > Bacillota > Clostridia > Lachnospirales > Lachnospiraceae > Suilimivivens. The sequence continues at coordinate 135,758 of CAJTMW010000005.1, forward strand.
CAGTACCACATGTTTTATCAGTATCATCCTTATGACAATATCTGGGGGCCTATGCATTGGGGACACGCGGTGAGCGGCGACCTTCTGCATTGGGAGTTCCTTCCGGCCGCGCTGGCGCCGGACGAGCCCTACGACAGGGACGGATGCTTTTCGGGAAGCGCGGTTTCCCTTCCCGACGGCAGGCAGCTTCTGATGTACACCGGCGTGATAAAGGAGCGGCAGGCAAACGGAGGCTTTAGCGAAGTGCAGACTCAGTGCCTTGCCGTGGGGGACGGCATGGATTACGGGAAATATGAGAAAAATCCCGTGCTGGATGAAAAGGCTTTGCCAGAGGGCGCGAGCCGCTACGATTTCAGGGACCCGAAGATGTGGAAGAAAAAGGACGGGACTTATTACTGCGTTGCGGGGAACCGCGCCGCGGACGGCAGCGGCCAGATTCTTCTTTTTGAAAGCCCGGACGGCTATAACTGGCAGTATAAAAAGGTGCTTGCCGCCAACAATAACCGCTTCGGGAAAATGTGGGAGTGCCCGGACTTCTTCCCGCTGGACGGGAAATGGGTTCTGATTGCCAGTCCTATGGACATGCTTCCCAGCGGCTTTGAGTATCACAACGGCAACGGAACCTTATGCCTTCTGGGGGATTTTGACGAGGATACGGAAACCTTCACGGAGGAGCACAACCAGTCCGTGGATTACGGGATTGATTTTTATGCGCCCCAGACGGTTCTTGCGCCGGACGGACGCCGCATTATGATTGGATGGATGCAGAACTGGGACACCTGCAATTTCAGGACCCAGAATATTTCCTGGTTCGGTCAGATGAGCCTGCCCAGAGAGCTGTCGGTTCAAAACGGAAGGCTGTACCAGAAGCCGATAAGGGAGCTTGAAAACATGCGCCGGGGCAAGGTATCTTATCAGAATGTTGCCGTTTCAGACACCGTCAGGTTGGAGGGAATCAAAGGACGGAAGGTGGATATGGAGCTTGCCATCCGCCCGGAAGACGCCGGGGAGATGTATCAGAAATTTGCGGTGCGGTTTGCCCAGAACGAGAAGTACCAGACCTCGCTGAGCTTCCGGCCCCGGGAATCCATTTTAAAGATTGACAGAAAGTTTTCCGGCTCGAGAAGGGCGATTATCCATCAGAGAAGAAGCCGGGTAAACAGCCGGAACGGGGAATTAAAGCTGCGGATTATTCTGGACAGGTTCAGCGTGGAGGTATTTGTCAACGACGGAGAACAGGTTATGACGGCGATTATCTATACGGAGCAGCAGGCGGACGGGATTTCGTTTTTCGGGGACGGCGCCCTTAAGATGGATGTTGTGAAGTATGAGCTGGTTTGAGAGAAGCTCTGATTTGTGGATGCATAAAGATATGGTGTGAAAGGACAGTTGGGGTATGAGTTTATACAGCATTTTACTGGCGGATGACGAGGAGGAGGTCCGCAAGGGGATTATAAGGAAAATTGACTGGGAGAACCTGGGATTTCAGGTGGTGGGAGACGCCGAAAACGGTCAGGAGGCGCTGGAAAAAATCGAACAGCTAAAGCCTGACGTGGTGATGACGGATATCCGTATGCCGTACATGGACGGCCTTACGCTGTCAAAAAGAATCCGCCAGAAGTACCCTTCCACCAAAATTCTGATTTTTTCGGGATATGACGATTTCGAGTATGCCCAGCAGGCAATCAAGCTCAACGTGACGGAGTATATTTTAAAGCCCGTAAATGTGGAGGAACTGACGGAAATCCTGAACCGTGTCAGGGATAATCTGGATGAGGAAATCGAGCAGAGGCGGAATGTCCGCCGGCTTCGCGAGAGCTATCAGAACAGTCTCCCTATTCTCAGAGAAATTTTTTTAAACGATTTGGTAAAGGGGAATGTGCCGGAGGGGGAAGTCCGCGCCAGGCTGGAGGAGTACGGCGTAAATATTCTGGGCGCTTCAAAGTGGATGGCGGCGGTTATCAGCACGGAAACGCCGGAGAAGGAGGAGCAGGATTCCCTTCCCCTTAAGCGGGAGCTGATTCCGATTTCCGTGAAACAGTTTATGGAGGATTCCTTAAAGCAGTACTTCCGTTTCGCCATATTCAATTCTACCGGCAATATCATCATCATTGTGGCAATTGACGAATTTAATACTCAGGCAGGCTTTATTGACGCGCTGGAGGATACCTGCAAGGAGGCCAGGAAAATTCTCGGGGTGACGATAACCGTCGGCGTGGGACATGAAAGCGGGAAGCTTGAGCAAATCGGAGAGTCCTATCAGGCGGCGGTGGACGCTTTGGGCTATCAGGCGATTGTGGGGACGGGCGGCCCTATTTTCATAAGGGATATGGAGCCGGTAAACCGGGGAAGGCTGCAGCTCAGCCAGAAAGACGAGGTTGCGCTGGAAACGCAGATAAAATTCGGAACCCCCGAAACCATTGAGCAGATGGTGCGGGAAATGATGGGAAGAATGGAGGACACCAGAGTCCACGCCAGCCAGTATCAGGTATATATGCTGTCTCTGGTCAACTGCATTATGCGTATGATGCAGCAGTACGATATGGATTTGCGGCAGATTTTTGACGGGCAGAACGGACTGGCTAAGTGGATGGACGACGCCGGGAAAAGAGAGGAGTTTACCGGATGGCTGATTGAGGCGGCGTGCCGGATGAACGAGGTGATAAACCGCCGCCGGGACAATACTGCCAGAGCGGTTATTGAAGAAGCAAAAAAATACATAAAGGAAAATTACCGGAATCCCGATTTGTCGGTGGAGATGATTTGCAGACAGCTCCAGATGAGCCCGGCATATTTTTCAACCATATTCAGAAAGGAAACGGGGAAAACCTGTGTGGCCTATTTAACGGACATACGTCTGCAGCGGGCGGTGGAGCTGCTTCGGGAGACAAGCGACAAGACCTATGTGATTGCCGATAAGGTGGGATACCCGGAGCAGAATTATTTCAGCTATGTGTTTAAAAAGAAATTCGGCGTCTCTCCCACGAAGTTCAGGGAGGTATAACCCGGCAAAAGGCGGCCCTGGCAGGGATAGCTTTGGCGGGAAGCCCCGGTAAAGGCCAAAATTGCCGGGCAGGCGCGCGGCATGGGAGGATGAGATGGAAAAGCCCCGAAAAACAGAACTCTTTCAGAAATCAAGTATCCGCTATACGATTTTCATTTATTTTACGGTCAGCGCGCTGATTATGATTGTTCTGATAGGGGCGGCGGTATATGGCCGTCTGGCGGGCTGGGTTTCGGATACGCTTCGGAAGGAAAACCAGGTCGTGATTAATCAGATAAACCTTTCCGTGGACTCCTATCTGCGGACAATCATGCGTCTGTCGGATTCTCTGTATTACGGCGTGATAAAAAACGCCGATTATCAGGCGGAGGCGGAGATGGTGGACAGCGAAATGATGCTGCTGTACGACAATAACAAGGACTTTGTTTCCAATATCGCGCTGCTTTCCAAGGACGGGGAGCTTTTGTCGGCGGTACCGGCGGCGCGGCTGAAAACAGACCTGGACGTGACGGAGGAAAAATGGTTTAAGGACACACTGGAGCACCCGGAAAATCTGCATTTTTCCATGCCTCATGTGCAGTATATTTTTGACAGCAGCGGGAATCAGTACCGGTGGGTAATCACCCTGTCCCGGGCGGTAGAGGTCACAAAGGGAACCTCCACCTCTCAGGGAGTTTTGCTGATTGATATGACCTACGAGAGCCTTCGCTATATGCTGGACAACATTTCCCTGGGGGAGCGGGGATATTTGTATCTGCTCGGCAGCGACGGCGGACTGATTTATCATCCAAAGATGCAGCTCATCGACGCCGGTCTGGCTGAGGAAAACATCGGGACAGCCAGAAGCTACAGGGACGGCGATTATCAGGAGGTTTATCAGGGGGAAAAGCGGGATATTATCGTCAAGACGGTAGGATATACGGGATGGAAAATTATCGGAGTAATCCCGGAGCAGGGACTTTCTCTGGACAATCTGAAGGTAAAGCTTTTCATGGTGTTTATGGCGGCGTTTTTCCTGTTTTTGCTGGCGGTGATTAACGCGTATATTTCCGCCAGAATCACGGCGCCCATTCAGGAGCTGGAAAAATCCGTAAATGCCCTTGAGGCGGGGGAGCTGGACGCGGAGGTATACATGGGAGGCTCCTATGAAATCCGGCACCTGGGCCGTTCCATCAGCGATATGGCAAAGCGGATTCAGACGCTGATGGACGATATTGTGATGGAGCATGAGTCCAAGAGAAAAAGCGAGTTTGATACGCTCCAGTCGCAGATTAATCCGCATTTTCTCTACAATACCCTTGACATTATCGTGTGGATGATTGAAAACGAGCAGAAGCAGGAGGCGGTAAAGGTTGTGACGGCGCTGGCAAGGTTTTTCCGCATCAGCTTAAGCAAGGGCAAAAGCATCATCCCGGTAAGGGATGAGCTGGAGCACGTGCGCAATTACCTTATGATTCAGCAGAAAAGATTCAAAAACAAGTTTACCTATCAGATAGAGGCGGGGGCCGAGGTGTTTTCCATGGCGTCCCTAAAGCTGATGCTGCAGCCCCTTGTGGAGAATGCAATTTATCATGGGATGGAGTTTATGGACGGAGACGGTGAAATTCTTATCAGGGTATGGCAGGAGGGTGAAAAGCTGATTTTTATTATCAGGGACAACGGTCTTGGCATGACGAAGGAGAAGGCGGAGGGGCTTCTGACGGGAGAAACCCATTCCGTTTCGGGAAAAGGCTCCGGGATTGGGGTGAAAAATGTGAACGAGAGAATCAGGCTGTATTTCGGAGAAGGGTACGGTCTTTCCATCTTTTCAGAGCCGGACGAGGGAACAACCATACAAATCAGTCTGCCGGCAGTTTCCTGCCAGGAGCTTATGCGGGAGGAGAGCCGACAATGATGAAAAGTATGACGGGGAAAGAAAAGTTTTTCTGGATATCCTACGGCATTGGGCTGACCTTCCTTTTCCTGCTCTCCTCCACGGATTTGATAATCAAGGAGGAGGAGGCGAAGGTTCATCCGATATCGGTGATTGTGGAGGCGGATTCGGACGACAACTATGTGAATTTCAGGAAAGGGATGGATTTGGCGGCCGTGGAGCTGAACGCCGACGTGAACTTTATTACCTTATATGAAAAGGGAAACAGGCGTCAGCAGGAGGAGCTTCTCAAAAGGGAGCAGCAGGACGGCAGCAGCGCGCTGATTGTGGCTCCGGTAAACGGGGAGGCGGTTCTTGCGATGCAGGAGGAAAATCAGCTTGTGCTGCCTCTGGTTTTCATAAATTCAGAGACCGTCGGGGAGCCGGGGACAGGAAAAACCGCGGCGGTTACTTTCGATTATTTCACTATGGGGGAAAAGCTGGGGAAGGAAATTGCGGCGGTCCGCAGTCCGAATGAGAAGCTTTATTTTCTGGAAAACGAGGCGATGAGCGTGGCCGGGCGAAAATTCATGGAAGGGATTCGAAGCGGCGCGGCGGAGGGCTCCGAGGGCCCGGCGGCCTCTTATGCGTGGGCGCCGGAAGCCGAAAAGGGGAAAATACTGGAAAAGCTGACGGAGGGCTGGACGCAGAAAATTATCCTTGTGGCGCCGGAGCCGGAAAGCCTTCTGGAGGCCGCGCAGATGCTGGAGGATATAGAAGGGGCAAAGGAATGGGTCACTGGCCTTTACGGCAGGGGGAGCAGCGTTCCGATTTTGAATTTTCTGGATAAGGGAATTATCAAAGGGTTATGTATAACGGATGATTTCAGCGCCGGGTATCTGAGCGTAAAGGCAGCCATAGAGCTTGCGGAAGGGGGCGCCGTGCAGACGGGGAATTACCTGGACAGCTATTTCATCCGGCGGGGGGATTTACGAGATGAGAAGTATGAAAAAATATTGTATCCTGTTGAGTGAGCTGTGGCTGTGCGCGTTTTTCCTGCTTACCGGCTGCGCGGGGACGAAAGGGGCGGAGGAAAAAAAGTCCATCCGAATCGGCGTCAGCCTGTACCGGGGGGACGACACCTTTCTGAACAATATCCGGGGGGAGCTTGAACGGTGCGCCAAGGATTTTGAGCAGGAAAAGGGCGTGAAGGTAACTCTGGATATTCAGGACGCCAAGGGGAACCAGAATACGCAGAACGACCAGGTGGAGCGTTTCCTTGCGCTGGGATGCGATGTGCTTTGTATCAATCCGGTGGACAGGACGGCGGCTTCCGTGCTCATTGACAAGGCGATGGCGGCGCAGACGCCGGTAATCTTCTTTAACCGCCAGCCGGTGGCGGAGGATATGGACCGCTGGGACAGGATTTTCTATGTGGGGGCCGAGGCGAAGGCGTCCGCCGTTCTGCAGGGGAGCATTGTGGTGGACGGCTACAGGGAAAACCCGGAGAAGCTGGATTTGAACGGAGACGGCGTGGTGAGCTACGTGCTTCTGGAGGGAGAGAGCAGCCATCAGGATTCCCTGATTCGCACGGAATGGTCGGTTCAGACCTTAAAGGACGGGGGCGTTCCCATTGAAAAGCTTACAGGCGGGATTGCCAACTGGGAGAGAAGCCAGGCCTCCGCGCTGATGGAACAGTGGCTGGAAAAATATCCCGGAAGGATTGAGCTTGTGATTTGCAACAACGACGATATGGCGCTTGGAGCCATCGACGCAATGGAAAGAGCGGGAATGGAAGGCATTGCCGTTGTGGGTATCGACGGAACCACGCCGGGGCTTGCGGCGGTGGAGAGCGGAAAGCTCATGGGAACCGTGGCCATCGACAGGACCCAGTATGCGGGGGCGATTCTGGCCATTGCGACGGGCGAGGCGCTTGGATGGGAGCCGGATGCAAAGCTGGAGTTTGAGGACGGGAAATATTATCAGTGCCCGTGGCAAATTGTTGTAAAAAAATGAAAAATCAGGATAAAAATTGAAAAATTCGATAAGAAACGAAAAAAATCTTATAGAAAATGCCGGAAGAAATCAGTATAATGAGAGTGTCAGTGATACATATTGATTAAACTGACGCAGAAAACCATTTTTATCAAAAAGGGAGGAAAAAACATGAAACTCACAAAGAAAGTACTTGCTTTGTTACTGGCTTCCTGTCTGATGGTTGCTCTCACAGCCTGCGGCGGAGGCGACAAGACAGCCGCTACATCCAGCGCGGATGACGCAGCCACAACAACCGACGACGCGGCTCCGGCGGAAACAGAAACGGAAGATACCGCGGGCGACGAAGCTGCAGCACCGGCACTGGACGGCGAGGTTTCCGTATTCTATTACACCTACGGCGACACCTATATTTCCAGCGTACGTTCCGCTCTGGACGCGGCTCTGGAATCCAAGGGAATCGCTTACCAGGATTACGACAGTAACAACAGCCAGACAACACAGACCGAGCAGGTTACCACAGCAATTGCAAAGGGAACATCCCTTCTGGTTGTAAACCTTGTGGACAGCGGCTCCGACGATGCTGCTCAGAACATTATCGACCAGGCCAGCGCTCAGGGTATTCCGGTAATCTTCTTCAACCGTTCCGTAAGCGAAGAAGTTGTAAGCGGCTATGACAAATGCGTGTTCGTAGGAACCGATTATGAAATGGCAGGCCATATGCAGGGCGAAATGATTGGTAACTATCTGGTAGAGAATTACGACAAGCTTGACCTTAACGGCGACGGAACAATCTCCTATGTTATGTTCAAGGGCCAGGAAGGAAATGCAGAGGCAATTGCCCGTACACAGTTTGGCGTGGAAGATGCGGACGCAGTTCTGGAAGGAGCCGGAAAATCCAAACTCTCCTTCTATGACAGCAGCAACTCCAACCTGTACCTGGTTGACCAGGACGGCGCATGGTCCGCAGCGGCAGCCAACAACTATATGCAGACAATCCTTTCCCAGTACAGCGAAGCCAACAACAATATGGTTGAGCTGGTAATCGCCAACAATGACGAAATGGCAATCGGCGCAGTAACCGCTCTGCAGAATGCAGGCTACAACTTGGAGGACGGCAGCGCTACCGTGATTCCCGTATTCGGCGTTGATGCTACAGACGCGGCAAAGGAAGCTATCGGCAAGGGAACAATGACAGGAACCATCAAGCAGGACGCTGAAGGTATGGCAAATACAATTGCACAGATTTCCGTTAACCTTACAGGCGGAGCTGACACCTTTGCAGATGTGGACGCAAATAACGTAGTAGGAACATGGCGTGTAAATATTCCTTACGCTGCCTACACTGGTGAATGATAAGTTTTAAACCATTGCAGCCGCACTTTTAGTGCGGTTGCATGTGTTTGTGCCAAAGGCGCACAGGAAGGGAGGCGCGCCGCATTCAGCGGAGCGGCCTTATGTAAAAAACTGATAAGGGGCTGTAAAGGCTCCTTATATAAAAGTCAGGGGGTGGCAATTTGGAAAAACAGACGACAGCACCTGCCGGTAAGGCAGCAGGGGGCGATGTTCTTTTAAGGATGGAGGGAATCTGTAAGGAATTTCCCGGCGTCAAGGCGCTTGACAACGTATCCTTGACGGTAAAAGCGGGAACCGTCCATGCCCTAATGGGGGAGAACGGCGCCGGTAAATCCACTTTGATGAAATGCCTTTTCGGCGTCTACAACAAAGACAGCGGTCATATTTATCTGGAAGGCAGGGAGGTAAACTTCAAGACCTCCAAGGAGGCTCTGGAAAACGGAGTTGCCATGGTGCACCAGGAGCTCAACCAGGCGCTCAAGAGAAACGTAATGGACAATATGTGGCTGGGACGTTTCCCGAAGATATCCAGGTGGTGCCCGCTCACCAGCGAGACAAAGATGTATACGGCGACGAAGGAAGTCTTTGACGAGCTGGATGTTCATGTGGACCCGAAGACGGTTATGAGCCGGATGCCGGTATCGCAAAGACAGATGGTGGAGATTGCAAAAGCGGTTTCCTACAAGTCTAAGGTGATTGTTTTTGACGAGCCTACTTCGTCCCTCACAGAGGAGGAAGTGGAGCACCTGTTCCGAATTATCAACATGCTTCGGAGCCGGGGATGCGGAATTATCTATATTTCTCATAAGATGGAAGAAATCCTGCGTATTTCCGATGAAGTAACGATTATGCGAGACGGACAGTGGATTGCGACCCGTCCCGCGAAAGAGCTGACGATGAATGAAATTATCCGTCTGATGGTAGGACGTGAGCTTACCAACCGTTATCCTGAAAAGGACAACGTGATTGGAGAAACCCTTCTGGAGGTAAAAGGGCTGACGGCGGTATACTCCCACCTCAAGGATGTTTCCTTTGAGGCCAAACGGGGAGAAATTCTCGGCGTGGCGGGCCTTGACGGTTCCGGGAGGACGGAGCTTTTGGAAAATATATTCGGAATTGCAAAGCGTAAGGAGGGCGAAATATACTTACACGGCAAGCGGGTTCTCAACCGCAGCGCAAGGGAATCCCTGGCAAACAAGTTTGCCATGCTGACGGAGGAGAGGCGGGCCACAGGTATTTTTGCCATCCGGGATATTCAGGCGAATACTACCATATCCAGCCTGAAACGGTACAAGGTGGGCCCTTTCCTGAGCGAAAAGAAGCTCAGCGAGTCAACAGACTGGGGAATTCAGGCCATGAGAACCAAAACGCCGAGCCAGAAGACGCAGATTCGTTCCTTATCAGGAGGAAATCAGCAGAAGGTAATCCTGGCGAGATGGCTTTTGACAGAGCCGGAGGTTCTTCTTTTAGATGAGCCTACCAGAGGAATCGACGTAGGCGCCAAGTATGAGATTTATCAGTTGATTCTGAACCTGGCCAAGGAAGGAAAATCGGTTATCATGGTATCCTCGGAAATGCCGGAGCTTCTGGGCGTTTGCGACAGGATTCTGGTAATGTCCGGCGGACAGCTTGCCGGGGAAGTGGATGCCAAAGCAACAACGCAGGAAGAAATTATGACGCTGGCTGCGAAGTATGCGTAGTAAAAGAATCAAAGGAGGTATTTGACAGTGGCTGATGTAAAAGCAAAGACGAAGGCCCAGTCCTTTGCGGAGCTTTCGTCCAAGGATAAAAGAAAGAAAATCGGAGATATTCTCCTCAATAACGCCATGTATATCATTATTATACTGGCGGTGGTTTACATATCAATCAAAGTGCCCGCATTTTTGGGACTGTCGTCAATCGTCAATGTAATTTCGCTGACGGCGGCCAAGCTTCCCATTGCCCTGGGGATTGGCGGCTGTATCGTGCTGACGGGAACCGATATTTCCGCCGGACGTGTGGTGGGACTTGCGGCCTGTATTTCCGCTTCCCTTCTGACCACAACCTTTAAGGTATTCCCGGATATGACCAGCGCGCCGCCGATTTTTGTAGTGCTCTTAATCGTTCTGGCGGTAGGGGCGGTGGTAGGCTTTGTCAACGGATTCAGCGTGGCAAAATTCAAGCTGCATCCCTTTATCGTGACGCTTTCCACCCAGCTTATTGTTTACGGAGTTATCCTGATGTACCTGAAAAACGGTACCAACAACGGACAGACCCTGAGCGGGCTTTCCGAGGGATATCGTTCGCTGGTTACGGGAACCCTGATTAAAATCGGAAACGTGGCTGTGCCCATGTATGTCCTGTACGCCGTGATTCTGACCGTCATCATGTGGATAATCTGGAACAAGACCACCTTTGGAAAAAATATGTTTGCCGTGGGCTCTAACGAAGAAGCGGCCAACGTATCGGGAGTTAACGTGTCCCGCACCATTATCATGGTGTTCATGCTGGCGGGCGTGATGTATTCCATCACAGGATTTTTGGACAGCGCCCGTATTGCTTCCGCCAATGCCAGTACCGGATGGAACTACGAGTGCGATGCGATTGCGGCCTGCGTAATCGGCGGCGTATCTTTTGTCGGCGGTATCGGACGAATCAGCGGAATTGTGGTAGGCGTGCTTTTGCTTCAGATTATTTTTGCCGGATTGAATTTCCTTTCGGTAGACGCAAACATGCTGTATATCATCAAAGGTCTGATTATCTTAATTGCCTGCGCAATTGATATGAGAAAATATCTGGTAAGGAAGTAAAAGAAAAGCTCCAAAGCAGTTGGCACGGGCGGAGTCTGCCGCCGGAAGCCGGTTTGGAAAAGAAGGAGAGGAATACAGGCTATGGAGGAATCGGAGAGAAAACTGCGGGGACTTTACGACCGTGTGAACATATCCGTAAGTAACTTAAATATTATCATCATAGTTCTGAGTATTCTGCTGGTGCTGTGTATGGCTATCGGCATTGCCAACCGGGGATATCAGGTGAGCTTTGATTCTCTGGGCGGTACCGCCGTGGAAAGCCAGAAGCAAATGTACGGGGAAGCATTGCAGGCGCCGGAGCCTCCGACCCGGGAAGGGTATGTTTTTGACGGATGGTACAGAGACATGAACCTCACCATTCCGTGGAACGAGGAGGAAGACGTCATTACGGAACCGGTTACATTGTATGCCGGCTGGAGAGAGCCGTAAGCATTGTTGTAAGCATTAGCAAATGAAAATTATAAAAATGCAATTTGGGGAGTGCCTGGAAACAGACAATCACAAACAGGGGGCGGTCGTGACGCATGGAAGTCACACCGCCCCCTGAGTTTTGGGCTCCCCTGACAAAAGACGGGTTATAATTTTTGTTTGTATTCGGTCCCCCACTTTACCATGGCGTCCAGGACCGGTTTCAGGCTGCAGCCTGTTTCGGTGAGAGTGTATTCCACGTGGGGAGGCACTTCCGGGAAAACCTTCCGGGTAAGCAGGCCGCTTTCCTCCATGGAACGCAAATTTGCGGTTAAAACCTTCTGGGAGATATTCCCCACGGACTTTTTCAGTTCTCCGAACCGCTTTGTGCCTTCCAGCAAATCGCGGATAATTAAAACCTTCCAGCGGTCGCTGATGAGCATCAGGGTAGTTTCCACCGGACATGCCGGTAAATTTTTTTCCATAAAAAACCTCCAGATTTCACAATTGTTTCTTTTTGGTAACTATGGCACAATAAAGTGCTTACTTTACGTTTCGGCGCTACAGATATATTATAATCCTGCAAGCGGAAAAAGCAAGCCGCAGCAAAATCAAAAAAGAAAACAGGAGGAATAAAGGTATGAAAATCGCAGTTGTTTGTGCAAATGGTAAAGAAGGCAGGCTGATTGTTGAGGAGGCTGTTGCAAGAGGGGCTGACGTTACCGCCGTTGTGCGCGGAGAAAACCGGTCGGCTGCCGAAAAGGTTATAAGGAAAGACCTGTTTGACCTGACAGCAGGGGATTTGGAGGGCTTTGATGTTGTGATTGACGCTTTCGGCGCATGGACGCCGGAAACTCTGCCCCAGCATGGCACGTCGCTGAAACACCTTTGCAATCTTTTAAGCGGCAGGGAAACAAGGCTTCTGGTGGTGGGCGGCGCCGGCAGTCTGTATGTAAATCCCGGGCATACAATGCAGGTAATGGACGGGGCGGATTTCCCGGAGATATTCAAACCGCTGGCTTCCAGTATGGGAAAGGCTCTTGACGAGCTTCGCACCAGAACAGACGTAAAGTGGACATATTTAAGTCCTGCCGGAGATTTTCAGGCGGACGGAGAAAGAACCGGGAAATATATCCTGGGCGGCGAGGAACTGACGCTGAACGCTAAGGGAGAAAGCGTAATCAGCTACGCCGACTATGCGATTGCCATGGTGGACGAGGCGCTGAATGGAAATCATATTCAGCAGAGAATATCCGTTGTGGTTAAGTAACCCCGTTAGATAATCAGTAAAACAGGAAGTCCTCCGCTGCCAGAGGCGGAGGGCTTCTACAGGAGGATATTATGACACAGCCGGAAAGAATTGACTTTTTGATAAACTATCTGTTAAACGAAAAGGATGAATTAAAATCAATAAACATTCCACCGGAGGATGCGGAGAAAAAACGCCTGCTGCGTTCTCTCATGAATATCCGCCCGCCAAGAACGGTTTCGGAGGAGTTTCTGGAAGTGCAGGATGCATATTTGCAGGAGGAGCTGAAAGGAAAAGGCGTTGTCAGCGTATCAGACCTTTCGCCCGTGCAACCGGGAATTTACCTGTGGCAGGGCGATATTACCCGTCTGTCCGCGGACGCGATTGTCAATGCGGCGAACAGCGCCATGCTTGGCTGCTTTGTCCCCTGTCACGGCTGTATCGACAATGCAATTCATTCCGCCGCCGGCGTGGAGCTTCGTCTGGAATGCGCTCGCATTATGGAAAAGCAGAAGGCGGAGGAGCCTGCGGGAAGGGCAAAAATTACAAAGGCCTATAATCTTCCCTGCCGCTATGTGCTTCACACCGTGGGCCCGATTATTTACAGTGAAGTCACACAGAAGGATTGCAGGCTGCTGTCTGACTGTTACCGCTCCTGTCTGGAGCTTGCAGATAAACAACGGCTGAAAAGTATTGCTTTTTGCTGTATTTCCACAGGAGAATTTCATTTTCCAAATAGAGAGGCCGCTGAAATTGCAATTCAGACGGTCAGGGAATTTCAGGAGGAACATGAAAGCTGCCCGGAAGTGGTATTTAATGTGTTCAAGGACCAAGATTATGAAATCTACAGACGGTTGCTGGAATAAGAGTATCTGCCGGCAAGAGGGAAAGGAGACAGACATGGAAAAAAGGGCAATGGAAAAGGCGGAGCGGTTAAGACAAGAACTGGAGAGAGCCGATGCAGTCGTTATCGGCGCGGGGGCGGGGCTTTCCGCCGCGGCGGGCTTTACTTACACGGGAGAGCGTTTCTGCCGGTATTTTCAGGATTTTATTGACAAATACGGTTTCAGGGATATGTATTCCGGCGGTTTCTATCCCTTTGAATCCCTGGAGGAGCATTGGGCGTACTGGTCGAGGTATATTTATATCAACCGGTATATGGACGCCCCAAAGCCAGTTTACCATAAACTGTACGACCTTGTGAAAGACAAAGATTATTTCGTGCTGACAACGAATGTAGACCATTGTTTCCCAAAGGCCGGATTTGATAAACACCGGCTTTTCTACACACAGGGGGATTACGGGCTGTTCCAGTGTTCGGAGCCATGCCACAAAAGCACCTATGACAATGAGGAGGCTGTCAGGAGGATGATGGAGGCACAGGGCTATGTGCTTTCAGAAGACAGTACGCCCCATGTGCCGGAGGGAACCGCGCTGAGAATGGAAATCCCAAATGAGCTGATTCCGTACTGTCCAGTCTGCCATAAGCCGATGACAATGAATCTTCGGGCTGACAGTACTTTTGTGGAAGATGAGGGCTGGCATAAGGCGGCGGAGAGATACGGGAAATTTCTGGAGCGGTACAGGAGCGGGAATATATTGTTTTTGGAGCTTGGAGTGGGATATAACACCCCGGGGATTATCAAGTATCCTTTTTGGCGGATGACAGATTGTAATCCAAAAGCAGCCTATGTCTGTGTCAATTTAGGGGAAACCTGCGCACCAAGAGAAATCAGAGACCGCTCCATCTGTATCAATGCAGATATTGGGAAGGTACTAGAACAATTATAAGACAATAGAGCCAGTTATTTTGTTCATTTGTAGGCTTGATGAAAATATCAGGTCAAATTGGGTCATTTGATTGACACGATTGCTCCGATTTCCCGTTTCACTTTTGCATTACATAAAATTGTGTAAATACACAAAAAATAGGAATAACATCTTGAAAGAGGATTCTGTTTATAGTAGAATGAGGTTACTTGTATGTATTTGCACAAAAATAAGGAGTGGAAGGATGGAAATTGAAAGAAATGGTTACCTTCAGCAGCTTATTTTGCGAAAAGATAATGGGCTGATAAAGGTTATCACAGGCATACGAAGATGTGGAAAATCGTTTTTACTGTTTCATATATTTAAAAAGTATCTGCTGAAAAATGGCGTGGTTGAAGACCATGTTATCGAGATTGCTTTGGATGGCATTGAAAACGAAGAATTGAGAAATCCTAAAACATGTTATCAGTATGTGAAAGCTGCCATAAAGGACAATGAAAGTTATTATCTCCTTTTAGATGAAATACAATTTATGCCCCGGTTTGAAGAGGTTTTGAACAGCCTGCTCCGCATAAGCAATATTGACATCTATGTGACTGGAAGCAATTCCAGATTTCTGTCCAGTGATATTGTAACGGAGTTTCGGGGGCGGGGAGATGAAATCAGGGTATATCCCCTTTCTTTTGCAGAATTTTATTCTGTTTACGATGGAGAATATGAGGATGCATGGAGCGATTATATGATTTATGGAGGACTGCCGCAGGTTGCCGGATTTCGGACGGAACGCCAGAAGGCAGAATATTTGAAAAATATTTTCACAAGCGTATACCTGAAGGATGTTGTGGAAAGAAACGGTATTCAAAGTATGGACGATTTGAGTACGCTGGTTGATATTCTGGCATCTGTCATCGGAGCTCCGACAAATCCAACCCGGGTTTCCAATACTTTTGCAAGTGAACGCCAGACCAGCTATACGAATAAGACAATATCCAACCATATTAATTATCTTGAGGAAGCATTTCTGATATCGAAATCCAATCGTTATGATATTAAAGGGAGAAAATATGTTGGCGCGAATTTAAAATATTATTTTACTGATTTGGGCCTTAGAAACGCAAGGCTGAACTTCCGGCAGCAGGAACCGACCCATATTATGGAAAACATTGTTTATAACGAATTGCTGATTCGTGGATACAATGTTGATACGGGCATTATAGATGTGTTTGGAAAAACTCAGGAAGGAAAACGTGTCCGTAAACAGCTTGAGGTTGATTTTGTTGTTAATCAGGGAAGCCAGAGATATTATGTTCAGGTGGCTTATGATATGGCATCAAAGGAAAAGCAGTCGCAGGAATTTCGTTCTTTCCGTAATATTCCAGATTCCTTTAAGAAAATAGTGATTGTAGGCGGAACGGCAAAACCCTGGAGAAATGAAGAAGGTTTTGTCATCATGGGAATGAAGTATTTTCTTCTGAATTCGGACAGCCTGGAATTTTGATATGCCAAACAACATAAAAATGACGAATAATGCCCTCGAAAAACACAAAGGTTCCCTATCTGTTATATAAGCAGACAGGGAACAATTTTTTTGCAATAAGCTGGCTCGCAGAGCGTGACAGCGTTTGCTGCAATCAGGTTGTATATAATGCATACGCAAGCTGTATAAAACCCCTGCAATCAGGTAAAAATAACAAACGGGTACAGGCAAAATAAGGTAAAATCAGACATAAAATCCGGGGAACTAAAAAATAAACACATTTTATGATAAAAAATGAGTATACCTGCACAAAACCTCTTTTTATAATAAACTTGAAACTGAAAAACGATTTTTGAATGGAGGATTTGTTTATGAAGAAAAAGACAGTTAGCATGGGGCTTGCGCTTTTGCTTACGGCTTCCTTACTGGCAGGCTGCGGCGGTAAAGGTTCAGATGGTGGAAACGCAGGAAGTACAGCAGATTCGGGAGCTGCGCAGGATACTGCGGTATCTGACGACGCATCGGGAAGCAGCGACGCGGCCGCGGATAGCGAGAGCGGTGGCGGCGAGCAGGTAACGATTAACTTCCAGACATGGAATCCCGGAGAAGGGGTACCTGTAGATGAGGTTCTTGCAGCATTTGAAGCAAAATACCCCAATATTAAAGTAAACCATATAGTTGTAGGATACACCGACCATGTAGAAAAACTGAAAATTGACATGGTAAGCGGAGAAGGCGCAGATGTGTTCGGTATGCAGACAGGGGCTACTATTAAGGAATTTCGTGATTTCGAAGTGGACCTGACACCTCTTGCAGAAGAAACATGGGGAGAAGGCTGGCAGGACCAATATATAGATTTCTGCATAGACCTGCTGAATGAAGATGGAAAATATTATGGTCTTCCTCTGGGGCTTACTTATGCAGGCTTTACTTGGGCAGATGTTAAAATGTTGAAAGATAATGGATTAGAAGTACCAAAATCCTATGATGATTTGAAGAAATGTGCCGACGTTTTAAGGGCAAACGGCCAGTATCCTCTGACCATAGGTGCAAAGGACGCATGGATTAATATTGACACATGGATGAGCATGGCAAACGATATCAACCCCGAAAAGCTTTACTCCGCAATTGAGGGAGAAACGCCTTTTACAGACCCTGACCTGGTGGAGTCTTTCCGAATCTGGCAGTCCTGCTTTACAGATGGTATTTTTCAAGATGGTGCTCTTGGCGTAGGTGTTTATCCTGATACTACTGATTTGTTTGAAAAAGAAGGAAGTATTCCTATGATTCAAAATGGTTCCTGGGCAGCAAGCCTTTATGTAGACGGCGACCCGGACCATGAAAGAGTATTTAATTCAGAGGGGGCAAACCACGATATTTTACTGATAGACTGGAATAATGATGGCAAGATATGCCCTATCAGCGCATCTGTGGACGTGTGTCTCTGTATTAACAAGAATTCCAAGAATCAGGAAGCAGCCTGGAAGTTTGTGGATTTTATGCTTCATGAAGGCCAGGATATCCTTGTTGGTAAGTATTTACAATATTGCCCCTCCAGAAAAGATATGGTTCTTGCGATACCGGGCATCAGTGAGGATGGACAGAAAAATTTGGACTATATTGTTGAACAGTCAAAGAACAACATTGCAGGATACCGCGAAATGCCATATGCAGATTTAAAACAGGTAATTTCTGACCAGCTGACAGTGCTTGCTTTAGGCGATGCCACGCCAGAAGAGGCCGCTACAATCATTGAGGCCGCCTCACAGGCTCAGGTGAGATAAGAGAAAGCCAACGATGATAGTTAAACTTATTACTGCAACAGGAAAAGACGCTTCTTCCGTTTGGAAGGGGCGCTTTTCCTAAAACAGGAGGGCTGATTTTGAAAAAATCTTTTACAGATTATTTATTTGTTTTACCAATTGTACTGCTTTTTTCTATATTTGTTGTTTATCCTATTTGTTATAATTTTCATATCAGTTTTTATGAGTGGAATGGCATTAATATAGAAAAGAATTTTGTGGGATTTGAAAATTATGAAACAATGTTTCATGACCCTGTAATTTTAAAGGTGCTTAAGAATTTTGTAATTTTTGCATTGTTCACCATTATGATACAGGCATTTTTGGGCCTTATATTTGCTAACTTTTTTATTAGAAGGCTGAAATTTTCATCTTTTTATCGTGTCATCCTTTATATACCGGTTATTGCGACTCCTACTATTGTGGGAAATGTATTTTCCAAAATATTCGAAACAAACAGAGGGTATCTGAATTTATTTTTACGTGGTTTACATTTGGATGGGCTTTGCCAACAGTGGCTTGCAGACCCCAAGTGGGCGCTGTTTTGTGTGATTTGTGTCAATATCTGGCAGTGGACAGGTTACAGTATGCTCATGTATTATGCCAATATGCTGAATATCCCGCAGGACTTATATGAAGCGGCTGTTATTGACGGGGCGGGACAGATACAGCAGTTTACGAAAATAACATTTCCTTTGCTTCGAGGAACCCATTATACTTTATTTATCATGGGTATGCTTGGCTCGCTGAAGTGCTTTGACATTCCCTATGTACTTACAAGAGGCGGCCCCAATTATGCCACAGAATTTTTTTCTAATTATATTTACAGGCAGTCCTTTAATTTGTTTAAGCAAGGGCTTGGTTCGGCAAGTGTGGTGGTGATGTTTTTAATTGCAATGGTAATTACCCTGATACAGTTAAAATTTTATTACAGAAATGATAAAGATAAGGAGTTGGCTGGCTGATGAGAAAATCGTTATTATTTAAAATATGCGGACAGATAATTTGCATTATCGGGACTGCAATTGCCTTGTTTCCGTTGGCACTTATGTTTATCCGTTCCTTTCAAGGAGAAGGAATACATAATTATATGCGGGTTTTTGAGAGAGTGAATCTGTTACCCAATTTCGTCACCAGTTTGATAGTCGTGTTTGGTACGCTTATTATTGTTTCAATGGTAGCGGCTATGGCGGCATTTGCATTTGCAAAGTTGAATTTTCCGTTTAAAAAAGTGATTTATTATATGCTGCTCACTGGGATGATGGTTCCCACCTCAGCCCTGATTTTTCCGTTGTTTCAGATAGTAAAAGGACTCAACCTTAATAATACGCCCTTTTCCTTAATTTTTCCTTATGCTACACTGAATTGTTGTTTTAATTTGATGGTGCTTAAAAATTATTTTGATGCGCTTCCTAATGAAGTAATGGAGTCGGCAAGAATTGATGGGGCAGGAAAAGGAAGAATTTTTACAAATATAATGATGCCTATGGCCATACCTGGGATGGCGTTTGTCCTGATTCAGACATTTTTAAGTGCATGGAATGAACTGCAGATGGCAATGATTTTTATTAATGATACATCAGTACAGCCAATATCTGTAGTGCCTCTTCGCTTTACACCTTCAATAGGTGGTCAGGGATTTCCGTTGGAGGTTATGTATGCGACCCTTGTAATTTGTTTAAGTCCGATTGCCATTTTTAGTATTTTTGGCTCACGGTTTTTAATTGAAGGGATGACCCAGGGAGCTATAAAAGGATAGTTTGATAATCAGGAGAATTATTTATGAGAAAGGTTCCAATTGTTTTCCGTATCAGGAAAAGCATGAGCATGAAAATCATATGGATGAATGCCGGGATTATTTCTCTCGTTTTTATTAGTCTGATTTTGGCTGTGGTAGCAATAAATTATCAGTATGCCATGGAAAATGAAAAACAAAAAATGAATATTTATATTTCCAATACCTTGAGTTCAGTGGATAACAAGCTTAAGGATATGGGGCGGGTTTCTATGATTACATTTTCAGACCGGAGAACGCAGGAAATTTTGAAAGAGTATGATACTTATGAATATTCACAGCGGCTTGACAGTGTGGAATATTTAAAAAGGCAGTATACTTCTCTTATCAGTATCAGGGAAGATATTAATTCTTTTTTCATTTTTAATTTGGATTCCCTTATTTCCTGGCAAGATAATTTAACTCCTTCCAGAAAAATTGATTATGATATGTCTGCTTTTATGAAACAGATGGAAGAATGGGAGGGAAAGGAAAGAAGTTTATCCGGCTGTAGAATGATAGTAGGAATTCAGCCGGAATTTATGCGCTACGGCACGGCGCTTCTGGAAGATGCTTATACGAAACACTGTGTTTATCTGGTTCGGACAATTAAAAGCTTTTCCCCTTATGAGCCCATTGGACATATTCTTCTGATTACTAATGTAGAAAAAATAAGGGAAGCCCTCAACGGATATTTATATGCGGATGTTGCATATACATTACTCACCGAAGAGGGGGAAATCGTCTGCTCCGAGAATGCGGATTATCTGGGGAAAAATATCGGCGACCTCTATCCTGAGGTTTATAGGCATATAGAAGGGGATTTTGGCGTTTTCGAGGAAAAGCAGGACGGAAAAGATTATCTTATGGCCTACCAGAAATCCGAGTACAGCGGACTTGTGCTGATGACCCGAAAGGAAATTGTACTGATAGAAAAGGCTGCCATGGGGTTTACGGGAATAACTGCTGCAGTATTTTTGCTTCTTTTGATGCTTGCCGTAGTTTGGACAGGCCGCAGCGTGCGCAAAACCCTGAGGCCCCTCACCGAGCTGTCAGATTCTATGGCACACTTTAACCAGAAGGATATGGGGCGGCGCTTTGCCGTTACCACGGAGGACGAGACGGGAAAGCTGACGGCGTCCTTCAACAAAATGATGGATACCTTAAATCAGCTCATAGAGTCGGAGTACGAGAGTAAAATCCGTTTAAGGGAAGCCCAGCTCAAGCAGCAGAAGATTTCTCTGCTTTATCTGAAAAACCAGATTAACCCTCATTTCCTGTATAATACGCTGGACACCATAAGAATCAAGGCGGAGCTTAACGGGGATAAGGAGGTGTCGGCCATGATTATGCAGATGGTGAACTTCTTCCGCCTCGGGGTGAATGCGGACAGTGAGATGGTTTCGGTTTACCATGAAATCCGCCTGATTCAGTCCTACTTAAACCTCATGCGTTACCGGTATCCGGCGCTTAACTGCGAATATGAGATTGATGAAAATCTTCTATCGGTGGAAATGCCTAATTTCATTTTACAGCCCCTGGTGGAAAACAGCGTGATGCACGGGCTGCGGCAGGTGGGCTACCGGGGAACCATAAGGCTGTCCGTGAGCCGGGACGAGTCAAATCCTGAAAATATCGTGATTAAGGTTTACGACAACGGAGCCGGAATGTCGCCGGAAGCAAGAAAGCATCTGGAGGATGTGCTGAAAAGCGCCGGAGCCGATGAAAGGAAAGACTGCGCGGGTGAGGACGGCGCCGGGAGGGACGGCATGCAGGAGGGCAATGAGGAGACTAGAATCGGAAGGTCAGATATCAGAAGTAAAGGAAATGCAGATAAAGGCGACGGAAGCGGCTCGCGGGAAGAACAGGAGGACAAGCACATCGGCATTGTGAATGTGCAGAAAAGACTGAAAATATATTACCCGGACACGGCGGGGCTGTCCTACCATGACAACCCCGAGGGCGGGGTCATGGTAATATTAATAATAAAAAATAATATAGAAAGAGAGGAATGAGTTAAATGAAACTGGATTTTGCAACCTACAAGGATAAGGTGATGGGCTGCTGGGCGGGAAAGAATATCGGAGGCGTTTTGGGCGCGCCCTTTGAGGGACTGCGTCAGGTAAACGACATTTCCTTTTATACCCAGGATTTATCTATGGGGCCTCCCCCCAATGATGATTTGGATTTACAGATTATCTGGCTGGCGGCGGTGGAGCGTTACGGAAGAAACGTAAACGCTTCTATCTTAGGCGAGTACTGGCTCTCCTATGTAATCCCCAACTGGGTGGAATACGGAACCGGCAAGGCAAATCTGCGGGCAGGACTGCAGCCGCCGCTTTCCGGTCTTATTGACAACACCTACAAGGACAGCTGCGGCTGTTATATCCGCTCGGAAATCTGGGCCTGTCTTGCGCCCGGCAATCCTGAGTTGGCTGCCCGCTATGCTTACGAGGACGCCATCGTTGACCATGAGGGCGAGGGCATGTACGGGGAAATTTTCTTTGCGGCTCTTCAAAGCGCAGCGTTTGTGGAGAGCGACAAGAGAAAGCTTATCGACATCGGGCTTTCCTACATACCGGAGGAGAGTGTGACTGCAGGCGCAATCAAAAAGGCCATGGAGTGCTATGACAGCCACGTAGACTTTAAGGAGGCACGCAAACAGATTCACAATACGGCCCCCGGAACTTTCGGCATTCAGAATGAAATATTGCAGGAAATTCCCGTGGAAGGGAATGAGGGCATGGAAATCGGCGCGCCCGGCTTTGACGCGCCGGAAAACGTAGCCTTTACCATTGCCGGATGGCTTTACGGAGAAGAGGATTTCGGAAAGAGCCTTTGTCTGGCGGTAGCCTGCGGCGAGGACACGGACTGTACCTGCGCCACCCTGGGGGCGGTTCTGGGAATTATCTCCGGCGCTTCAAAGCTTCCTGAAAAGTGGACGGCTCCTCTGGACGATAAGATTGCCACCCTGTGCATCGACAAGACCAGCCGCGGCATCTGGGTTCCCGAGACGGTGACGGAGCTGACGGAGAGAGTGATGAAAGCGGTTCCCGGCTTCCTTGGGCAGGATATCTGCGATATTTTTGCGGAGGGCGGCATGACTATCGAATGCAAAGAGGGTGATGCCCTTTATTGCAGAAAGACAACGGATTACCTTCACAGAATCAATGGAACCGGCAAGGACGAGGCGCTTCCCGTCAGGGATTTGTGCAGCCTTTCTCCTTATGTGGTGCGGTATTCCTTCCCGGCCTTTAACATCATGATTGATTATGAAGGTTCCGTATTTTTCAAGGCAGGCGAAAACCGCAAGGTAAAAGTAACCGTTACCAATTCCCACACCATGCGTCAGCAGCAATGGGCAAAAATCAGCGTTTATATGCCGGCCGGAGTGGAGACGGTAAACGGAAGGGGATTTAGCCTTCCACTGAACAACCTCTACGGCTCAAAAGCAGAGGCGGAAATCGAGTTTAATACAGATTTGTTTGCGGAGAGCAGGCTGGAGTTCATTGTGGAGGTATCTCTGGAGGGAAGACATTCCTCCGGTGCGGTGAAAGTGACTCTGATGCGGGAAGCGTAGGAGGTATGGAGTATGCTCAAGGTGATGCTTGTGGACGACGAGGTGACGATTCTGGAGGGTTTTAAAAGGCTCTTTGACTGGGAAGCATACGGCTGCACCGTAGTGTGCGAGGCATGCGACGGGGTAATGGCGGTAAATCAGGCCAGAACCTATCAGCCGGATATCATCATTATGGATATCAATATTCCCGTGATGTCAGGTCTCGAGGCGCTTCGCCTGATTCGCGAGCAGAACAGAGACTGCGCCTGTATCATTGTCAGCGGCTATGACGAGTTTGAGTACTGCCGGGAGGCTCTGCGGCTCCAGATTACGGACTATATTTTAAAGCCGGTGGACTTTAGCGAGTTTGGAAAGGTCATCGAGAATATCAAGCTGCGGCTGATTCAGAACAAGTGCCAAAATGTGGAGGAGCATGGGGACAAGCTGGTATTTCAGCTTGCCGCCTGGCTTTCCAGGCATCTTTCCGAGGATATTTCGCTCCAGAGCATCGCAGAGGAATTTCATCTGAATTCTTCTTATATCAGCCAGCTCTTTAAGAACGAGCTGGGAATGAAGTATCACGATTACCTGACAAAGCTGCGCATGGATAAAGCCAAAACACTTCTTGCCTCCACCGGGAAAAGTATCTCGGAGATTGCCGGGGAAGTGGGCTTTCGGGATTACCGGGTTTTCACGAAGGTGTTCAAAAACGTGGAGGGAGAATCGCCCTCTGTGTTTCGGAACGGATTTCGGGGAAGCGGGGAAGAGAGGCAGTAGGATTAAAGATTTGCGCCGGGAAATTCCTTTCGGGGAATGCTCCCGGCGTTTTGATTATAATAAGCCGGCCGTTGCCGCTATTTCCTCTGTCTTGTGGTGTAACGCTGTTTGGGACTTCTGGGACTTTCCGGCAAAGACAGTGCAATCAGTCCCTGTTCCACCAGGGGAGTAACATAGGTCATGATGGCATAGGGAACGGACTTAATATTCAGGAAATTTGCTATTTCCTGCCGGCAACGGGGAATCGTGCAAAAATGTAGCAGTTTATCTTCGATTGTACCGCAGATTTGGTCTGTAACAGGTTCTATATTCTGCGGAGGAGACATTTGAAGCTCTTTATGGAAGCAGACCACAAAGGTGCCGCGTTCATCTCGAAATTCCGGTTCTGCCATTTGTGCCCGTTCCAGTTCCCGGCGTATAGTAGGGATACCGGAGTAGCGGTTTTCTGTCTCGCCCAAGGCTTCCATAGCGACAGCCAGCACCGGATTGCGGGTATCAGCCTGAACCTTTCCAAGCTGTTCAATTCGCAGCCTGCCATACAGTCCGCCGGGGCTTCGTATCTCGAACCTGTCCTCAAATAGAAGAAGCTGAATGGGCATTCCCTCCGTTTGGGGGCTATAGTCCCTATGAATTAAGGCATTAAGAATAGCCTCCCTTACAGCGGTCATTGGATAATCCTCCCGGTCGGCACGTTTGCCGGTTTCAGGGTCAATGATAGTTTTTATGCGGATATTTTTCCTGACAAAGGCCAATGCTTCTTCCAGCATTTGTGTCAGAGTTCCTTCAATACGACGATTGTCCAGAAAACGTTCTCCCTCCGGGCCAAGTTGACCTACCTCCGTTCCGGGTACAGAGACTGCCGTAATGCACAGCTGGGGAAAATATCCCTGTGGGAAGATGCCGAACAGCAAAACGGCGGCCAGCGTCGGAGTACTCTCGCGAGTCAGGCCTACCAGTTCGCAGATATCCTCTGTTTTCAGTCTGGACAGATTGGGGCGTCCGGCTTTGAGATTTCCAAGGTATTGCTCCAGCCTGTCATTATCAAGGGTATTCCAGACAGCCTGTGTAACAGGGCGGATATCATCCTGATACTTGCGGCGGAAGGCTTCATAGCGGTAAATTTCATACTCCGTCATTGGCTGGTCAGCGTCGCCTACCCGCACGTAAGCCCCTTTTAACCGTCCCTTTCCGGCATAGAAACAGGGTCGGTCTGTTAAATCAATGCCGGGAATTTCGGCAGATACAAAAACCTTCCTGTCCTTCAACAGTGTTGTGAAGACCGGGCGGACAACAGGCGTCATCTGGTTACATTGTTCTGTAATATGCTTCATCAGGTTCTGGGCGTCATAGACGCCGACCGGTGCGAAATCATGTTGCTCATCTACGCCGAATAGAATTATCCCACCTTCATCCTGATTGGAAAAACTGGACAAAGTGTCATAAAGACGGGCAGGGCAGCCCTGGGACGCGGCTTTCAGCTCCAGAGTTTGTGTTTCGGCTTTCAAAGCCTGCGCATGGTCAAGCAGGTTCTCTAATTCAACTGGCGTCATTGATATCACCTCAATTTCTCAAAAGAAAGTTAAATAATTTGAGTTTGTTTTTGGGGTTGTGAAAATTAATTTGAGATTCTTAAAAAATTTAACTTTCTATTTAACTTCCTTCATTGTAAATCAAAAATATTGATAAAACAAGTAAAATATAGAAATAAAAATTGACAGAAACCTATGTCTTGCCATTTTCAATTTTTTCCTGTATGTTTAAATCATAAAAGCGGATTTTTCGGGAGGAATACATGTCATGAAGGCAATTGGCATCGATATTGGAACAACAACTATCAGCGGAGTGATAGTTGACGCGGAAAGCAGAGCGGTTGTGCTCGCAAAGACAATCGAGAACGGCAGCTTTATAAAGACAGAGCATGAATGGGAGCGGATTCAGGACGCGGAGCTCATCATAAAAAAGGCAAAGGAATTGCTGGACGAGCTGCTTGCCGGCTGTGACGATGCGGTATCTGTCGGGCTCACCGGGCAGATGCACGGGATTTTATATGTGGATGAAAAGGGAAAATGCATCAGCCCCCTTTATACCTGGCAGGACGGGCGGGGAAATCTGCCGGGACCTGACGGGAGGAGCCTGGTGGAGGAGATTTATGAAAAGTATCAGGTAAAAACCGCCTCCGGCTACGGAATGGTGACCCATTTTTATAATTTGAGAAATTACCGGGGGTTCGGAACGGAGGGGAAGAAAGAGGAAAGCGCTTTAATTTCCGGGAAAAGGAATGTATCGGGGGAAGCGGCCTCCTTATGTACCATAGCCGACTATTTCGGGATGACGCTGACGGGGCGGCGTAAGCCTCTGATACACACCAGCATGGCGGACAGCCTTGGATTTTTTGATGGGGAAAAAGGAACGTTTCGAAAGGATATGATTACGGCTTTTGGGAGGGCGTGCCGTCAGCCCGGCGTTATGATGGCAGGGGAAAAAGCCTCCGCAAAACTGCCGGAGGGGATATTCACGGAGATACTGCCTGAGGTGACAGGTGAGCTGGCGGTGCTTGGAGAGTACCGGGGAATTCCCGTGACGGCGGCGTTAGGGGACAGCCAGGCCAGCTTTCTTGGCTCGGTGGGAATGGAGGAAGGCGCGTTTTTGGTGAATATGGGAACAGGCGGGCAGATTTCGGCGATTTCGGACAGTTACTGCAAGGCGCCGGGTATTGAGGCGAGACCTTATCTCAACGGAAAATATCTCCTTACAGGCGCGTCTCTTTGCGGGGGCAGGGCTTATGCCATTCTGGAAAGCTTTTTCAGGAGCTATCTTTCCGCGGCATGCGGGGAGCAAAAGGAAGAACAATACAAGGTCATGGAAAAGCTTGCGGAAAAAGGCTTTGCAGGGGAAAAGACAATGAAGGTGGTTACTGCTTTTCGGGGAAGCAGAGTAAATCCGGGGCTTCGGGGGAGCATCAGCGGAATCGACGAGGATAATTTTACCCCGGAAGCGATGGTCTGCGGAGTGCTCGAGGGCATGGCGCGGGAGCTTTTTGAGTTGTACGGACAGATTCATGCAATAACGGGACTTGAAGCAAAGCGTCTTGTGGCTTCCGGGAACGGACTTCGGAGAAACCGGATTCTGCGTGAAATATTCAGCCGGATGTTTGAGGCGGAGCTGACGCTGGCGCCTTATGAGGAGGAAGCCGCATACGGGGCTGCGGTGGGAAGTCTCCTGCCGTAACGCGGTTTCCCTCTGCCTGCCCGAAGCCGAACTGACAGGGTATAATCATATTGCAGACAGTCAGCGCATTATTGTATTGTTTTCCGTACATTCTTGCATTTCACAAAAACCTATGCTACTATTTTTAACGGACAGTATCAAAGAAACTGAACTGTACCAGCGCATACATAAAGTAAATAAGCGAATTCTTATATCAGATGGCTGCACCGACGGGCGGCACATTTCCATATAAGGGTTTTCCATTGTATGTCTGGACAGTAATATGCCCGGGCTTTTTTATTTTAAACGTTACGCAGAGAGCCGGACGGCGCATCCCTGCCTGATTGGCGGATGCCGTGACAGAGAGGAAAAGCCGGGCGCTGAAAGGAGAATCATTATGGAAATCACAGGAAGCATCAGCGAAGTAAGAGCGCAGGTAAAGGAATGGAGAAAGCAGGGACTGACGGTGGGGCTTGTGCCCACCATGGGTTATCTGCATGAAGGGCACAAAAGCCTGATTGACAGGGCGGTTGCGGAAAATGACAGGGTAGTGGTCAGCGATTTTGTCAATCCCATACAATTCGGAGTAAACGAGGATTTGGCGACCTATCCAAGGGATATCGAGGCGGATAAGCGGCTTTGCGGCGAAGCGGGGGCAGATTTGATTTTCCATCCCGAGGCGGAGGAAATGTATGCGCCGGATTTTTCAACCTATGTGGAAACGGAGAAGGTAAGCAAGGGACTGTGCGGCAGGACGAGGCCCACTCATTTCCGGGGCGTATGCACGGTGGTGTGCAAGCTGTTCCACATTGTGATGCCGGACAGGGCCTATTTCGGGCAGAAGGACGCGCAGCAGCTGGCGGTAATCCGCCGGATGGTGCGGGATTTGGACATGGATATCCAGATTGTGGGCTGTCCCATTATTCGGGAGGCGGACGGACTGGCTAAGAGCTCAAGGAATACCTATTTAAATAAGGAAGAAAGAAAAGCGGCGCTGGTACTCTCAAGGGCGGTTTTTTACGGGGAAAGTATGATAAAAAACGGCGAGAGGGACGCCGAAGCTGTCCTTGAGGCAATGCGGGGGCTGATAGAGGCGGAGCCGCTTGCAAGGATTGATTATGTGGAAATGGTGGATGCGGACAGCATACAGCCTCTTGCAAGGGCGGCGGGCAGAGTTCTCGTGGCCGTGGCGGTCTATATCGGGAGAACCCGGCTGATTGACAATTTTATTCTGGAAGTATAGAGCACGCAGGATGCGAAAACAGCATATCGGGTAACGGGAGAGGAGTGAAAATTATGATTCTTGAAATGTTAAAGAGTAAAATCCACCGCGCCACAGTCACTCAGGCGGAGCTCAACTATGTGGGAAGCATTACCATCGACGAGAGCCTGATGGCGGCGGCGGGAATTTATGAATATGAAAAGGTGCAGATTGCGGATGTGGACAATGGAGCCAGGTTCGAGACCTATGTGATTGCCGGGGAAGCCGGGAGCGGAACCATCTGCTTAAACGGGGCTGCAGCGCGCATGGTTTCCACGGGAGACAAGGTCATTATCATGTGTTATGCGGGCATGACGCCGGAGGAGAGAAAGGAAAATCCTCCGAAGGTGGTTTTCGTGGATGAAAGCAACCGGATTACGTCCGTGGCGCGTTATGAAAAGCACGGGATGCTGAAAGCCTGACGAGAGGCTTTTATCATGGAGGGATAAGATGGAAAAAATAAAAAAGATGTGCGGCTTTCTGTCATCGAATATTGCGGTGCTGATTATCATATTTTCTGTAATTGCATTTTTTTATCCGAAGGGATTTTCATGGGCGACCAGCTATACCACATGGTTTCTCGGGGCGGCAATGTTCGGCATGGGGCTGACGATTAAAACGGAGGATTTCAAGGTTGTCTTTACAAGACCAAAGGATTTGTGCATCGGATTTGTGCTTCAATACACCGTCATGCCCCTTACGGCTTTTGCGCTGGCAAAGGCGTTCGGACTTTCCGCCGATTTGGCGCTGGGCGTTATTTTGGTGGGGTGCTGTCCGGGCGGAACGGCAAGCAACGTGATTACCTATGTGGCGGACGGCGACGTTCCCCTTTCCGTGGGTATGACGATTGTGTCAACCATACTCGCCCCGGTATGCACGCCGGTGCTGGTATATCTTCTGGCAGGGTCATGGGTGGAGGTGTCGCTCCTTACCATGATGATGTCCGTGGTGAAAGTGGTTCTTCTGCCGGTTCTTCTGGGCATACTGATTTACCGGCTGTTCCCGAAGCAGATAGACGCGGTCCGGGAGCTGCTTCCGCTGGTGTCAGTGGTCGCCATTGTAATGATTATTTCCGGGATTGTGGGAAGCAATGCGGAGAAAATCGTAACCTGCGGAGCATTGGTGATGGTTGTGGTGGCGATTCATAACGTGGTGGGATTGTGCCTTGGAACAGGCGTGGCAAAGCTGCTGAAGCTGGAGGAGAGAAAGGTGACGGCAATCGGGATTGAAGTGGGTATGCAGAACAGCGGCCTTGCGATTTCCCTTGCCACGGCTAATTTTGCGGCAAATCCGCTTGCCACGCTGCCGGGCGCGATTTTTTCCGTGTGGCATAATATTTCGGGGAGCGTCTATGCGGGGATTCGCAGGAAGATGGTCCGGCATTAATCTTACAGATATTGACAGAATAAAAGAGTAACGGCAAAATAAGAGTGCAAATCCGATTAAAAGTTTAAAGGGATTGCACTCTTTTTGATTGTTTCACCCCCAATTTTACAGGCGAAAGGAGCAGTTATGAAAATCGACCGGCTGATAGGCATTTTATCTGTGTTATTGCAGAAAGACAGCGTTACAGCCCCGTATCTGGCGGAGCAGTTTGAGGTTTCCAGACGGACAATCAACCGCGACATAGAGGACTTGTGCCGGGCGGGAATCCCGATTGTGACAAGGCAGGGAGCGGGCGGCGGTATTTCCATCATGGAAAATTATAAAATAGAAAGGGCGCTTCTGACCAACGGGGAAATGCAGGATATTCTGGCGGGGCTGCGCAGCCTTGACAGTATCAACGGAACCAACCGCTACGGACAGCTGATGGAAAAGCTCTCGGTGGGTTCCTCGGATTTTATGACGGGAAACCAGTCGGTACTGATTGATTTATCCTCCTGGTACAAGGCGTCTCTGGCGCCGAAAATCGAACTGCTTCGCAGCGCCATTGAGGGCTGCCGGAAGTTGGCGTTCTTTTATTATTCTCCCTGGGGGGAAAGCGAGAGGGTGATTGAGCCTTACTATCTGATTTTCCGCTGGTCGAACTGGTACGTGTGGGGGTGGTGCGAGAGGCGTGAGGATTTCAGGCTTTTTAAGCTGAACCGGATGGATGGGCTTAAGGTGTCCGGGGAGACTTTTACCAGAAGAAACGCCCCGCTGCCGGAATTGAAAAACGAGCAGATTTTTCCCGGAGGGATTCGGGTGAAGGCCCTGTTTGACAAAAGCTGCAAATGGCGGCTGGTGGAGGAATTCGGCCCTGACTGCTTTAAGGAGCAGGAGGACGGAAGGCTTTTGTTTCATGCGGATTATACCAACAGGGAGGAGCTTGTCACCTGGCTGTTGACCTTCCGGGAGAAGGCGGAGCTTTTAGAGCCTGTGGAATTGCGGGAGGAACTCTGTATGTCTTTGAGGAAAATACTGGAGGTTTACGGGAACGGAAACGGTTCTGGTTCGGAAATGCAGGGCTTTAATTAAAAAAGAATCCTATATACGAGAGGAAGCAATCAATAAATTAAATGAATTTATGAAAGATATTATTTCTGATATAGAATCTCAAAAATTGGGGTTAAATATCAGAGATATAACAAAAATGGCGGTAAACATAGCAAGAGACAAATGGTTAAATGACTGTGGACAATATGGGTTATGCTATTTTGTACTGGAACAGGAGGCAACGTATCAATGAAAATAAACAATGATATATTAGTAGATTTCAAATCAAATGAACCTGTAACTGAAGAAGAAATTGAAGCCAGAGACTTAATGGAAGCACGCGCTGAAGAAATAGGAATTTCGTTAACAACATATGACGGTGAGGAAGAAGATTCAGCGTACGATAATCCATATGCGTTGGAAGCTTTAAGGTATATAATCACAAATAAAGAAATTCCTGAAGAATTGAAAATTAAAATAAAGGAATTTGAAAACGATAACAACGGATAACAAAATATCAAAATGTAAAAAAGTCATGGGCAGTTTCATGACTTTTTTATTTATGATAAGGTCAGTTTACGAAACATGACACACCATTGACATGTTTTATATGATAAACTCTATCTGTAAAACAAATAAATAAGGAAGGAGTAACAAGAAATGCCCTTTGATTACAAGAAAGAATACAAAGAATTTTATCTGCCTCCGAAAAAGCCCCATATCATAGAGATTCCCGCCATGAACTATGTTGCGGTCAGGGGGAAGGGCGACCCCAACGAGCCGGAGGGGGAATACAAGGCGGCAATAGGTCTGCTTTATGGAATCGCATTCACCGTCAAGATGAGTTATAAGGGAAGCCACAAAATCGACGGATACTTTTCTTATGTGGTTCCGCCCCTTGAAGGCCTGTGGTGGCAGAAGGGATGCCGGGAGATTGATTATTCCTGTAAGGAAAACTTTGAGTGGATTTCCATGATTCGCCTGCCGGAGTTTGTGACAGGGGAGGAATTTAAGTGGGCTGTCCGTGAGGCGGAGCAGAAGAAAGGCGGCGATTTTTCCAAAGCGGAATTTTTTACTTATCATGAGGGGCTCTGCGTACAGTGTATGCATATCGGAAGCTACGATAAGGAACCTGACACCATCAGGGGGATGGATGAATATGCGGCGGAAAACGGCTATGCCGGCGATATTTCCGGGAGCCGCTTTCACCATGAGATTTATTTAAGCGACCCCAGGAGGGCGGCGGAAGAAAAGCTGCGCACGGTTATCAGGCATCCGGTGAGGAAAATCGGAAGCTGAAATATCTTTCCTTGCTATTTTCGGCTTTGCAGTTCATAATAAATAAAAATGAACTGCAAAGCCGAAATTTGCGAGGTGCCTTATGAAAACAGAACAGATTGCCTGTGGAATGGCAATAAAAACAAAACTTCCAATAGGGATTGAAAACTTTGAGGAAATACGTACTGCCGGGTTTTATTATGTAGATAAGACCGGCCTTATCAGAGACTTACTTGAGAACTGGGGAAAAGTGAACCTGTTTACCCGCCCGAGGCGATTCGGGAAAACACTGAATATGAGCATGCTGAAATGCTTTTTTGAGCAGGGATGCAGTAAGGCGCTTTTTGACGGACTGGAAATCGCAAAGGAAAAAGAGCTTTGTGAAGAATATATGGGGAAATTTCCAGTTATCTCCGTGAGTCTTAAGGAAGTGAGAGGGAAGAGTTTTGATACAGCCAGACAAAAATTGCGCTCAATTATAGGGAATGAGGCTCTGCGGTTTTCTTTTCTTGCGCAGAGCGGACGTTTGTCGGACATAGAGCGTCGGCAATATAAAAAGCTGATTGAATTAAATGACAAAGGCGAGTTTGCAATGTCGGACGGACTGTTGGAGGAGAGTTTTCTGCGGCTCTCACAGTTTTTGCAAAAGCATTATGAGAAGAATGTAATTGTGCTCATTGATGAGTATGATGTACCGCTTGATAAGGCATATCAGGCGGGGTATTATGATGACATGGTGGACTTGTTAAGAGGCATATTCGGACAGGCATTTAAGACAAATGACAGCCTTTATTTTGCGGTACTTTCAGGATGTCTTCGGATATCCAGAGAAAGTATTTTTACCGGCTTTAATAATTTTAATGTCATGACAATCAAGGATGTTCATTTCAATGAATATTTTGGATTTACGGACAGGGAAGTCAGGGATATTCTTGATTATTATGACAGGACGGAAAAATATGAAATAATTAAAGAATGGTATGACGGTTATAAGTTTGGAGATTTGGAAATCTATTGCCCATGGGATGTGATTAACTATTGTTATGCATTAAAGATGAACCCGTTGGCCGAGCCGCAGAATTACTGGGTAAATACCAGCAGCAATGATATCATAAAAAGGTTTGTCAGCAAAGCAAATTCGACGACCAGAAACGAGATTGAGGTTTTAATTCAGGGAGAGAGTATCAGGAAAGAAATACGGCAGGAGCTGACTTACAGGGATTTGGATTCTGATATTGATAATCTTTGGGGGCTGCTTTTTACAACGGGTTATCTGACCCAACATGGACAGGATAAGGACGGCAGAACCGGACTTATCATCCCGAATAAAGAAGTGCGCATGATATTCATCAGACAGATACAGGAATGGTTCAGGGAGGAAACCGTAAGAGATGGCGTAAAGCTGGAAAGCTTTTGTAAGGCGTTTTTGGAAAATAATGTATCAGTAATTGAGGAAGGCTTTACCTCTTATTTGAAGAAAACCATCAGTATCCGGGATACAAGTATAAAAAAGAGTATGAAGGAAAATTTCTATCATGGGATATTGCTGGGACTGTTCGGCCATATGGATGACTGGACCATTATGTCAAACGCAGAGTCAGGAGAAGGGTATAGCGATATCATTGTGGAGGTTGAGGATAAGGAAATCGGTATTGTAATAGAACTGAAATATGCTGAAAAAGCAGAATTTGATACGGGATGCAAAGAAGCATTACAACAGATTAAAGACATGAATTATGAGGAAGTGCTTGTCAGGGACGGCATGCGGACGATTTACAGGTATGGGATTGCATGCTATAAAAAGCGGTGTAAGGTTATTTCAGGATAGATTTTATATGCGGCAAAAATACTAATATGCAATGAAGGAAAAGCATTGTCGGGCAGCAAGCCTTTTTCGCAGGGGGAGTAAGAGATGCTCAAAATCGCCATATGTGATGACGAAGGCTATTTCAGAAAATTTATCAGAGAAATTTTAACCGGCTATATGGACCGGAACGGGGGGATATATGAAATTGACGAATTTGCGTCGGGAAAAGAGTTTGTTGACCTTGGGATAGAGCTTATCGGATATAAAATTGTTTTTCTGGATATCAATATGGACGACATGGACGGCATGGAGGCGGCGCAGAAAATCCGGGAAGTCAGCAACGATATTTTTATAGTCTTTGTGACGGCCTTTGTGAACTATACCATTGAAGGCTACAAGGTGGACGCCGTGAGATATATCGTGAAAAACAACGTCAACTTTTCGGAACAGGTTTACGAATGCATGGACGCGATTTGGGCGAAAATGAATTACGTGGTTAAAAAGAAGACCTTTCATTTTAACGAGGGTACAAGAAATATTTCTCTGGAACGCGTGCTTTATATAGAAAGCCGTCTGCATAAGCTGGAATTTTATATCATGGAGGATAAGCTGGGCAGGTATTCCCT
This sequence comes from uncultured Lachnospiraceae bacterium, assembly GCA_910577275.1. GTDB lineage: Bacteria > Bacillota > Clostridia > Lachnospirales > Lachnospiraceae > Suilimivivens. Next base: position 170,164 of record CAJTMW010000005.1, read on the forward strand.
GTACGGCACGTTAAACGATATGGAGAGGGAGCTTGCGGACGATGCCTTTGTGCGGATTCACCAGAGTTATCTGGTCAACATGAAATATATTGAGAGTGTGAGCCGTTACAAGGCGGTGTTGAGTAACGGCGTAAGCCTGGAGATTCCAAAGGCGCGGTACAGGCAGGTCGAAGAAACCTATGTCGCATACAGGGGAGAAATATAAATGCTTGATTACATAACGGGATTTGGACTGACGATATTTGAGATGCTTTCCTGTAAAATATTCTTTGAGGCATTCGGGAAAAAGAGGAAGGAAAAGGATTTCCTCTGGGAGTCGGGGATAGTTTTCGGCTTGATTGTTTCAATGTATTTTATGACAGAGTTATTTTATAATCACTTTCTTGCAAAACAGATTGTAGCTATCATTATCATTTCAGAGTTTATGACTCTGTATTTAAAGATTCATTTGAGGAAAGCGCTTATTTTATCATTGCTATTTGAAGGACTGTTGCTTTCAATAGATTATTTTACGCTATGGCTGAATGTACTGCTTTTTCACAGTATTACAGAAATTAGCGAATCTCATTATGTAGGAGGGCTTCTGGTAGCAATTCTGGCGAAAATAATTCTGTTTATGGCAGTTTTAATGATTAGGAAAAGAATCGGAACTAAATCGTTACCGGTGATGGCAGAGCGGGAATGGCTTCGGGTTGTGCTTTTTCCCGTTTTTTCGATATTTACCGTTATTGCGCTTTTGATTACGTCCGGCAATATTGAGAACCAGAGGCAGGAAAGCGTATTTCTGGCGATAGCATTCTGTCTGGCAGGTATGAACATTGTTGTATTTTACATGATAGAGGATATTTTGAAGCGGGAAAACAAGATTCATGAAAATGAGATTTTCAGGATACAGGTGAAGAATCAGACCGATATGTATCGTTCCATCTCGGAGAATTTTGATAAACAGAGGAAAAAAGCACATGAATTTAAAAATCAGATTATGTGTATCGAGTCGCTGATAAGCAAAAAGAATTACGACGAACTGGAGGAGTATGTCAGAAAGGTCAGCGGACGTTTAAGAACGGAGCCGGATTATATCAAAACAAATAATATTATAGTGAACGCAATTCTGAACAGCAAATATCAGGAAATGTTGGATAAAAAGATACTGTTTATCTTCAAAATCAACGACTTGTCCGGGCTGAATATCAGTGACGAGGATATCGTAATTATATTGTCAAATCTGCTGAACAATGCGATTGAGGCTTGCGAGAGATGCACGGACAGGAAATATGTAAAAATGAAGTTTATGAAAGAAAAAGACAGCACTGTCATATCGGTAAGAAATCCGTATGAGGGAGAGCTGATTATTACGGACGGAGAAATACAGACCTCCAAAAAGCAGGAGACGGCGGAGCATGGTGTCGGTATAAAAAATATAATTGATGTTATAGAAAGATACCAAGGGTCTTACGTTATGCGGAATGATGGAAGTGAATTTTACTTTTCGGTTGTGATACCGTGCCGCGAAAGCTTCTGAGGGGTCATTTTCTGCAATAAGAGGTCATTTTCTGCAACAGGTATTGATTTTGATTCATTTGAAATTATACTGAATTCAGCAGGAGGTGGGATTGGCTGTGAAATATTTAAATTTTTCAAGGAAAACCGTAGTAGTGTTGAGCGTTTATCTGGGTGTGATTATTCTGTGCGGCATGTTTTATTCTGATGTTTCAGACAGAGTAAACGATAATGCAGGAGCCGTAACGTATACGTCACCCGAATTAACGCCTTTACAGCGGCAAAAGTATGAGAGTGAAATCAGATTAAAAGAAGAACTATTGGATTTTGACGAAAATATCGTTGATGCTTCAATATATCTGGGAACTTCGGACAATGAAATTACCAGTGCGGCAATATTTATTGTAAGCCGTGAGGAAGTTACGAATGAGGATGAGTTAATGTCGCTGGCATCGGAAAGCCTTGACCTTGATGTGGAGAATATCAATATGATATCCATGGACGTTGAAACATATATTTCGGGGAAATAAGGACAGTAAGCAAATAAGGGGGAGGGGAAGCCTTTGAAGAACGACAGGAAGGTATATATTAAAGCAATATGTATACTGCTGGTTGGTATAATCGGGTATGTGTCGCTGCAAATGGTGCCATATGTTATTAAGAACATGCAATAAACGCATTATATCGACTTAAAGGAAATCTATCGAAATAAACAGTATAATAGGCAAAAATCCCACCGGACAACAGGGCAGAGAGAGGAGAAAAACATGGCAATCAGCGGAATCGGAACCAGTTGTACCTATATCTACAATTTACAGACCGGAAAGCTGTCATCAAAAGACGGAACGAAAGACCCCTTTGTGGACTATTTTAATGGCGACCGGTCAGACGAAACAAAAAGCCAGTTAAACGGATTTGATGCATGCCGAAAAGAGGATATAATAAGCATGGTTGAGGTTCTTAACAAGGTTTTCAATGATGCCAACGGCTGTGAATATGAGATATCGGACGAGATTGTTGATGCAGTAACCGCAACTTATTCGGTAAACGGAAAAAAGGTTTTTACCTCTTATAAAGCTGTGGCCTATACTTATGAGGAACTCAGGGGATTAAATTCCACAGGCCCCTATAAGACGCGCCAGTCCAAAGGCTATAACCCGGAGGATAACAGTATTAACATTGCGGTAGGGGATGTAATCAATCTGGGGAACGGCTACAGGCTGACCGTGATGGAGGACAGCATTTACGGCGAAGGCTACGGGCGGGGGAACGTCGAAGACGATAAAAAAATGCACCAGCTGGTTTATGGCTTAAACGCCCTAATCCGTTTTGCAGACCAGCAATGGTTTTCCAGCCTGATAGATAAGGAAAGCACGCCCATGCTGCTGGAGCTTCTAAGGGAGCTGGGGGTGGATACCAGCAGAGAATTTACCATTAACGAGACAAAATGCGAAGTGGTGAACGGGAGGATAAACGAAGTCGGAAACCGTTTTGTTGTGCCCAATTCCGTCTTTAACAAGGCGGCAAAACGGTATGAGGAGCTGATGTATCAGCCGCTTTCCAACCGTAAATAAATTGACATCTGCCTGTAATCTGCAGTCCGGGAATCTGTTTTCAGGTTTCCGGGCTTAATTTATGGTATCTTTTCCGGTTCCCTGTTAATTCTCACAGCCGGATAAACCGGTATTCCCCTTAATTCAACATAAATATTGAGAACATATTCACATACAGACTGCCTGTATGTTATGATATCGGTATTAACTCACAAGGAGCAAATGAACATGAAGCACAAAGACCATTATAATGACGACTATATTTTCAGTTTTTCCCAAAAGATACATTCAGTGATGCCGGACTTTGATGACAAAGCCTTCTGCTACGCCTTAACTGGCAGGCTGGACGACAAGGAATTGTTTGCAAGGCTTGACTGTATTGTGGACGCCATGCAGGAAAACATGACGGATGATTATTCAAAGAATATCCGGGCATTTTTTGATATGCTGGGACCTGAACTGGAAAAGCCGGAAGGGATGTTAAATTTGGGGTGGTGGCTATGGCCTGTGGGCAGATATGTTGAACGGCATGGAAACGAGGACTGGGCCTTATCGCTTTCGTTTTTAAAAGAATTGACGAAAAGATTTACCGGAGAGTATGCTGTCCGTCCCTTACTGCAGAAGCACCCGAAGGAAGTAATGGACGAACTGATAAAATGGACGTCTGATAAAAATGTTCATGTCAGGCGGCTTGCAAGTGAAGGAGTCAGAATCCGTCTGCCCTGGTCGCAGAAATTATATGTTGCGCTGGATGAATTTGAAAGATATACAACTATTCTTACCAACTTAAAAGACGACCCGGAAAAATTTGTCCAGAAAAGCGTGGGGAATAATCTCAACGACCTGTATAAGGATGCCCCAAAGAAGGCGGATTTTATAATTGCACAATGGGAGAAATCGGGGAATAGCAAGGCTCAGGATTGGATTATCAGGCACGGAAGAAGAAATCAGAAATAAGCGGCGCTCCGTTTTTGGGAGAAGAAACCGACAGAGAATGATTTTCAATAAAACGAAAAATTAAATGGAACATTCAGTATTTTTTTGGTATAATTGTGAAAAGAAAAGATTTAACGGGAGGAAAATAAGGTTGCCGGAAGTAATGCATAAAGACAGGCTAAATGCAATAGAACATTCTGAAATGCTGTCAGCTGAAAAACTGTTGAGCCGTCAGATTATAACAATATACCATGGAAATAAAAAGGAAGACCTGATACCTGAATTTGGTTTGGGCAGTTCAGATAATGATTATGGAAAGGGGTTTTATACAACACCGGGCATAGAATTAGCAAAAGAGTGGGCATGGGGGATTTCATCTGCTATGATGAATTCTGGTTAAATAAAGATATGGAAAACATGGGATATTTTTTTGAGTATTGTGATAAATACTGTAAAGAGATACTGGAAGACAATACCTTTATTTTAGATAAAGAAAGGTTTATCGAAGCATTCATGAAATCTGACTGCAGAGCGCTCATGGAAATAGGCCACCCAACGTTGCTGTCACAGGCGGCATATGACACTGTAAAGAACTTTATACAGGTGGATAATAACAATGATATCGAGGCATTTCGATTTAAAGGCGGACAGCCTGAATATAAGCATATGCAGTTATACCGGACAGTAACGGAACCGGAACGGGGGAAATATGGAAAACCGCACAAAAAAGAAATTACCGATTGGAATTGAAGACTTTGAAAAAATCAGGACAGAAAATTTTTATTATACCGACAAGACCGGTCTCATTAAAGAGTTGTTGAATAATTGGGGACAGGTAAATCTATTTACCCGCCCAAGAAGATTCGGAAAGACCCTGAATATGAGCATGCTCAAAGCCTTTTTTGAAACCGGCTGCAGGCGGGAACTCTTTGAGGGGCTCGAAATTGCCGGTGATAAGGAAAAATGCCAAAAATACATGGGGCAGTTTCCGGTCATTTCTATTTCGCTTAAGGGAGTAAACGGAGATAATTACGCCACGGCACGCGCCATGCTGTGCTCTCTTGTGGGGACGGAAGCCATGGGATTTCAGTTTCTTGCGGAAAGCGATAAGCTCACAGAGGCGGAGAAAAAGCGATACGGGCAGCTTATAGCGGTAGACGATAAAAATCAGACCGGCTTTCTGATGTCGGACGCGGTTTTGATGGAAAGCCTGCGAACGCTTTCTGCATTACTCCAAAAGCATTACGGAAAACAGGTGATTCTGCTGATTGACGAATATGATGTGCCGCTGGCAAAGGCCAATGAAAAGGGCTATTATGAGCAGATGGTATCTCTGATTAGAGTTTTCTTTGAACAGGCTCTTAAGACCAATGAAAGCCTCTATTTTGCCGTGATGACAGGGTGTCTGAGGGTAGCGAAAGAGAGCATTTTTACAGGGCTTAACAATCTTAATGTGCTGACAATTGCAGATGTGGAATTTAATGAATATTTTGGATTTACAGATAAAGAGGTAAAAGAGCTTTTGCAGTATTATGGTCTTTTAGGGCATTATAGTACATTGAAGGACTGGTATAATGGATACCGCTTCGGAAATGTGGGCGTATATTGTCCTTGGGACGTAATTTGCCATTGTAATAAGTTGCGTGTAAACGAGACAGTTTTGCCCGGAAACTATTGGACAAACACCAGCAGTAACGACGTCGTCCGGCATTTTATAGAAAAAATTGACGACGGTCTGACGAAACGTGAAATAGAAAATCTGATTGCCGGCGAGACTGTGACGAAGGAAATCCATCAGGAGCTGACTTATAACAGCTTATATGATTCCGTGGATAATCTGTGGAGCGTGCTGTTTACCACGGGCTATCTTACTTACAGGGAAAAGCTCCCGGGAGACCTGTTCAGACTGGCAATTCCCAATATGGAGGTACGGAAAATTTTTACGAACCAGATTATGGCGCTGTTTAAAGAGAAAACCAGTAACGACAGGGATTTGCTGAATACATTTTGCGAAGCGCTGAAAAACGGAGAGGCGAAAGAGGTTGAGAGACAGTTTAACGCCTATCTCGCCAAAACCATCAGCATTCGTGATACCTTTGTGCGAAAGGATACGAAGGAAAATTTTTACCACGGAATCCTTCTGGGAATCCTCGGGCTCAAAAAAGGCTGGTATGTAACCTCCAATAGAGAGTCGGGGATTGGGTTCAGCGATATTCAGATAGAAATAGAAGACGAACAGGCCGGAATAGTGATTGAAGTCAAATATGCCCATGGCGAGGATATGGAGGCTTTATGCCGGGAAGCCCTTGAACAGATAGAAGAAAAGGGGTACGCAGACCGGCTTTATGAGGATGGAATGCGGAAGGTGCTAAAATATGGAATTGCGTGCTACAGGAAAGAGTGCAGGGTAATGACAGAGGTGTGAAACAGTATATTGCAAAATTATTCCGGGCATGTTTTTCATGCGGATGAGGAAAGCGGGGCGGTTACATTATGCCAAAAGAAATAAACAGTTAAAATTGTTAAAGCAGGCGCCAGTGTGATTTTGGACCGGGGATTCTGGGCGATGGCCGGGAGACAGGCAGCCTTTGTCACATATCAGCCCGCAAGGCGTAAAACAGCGCGTATTTTGTAGCAATAAGTATATTGTCAAATGAATATCAATTGTATATAATTGAATAAAACCATATTTGCTTAAGTTACATGACAGAAAAAGGGAAATATCGGTTCTTACCAAACAGAATCAGCGGCGGCATTTGCCGCATGTCAGGGGTGTGCAGAAGAAAAGCAACCCGGTTTTTTGCGCAGGAAAGCAGGGGAATTATGAAGAAAGGTTTGTCCATAGCAGTCCTTATTGGATTGAGTGTGGCGATGCTTTTGGGAGCGGGAAGTCCGGACGCCGGCAGCACGGGAACAGAGGAGCAAAAGCTCCTTCCGGCAAAGGCGGAAGCCGTCGGCAGCATCGCGGTAACTATGGTAAAGGATACCAATGCAAAAGGGCGCCTGATGGAAGCGGCGCAGGAAATGGAAAACAGGCGTCAGGAAGCGGCGTCAGGCTTGCAGGAGCCTGCAGAGATTTTGCCGGACAATACGGCGGAAGATGCCGTAATCAACAGTTATCTGGCGGACAGCGTGATAATCGGCGACTCCATTGTGCTTGGCTACCGGAACTACTGTATGAAAAGCGGAAACGAGGTGCTGAAAGGAATTAAATTTCTTGCCGCCGGAAGCTTCTCCGCGCATAACGCGTTGTGGCCGGTGAGCAGCGAGAGCGTCCATCCCCTTTATCAGGGGGCTCAGCGTCCGGTGTGGGAGTCGGTCGCCATGATGGGAGCCAAAAACGTATTTATCTGTTTTGGCCTGAATGATTTGAACATTGATGATGATACCATTGAATGCTACCGGCAGGTGATTGACAATATCGTTACCGCTTCGCCGGAAGTGAATATACATATTATCAGCATGACCTACACGCTTAAGGACAAGGGCGTAGGGAAGCTGAATAATGATAACATACGGGATTACAATTCCCGGCTTGCGGAAATGGCGGAGGAAAACGGCTGGGGCTTTGTGGATTTGGCAGCGCCGCTGGCGAATGAGGAAGGGAATTTAAAGCCGGAGTACTGCAGCGACAATTTTGTCCATCAGACGCCGAAGGCATACGATATCTGGACGGAAACGCTGCATGCTTACCTCGGAAACTTTCTGGCAGAGAAGGAAAATGACGGTTAACGAATTTTTTGAAAAATAAAGATAGAAAAGAGTGGGAGACTTATGAGAAAATTTATGAAATACAGGAAAACGGCTGTGCTCACAGCAATGCTTTTGGGAATTTCCCTGTTTGCGGCAGGCTGCGGCGGTGAAGACGGTAAGGCTGGCGATAGCGGCGCGGCAAATACAGCGGAGACCGAAAACAGTGACGGCGCTACGGAGGCCGCAGGCTCCACGGAATCCGCTGGTTCCGAAGAATCCACAGGTTCCACGGAATCCGCTGGTTCCGGGGAAGCAGAGGGCGCGGGAGACGCTGCGGCAAATTCACAGGAGGGGGAATCCGCAAAGGAAGTATCCGTACAGGATATTTATAAATCCGTCGGCGAGAGCACAGAGCTTCCTTCCATGGTGGAAGGCGACGACGATTTTATTTCCAACTATTACGGAATCGACCCGGCTAATCTGGATTCCTACGTATTTGCCAGTGCTGAGGATGCCACCCTTGCAACCTCTGTCATTATCATGAAAGCAAAGAGTGAGGATGCGGTGGCGGCTCTTGAAAGCTCTCTGAATACCGTGAAGGACCAGAAAGCGGCGGAGATGCAGGGATATATCCCGGAGCAGTACGACATTGTTGCCGACAGCTCCGTTAAGACGGAAGGGCTTTACGTTTATCTTGTAATTGCGGAAAATGCCGGAGATATCGAAGCCGTGATTTCGGCGGCATTGCAGTAGCATTAAATAACAGGAAGAAAGGATGAAATGAGTCGATTATGGTTTTCAGCAGTATACCCTTTCTGTTTTTTTTCCTTCCGGCATGTCTGATTTTATACTATCTTGTACCATATAAGGTGAAAAACTATGTCCTGCTCGCTTTCAGCCTGATTTTTTATGCCTGGGGCGAGCCGGTTTATATTGTGCTGATGCTTTTTGCGTCGGCGGTTGACTATACAAACGGACTTTTGATGGAGCGGTTTGGAACTTCCGCAGGACGCAGGAAGCTTTTTTTGTGCGCGTCGGTGGTGATTAACCTTTCCATGCTGGGATTCTTTAAATATGCTGATTTCCTTGTGGAGACGGTGAACGCCCTGCTTCATCTTTCCATAAAGCCTTTGGGTCTCGGGCTCCCGGTGGGAATCAGCTTTTTTACGTTCCAGACCATGAGCTACAGCGTGGATTTGTACAGGCGGAATGTGAAGGTGGAAAAAAACTATTTCACCTATCTGACCTACGTGTCTATGTTTCCCCAGCTCATTGCGGGCCCCATTGTCCGGTTTTCCACTGTAAACGAGGAGCTTCACAGCAGGCATATCGGTTGGAACGATTTTGTACAGGGGACGCTCCGGTTTATGCAGGGTCTGTTTAAGAAGGTTTTAATTGCAAATAATGTGGGGGCGCTCTGGGAAACGATAAAGGCAGCGCAGGCAGGCGCAATTTCCGCAGGAAGCATATCAACGGGAAGTATTTTGTCGGGAAACGCTTCTGCGGGAAGTATTTCCATTGCGACGGCATGGCTTGGCGCGTTATGCTTTACCCTGCAGCTTTATTTTGATTTCAGCGCCTACAGCGATATGGCAATCGGAATGGGACAGATGCTGGGCTTTCATTTCCCGGAGAATTTTCTTTACCCCTTATCCTCTGTTTCGGTTACGGATTTCTGGCGCAGATGGCATATTTCCCTGTCCACCTGGTTTCGGGACTATGTGTATATTCCCTTAGGGGGCAACCGCGCGGGCACGGCAAAGCACCTTCGGAACATGTTTGTTGTGTGGTTTCTCACAGGCCTCTGGCACGGAGCCGCCTGGAATTTCGTGCTGTGGGGGCTTTATTACGGAGTTCTTCTGACGCTGGAAAAATACGTGTGGGGAGAAAAGCTTGACAGACTTCCCAAATGGCTCCGGCATCTTTACGCAATCCTGATTGTGGTGTTCGGTTTTGTGATTTTTGTGTTTGACGATATGGGACAGCTCGGCGGCTATCTTTCCCTCATGTTTGGAACGGGCGGGAATGCACTTTTTGGCACGGAGCTTATCTGGTATGTAAAAAATTATGCGCCGCTGCTTCTTACGGCAGTTCTCTTAGCCTTTCCGCTGTATCCGTATTTAAAAAAGAAAGCGGAGAGTCTGCCGCGGTGGGGAAGGACGGTTCTATCCCTTGGCGCGGCCGTTGGATATGCAGTTTTCTTTATTCTGACCACGGCGTATCTGGTAAACGACACCTACAATCCGTTTTTGTATTTCCGGTTTTGAGAACCGCGGAGAAATAAAATGAAAGAAAACAGACCTTCAAAAATCATACAATCCATAACCGCTGTTTTCCTTGCGGCTTTCGTTCTGCTGTTTGCCGTTGCTTTCCTTATTACGGAGAAACAGGAATTCTCCGAGGGGGAGAACAGATATCTTGAAAAATTTCCCGAATTTACTTTCTCCTCTTTAAAAGAGGGAAAATACACGGAAAAGCTTCAAAGCTATCTGTCCGACCATTTTCCGATGCGGAATCTGTTTATGGGCCTAAAGGCGGAAACCGAGATTGCCCTCGGCAAAAGGGAAATCGGGGGCGTTTATATTGCAAAGGACGGCTATCTCATCGAGGATTATGCCGCCCCGAAGAACACGGACAAAATCGTGGGGCAGTTTGAAAAGTTTGCAGAAAGCCTGGAGGACGCCGAGGTTTCCCTGATGCTGGTGCCCACCGCCATCACGATTTACGGGGAGAAGCTTCCGGCCCTTGCCCCTGTGCGGAGCCAGCTGCAGACCCGGGATGAAATCTATGGGCGGCTTGATTTTTCCACAATCGACTGCTATGACGCCCTGATGGAGGCCAAAAAGGACAATGAACTGTATTACCGTACCGACCATCACTGGACAGGGTACGGCGCTTATGCCGCTTACACGGCTTACTGCGAAGCTCAAGAAATCGTGCCCCTGCCCCTTGACCGGTTTGATATCACAGAGGTTTCTACGGATTTTAAGGGAACCGTTTATTCCAAATTGAATGATGCGAAAATAAAGGCCGACACCATCACCATTTTTGAGAACCCGGAAAACCGTCTGACCGTTTACTATGAGGACAAAAAGGAGACGGCGGATTCTCTTTACAACTTTGAGTATCTGGAGAAAAAGGATAAATATTCCATGTTTCTTAACAATATTCATCCTTTTATCGAGATAACCAACGAGACGGCGGATTCCGACAAGGAGCTGGCGGTCATCAAGGACAGCTATGCCAACTGTATGGTTCCTTTTCTGGTGAACCACTACCGGAAGGTCTATGTGTTCGATACCAGATACTATAGAGGCGGCCCGAGTAAGTTCATCAATGAAAACCGGCAGATTACCGATGTGCTTCTGCTTTACAATATGAACACACTGGACAATGATACGGGAATCGGCGGGATTTATTAAAAGCAAATTCTGAGAAACTTCTTTTTCCCGATTTTCAGCACATCGCCGTCTGCTATTTCCCTGTCCATGGAGCTTTCCTTTTCCATATTTACACGGACGCCGCCCTGTGCGAGAAGACGGCGGAACTCGCTGCCGCTTGCCACAAATCCCTCCTGAACGAGAAGGGGGGAGAGGTCGCCCAGGCGGCATTTGCTACAATGAGCCGGCTCGCGGAGGGCGACAGCGTCTGCTTCAATCCGCAATACGGGAATATCCTCAGGAATCCCCTTTTGGGAGAATGCCTGATGAAAAAATTCTTCTGCGGAGCGAGTCTCCTCCGGCGTATGATACAGGGCGGTAATGGTTCTGGCCAGAAGCATCTTGCAGTCTCTGGGATTTTCACCGCCGTTAAGAGCCTTTTTTATTTTATCCAGTTCGTCGGGCAGGATATCCGTTGTCAGCTCAAAATATCTGATTATCAGCCGGTCGGGCACCTCCATCACTTTCTTGAACATCACGCTGGCCTCCTCCTGAACTCCAATGTAATTTCCAAGGCTTTTGCTCATTTTTTCCACGCCGTCAAGCCCCTCCAATATGGGCATGAAAAGAGCGGCCTGGGGCTCCATGCCCAAATCCTTTTGCAGGGAGCGTCCCATTAAAATGTTGAAGGTCTGGTCGGTGCCGCCGATTTCAACGTCGGCTCTGATGGCGGCCGAATCGTAAGCCTGCATAAGAGGGTAAAAAAATTCGTGGAGCCCGATAGGCGTATTGTTAAGGTAGCGGTTCTGGAAGTCGTCCCGCTCCAGCATGCGGGCTACGGTGACGGTGGAGGCCAGCTTAAGGATTTCCTCAAGCTTTAAAAGCTCCAGCCATTCCCCGTTGTAGCGGACCGTTGTTTTCTCCGGGTCAAGCACCCGGAATACCTGTTCCTGATAGGTCTGAGCGTTTTGCATAATTTCCCTGTCGGAGAGGGCTTTGCGGCCTTTGGATTTTCCTGTGGGGTCTCCGATTCTGCCCGTGAAATCGCCGATAATAATTACTATATGGTGCCCCATGTCCTGCATCTGCTTCAGCTTCCGAAGCACCACGGCATGGCCCAAATGGATGTCCGGCGCGCTGGGGTCCAGTCCCAGCTTGACGGTGAGGGGCGTTCCCGTGCGTACAAAACGCGCCAGCTTTGCTTTCAAATCGTCTTCTCCGATTATCTGGGCGGCGCCCTGTGAGATGATGCGCATCTGGCGGGCTACTTCGTTTTTTACAGTTTCTTCGTTTACTTCTTCTAAGGGTTTCATTGTAATTCATCCTCCTGCTGCAGTTTTGCCAACCCTGTCAGGTACACCTCCGTTTCCGTCTATTTCCGGTCGCGCTCCGTATTCGGGAAAGGATTTGTACATATTCCGGGGGGGGCTGATTTTTCAGAACAAAAAAACTCCCGTCCTAATACAGGACGAGAGCAAATTCTCGTGGTACCACCTGATTTCACAGACAGCTCGCACTGTCTGCCTTTTCGAGTACGGCCCTTAGGGCGTATACTCTAGCACGGTAACGGATGCGGGAACCGTCGCAGCCTACAGGGCCATGGGCCGTTTGGTGCGAAGCTCAAAGATGTATTCGCATAAAGCTTTCCATGCGCCTCTCATCAGCCGGCTGCTTTCTGTATGCTTCACTTTACGCTACTTCTTCTTATCATTGCTTTTCTAAATCGTTCATATGAAGTTGTGTGTTATTGTAACGGCAGGAGAGGAAGTTGTCAAGGGGGAGAAAAAATTTTTTTTGAAGTATGTGAAAGGAACAGGCAAGTTGCATGAGCGATAGATGCACATTCTATCAATAATATAAAATCATTGATTTTCACCATATAGTATCGTAAAATGATACTATGAGGTGAAAATAATGATAAAAACAACCGCTATGATATTAAATGAACTGAAAGCATATGCAAATCCAAAAACAAAGCTGAGCCGAATGGTACAATCAGGGGATTATTTTCCAATTGTGAAGGGTTTATACGAAACCAACCGGAATGTTGACGGGTATTTGCTTGCCGGGAGTATTTACGGCCCGTCATACCTGTCTTTTGAGTTTGCATTGTCCTATTACGGTATGATTCCGGAGTCAGTGTACACATACACTTCCGCCACTTTTGATAAAAAAAGGAAAAAAACCTTTGAAACTTCATTTGGCACATTTACTTATCAGGATGTGCCCGGCAAGGCGTATCCGTGGGGAATCAGACTTGTATTTGAGGGAGAATACTCTTTTCAGATAGCTACAAAGGAAAAAGCGGTATGTGACAAGCTGTACAATATGTCGTCTGTACACAGCATGAACGAAATGCGGCAGTTGCTGACAGATAATCTGCGTATAGATGAAGAAGAACTTGAAAAGTTGGATTTACAGTCCTTACAAATATTACAACAGAAGTATCATTCGACCAATGTAAATTTTCTGGTTAAGGTTTTGGAAAAGGAGAGAATATGAATTCGGTTATTGAACAAATGCTGCAAGGGTATAGCCTGAAAACCGTTTACGACAAAAAGAATGCAATGAAAGAAGTTATGCAGGAAATTGTTTTATGCGGGTTAAGCAGGGCAGGTTTTTTTAAGCAGGCGGCGTTTTATGGGGGTACGGCGCTTAGGATTTTTTATGGATTAGACCGTTTTTCGGAGGACCTGGATTTTTCCCTTATGACAAAAAATCCGGCTTTTGATGTGAAGGGTTATTTTCCTTTGCTGGAAAAGGAAGTAAAGGCATATGGATTGAATGTGACAATACAGGAAAAGGAGAAGACACAGTCCTCGTTTATAAAGTCGGCGTTTTTGAAAGGAAATACAAAAGAGCATTTGCTGCTGTTTTTTCATGATGAACCGATAATGGGGGTAAACCAGAATGAAATGATAAAAATCAAGTTTGAGATAGATATCAATCCGCCGGAATTTGCAGGTTTTGAGAGAAAATACCGTTTACTTCCGGGACCCTATGAAGTGAATCTGTATGATGCGCCGTCGCTGTTTGCCGGAAAGGTACATGCGGTCATTTGCAGGGCGTGGAAAAATCGTGTGAAGGGCAGAGATTTGTACGACTATGTTTTCTATTTAGCCCGGGGAACGAAGCTGAATATCCGGCATTTGGGGGAACGGTTGAAAGAGTCGGGCTATCTGACGGAAAGCGCTGCATGTACGCTGTCAGACGTAAAACAGATGCTGTCCGGGCGTTTTGAAAGTATAGATTATGAGCAGGCGAAAAGAGACGTGATTCCATTTATACGGAATAAGGATAAAATCGAGCTCTGGAGCCCGGAGTTTTTTAAGCAGATTACGGAAAATCTGCAGGTACTACCATGATAAACCCGTACTTTATATAGTGACAAACTGCGCCTTTCCGTGTTAGACTTAACTCGTACAGACCTGGCAACAGAAGAAGATAAAAATGCTTACAAAAAGCAGCCAAATGATAGAATAGCAAAGAACATTTTAATGCAAAACAGGGGGTGGAGTTATGCGTGATACCAGAATACGGCGGACAGCGGCAGCTTTCGCCGTATTGCTGATGCTTGCCGGATGCGGCAAAGCAGCGGAGGAACAGGCACAGGGAACAGCACAGGGACAGGCGAAGGAACAGGAGCGGACGGTTTCCGCGGAATTCGAGGGCTTCGGAGCGTCGGGGCTGAGTGCGGAGCAGTTAAAGGAGAGCGGCGCTGTTTTTGAGGACGGGCCGGTGGAATTTCAGGATTCGGTGACGGAAGAGATGTTGCGGAATATGCTCGGCAAAAAAGAGGGGGAGGTTCTGCGAAGCGAGCTGCAGAAGATTCACGGGATATACTGGCGTTATGACAAATACTGGTCCGATTTGCAGATGCTTGACGGAACGATTCCGAAAGAGTCGGAGGACGGGGAACGGCGGTACTGGCAGACGAAGCAGCCTTCCTCCATTGAAGATTTCGCGCTTTGCGATAATCTGCAGTGGGTTGAGTTCGGGAAGATTGAGCTGCCCTCCTTAGCGCCGCTAAAGAGCCTGACACAGCTTGAAATGATTGGGGTTCACGGCGCGTCCGCCACGAAAGAGAGAATGGACGAGCTGGCGGCGCTTCCGGCGCTTAAGGGATTTGTAATCGGAGGCGGGGGTTATACGGACTGGAGCGAAATTACGGACGGCAGCTTCCTGCTTCCGGCGGCGGAACGTCTGGTTTATCTGGAGGCCGGAGGAGAAATAAGCTGGAACACGGAGGTGCTGGCCCAGATGAAGGAGCTGGAATTACTTCTGATGTGGGAGCCGGGGGACCTCTCCTTTCTTCCAGAGCTTCCTAAGCTGAGGAAGCTGTATCTGAGCGTCGGCGACGAGATAGACGGAAGCCCGATTGGAGAGGTCGGGCAGCTGGATTTTCTGTCCATTGTGACGAGCCGGGGAAACATAACGGGAGTGACACTTGACGATTTGCGGTCTCTTAAGCATCTCCGGTATCTGGGACTTTCCTGTACCGAGCTGACGGAGGAGTATTCCAGAGAGGAGATTATAGAGGCGCTTCCGTCGCTTGAGACGCTCAATACCATGTAGATTTTCGGGGGATGAATAAATTACCATGAAAAAGCAGAAACGTTTTTTATATATCATATTTGCCGTGCTGCTTGCCATGCTTTCCTTTGGCTGCGGCGCGTCGGAGAAGGCCGGAGGAAAGCTCACCGTCTGCGCGGATGGGAACGGCTTAAATGAAATGTATTTAGGGCCGATTCTGGCGCAGTTCCAAAAGGAGCATCCAGAGGTGGAGCTGGAGGTCGTCTATCTTCCGCCGGTCAATACGATGGACAGCGCAATGATGGAGGAGCGTACGGCGGCGCTGGCGCGAACGCGCACGGAGCTGATGAGCGGTAAGGGTGCGGACGTTTATCTTTTCTTCAACCGCCCGTCGGAGGACTACGACAGCTATATGCTGTTCCCGAATCTGGAACGCCAGATTATGGGAGGCGTTTTTCACGATTTGGATTTTCTGTTTGACAATCCGCAGTTTGACAAAGAGGCGTATGTTCCGTCGCTGCAGGAGGCCGGAATATACGAAGGCAAACCGTATATTCTGCCGCTGAGCTATACCTGTCCCGCAATGATTGCAACGGCGGAGGGACTGGGGGGCAGCGGCTTTGACGAGGCGGCGGCGTCTGGGGGAACGGCGGATTATGTGAGAGAGCTGATGGCTCTGCCAAAGGAAATGCGGCCTTATCTGGACGTATCGCTTCCGTCGCTTTTGATGAACGCGCCGTCGGTGTCCCCTGTTTCCGTGCAGGAGGCGGAAATCCGGCTGGATATGCCCGCATGGCAGGATACGTTGGAACAGGCCGGACTGGTTCTGGCGGACTATGAGGGTTCTGAGGAGGATTTCTTTGCGGCAATAGATACGGAAACCTGCATTCAAAACGGAGCAGTAATTTTGGCGGGAGCCGCCGTTGACCCGGGGTATTCCCTGCGGGTTATCGAGGATGCGGGCCATACGGCCAGGCTTTTACCGATTCCCAATGAAAAGGGGAGCCTGACGATGACGCCGTGTATTACCGCTGCGGTTTCCGCGGGGTGTGAGAACACCGGCTCGGCGGCGGATTTGCTGTTGTTTTTGCTTGGGGATACGGTGCAGGGAAGCGGTACTCTGGAAAGCAGCGGGAGCGCGGCAGGGCTCATTGGCGGCGGTACGAGCTGGCCGGTGCGCCGGGGATGCGCCGAAAAAATGCTGGAGCAGCTTTCAATACAGCCGGTGCAGCCGGGAGAGATTAGCGAGATACTGAAAGCGGACTTACAGAGTATGGAAGAACGCGCGGATGTGTGCCGTCTGGCCGGTCGTTACGACGGCAGGCTTTATCTGCTGGCAAAGCCTTATCTGGACGGAGAGATGAGCTGGGAGGAATGCTATGCCGGAATCGAAAAGGAATGGTCCTATCTGGATGAATAAAGGAAAGCAAAGGGGACAGATGTCGCTGCCAAGGCGCAGAGGTCTGCTGGGCGGAATATTGTTTTTTCCGATTCTGGCCGGGACGCTTTTGTTTTTCGCGCTGCCTTTCTGCATGGTGGTGGGCTTTTCCTTTGGCTTTGGAGGCGGGCAGGCCCGTTTTGTGGGAGCTGAAAACTATTTAAAAGTGATGTCCTCTGAGTCCTTCCGTCTGGCGGCCGGCAATACCGTAAAATTCCTGGCTCTTGGCGTTCCCCTTTTGCTTGTGCTGGGGCTTTTGCTTGCGCTGCTTATACATGCCGCCCTGCCGGGGAGCCGCCTGTGCAGCCGTACGATTTTGCTGCCCCTTGTTCTGCCGATTGCAAGTATCGTTATGGTGGTGGAGCGGCTGGTTCCGTCTCCGGTTCTGGAAAGCCCCGGGGCTTTCTGGGTTCTTCTGGCATTGTACCTGTGGAAAAACTGCGGCTATATCACGGTGCTGCTTCTGGCCGGTCTGTCGCTGATTCCTGAAGAACTGTATGATACTGCGGCCATAGAGGGAGCGAACCGGCGGCAGCAGCTCTGTTACATAACGCTGCCGCTGCTTGCGCCGTCCCTTTCCTTTTCGGCGGTGCTGGGAGTGATGAATAATTTTAAATCTTATCGGGAGGCTTTTCTGATTGGCGGAAAATATCCCCATGAAAGTATTTATCTGCTGCAGCATTTTCTTAACAACAATTTTGAAAACCTGAATTATACAAGGCTGGCGGTAGCCTCTGTGCTTACGGCGCTGCCCATTGTTCTGGCGACCGTCTGTGTTCTGATTTTCCAAAGGAGGCGTTCATGAGAAAAAAGGTAAAAAATCTGCCGGGCACGCTCGTGCTTTTGCTTGCCGCGGCGGCCGCGCTTTTGCCGGTGTTTTATCTCCTGTCCGGGTGCCTCGCAAATCTGCAGGGCTTTTGGCTGACGTTCCTGCGCACGCCGGAGTATCTTTATAAATTCTGGAACAGCCTTGGAATCTGCGCTGCCATTACCGCGGGACAGCTTGCGGTGAGCTGTATGGGCGGGCTGGCGCTTGCCAAATATCCGCTTCCGTGCCGGCGTTTTCTGACAGGGTTTCTTGTGATTGTTCTTTTGCTTCCGCTGCAGGTGACCTTGATGCCGGGCTATTTGATTCTCGACAGGATGGGACTGCTTGACACCGTGTGGGCGCTGATTTTGCCGCTGGTGTTTTCCCCTTTTGGAACGGTTATCATGTGGATGACCTTCCGAAGGGTGCCGGATGAACTGGCAGATGCCGCACAGATGGACGGGGCCGGCGTTTTTACTCTTTTGTGGAAAATTATGGTGCCTGCCGGACGCAGCGGGGCGGTAAGCGTTCTGCTGTTAACGTTCGTGGACGCCTGGAATATGGTGGAACAGCCCATGGTGTTTTTGCGGGATACGTCAAAATATCCGTTGAGCGTGTTCCTTGCCTCTCTTGACAGAGAAGGATTTTCACTCAGCTTTCACAGCGGCCTGCTCTCAATGCTTCCCGCCGTGCTGCTGCTGTTTTATTATCGGGAGGAGCTGGCGGAGGGCGGCGGACTTTTGCTGGAGAAGTAACCGGAAAGGCGCGGGCAGATTTCCGCCGGAAAACAGCGGGAGAGGCGGGGGAAGACCTTGGATGGAGAAATGACGGAAGGAGGGAGAAAAATGAGCCGGGAAAAGCGTCTGACAAAAGCCCTTGCAGGGGGGCTTGCGATTGTGCTTTTCATCTGTACGGCTGCGGCGCAGCTTATCTACTGGCGGATGCTGCCGAGGGTGGACACGGTTATGGCGTACTGGGGAGAGGGCGGATTTGTCCTGCCCGCGGAAGCGTTGCATGCGAACCCCCAGGGAGACTGTGTTTACTGCATTGAAGAAAAACAGGAGCGCTTCGGGTCCAAATACTTTGTGAAAGCCGTTTTGGTGACGGTGGAGGCCCAAAACGAGGAGGAAGGTACCGTCACGGTGCGGGGAATCTACGACGATAAATGGATTTATGCCACGAGCGCGGACGCGCCGCTCTCAGACGGAGCGGAGGTAAAGCTGGCGTCCAAAGCCACAAATTAAAACAAATTTTAACACAACTGACAGTTTCTATAATGGCCCCCGTATTTTATAATAAACCTATCTATTATAAAATACGGGGGATTCATTATGAGATACGGATATTTTGACGACGAGAAACGGGAATATGTCATTGACAGGCTGGATATTCCCACCTCCTGGACCAACTATCTGGGGGTGGAGGATTTTGCCACGGTCATCAACCATACTGCGGGCGGGTACTCTTTCTATAAAAGCCCGGAATACCACCGCATCAGCCGCTTTCGCGGCAACAGCGTTCCCATGGACAGACCGGGGTATTATATTTATATCAGAGATAATGGAAACGCGGATTATTTCAGTATTTCCTGGCAGCCGGTGGGGAAGTCCTTTGACGAGGCAAAATATATCTGCCGCCACGGCATGTCCTATACCTCCTATGAATGCCGGTACAGCGGCCTTACCGCCACACAGACCATGTTTGTACCGATAGGGGAAAATGTGCTGCTGTGGGATGTGACGGTGACGAACGAGGGGGAGGGCGCGCGGGATTTAAGCCTGTTTTCCTATCTGGAATTTTCATTCCACTCTATCGCGGTGGATAATCAGAATTTCCAGATGAGTCTGTACAGCGCCGGAAGCTCTTATGCGGACGGCATTATCGAGGAAGACCTTTTTTATGAGCCGGACGGGTATCAGTATTTTACCGCCAGCTTTGAACCGGACGGCTTTGAATGTATGAGGGATAAATTTCTGGGACGCTATCACACGGAAAGCAATCCGCAGGCGGTTATAGACGGCGTCTGCGGCGGCGGCTTTGAGAAGGGCGGCAGCCATTGCGGGGCTTTGCAGAAAAATGTGACGCTTCAGCCGGGAGAGACGGTGCGTCTTGTCTATATGCTGGGAGAGGGAAACCGGGCGGCGGCGGTTCCTGTGCGGAAAAAATACAGCAATTTCGATAACGTGGACGGGGCTTTCAATGCGCTTCACGCCTACTGGGAGGACAAGTGCGGTAAGCTCCAGATAAGGACGCCCAATCAGGGAATGAATACCCTTATTAACACCTGGACGCTGTATCAGTCGGAAATTAACGTGATGTTTTCCAGATTCGCCTCCTTTATCGAGGTGGGGGGACGGACGGGGCTTGGCTACCGGGATACCGCTCAGGACGCCATGACCATTCCCCACTCCAATCCGGGAAAGTGCCGGGAGAGAATCGAACAGCTTTTAAACGGGCTGGTATCGGAGGGCTACGGACTGCATCTTTTTGACCCGGCATGGTTTGAGGAGGAGAAGAAAAGCGACGGCTTTAAGTCGCCTACGGTAATTCCCGTAGCGGAAAAGGACAGAATCCACGGACCTGAGGACGCCTGCGCGGACGATGCGCTGTGGCTGGTTCCGGCGGTGGTGGAATATATCAAAGAAACAGGGGAGATTGACTTTGCGGAAAAGGCTGTGCCCTATGCGGACGGCGGCAGCGCCACGGTTTATGAGCACCTGAAAGCGATTCTGGACTTTTCCGAAAAGCAGGTAGGGGAAAACGGAATCTGCAAGGGCCTGCGGGCGGACTGG
This sequence comes from uncultured Lachnospiraceae bacterium, assembly GCA_910577275.1. Taxonomy (GTDB): domain Bacteria; phylum Bacillota; class Clostridia; order Lachnospirales; family Lachnospiraceae; genus Suilimivivens. The sequence goes on from CAJTMW010000005.1 coordinate 190,797, forward strand.
AACGACTGCCTGAACCTGGGAGGCGGGGAAAGCGCCATGGTGAGCTTTCTGCATTACTGGGCGCTTGAGAATTTTATCCTGCTGGCGAGACATCTTGGAAAAGAGGAGGACGCCGACCATTATGAGGCTGTGGCGGAGAAGGTGCGGAAGGTCTGCGATGCGGTGCTCTGGGATAAGGAGTGGTATATCCGGGGAATTACGAAAAAGGGCAGGAAGATAGGAACCTTTGAGGATAAGGAAGGACGGGTTCATCTGGAATCCAACGCATGGGCGGTGCTTTCGGGCGCGGCAAAGGGAGAGAGGGCAAGAAAGGCAATGGAGGCCATCGAAAAATATCTTTACACGCCTTACGGCCTTTTGCTGAACACACCCGCCTACACAAAGCCTGACCCGGATATCGGTTTTATTACCAAAGTTTATCCGGGACTGAAAGAAAATTCCTCCATCTTTTCCCACCCCAATCCCTGGGTATGGGCGGCGGAATGCATTCTTGGGAGGGGTGATGTGGCGATGAAGTACTATGACGCGCTATGTCCGTACCACCAGAATGACATGATAGAAATCCGGGAGGCGGAGCCCTATTCCTACTGTCAGTTTATCAGCGGAAAGGAGCACAGCAGATTCGGGCAGGCCCATCATCCCTTTATGACAGGCTCCGGCGGCTGGGCGTATTTTTCAGCCACGCGCTATATGCTGGGCGTCAGGCCGGACTTTGACTGTCTGGAAATCGACCCCTGTATCCCTTCTGACTGGAAGGCGTTTGAAGTGACAAGAATCTGGCGGGGCGCAACGTACCATATTCATGTGGACAATCCCGCGGGGGTGATGAAGGGAAGGGCTGTTATCAGTCTGGACGGAGAAAATGTGGAGCGGATTCCCGCCGGGGAGCCGGGGAGCGTTCATGAGGTGAGGGTTATACTGCAGGCGGCGGAAACGAGGTGAAAAATGATTCGGTTTGGTACGGGCGGCTGGAGAGCCGTAATCGGAGACGGATTTACAAAGCAGAATATACAGATACTGGCAAAGGCGTTATGTGAGAAGATGAAGGACGAGGGCGTATCCGGGCATGGAATCGTCATGGGCTACGACAGACGCTTCCTGTCCAAGGAGGCCATGCAGTGGGCGGCCGTTGTCTTTGCGGCGGAGGGCGTTCAGGCTTACCTGATTAATAAATCCTCCCCCACTCCGCTTGTGATGTATTATGTGGAGAAGCACGGATTTTCCTACGGAATGATGGTGACGGCCAGCCATAATCCGGCAATCTATAATGGCATTAAGGTATTCACAAAGGGAGGCCGGGACGCCGACGAGCTTCAGACCAGAGAAATAGAGACCTATATCGCGGGGGTTCATCTCCCTGTGCCTGAGATGGAATATGACAGGGCAAAGGAGCAGGGGCTGATTCGGGAAATTTATCCCTTAAATGAATATCTGGACAACCTGATAGAGGTCATCGATATGGAAACCATCAGGGAAAGCGGGCTTAAGGTGGTGCTCGACCCCATGTACGGCGTATCTGAAACCTCCCTGCGCACGCTCCTCCAGACGGCGCGCTGCGAGGTGGAGGTGATTCATGACAGGCACGACACCTTATTCGGAGGACGGCTTCCGGCTCCCACTGTGGCAACCCTCCACATGCTCCAGACCTATGTGACGGATAAGGGCTACGACCTTGGAATCGCCACCGACGGGGACGCGGACAGGCTTGGCATTATCGACGATACGGGACGGTTCCTCCACCCCAATGAGATACTGGTGCTTTTGTACTACTACCTGAAAAAGTTCAAGGGCTGGAAGGGACCCGTCGTCCGCAACATCTGCACCACCCATGTGCTGGATAAGGTGGCGGAGGATTTCGGGGAAAAATGCTATGAGGTTCCCGTGGGATTTAAGCATATTTCCGCAAAGATGAACGAGACGGACGCCGTCATCGGCGGGGAATCCTCGGGCGGGCTTACGGTGAGGGGCCATATCAAAGGAAAGGACGGCATCTATGCGGCCATGCTCTTAGTGGAAATGATTGCCTCCTCCGGTAAAAGGCTGTCAGAAATGATTGCGGATATCGAATCGAAATACGGATTAATCGCCATGGAGGAGCGGGATTACCGTTTCAACCAGGAAAGGAAAGAGGAGATTCAAAAGCAGCTTCTGACGGACAAAAAGCTGCCGTCGCTTCCCTTTGAGACGGAGAAGGTAAGCTACCTGGACGGCTCCAAGGTTTATTTTAAAAACGGCGGCTGGGTGATTGCAAGATTTTCGGGGACAGAGCCTTTGCTGCGCGTCTTCTGCGAAATGCCAAGCCCCAAGGACGCGGCCAATATCTGCGGAATTTATGAGAGATTTCTTAAACTGAACGGATGAGGTTTGCAGGACGGGAGGGAAATTACATAGAGTTTCCCTCCCCTTTGTGGTAAAATAAATTTATGAAAAAGCAATTTTTATATCCAAAGAAAAAGCGTACTTCTCTGCGCTCCATACTCATCGGAATCCTGGCGGCGGCGTGGATGATTCCCATTGCGGTGTTCACCTGGTTCATTTTTTACCATTATCAGAGAGCGTATGCGGAGAAGTCCGATAACCTGATTCGGAACGCGGTGGAGGTGTCCGCTGTTTTAATCGAGACGGATATTGACGAGGCAGTTACCAAGAGCAGGAAGCCCAGCTATGAGGGGGAATGGGAAAGCGGCTACATGGGATATCTGCGGGGCAATACCCGCCGGAATGTATATCTGGCTTCCATCAAGAGCTCCCTGATTTCCAAATACTATATGGACAACCAGATAGCCAGGTATGCCTTTTATCTGGAGGGGGACGAAACTCCGAGCTGCTATTCGGCAAAGAACGGCTATAGCTACGGCGACTTCCTGAAATATGTCCAGCCTGTGGCTCTTGATTTGGCGGGGAGGGATACCAGCTACGTAGAAATCCATGTGGTGGACAACCAGATTTATGTGATGCGAAATCTCTATACGGTCAGCGATTATCACAGGTACGGCACGCTGGTGCTCGGCCTTAATAAAAGCGCGCTCTTTTCGGGACTGCCTCTTGACGGGGAGTCCGCTGTGCTGTTGGGTTTTCAGGGCGACGAAGAATTTCTTTCCCTGCGTCCGGCACAGGAAAAGGAGATTTATCAGACGCTACGGGAGTATGCAGAGCAGGAAACGGCGCCGGGAAGGACGGTGAGCCTTGCCGTTGGAAGGGAAAGAGGCTACTGTCACACCTGCGCCACGGACGATTATACCTTTACCCTTTATTATACCACCCCCGGGGAGGCGCTTTATCAGGATGTTTTCCGGCTGAATGTGATTGCGCTTATCACGATGCTCTGTATGGTTCCCCTGATAATGCTCACCTTTTTTCTGTTAAACAGGCATATGCAAAAGCCTCTTGAAAAGCTGGCGGCCGTATCCCGCAGGCTCCGGGAAGGGGAGCTGGGCATTACGCTGCCGAAGGAGCAGGTGCCCAATGAGGAATTTACGGAGCTGGTGCAGTCCTTTAACGATATGTCGTCGCAGTTAAAGCATTTGTTCGACACGGTTTATCTGGAGAGGATGGCGGCCAAGGACGCGCAGATAGAAGCCCTGCAGGCGCAGATAAACCCGCATTTTCTGAATAATACGCTGGAGATGATGAACTGGCAGGCAAGGATGAACAACGATATCGAGACCAGTCGGATGATTGAGGCTTTGGGAACGGTGCTGGACGCCGGTATGAACCGGAACAACGACAGGCTGGTGCGGCTTGCAGAGGAGCTTCGTTGCGGGGACGCCTTTCTTTATATCATGTCCATGCGTTTCGGAACCCGGCTGCGGGTGGAGAAGGAGATTAAGGCTGACCCCATGCAGGTGAAGGTACCTCAGCTGATTTTGCAGCCACTCTTAGAGAACGCTATCCGGCACGGAATCGAGAAGGTGAATTCGGGAATCATATGGGTGAAAATCTATCCTGACGAAAGCCCCGGTGAAGATATCGGGGAAAGCGCCGGGAGAGGAAAAATATTTATTGACGTGGTAAACACCAGCAGGCATCTCGGACAGGAGAAAATGGAATACATTGACGGCATTATTCAGGGCCGCTACGCCATGGACAGGGGAGAGCCCGGCGTCCACACGTCTATCGGAATTTATAACGTGAACCGGCGGATTCAGCTGATTTACGGCGCACAGTACGGCCTTACCGTTTTTCAGGAGGGGGAGCTTTTTACCACGCGGATTACGATTCCGAAAACCTTTGAGGAGGATGACGATGTCTGACGAGAAGAAAGAGGCTTTTCACAGCCTGAGATACAGGAGGCATAAAGGGTCGGTACTGCCGGGAGCGGCAATGCAGATACGGAGAAAAAAGCCGGCGGTGAGAGCGGCGCTGGTGGCCGGGGCTGTGCTGACGGTGACGACGCTGGCGGCGGACGGATGCGGCAGGCGGGTGGAGACCTGTATCGGAGGGGAAAACCGGGACGTGACGCTTCGAACCGTATCCATGTCGGGGGGAACCGCTCCGGGAACCGGAGTTTACGAGGAAATCCGGCTGGAATTTATGGCGGAAAATCCCCATATTTATATCGAGGACGAAATGCAGACCTCCGACGAACAGTGGAAAACCGGGGTGGTGACGGACTTTTCTGTGGGAAACGAGCCGGATGTGCTGCAGTTTTTTACGGACGCGACGGCGAACCAGCTTGTGGCAATGGACAAGTTTGTCACCATTGAAGAAATCAGGGAGGTCTATCCCGAGTATGCCGCCGATACCTACGACTGGGCCCTTAAACAGGCTGCAAACCAGGACGGCGTATCCCGCGCCGTGCCCACGGTCGGCTTCTGGGAGGGACTGTATGTCAATCAGGAGCTGTTTGAGCGCTGCGGGCTCGCCCTTCCTTACGACTGGGATTCTCTGCTTGAGGCAGTTTCGGTTTTCCGTGAAAACGGCATTGTGCCCGTCTCCTGCGCCCTTGCCAACGTGCCCCATTACTGGCTGGAGCATCTGCTTTTATATACGGCGGGAAAAGAGGGCTACTTAAATCCCGGCAGTATCGCGCCAAAGGACTGGGTGCAGGCGGTCTCGCTTTTTCAGATACTCCGGGAGGCGGGCGCTTTTCCGGAGGATACGGACAGCATCACCAATGAATACGCCGGGGAGCTTTTCGTAAGTAAAAAGGCGGCCATGCTGTTAGAGGGAAGCTGGTATTTTTCCTCGGTGACAGATACGGAGCATACGCTGGTAATCCCTTTTCCGGGAGTGCCGGACCAGAAGGCGGAGCCGGGAACCGTGATTGGAGGAATCACCTCGGGCTTTTATATCACAAGAAGGGCATGGAATGATTTGCAGAAACGGGATGCGGCGGTAAAGTATGTGATGGCACATACGGGGCGGGAAGCGGTACAGCGGTACTATGAGGCGGGAGGAAGCGCTGTGGCGGCTGCCCCCGTGACTGTGCCGGAAAACCTTTCTCCGCTGGCGGAATGTGCCGCGGAGTATGTGGAGAACGCGCCGGAAAAGCTGCTGCCCACGGATTCCCGCATGGAGCCGGAGGCATACCGGACGCTGATTGCAGGCATACCGGAGGTTTCTGCGGGGGGCTCGGGAAAGGAACTGTTAGAGCGGGTGTTTGCCGCTTCTTCGGGGAGAAAGGGGGGATTTTCTAATGTACAAGGTGATGATTATTGATGATGAGCCCATCATTGTACAGGGTTTTTCCAGAAGCGTTCCATGGGAAAAGTACAACTGTAAGGTGGTGGACACGGCGGGAAACGGAATAGAAGGCAAGGCGCTGATTGAAAAGCACCGGCCGGATATGATTTTTCTGGATATCTGTATGCCGCAGATGGACGGACTTGCCATGATAGCGGCCCTTAAGTCGGAATTTTCAAACATGCAGGTGACGATTCTTACAGGCTTTCGGGATTTTGAGTACGCCAAGAGGGCGCTGCACCTTGGCGTTTCCAGGTATCTGCTCAAGCCCTCGAATATGGAGGAGATAGAGGAAGCCATACGGTTTATGATTAGCAAGGTGGAGCCGGCGGAAAACGGCGGGGAGGATGCGGCGGAGTCCCATGAGAATGTGGCGGGAAACTTTATCGTGCGCAACGCCCTTGCCTATATCGAAGAAAACTATAAGGAAAAGCTTCTCCTGTCGGATGTGGCGGAAAAAACCTACGTGAGCCAGTGGCACTTGAGCAAGCTGCTGAACAAGGAAACCGGACAGACCTTTTCGGAAATCTTAAACGGGGTGCGTATCGAGAAGGCAAAGGAGCTTTTGAAGAATTCCTCTCTGAGGATAGGCGATATTGCGGAGGATGTGGGGTTTGTGGATTTGGCACACTTCTCCCGGGTGTTCAAAAAGGTATGCGGCATGTCCGCCAACGAATACAGAAACAGGCCGGATTAACCGGAGTGTTTGTTAAATATATGGATGTCTGGCGCAGCCAGACATCTTTTGTTGTGCAAACATAACAAAATCAGCACAAAAAGAACAAGGTCGTACCGTGACTTTCCATAATCATAAAGTTACAATAGAGACACAAGATAACGAAAGGGGGAGAATTATGAAAGGCAAGACGAAAAAGACGCTGCTTCTCACCAGCATGGTCATTCCGGGTGCAATCTGGTTTTTCCTGCTCCGCTATATTCCCATGGCCGGTATGATTCTGGCGTTTAAGGATTATAAGGTCTATGTCAGAAATCCCAGCTTCTGGAACAATATGGCGCACAGTAAGTGGGTGGGGTTTAAAAATTTCAAATTCCTGTTTGCCTCCACCGATACCGGCAGAATTATAAGGAACACCTTAGGCTACAATATCGTCTGGATTATACTGGGGCTGGTACTTTCTGTGGGAGTGGCAATTATCTTAAACGAGATTACAAGGAAAAGGGTGGCCAAGGTCTATCAGACCCTGATGTTTTTCCCCTACTTCTTAAGCTGGGTTGTGGCAAGCTACTTTGTGCTGTCGTTCCTTGACCCCACAAGAGGGCTGATAACAAGCTGGCAGGCAAAGAACGGAATGGAGGTCATCAACTGGTACCACGAGCCGAAATACTGGCCGGTCATCCTGACTATCTGTAATGTGTGGAAAAACACGGGCTACTCCGCCATCCTTTATCTGGCGGCCATCACGGGGATTGACACCACTCAGTACGAGGCGGCGGCCATCGACGGCGCCACCAAATGGCAGCAGATTAAGCATGTGACGCTGCCCAATCTGCGCCCCATGATTTGTATCCTGCTGATTATGAACGTAGGGAAGATTTTCAACGCGGATTTCGGACTGTTCTACAGCGTACCCTTAAACTCCGGCTCCCTGTTCCCGGCAACTCAGGTTATTGACACCTACGTGTACCGGACGCTGACAGCCACAAGCAACATCGGTATGAGTACGGCGGCGGGCATGATGCAACAGTTGGTGGGATTTGTATGTATTATCATAGCAAACAAGGTTGTGTCGCGGATTGACGCGGACAGCAGTTTATTCTAGGGAGGAGGCGGAAGCTTATGAAAAAATCCAGACCTGTAAACGCCGTGTCGAGGCCGGTGGAGGCGATTTTCCATATCGTTATGCTGCTTTTCTGCCTCTGCTGTGTGATACCCTTTGTGTTTGTCGTCATCATCTCCTTTACCTCCCAGCAGAGCATCCGTGAGATTGGATACTCCTTTATGCCGAAAGAATGGTCGCTGGAGGCCTACAGATACACCTTTAAGATGGGACAGCAGCTATGGCGTTCCTACTTCAATAGCTTTTTTATCACTGTGGTGGGAACCATACTGACTCTGGCGGTAACGATTATGTACTCCTACGCATTGTTCCGCAAGGACTTTAAGTTCCGTAAGTTTTTCACCTTCTTCTGCTTCTTTACCATGATTTTCGGAGGAGGGCTTGCACCCACCTACGTGGTCTGCAAGACGGTGCTGGGGCTAAGTAACAGCTACGCGGCGGTGATTGTCCCTATGCTGCTGAACCCCTTTAACCTGATTGTTATGAGAACCTTTTTCCAGAGCTCCGTCCCAATGGAACTGATTGAGGCGGCGTCCATCGACGGAAGCGGCGAATACAGCACCCTGCTGCGCATAGTGGTTCCCATCTCAAAGCCGGGAATCGCCACCGTGGGTCTGCTCACGGCGCTGGCCTACTGGAACGAATGGTTTATTCCAAAGCTTTACGTGGGAAGCGACCCGAAGCATATACCTTTGCAGTATCTCCTGATGGAGACTCAGGAAAAGATTGACTTTCTGGTGAAAAACAGCTCCATGATTGGAGCGGAGGCGGCCAGCATTGCCAAGTCGCTGCCTCAGGACAGCCTGCGTATGGCGCTTGTGGTGCTGATAGTGGTTCCCATCGCCTTTGCATATCCGTTTTTCCAGCGGTACATTATCGCCGGACTTACCATCGGCTCCGTAAAGGGCTGATAACTGTCACACCGGCTCTGCAGAGGGCTGAAATTTGTTACACCAGCTCTGTAAAGGGCTGAAATCAACACACCGGCTCTGTAAAGGGCTGAAATCGTTACACCGGCTCCGTAAAAGGAACCGATACATGATGCGGTAGAAACGGCACAGCGCCGTCTACATACAGAAACGGTACGGCACCGTCTCTATAAAGAAAAAGCTATATAAAAAATGGAGGGAAAAAGTAATGAAAAAAAGATTAATCGCGATTTTGCTTACAGCGACCATGATACTTACTCTGGCAGCCTGCGGCAGCAAAGACAATGGCGGGGGCGCTTCCACGGAACCGGCATCAGGAGCCTCGGAGGCGGATGCTCCGGCAGCCGCAGAAGGAGGGGACGAGGCGACGGCGTCTGATTTGGACCCCGTTACCCTGAAAATGTACCTTTGCGGAAACGACGTCAAAGACGACAGCAAGGTGATGGAAGAGCTCAACAAGCTTTTACAGGAAAAAATCAACGTGACGCTGGAACCTATCTGGGAAACCTGGGGCTACGGCGAGGAAGTGGTACTGTCCCTGCAGGGCGGCGAGGATATTGATATCTATTTCACCTGCTCATGGACGGAAAACGAGTACAATAAATTTGCAAGAGACGGCTACTATGTTCGTCTGGACGACCCCAACAACAACCTGATTGAAAAGTATGCCTCCGAGCTCTGGAGCACCCTTCCAGAGGTTCTCACCCATACAGGCGCTTCCGTAAACGGAGCAGACGGCTACGGCGTGTATGCGGTTCCGGGCTACAAGGATATCGCTACCCAGAACTGCTGGGATATCAACGTTCCCCTTCTGGAGAAATACGGCTATACGCTGGACGATATCAGAAACACGGATTACTACGGCTTTGGCGAAATCCTTCAGACCGTAAAGGACGGCGAGGGCGCGGATTTCTATCCTCTCCTTGTGGAAGGCGCGGTGCTTGAGCGTATGGTTACCAACTCCATCATCGTGACCGGCGACAGCGGCACAGGCAACTTTATGTCCTATTACCTTGACCCCACAGACGTTTCCAAGGAGAGTTCCTACGGAATTAAGCTCCTCAACAAATATGCGACCGATGAGTTTGCAAAATTTGCGGAAAAGACAAGGGAATACTTCCAGAACGGTTTTATTGACCCGGCATGCAGCAACAAAAACCAGGCCAACGAAATCAGAACGGCAAAACAAAATGCAGGCGAATACCTGATTGGAACCCAGTCCTATGCGTTAGGCTACGAGCTTCAGGCAACTCAGGAGAGAGGCTTTGAAGTAGCTATGATACCCTGTACAGACCCCTATGTTGACACCACCTCCGCTCAGGGAGCCATGATGGCAATTTCCACAGCCTCCAAGAATCCTGAAAGGGCAATGATGTTCCTGAACCTTCTGAACACCGACCCTGAGGTTATGACGCTTATGAATTACGGCGTGGAAGGCGTGCACTATACCCTGAATGGCGACGGATGCGTGGAATTTACCGCAGAGCGCGACAACTTCAGGCCCTGGACCAACGGCGTGGGCAACGTTACCATCCTGCCTCCCACGGTTGAGCAGGGAGTGGGCTTCTGGGATACCTTCACAAACTATTACGGAAACGCAAAGGAAATTCCGATTCTCGGATTTGCCTATGACGGCTCTGGCGTGGAAACAGAGATGAGCGCGGTTGCAAATGTGGTGGAAGAATACCTTCTTCCTCTCTGCACAGGCGCGGTAGACCCTGCGACGAAGCTTCCCGAGTTCCTTGAAAAACTGGAACAGAACGGCGTCAACACCGTTTTGGACGATGCAAACGCACAGCTTGCAAGCTTCATGGAATCCAAAGGATAAAAAGAATATATGCGAAAGCCCTCGCCTCCGCGCCGCGGAGGGAGGGCTTTTGTTAGTGCAAAATGCCTGTTGACATGATATAATAGGGAACAGGCGGGGCAGGCCTCTTTCCACTTGCAGAGGGGTTCCTGCGGCGCTGCAAAAGCGAGCAGATTTTAGGTATCAGCAAAAACAGGACGGGAGGTTTCATAACATGACAGAAAAGGAAAGGCAGGAACGGGTTGCAAAGGGCCAGCTCTGGCTTGATACAGAGGAGTTTATTGCCCATCAGGGAAAAATAAAGGATTTGATGTATGAATTTAATACGTCAAAGCCAAGCGAAACCGCCAGACGGGCGGAATTGATGAAGCAGATATTCGGTACGGTAGGGAAAGACGTGTGGATTAATCAGCCGCTTTCTCTGGCAGTAGGAACAACCGTGACTATCGGGGACGGTACTTATGCCAACGCCGGACTGACGTTGATTGACGACGCTTCCATCACAATCGGAAAAGGATGCCTTTTTGGAACAAACGTGACGCTCTGTACCACAGGCCATCCAATCGACCCGGTAGAACGTGCAAAATGCAGCATGTATTCTTTCCCGATTACCATTGGCAACGGTGCATGGCTGGGGGCGGGCTCCATCGTCCTGCCCGGAATCACGATTGGAAAATATGCGGTGATTGGAGCCGGAAGCGTGGTGACGAAGGACATTCCTGATTATACGGTTGCGGTAGGGAATCCCTGCCGTCCCATTCGAAAAATAAATGAACACGACAAGGAATATTACTGGCGGGACAGAAGATTTGACGAGCCCGGGAACAGTTTTGAGTAATTCTGATTTTAAAAGGAGGAAAGGCTGCGGCGATGTATTGGCTGCAGCCTTTTGAGTATTTAAGGGCATTACGCTTTATATCCATGTTCCTTCGCCCACGCAAGGAGCTTTTCGTGTTCTGCTGCCACAGACGGATAAAATGCAAGAATAATCCCGCTGATTTCGGATACCCTGTCTCATATGGAAAAGAAAAAGCTCTCTCATGAATTTGAATATTATGTGTTGCTGTTTTTTGCCCTTGCCTTTACCGGCTGGCTCTGGGAGGTGGCGTTATTCCTTTTTACGGAACATGCGTTTATCAACAGAGGCGTATACAGAGGCCCTTACCTTCCGGTTTACGGAGCAGGGGGGCTTCTGCTGTGCGTCCTTTTTCATTCCCTGCGCAAAAGGCCGGTCAGGGTGTTTTTTCTGTCTGCTCTTGTCTGCTCTGTGCTGGAATACCTGACCGGCTATTTTCTGGAGAGGCGGTGGGGAATCAGGTGGTGGGATTACAGCGGGCATTTCTTAAACATTAACGGAAGAATCTGCCTGACCGGCGCGGTAATCTTCGGGCTTTTCGGGACGGCGCTGGTGTGCCTTTTTCTTCCCTTTTATGAAAAAATCTACCGCAGGCTTTCTAAAAAGTGGCTAACGGCAATTTGCATCCTGCTATTGCTGGCGTTTGTGGCGGACGCGGCCTATTGCGCCATGCGGCCCAATGTAGGGTACGGAATTTCCTCACAGGGACAGCGTTCCGGCGATGCCGGCCAGTAATAGCATAACGAGGGGGACGGCGTATTTTCTGGGGTGGTGCCACAGGTCGCTTTCCGTTTTCCAATTGCGGAGAGGATAAAACCATTCCAGAAAAACAGACAAAACCGCACTTAGAAAAGCGAAGGCAGGCGCAAGTGCCGTCGCAGGGGCAGCGATACCGCCAAGTTGCGTCTGCCAGCTTACAAGGAACAATGCGTCCGCAATGAGATTGCATATAAAAATGAAAAGGCAGTAGGGCAGGCAAAACCTTTTCTTTTGTCCCGGAAGGGTGCGGACGGCCTGCTCGAAATCCGGGTCGGCGGACAGCAGGATGCAAATCGGCGTATTCAGGGAAAGGATAGCGAAGCCGACGGGAAGGACAAAAAGGCTTCCCGCATTTCTTAAAAACAAGGGCAATGCACAGGCCACGGCCCACATGATTGCGGTGTTTGCCAGATAGTTTTTATGGGCAAGAAGGTAGCGGAGAAGATAACGCCACACGAGATTTGCAGAACCGCGGGCGCGCCCGATGCGGCAAAAATCTCGCGTCAGGAAGGTCCGGCTGTCCTTGCTATGCCGTATGAAACCAGGCGATGTCTGTTTACTTTTCTGACCGCAGGAGTCAATAGCTCCGCAGGAATAAAAGGAATAGCCGTCCGCATTCCGCAAAATCAACAATGCCAAAACGCAGCTGCCAATTACAAGGGGCAGAAAATACGGCGTATCCCATAAAAGGAAAATGGAGGCAATTAGGGCGGCAGCCCAGAGCCAGCCCGTATACCGGCATTTCCTTAAGGAAAAGACGGCAGCCGTCGCAAGGACAGCGTTGACGATACAGAGAATGCTCCCGGCAATTTCCAGAGGACGCCATGGCGACAGGGCAAATACGACCGAAAGAAGCACCGCCGTTTTGGTCAGAAAGGTGTGGATTCCCAGAGCGGCCACATAGGCAGGGACAAAGCTGCGGTTTTCAAAGGGCAACATCAGCATATTCTGCATATCCCCCGAGGCTCCCTCCGCAGAAAGCATCTGCCACATGATGCCGGATGTCAGAGTAGTGACCGTCAGGTACAGAATGAAAGGCGCAATTTTCACCTTAAAATCAGTAATATACAATCCCCAGAATACAGCAATACAGACGAAAAGCGTGGATTTTAACCGCCCGTATTCTGCTCCGAATAATTTTTTTGCAAAAGCTTTAAATATTGTTTTCACAGTTCAGCGCCTCCCGAATGTTTGCGGCGTCTATCTGGCCGGCTTCAAAGGTCTGCCGGATTTGTCCCTTTTCCAGAACAAATACGCGGTCAGAGGTTAACGTGATGCTTTCAAGGATATGTGAGGAAAAAAGGACGGTTCCGTATTTTTTGTAACCAGCTATCTGTTGGTACAGGTATTCCGTACTCTGAAAATCCAGTCCGTTGACCGGCTCGTCGAGGAAAAGCAGCGCCGGTTTTAACGCAAAGGCCGTAATCAGGAACGCCTTTTTCCGGTTGCCGGTTGACAGGTCTTTCATCAGAATATCCGTATAATCCTCAAAGCGGAACCCCTGTACCAGCTCCGAAATTTCCGGCTGTTTTTTGCCGTAGGCGGTAAAGACATAAGACAGATATTCCCGAAAGGTAAAATACCGGAAGGAATTGTCCTCGGCAAAAACCGTATACCGGCGGGTTTTAAAGACGTTATCCCGAAGATTGACGGCTTTTCCATCAAATGAAATTTCATCCGCCCGAAAGGTGGGAATGAGCCCTGAGAGTATTTTCATAAAAGTGGTTTTTCCTGCGCCGTTAAGTCCAATCAGCCCCGCCGCCTCATGGTCCGCCAGCTTAAGGGAAAAGTTTGACAAAACCGGTTTCTCAGGAACATACCAGGCATTCAGGTTTTTGATTGTCAAAAAAGAATTTTTCATTTCAATCCGCTCCTTTTCTGTTTATGAACCTATCATAACCGGAAAAGGCGGCCTGTGCGGAAGCGTCCGCAAACGGCAGGTTTTTGACCGCGAAAAAGCTGTAAGACAAAGAGGAAATTCCTGCCTTACAGCCTGGTATGTTTGACTTCCGCGGGCGGCAGCCGGCTGCAGACATTCTGCGAATGTTTGCAGGTATTGACCGCAGTTATCGTATCGGCACGCCCTCATAGGACAGGGTGGCAACTGCCCGAAAGTCGGTATCAGTATAGGAAGTCAGAACGCAGCCGCCATATTTTTCGGCGGCAGTTTGGGCGCTTTTCAGTCCCCAGCCATGGAGTCCGTTGTCCTCCTTTGTGGTTTTCAGCGCGCCGTCTTTTTCCATGAGAGGGGAGGCATGGCCGGAAGCATAGCTGTTTTCCACTTTTATGACTATCATCTGGTTGATACGGCGGATAGTAAGCCGGATATATCTTTTTTCCATTTCCGGCACCTGCCTTGCCGCTTCTAAGGCATTATCCAGAAGATTTCCCAGTATTGCGCATAAATCCGCGCTTTTCAAATTGGTGCGGCGGGGAAATTCCACCTGTATACGAAAGTCGGTTCCGTCGGATTTGGCTTTGTTTGCTTTGCTGTTAATCAGGTAGTCTATGGTTTCATCGCCTGTCCAAACATTGCCTGCCATTTCCCGCACAGGCTCCTGCAGGGCGTTCAGGTATTCCGCCGCTTCTTTTGTTTTCTGCCGGGAAAGAAGCTGCTGCAGCACTCCGATATGGTTGTGGAAATCGTGGAAAAGCTTTGCATTGACGGCGTAGGCCTGATTCAGGGCGGCGTAATCCCGTTCCAAGAGTCCTGCCTGTTCCGATTTGAGCCTTGCCAGCTCCTTTTTCATTTCATATTGACGGCTGATGTAAAAGACAAGAACGGACATCATCAGGATAACCGACAGAAGCGTCCACATGTCAAGGGTATCGTCCGCAATGGCAAGGACGGACTGTTCCGATAAGGTGATGACTGCCACAAAGCCAGCCACCGCAATTCCCGAGGCAAAGCGGAAAGCCTCCCTTGCCGCCGGCTTTTTGTGCCTTAAAAGAAGAAAGACAGCGGCGGCCAAAAGTCCGTGCAGCAGCCAGATAGCGACCTGCCCCGTTCCGGTTTTATCGTCGGGGAGGGCCAGGTAGCGGAACAGAACGCCCAGCCATGCAGCAAAAAGAAACTGCCAGAAGGAAAGGGCAATCTCGTAAAAAATACTGATAAACAGGCTCATTCTTATATCCGCCTTAAGAATCCGTCCGGCGCAGAAGGTCAGAAAGAGCGCCTTAATACCCGCAATGTAAAAATCCGGCAGACCCGCAAAAGACAGCAGAATAAGAAAGGCGGCAGTACCGGCAAGAGCGGTCAGGACGCCTTTTTTCCCCGGACTGCGGGAGGGCAGCAGTCTGGAAATAAGGAGCAGGAAAAGGGCGGTTTGGAGCAGCCCGGCTGCAATATGCGAAAGGGCTATCATCATCTCTGTCATATGTGCGCCCCCCAATAGCTGTTAATCCGCTCCTTTACCTCCTGCAGATGAGAGCGGCTTACAGGGAGCACCGCGCCGTTTTTCAGGACGGCCATGCCGTCTTTTATCTGCATAATATGTATCATGTTGACGATACAGCCCCTGTCGATGTAGATAAACTCTTCTGCGTCTAATTCTCCGTAAACCTGCTGCAGGCTTTTCCGCACCCTGGAAACGCCGCGGGCGGAGGTGATGCAGGAATTTTTCCCGTCCCGTTCGATATAGTAGATATCCTTACAGAGGATTTTTTCAAGGCGGCTGCTGGTCTGAATCGTATAGGATTTTCCGTTTTCCAGCAAAAGCAGTCTGACGGCGTCGCATATGGCAGGAAAAAGCCGCTTTTCGGCGTCGTTTTTCGGGACATAGCGGAAGATAGACAGCTCGAAAGCGTCTATGGCGTATTCGATATGGGAAGTGATGAAAATAATCTTTACATTTGGAAGATGAGGCTTTATTTTCTCCGCAAGCTCCATTCCGGTGTTTCCCGGCATCTCAATGTCCAGTAAAATCAAATCAAAATAAAAGCCGTCTTCCGTAATGTCATAGAGAAGATTGCCGCTGTCCGTATAAACCGAAATTTTTCCCGTGCTCCCGCACTCTCTCAGACAGCTTTCCGCAACTTCCCTGTGTTTTAAAGCGGTTTCCTTTTCATCGTCGCAAACGGCTATATGCAGCATAAAATCACCTCACGGGAGATATTATACTATATTTTGGCGGCGGGCTCAATCGGAAGCCGGGGAGTTTTGCTATAATCTGAATGTACATATTTCGTCAAATCCCGTTCAGAACGATACTGTCGGTAGCGTTAAAAAGCCCCATTTTATCCAACTCTACCGACAGTAGGTGTTTATTTTTGCGCCGGATTATATAATATATCGCAGGAGGGATGAATAATGAATCAAATTAAGATTGGGGATTTTATTTCCGAACGCCGGAAAGCAAAAGGCTGGACACAAAGCCAGCTGGCAGAAAAACTGGAAATAACCGATAAGGCTGTTTCAAAATGGGAAACAGGACGGTCTATGCCGGATTTGTCTTTGTTTATGCCTTTGTGCACTCTTTTAGACGTTACTTTGAATGAACTGTTTGCGGGTGAGTGCATTGCGGAAGAAAAGCTGAAAGAAAAAGCAGATGAGGTACTTATGGACGTGATTACAAACTGGTTGGGGCACGATAAATGGGAATCAAAAGAAAGCGATACAACCCCCGAAAATGTTTTGGAAGTTGAAAATGTTTCCAAGCTATATGAAACGGAAAATAATTCAGTATTAGCTGTAAATGATGTGAGTTTTCAGATACCGCACGGCAGCTTTGTTGGAATTATGGGGGCTTCCGGTTCCGGGAAAACAACATTGCTTAATTTAATAGCCACAATAGACAAGCCCACAAATGGGAGGATACGAATAAGCGGGCAGAATATAGCGGATATACCAGACGAGGCTGCCGCGGAATTTCGCCGCAGACATTTAGGCTTTGTTTTCCAGGAATACAATTTACTTGAAACTTTGACTATCTATGAAAATATTGCGCTTGCTTTGACAATGAAAGAGGTTTCCAGAGAAAGCATCCGCCCAACGATTCAAAGTCTTTCCAAAAAGCTGGATATATCGGCGATATTAGATAAATTCCCATATGAGGTATCGGGAGGACAGCGGCAGCGCTGCGCCTGCGCCCGGGCTATTGTAGTAAAGCCGGACATTATACTTGCGGACGAGCCTACCGGGGCATTGGATTCCCACGCTGCCAGACAGCTTTTAGACACCTTTGCCATGCTTTGCAGAGAATTTAGCGCAACAATATTGATGGTTACACATGATGTCATGGCAGCCAGCTATTGCGACAGGATTTTGTTTATGAAAGACGGCGGAATAAAAGCTGCCTTAAACCGGGAACAGGAAAACAAACAGACCTTTTTCGCAGATATTTTGAAGAAAATAGAATGGATAGAGGGAGAAAGATAGATGTACTTGAAATTGTCAGTCCGTAATGCCAGACGGTCTTTTATAAATTATCTTTTATATGTTGTTACTATGACCGTCCTTTTGACGGTTACAGAGGTATCTAATTGTATAACCATTATAGGAGAATCAGCCGGTTTTCAAGTGATTTCTCTGCCGTTGTTGATAGCAGCCATTCAAATAGTTTTAGTCGGATATATAGATACTTTTATGCTTAAACAGCGGGCAAAAGAATTTGCAAGTTATTTGTTGTTGGGGATGGAAAAAAAGAGATTAACCCGGCTGTTCCTGTGCGAAGTTTTGTTGATTGGATTTTGCTGCTATATAGCGGGAACAACAATAGGATTTTCCATATATGGATTCTGGTATTTCCGTGAGCCGTTGCACGAAATGAAATATTGCGGATTCCTTTATGGAAACAGTATGTTATATACGTTTCTGTTTTTTTGCCTTGTTGAAACAGTGTGTTCTTTTCGATTGAGGAGGCGCTTAGACAAGCTGCAAATAAGAGAGCTGATGTATGAAAAAAACCGCAATCAGGGCGTAAAAAATACAGGCAGCTATAAAAAATGGGGCATTATTTTCTTTTTGTGTTTTGTGTGCTTTATTGGCTGTGTTTGCAGCATTGTTTTTTTGCCGGAAGTTTACATTGTTTATCCCGTATCTGTTACAGCAATCCCCTTGTTAATATCTGTTTTTGCTTTTTACAAATGGGCGTTTGGCTGTTTATATGCGTACAGGCGAATGAAATCCGTCAGGATATATCAAAAAGACAGGCTGTATATTACGGCAAATATAACATCAAATTTCAAAACAGCTGCTATGGTCAATGCTGTTTTTTGCATATGCATTTTGTTTTCCGGGGGTTCTTTTGTAACTGGAGTGCTGATGCTGCAGCCGGAATTTCAGCTTTTTGATACGGATATGCGCCAGTGGATGGGAACCTCACAAATAAGTATCTGTATCGTGTTTCTGGTTATTTATTTTTCGATATTATCTTTGCAGCAGATGACAGAGGTCAGGCAGAATTCAAAAAGCAATCAGATAATGCGCTGTATGGGAAAAAGCGATAAGCAGATAGCAAGACTTGTGAACCGGCAGGTAGCAATTAAATTGTCCTCTCCAATGATAATGGCTTTACCCATTCTTTTATTCTGCATACCGTTGCTGAATGGAAAAATGAACTTCATATTGCCGGCTTCTTTGAATAATATTCTGCTCAAATTAACCGGTGAGTTTGGGGCGTGTATTGTAGTTTTTTATATTTGCTATTTCGGAATTGTAAGTGCCATGAGCAGACGTTATATATATCCCTCTGATGGAAAGCCGCGCTATGTGGGATACCGGGGATAGTATAAAATCCCGGCTTGTTGCCGCATTGTTCAAGTTCCGTTTTGATGAACAGGAAGTATGAAAAATTGCTTTCGTTTTTGGGAAAACGGTTTTATAATAAAACAATGGTAAAATCAGGGTTTGCCGGTGAGTTGTTAAAGGGAAAAATCCAATTTGCAGATAAATAAGAAGAAATGGCGGATTTGAGAATAAAAATGGAGAAAGGAAACCATGAAGAAATCAATTTTTTTAACAACAGGTTCATTTATATTATACTTTCTACGCTCACTGATTTGTGGAATTTTAACAGGTACATTCAAAACAAATGAAAGTATTGCGGAAATTTGCAGTATTTTTATAGTGTTGGCAATCGTATTTTTTATGATAAGAAAAAAAGAAGAATTGTTATTTTATGGAATTTGTATGTGGAAAGCAGAAAATTTTTATAAAAAAATTTCTTTCTTTTTCTTATTCCGCTGGTCAATCTTCCATATTTATTTTCAGGTGCAAAAATAAATATCATTTTAGCCATTATCAGTAGCGCTTTTATTGAAATAATGGAAGAATTAATTTTCAGGAGTTTTTTATGCCGTTCCATTGAGCAAGTGTCCAATAAAAATAGGGCTGTCATAATTTCCAGTGTGATATTTGGCTGTTTTCATCTTATTAATATTGGAAATTATCCGTTAATATATGTTTTGCTTCAAGTGTTGTATGCTTTTGCAATGGGGATAGCATTTTCCGTTGTATTTTATGAATGCAATAGCATTTTGCCTTGTGTTATCGTACATATAGCGATAGATTTTTTCGGGACCTTTGAGTTAAAACCGATATTTATAGCTGAAATTGTTAGCACTATTATATGTTGTTTGTGTGCAATATATTTTTATTTTTTCGTGAGGAAACAGAAATCTATTACTCTTTTGTCGGCAAGGTAGAATTGCCCGACTAAAGCCCGACCCGTCCGGCAGTCAGCCGGACAGGGAACGGCAAAATTTTTTACACTTCTTTTACTTCTTTATCTCACATGAGCAAAATCACAGGGCATGAAACAGGTCATGGCTAATTAGAGGTAATCAAAAGAGGAAAGGAAAAGCACAATCCAGACGGAACCGGCGATACCGTCAAGAAATATTTGTGAGTTAGCAAGAATCCTGATATAATGGGGGCAAGCGCCCATCCGGGGCAGAAAGGCAGGGAGAAAAATGCACATCAGCTACAAACCGCTCTGGCACACACTGATAGAGCGCAACATGAGGAAAGAAGATTTAAGGCTTGCCGCTGGCCTGACCACAAATATGATTGCCAACATGGGCAAAGAAGGGAAACATATCAGCATGGACACGCTTGCCCGTATTTGTGAAACGCTGGATTGTGGCATTATGGACGTGATTGAGCTGGCCAGTGACGAGCCTTCCGCCACAGG
>CAJTMW010000006.1 GCA_910577275.1 uncultured Lachnospiraceae bacterium
CCATACAGCAATCGTTTTTACAAGATATATGATGCTTTCCCTGGAGAACCGGGAATCTAATGATACCCGTTCTATGGGGGAACTGTTTTTATACTTTTCTGATGAGATGTCTGATATCACATGGATACAGGCTTTTCAAATACTGCTTCAAATGTTCAGAACTCTGCTTGTGGATCAGATAGATATATCTGATGAAAAAATCGACGAGCTGGTAAAAGCATTTATGGATGCAATACCTGCACTTTTAAAATCGAAGCTGCAAGTGGCATAATTGACTGAACATTGACAACTAAATACTGCCAGATATTGAATTTTCAAGGTGCATAGCTAAAATCTATGTGCGAAGTTTGAGTATATAATGCCATGTTAATCATTCTTCTCACCTCCGTAATAATTCATAAAAATTTCTTCCAGACTTTGCCTGGTTGTGACAGTGACTTTTTTTCCATTGCATATACCACCAAAGTCTGCGGTAAATGCTTTAGCGGCAGCTTCACTTTCAAGTGCCACTGTGTAACTGCGGGTATGTCTTTCGTGCAATGCCGCAGCAGAATCAACAGCTATCATCCTGCCTTTCCGAATAATACCGATACGGTCGCAAGTCCTCTCCACTTCCTCAAACATATGGCTTGACATCAAAACCGTCTTTCCATGTTCCTTTTCTTCCGCAATTAAATTGACAAACCTGCTTTGCATCAACGGGTCAAGCCCGCTGGTTGGTTCATCAAGAATTAGAATATCGGGGTCATGCATAAATGCAGCGACAATTCCAAGTTTTTGTTTCATTCCTTTGCTCATTTTCTTAATCTTGCCTTTGGGGTCTAGTTCAAATCGCTCAAGTAATTCCTCCATACGGTTCCGTGCGCTGATTTTCCGATATTCTGTGATAAATCTTAAAAATTCTGTACCCGACATATCATCAAAAAAGCTGATTTCACCGGGAATATACCCAAGCCTTGCCTGTACTTTATCCCTATCACTCCAACAATCCAGACCGTCAATGGTACATTTTCCTGATTTTGGTTTTATAAATCCCATTAAATGGCGTATGGTTGTTGTTTTTCCCGCACCATTCGGACCCAAAAAGCCAAAAGCCTCCCCTTGATTCACGTGAAAAGATATATCAAATATTCCTTTTCCGCCTCCATAATCACGTACCAGATTTTCGATTTTAATGACACTCATAGATATTCCTCCTTATATGCAATATGTTTAAACATTTCAGTCCAATTTGTGAGCATTATTCCGAATTTATCTAAATTTAGCGGCTTATTGCTCATCTGTTGCTCATGGATATATCCGTCTACTAACCAGATAAACATTTGGAATATCTCGGTCGGGTCTACATCATCTTTAAATTTACCAAAATTTATCTTGCTGAAATATTGATTATAATTATGCCTTATTCCCTCTCTGGTTTTCTTCTTCAAATCATCCGACATTTCTTCCTTATCGGAATAAAAAGAACGAATGGAAAATTCCATGATGTAAGGAATTTCTGTTAATATTTTTATCTTTTTCATGGAAGCGTAGGTGACAAGTTCAAAAAAATCCGTGATTTCCAGCAATCTGGAATCTGCTACTCCCTCCGTGATTATTTGTTTGACATACTCGTATACTGTCAAATACAAATCTTTTTTGTTATGAAAATAATAAAAAAGCAATCCTTTAGAAACTCCCGCCTTAGAAGCAATCAAATCTGTAGATGCTTTTTTATATTCATATTTTGCAAAAACTTCTGTAGCTGCTCGCATAATAGAAAGCTACTTTTCGGCCGGAAGTTCCTTGAACCTTTCACTCATACAATCACCTCTGACTATTTTGGTTTGACTGGGTTGTTTAATCTAAATATACCTGTTTGACTCAAATTTTCAAGCCTCCTTTACAAAAAAATATCAAGAAATGAATGATTCCGTAGTAATCGGCATTGTGGAAAAATCAAAACTTTTGGATTTTTCTACAATGCTTGTCTTTTGGTTTTTGCTTCTTTACCGTACATGAGCATTAACTTATGGAATGTACACAGGAAGAAGTTTAATGAAAATTCAATAGAAATATGGGTGTGATTGTGGTATTCTGTTAGAGATATAAATCGAAATTTGGAGGAGATTCTTTACATGAAAAAAGTATCTGGAATAAATTATTTCAACTTAGCTGCCCTAGCATTTGCAAGTATAGGGTTGGAAGTATTGTTAGCGTTCGGGATAGAGCCAATGATATATGGTTCTCCAATAAATGAATGGACAGATTTACAAAATATCATCCATTGGGTGATTACATGTATCCTATGGGGTACTGCAAGCTGGTACATCATTCATTTTGCAAAAAAGAGATATGATTTTGACTTGTTTCAAAAAGGAAATAAAATGGCTATTTGGCAATGGGCATTAGTCGCTGTATTTGTCATTGGAAGTTTAGTTCTTTCTTATTTTGATTGGAATGGAAGTAAGGTAATAAAAGAATTTTTTGCAAATGGTCCTGTTAAGTTTATTTTTCAATACATATACTATTTTTTTGAAACGATGTTAGTAATGCTTATTTTGGTGTTTGGGCAAAACGCCTTTGAGATGTGGTTTCATAAGCGAAATATTCCTTATGGCGGAATTATTGTTGCAATCACATGGGGAATCGGACACTTTTTCACTAAAGATGTTACAACAGGGATAGTAACCGTTATTTCAGGTTTGGCATTCGGTAGCGTATATCTTTTAGTTAATAGAGATATCAGGAAAACATATCCTATTTTATGGGTAATGTTTGTTTTGTAAATTCCGGTTTATCTAAACAAACATTACCACAGTTTAAACGGAAGCAGGTTACCGTCCCTGCAGACATGCTCGTCAGACACAATGCGCCACGTACCCAGACCGGCCCGGCGTAGAGCTGTGTCTCAAAAATCCCCAGGCGCACGCTGCGAAAACGGATTATATCGACGCCTTCCGAATCCGCAGCGCCATATACTGCCTTCCCGGCAGCTCCACCTTATGGAAACCTCGCATTTTCCCAAGCGGGGTAATCGTCATATTCCAGGTATCGATAACCTCCACCTCATAATCCGTATCCTCCGGGAGCATCACCGGCCGGTAGGTCGGCTGGCAGATGCCGAGATAATGAATGGAATAATCGTAGCAGGTGGCCACGCCTTCGCCGACGCTTCCCCCGGCACAGCCCACAACCTCGTCGAACATTCCCTGCCCCTTCTTAAGGAACCCTCCCGGAACGTCCTTTAAAATATCCAGCAAAAACTGCAGTCGCTCCGGGCTCTCGCCCTTTAAAATTCCGCCGTGGGACCACCAGAGAATATCTTCCTTATCCATAAAGGTTTCCCCGTGGCCACAGTGACCGCCCCGCAGGAACGCTTCCCAGAATCTTCTCACCAGCTCCTGGCCTGTAATGTTGCCCCAGCCAAGTCCGATATTCCCTTCGTAACAAATCTCGTCCCACACCACCGGCTTTTCATACTTTTCCAGAAATTCATCTGTCGTTTCCGTGGTCTTGTAGAAGTCAACTCTCTGGAGGGAACAGTGGGTCACCCAGTCCCTGGAAAAATCATAATTAGGACCGCCGTTGTGTACAGAAAGAAGCCTGTGGAACTTATCGCACCCGGAAACTACCTGCCCGTAGCGTTCCCAGTCCTCCAAAGTCTTTGTCTTTATGAAGTCAAACTCATTGGAAAGGGACCACCACACGTTTCTGTAAGCGCCGTATCTTGCCACTACGTACCTCAGGTAGGAGTCGCAAGCCTCTTTTCCCATCTCGTTGTTTCCCCATTTGTCATAAGGGTGCATGAGAATCATGTCCGCCTCGATTCCCATTTCCATAAGCTGTGCGATTCGCAGGTCAAATCTCCTGAAATGCTCTGCGTTCGGCCTGTAATAGTCAAAGCCGTAATCCTGCTCCTCCGCTTTCATTCCCGGGAAAAGAAACCTTCCCTCTTTCTCCTTTTCCACAAGCTCCGCGTCCAGCCCTTCGCCGTTTCCTCTCTCAAAGGGATAGCTGATGGGCTCCTTCGTGTTAAATTCATAAAATTTCGGGAAGAAGCAGAATCTGATTTTATTGAAAGGGCTGTTTTTCAGCGTCTCAAGGGTCTGCTCCTGCCGCTCCATGGGCTGGTTTGCCCAGGCGTAGCAGGTGGTTCCAACGGAAAAATAGGGCGTTCCGTCCGCATAGGCAAAATGTACCTTATCCTTTACCATAACGGGCCCGTGATTGCCCTCCGATGGCGCAACGACTTCAAAGGAACCCTCCTTTTCCCCGATATTGTCGGAAAAATCCCCTCCGATTGTGTAGGTATAGGTTCCCTCGTAAGAAGGCATAAATCTTGCCCTGTAAACGCCCTCCCCATCGTAAAAGCCGTCAACCGTTACTTCTTCCTTATCGCTCTTAAAGGTGACTGTCATGGTATAATCCCGGAAAGGATTTCCGTCGCTTTTTCCCTTGCTGCTCACCTCGAAAACGCCCCACTTTTCTACTGTCTGCATCTGTTATCCTCCTGTTTCATTTTCATATACGATATATGCCCCCACAGGCATACGCTTCCGCCCTGAACGTCAAATGCCCCGCCAATCCGCGGGGTATCTGACCGTATTCTCTCTTTTTAATTCGTTCTGACCATACCCACAGCGTCTTTATAGCCGCCGTATTTTCTCTCCCGGACATCCTCAGCCATCTGAGGCAGAACCTTGTTCCAGCTTATGGTGTCAAAAATTTCCTCCTGCCACACGCCAAGAGCCATTCCCGCCATAAAAGCCGCGCCTGTCCCGGACAGCTCCTCTATCTTTGAGATGGAAACCTCGCTTCCCGTAATATCGCTCTGGAACTGCATGAGGTACTTATTTCTCGTAGGGCCTCCGTCCACCCGCAAAATCCCGATTTTCTTTTCCGAGTCTCTCTCCATGGCCCGTACAATATCCGTAATCTGATAGGCAATGCTCTCAAGAGCCGCCCTTGCAAGTTCCGCCTTTCCCGTGGTTCTGTCCATTCCCACAATGGCCGCTCTTGCGCTGCTGTCCCAATAGGGCGCGCCCAGACCGGAAAATGCCGGAACCAGATACAGGCTATCCTCCTGCACAGCCTCCTTCGCCAGCGCCTCCGTCTCCGATGCGCTCTCAATCAGGTGCACGCTGTCTTTCAGCCAGGTAATTACCGCCCCGGTGTAATTCAAATTTCCCTCCAGAACGTACTCCGGCTTCCCGCTGATGCCCCATGCCAGAGACGTCACCAGCCCGTTGCCGCTCAAAATGGGCTTTTCCCCGATATTCATCATAATGGAGGAACCTGTGCCGTAGGTCACCTTTGTCTTGCCCTCGGAGCGGCAGTTCTGTCCGAAAAGCGCCGCGTGGGAATCCCCCATTACCCCGTGAATGGGGATGGGCTTTGCAAAAAAGCCCTCGCAGTCCGTGTAACCGAAGCAGGCATTGGAATCCTTTACCTCGGGAAGGTTTGCCGGGTCAATCCCGAAGCTGCCGCAGATTTCCTCATCCCATTTCAGGGTGAAAATATTAAAAAGCTGGGTCCGTGAGGCGTTGGAGTAATCCGTTGCGTACACCTCTCCCTTTGTGAGCCTGTATATCAGGTAGGAGTCCATGGTTCCGTGGCAGATGTTATGTTCTTTCGCCTTTTCTTTTGCCCCCTCCACATTTTCAAGCAGCCAGCAGATTTTGGCGGCGGTAAAGTAAGGGGAAAGCTGCAGCCCTGTCTTTTCCTTTACTTTTCCTGCCATGCCGCTGATTTCTTTTCTCTCGCAGATTTGCGCGGCCCTTGCGCACTGCCACACAACGGCATAATCGGAAGGCTTTCCCGTTTCCCGCTCCCACATGATGCCGGTTTCCCTCTGGTTGCTGATGCCAAGTCCCGCCACCTCGTCAGGGCTTACCTTCGCCATGTTCAGAACATTTTTAATTACCGCAATAGTATTCCGATAAATTTCCTCCCCGTCGTGGGAAACCCAGCCCTGGCTGTTCACAATCTGTTTATGAGGCAAATCCGTTCTCATGCACAGCTCGCCCTTTTCATTAAAAAGAAGCGCCTTGGTTCCCTGTGTGCTCTGGTCGATGCTGACGATATATTTTTTTTCCGTTTGCTTTGCCATATGTTACCTTCTCTCTAAATCGCTGATGATATTGCCTCCTGCTCTTATTTTTATTTCAGGTTTTCCATTGCCTTCTTTGCAATCCCTTCCGCGTTCAGTCCGTAGTAATCAAACACCGCCGCCGATTTTCCGGTAATCACGTGGTCGTCGGGAAGCGCCATTGTAATGACCTTCTTCGGGCAGTTGGCGGATACTTCCACCGCAACGGCGCTGCCAAGACCGCCAAAAGGAGCGTGTTCCTCCACTGTAATCACTAATTTCGCATGCTCCGCAGCCTTTATCACCGCATCCTTATCAAGGGGCTTTACGCAGTACATATCCAGCACCACCGCTTTGATGCCTTTTTCCTTAAGAAGCTGCGCGGCTTCCATGGCCGGCCGCACCATTTCCCCGCAGGCAACGATGGCAACGTCGTTTTCTCCTTCCAGCTCCCCACGCACCGTGGCCTTATCCATCTCATAAGGACAGTCGTCCTCGCTGTAAATATCCTCAACCGGATTGCGGCCTACCCTCACATAGGCGGGCTTTTCATCCTTCAAAAGGCTTTCAATCAGCTTCGCCGTCTGGAACCTGTCGCTGGGAAGGTAGACTCTCATGTTGGGAATGGCAGACATTGCCGCGATATCCTGGGCCGAGTGATGGCTCATTCCAAGCTCCCCGTAGCTGATGCCGCCGCTGATGCCGATGAGCTTTACGTTGGTGTCGGAGTATGCCACGTCCACCTTTGCCTGCTCGTAGCTTCTGGTGGAGATAAAGCATGCCGGTGAAAAGCAGTAGGGCTTCTCCCCACAGTGCGCCAGCCCCGCGGAAATACTTACCAGATTCTGCTCTGCAATCCCCACTTCCACGGACTGCTCCGGGAATGCATTGAAAAAGGGAGTCATGGAAGCGGAACCTCTGGAGTCCGAACACAATGCGATAATACTTTTATCTTCTTTGGCGTGTGCCATAAGCGTCTCGCAGATTACCTGCCTGTTTGGAATTTTATTCATGAAGCACTTCCTCCTTCTTTGCGTCTAAAGCTTTCATTATCTGCTCGTATTCCTCCTGGGTGGGTACATGATGATGCCATGCCGCCTTGTTTTCCATGACCTCTCCGCCGCCGTAGCCCTTGATGGTGTTGGCGATGATGCAGGTGGGCCTGTCGGTCACCGTCTTTGCCTGCTCGAACGCCTCGTGAAGCTGAGCGATGTCGTTTCCGTCCGCGATTTCAATCACGTTCCAGCCGAAGCTTTCAATCTGGGCATGAAGATTTTCGTGGGTCATCACCTGCTCTGTGGTTCCTGAAATCTGTAAATGGTTCCTGTCAACCACCGCGCACAGATTGCCGAGCTTATAATGTCCTGCCGCCATGAAGCCTTCCCATACGGAGCCTTCCGCCACCTCTCCGTCTCCCATTACCGTATAAACCCGGCTGGGCCGTCCTTCCTTGCGGCACGCCAGAGCCATGCCCACGCATACGGGAAGCCCGTGTCCTAAGGAGCCGGAGTTCATCTCGATTCCGGGCAGCTCATTGTTGGGGTGTCCGATAAATTTGGAGCCGAACTGGGAAAATTCATTGATAACCCTCTCCGTCTCAAAAAACCCCTTCGCCGCAAGCACCGCATAATAGCTCTCCACGGAATGTCCCTTGCTCATTACAAAATAATCCCGGTTCACATCATCCATATTTTCCGGGCTTACGTTCATCTGGTCAAAGTACAGCGTAACAAGGGTATCCATCACGGAAAAGTCCCCGCCGATATGGCCGCCACCCGACTTCATAATCATCTCGAGAACCACCTTGCGCAGCCCGAGAGATTTTACTGTCAATGCCTTTGCATCAAATTCTGCTTTCTTCATTTTCTCCTCCATGCCAAAGCGTTTTATGTTGCGTGGGAAATAAGCCCTGAGGCCTATTTCTCACATACTTTTACCCCGTGTATCGTATCAATTACCTTCTGCTCCACATTGTCGTAGAGGTCGGGCTTCACGCCGATATACTTGCAGGCTTCATATAATACGGGAACCACATCCTGATGGATTCCCACACAGTGATGGATGTAAGGTCCTTCCACAATCTTTGCCTCCAGCCTCGGCCAGTTCTCCACCTCAATCCAGAGATAGGTTCCCTTGGTGTAAGGCCCCTCGATTCCTTTCGCGTTTCCAAGCAGGAGAGAATACTCGCCGCCGTCGCCGTCAAACCGCGCCAGCGTAAGCTCTCCGTGCTTTGCCTCCGCTTCCACAGCCCCCGGATGGGAAAATGCCAGAGGATAGCCGATGGTGGGCTTGCAGGAAGCGCAGCTAAGAGGCCAGGGCCCGCAATGCTGCAAAAGCTCGCCGTTGTCATTGAAAGGATGACGCACCGTCCAGTCTGCAAAGAAGCTCCTGCTCTTATCCATTCCGGCGGCCTCCACCATAAGGGCGGTGATTGCCCCGTGAATATCCGTCTCGCATACCACCGGGAATCCCTCCTCGTTGAGGAGTGCATTTGCCGCGCAGGGCATGATTCCGATTTCCGACTGAAGGGCGTTCCAGCACTGGATTGCCCCGGCGGAGCACCCGTACTTGTCGGCAAGGTTCCTGATTGCCACCTTAAGGGCAGCCACGTTAAGGAGTTCCTCGTCCTTAATTGTAATATTGAAATTCTCCCTGCAGTAAGCCACTACCTCGCTTACTTTCGCGCCCTCCTCCTTTGCCTTTTTCATCTCCTCCGTGAGCTCCGGCATGGGAATAGGCGCAAGCTGAACGTTGAATTTCTCCAAAAGCTCGCCCTCGTTGCACATGGTTGACCAGAAATCAAAGGGTCTGGGGCCAATCTGCAGGATTCTGATGCTCCTGAAAGTCTTCACCACATTGCATACCGCCAGGAATCTGTTGATTCCCTCCTCAAATTCCGCGTCCTCCAGATTGCAGTTTGTCAGATAGGTAAAAGGCACCTGAAATCTTCGAAGTACCTTTCCTGTGGCAAAAATACCGCACTGGCTGTCCCGCAGACGGATTCCCTTCTCGTCCGGGCACTCGTCCCTGGGTCCCCACAAAAGAACCGGCACGTTCATGCTCTTTGCCAGCCTTGCAACTTCATATTCCGTTCCGAAATTTCCGTGAGGGAAAAACAGGCCATCCACCTTTTCCTTTTTAAACTTTTCCTCGATTTTAATTCTGTCGCTGTCGTCATGAAGCAGGCCATCCTCCGCGATATCGTTGATATCCACAAATTGGGCCCCCATTTTTTTCAGCTTTTCCCTTGTATAATCGGCGTACTCCACCGCCGCCGGTGCGCTGAAAATACTTCTTCTTGTCGGTGCAAAACCAAGTTTTACTGCTGCCATTTTCTTACCCTCCTGATTTTCATTGAGCAGACACATTCCATGCGAACTACAGTTCGCCAGTGTCTGCCTGGTGATAAGGAATCCTCCCACTCCGTGGGTCCCTCCTTTTCACATTAGTTCCGCAAGCTCTCTTTCAGTACACCCTCATCTGGAACAATTCCCGGCCGCACATGCGTCCGCTCATTGTTCCGTGTACTGTCCGTTCGCTTGCTGTTTTACTTGAATCAAACGTTCTTTATATAAGATAGATTATGCCATGTCCTACTTTATTTCAACAAATAATAAAGTAAAATTAACTTTATTTTCACTTTATTTATTGCAAATATAAACTTTTTTATTATACTGATAAATAGAGATTTTTATGGGAAAGGAAAGAAAGCAAATGTCTGTTACTGCGAAAGAACTGGCTAAAAGACTGGGAATATCGGCGACCGCCGTTTCCATGGCGCTGAACAACAAAGCCGGCGTCAGCACGGAAACCCGGGCAAAAATAATTAAAGCTGCGGAAGAATACGGATACGATTTTACTAAAATAAAAAGCGACCCTCTGCGCAGCGGCTCCATCTATATTATTTCCTATAAGACCCACAACGCCATCCTCTCCTATACGCCTATTTTTAACGAGCTTTATGACGGAGTGCGCGGGGAATGCCAGAAGGAAAACTTTACCGTAAAGATGATGCAGTTTTATGAGAAGGTTGACGTTCTTGAGGACTGCTTTTCCGACCTGCGCATTTCCGACTGCAAGGGCATCATTCTCATGGGAACGGAAATCCGCCAGGAAGCCTGTCAGCGCTTTCTCTCCCTTGGCTATCCCACGATTCTGCTGGACACCTATTTTGATTCCCTTGACTGCACCAGCGTCCTGATTAATAACTCCCAGGGGGCCTATCTTGCGGCAAACTATCTTATCGGCATTACCGGCAGACAGCCCGGCTACCTGCAGTCAAGCTATTCCATCCCAAACTTCATCCAGAGACAGGAGGGATATTTTAAGGCAATAAAGGAAAACGGGATGTCCCCGTCCCGCTCCGTCGTCCACAGGCTGTCCCCGTCCATTGAGGCCGCCATGGCGGATATGCTGGAAATCATCGACAGGAACGACACCCTTGCCGGATGCTACCTTGCCGACAACGACATGATTGCCATCGGAGCCATGAAAGCCCTCATGCTCCGCGGCTATAAGGTTCCCGAAGATATCTCCATTATCGGCTTTGACAATATCTCCGAGAGCAAAATCGTGGAACCGTCCCTGACCACAATGGACGTGCCCCGCCATTATATAGGGAAAACCGCCGCCAAGCTGCTGATAGAGCAGATTGACTCGAAGGTGGCTCATACCTCGAAGGTGGAAATTGCGGCAAGGCTTGTGAAGAGGTTTTCGGTGATGGGGGTGTAGCTTTGGGGACTTTTCATGAAAGCTCCTTATTATAGCTTTTTATTATGCATTCATGCCTTTTATCTTTTTTATTATAATTTATCCCCACTAATAAGATATCTCCCGCATATTGTTCCAGAGCGCCTGTATATCTTCTTTCCTCAATCTGGCTGATTGCGCCCTGTGCCTCCCCATCCCACTTAAGTTCTACAATCATTGCCGGCTTATCCGTATGCCTTTCAGGCAAAAACACAATATCCGCAAATCCCTTACCCGTCGGCAGCTCTCTTATCAGAATATAATCCTTACGGGCGACATAATAAGCAATCGTAATAACACAGCTTAAAGCGTTTTCATTATTGTAGGAAAGCACCGATGTGTTTGCCAGATGAACCTCGTCAATCCCTTTTGCCACAGCTTCCGCATTTCCCTGCAATGTGGCTGCCAATAAGTCTTCTGACGCCTGCAGCGCCGTCGAAATTCCTTCCCATCCGCTGTTCTCTACTGCATTTTTAAATTCGTCAGCAACCTCCTGATTGGGAATATATACTTCCTTTCTCCCAGAATCATACGCCAGATATCCAAGATGGACAAGCAGCGTCAGAACATCATCTTTACTCTTGATGCTTGACATATCATTCTGAAATGTTCTGGTGTTAATCCTGCATGTTTCCCCGCCCAGCATAGATATAATCGCGTCCCTTAAACCGTCCTGATTTAAGCCGATATAATATTTCAAAGACTCATAAGTTTCCGTCTCTGTCCAGTAATCGCCAAATTCTTCATTACAGATTGCCTGCACAACGGAATTTGGACTGTACACTGATTTCACCCTGCTGAAAGAATAACCGTCATACCACTTTTTGGCGTCTTCAAAATTCATTCCGTATTTTTGACAGAGAGTTTTTACCTCGCTTTCCGTAAATCCCGTGTATTCCGCCAGCTTTTTGGGATGAAGCATCGTATATTCCCTGAAATCAGTCAGGGCAGATTGTGTTCCGTATTTCTTAATCGGTAGAATTCCTGTCATATATGCAGCTTCAATCATTTTATCTGTCAGACTGCTTTTAAATAATCCCCGAAGCAGTTGAAGATATTCTTTCTGTAAATCTGTATCGTCTTTTGCTTCTCTGAACAAAGCGTCCCATTCGTCTATAATAATAATGAATTTATGCCCCGTCATTTCGGCAACTTTGGCAAGTACTACCGGTAATGAAGTTTCTTTTTCTCCTGCCGTATAGGCACTGCACAATTCCTCTATCACCTGTTCCTGAAGATAGCAAACCACATTTTTTATATTTTTGACGGTCGAGATAAACCAAGTGATATCCAGATAAATCACATCAAATTGATTCAGGAAATTCTCAAACATGGAATCGTCAGCAATTTTTAAATCACAAAACAAATCTCTCGAATCACAGCTTTTATCGTAATAAGCGCATAACATTTGTGTGGCAAAAGACTTGCCAAACCGCCTCGGCCTGCTGACACACGTAAGCTTATCTTTTGTTCCAAGCGTGCTGTTGATAAAGGAAATCAAACCGGTCTTATCTACGTAAAGTCCTTTCCGTACCGACTGAAAGCCTGCATTTCCAATATTCAGATACATTCCCATGCTATTCACCTGTTCCTTCCTGAAATTGCAAACATGACTCTTCTTTTTTCAGGTTTAAATCCATGTTAAACTGAATTATACTTAATATTACCGTATGAATCGGTTAAATGCAATGAAGACTTCTTCCCGAAAATTCTTTACAGTAATTTTATTGTAGAATTCGAAAATGCAATAAAATATGTTCCCTAACCGGTAAATTTTTCGGCGGCCATAACGGCCGCCGATTTTAAAAAATTCCATCATTCAATTCTCATCCATCATTACCGGAACAGCTCCGCCGCCTTTTTCATGCGCTCCGCAATCTTCACCCCGAACGGACACCGCCCCTCGCAGCTTTTACAGCCGATACATTCGTCGGCATGGTGCTCCAGCGCAAGATAATGCTCCCGCACCGTGGCAGGAACCTCCTCCTGCATGGTGGCAAGGTCATAATACTTGTTTACCATTGCAATATCGATTCCCACAGAGCAGGGTTTACAGTGCCCGCAATAGGTACACTCGCCCTGTCCGAAGGTGTTGCGGGGTGCTTTTGCCAGCACGGAGGCATAGTCCTTCTCCTCGTCAGTCGCGTCCTCATATGCCGCGGCGGCCTCCACATGCTCAGGAGTATCGTACCCGGCCATAACTGCCGCAACCGCCGGGCGGGTCAGGCAGTAATGAATACACTGTACCGGCGTTAAGGCAACGCCAAAGGGAGAGCGCGCCGCATCAAAGAGCCGGCCCCCTGCATAGGGCTTCATAACGGTCAGGCCCACATCGCTTTGCTCGCACAGGCGGTAAAGCTCCCTTCTCGCCGGGTCAATGCCGCCAAGCCCTTCCCGGTATTCCTCCACAAAATAATCGTCTATATTTTCCGTAGGCGGAAGCAGGTCAAAGGCCGGATTGATGCTGAAAAGTATCATTTCCACCAGACCGCTTTCCGCCGCCTTTTTCGCCATCGCCGGATTGTGGGTGCTCATACCGATATGGCGGATTTTTCCGCTTGCTTTCAGCTCTTTTACATACGCTATGTACGGCCCGTTCATAAGCGTATCCCAGTCGGATTCCTGGTCTACAAAGTGAATCATGCCCAGGTCGATATAGTCTGTCTGCAGGCGCGTCAGCAAGTCTTCAAACGCTGCCCGGCACTTATCCACCTCACGGGTGCGGGCATACTGGCCGTCCTGCCAGGTAGAGCCGATATGTCCCTGAATATACCAGCGTTCCCGCCTGCCGGCCAAAGCCTTTCCGATATTGCTCCGTACATTCGGCTCGGACATCCAGCAGTCCAGAATATTAATTCCCAGCTCATCGGCGCGGTCAATAATGGCCTTGCACTCCTCATAATTATGGCGTTCCAGCCACTCCGCTCCCAGGCCGATTTCGCTGACCATCAGATTTGTTTTACCAAGACGTCTATATTGCATAGCAATCTCCCTTCCCCGCCGGGTTGGCGGCACAAATAGTAATGAACTGATATGAATATTATTTTACATCAAATGCCTGCGCTTTGAAAGGAAATTCATCATACATCGCATCAATCGGAATCAGAATCAGCTTTTCCTCCGGTTTTACAGCAAAGCCCGACCGGCTCATAAAGCCATATTTATAACACTCGAAGCCTGCTTCTCCCTCTGCCCTGTTCTGCCCAGAAACCTCATTTTCCACCCCCTTCCCTGAAACCGTCCCTCTGTCACAGACCGGTTTTGTTCGAGTAATCAGGCTGACTGTGCGGTAATTTATGCATCATTATAGATTTTTCGGAGCTGCCGCTAAAAAGGAGGAATTAATCCTGAAACTTGCCAGACGCATGTCGGAATGGTAAGATGGATAAACAGATAAACCTCGGAATTTGTAAAGGAGTGAATACTGCGCTGTGTTACTTGATTTATTTTTATCATTTGCAAAAATCGGACTGTTTACCTTTGGCGGCGGATATGCAATGATTTCACTGATTGAAAACGTCTGCGTGGAAAGAAAGCAGTGGATTACCCATGACGATATGATGAATATGACGGTTATTGCAGAATCCACTCCGGGGCCGATAGCCATCAACTGTGCCACCTTTGTGGGATACCGGCAGAAAGGAATTGCCGGCGCTGTGGCCGCGACGTTCGGGATGGTTCTTCCGTCCTTCTGCATCATTTTTCTGATTTCAAAGTTTTTTGACCGCTTTCTGGAAATTAAATGGATTGCCCACGCATTTCAGGGGATTAAGTGCGCTGTCGGGATTCTGATTCTTGACGCCGCTTTCAAAATGATTTCAAAAATGCAGAAAAGCATAATGTCCCGTGTCATCATGGTCTGTTCCTTTGTCGCTATGCTGGCCGTTAATATATTTTCCCTGCGCATATCGTCAATCGTCCTGATGCTGACCGCTGCCCTTATAGGTATTACCGTTTTCCTGATAAAAGAAAAAAACGCAGACGGAGGTGTGGAAAAATGATTTATTCGGATTTGTTCTTTGGTTTTCTTAAAGTCGGATTATTTGCTTTCGGTGGGGCCTACGGGGCGATTCCGCTTATCCGGGACGTGGTTTTATCCTACGGATGGCTGGATGATGAAATGCTGACCTACATCATCGCCGTCAGCGAAAGCACGCCGGGTCCGATTATGGTGAACCTGGCAACCTACGTGGGAAGCTCCCGGGCCGGTCTGCCCGGTTCTGTTATCGCCACATTCGCCGTTGTCCTTCCGGCGTTTATCATAATCCTGCTCGTCATGGAATTGTTGAAAACCGTACTGACAAACCCGTATGTGCAGGCCGCTTTACGGGGGCTGAAGCCCTGTATCGTGGGGATTGTCCTTGCCACAGGCGCATTTATGATTCTGAAAAACTGCTTTTTTTCTTTGAATGACCTTGCCATCAATATGAAAGCGGTCATTTTGACGGTATTTCTGTCCTCAATATATTTCGGGGCAAGAAAAATAAGCAAACCCGGCATATCTCCGATTATGCTTATTTTGCTCTCGGCAGTAAGCGGCATAATTGTGTATGTATAATTTTTATTCTACCTGCTCCTTGTTCTTCGCTATGGTCTTTTGCACCTCAACCATATATTCCTTAGAAATAGGCGTAAATTTCATTGCGACCAATGTCGTCACCCACCCGAGTATGGGAATCACATATACAATAAAGCAGCCTGCGAGAATAATTGTCCATGTCTTAGGGTCTGACGGCTGCGGTATTGTATCCTTGTAGCCTATTATCGCCACACAACCCGTTGCTATTAAGGCTCCAAAAGAAGATACCAGCTTATCTATAAAGCTGTACACTCCCGATATGATGCCTGGCATGAATTTGCCACTTACGGAGGCTTCATAGTCAATCACATCTGCAAGCATTGTCGATGTAGCCGTACTGACAGTGATGCGCATTCCGTTGGCAAGCATTGTCAGCAGGGCAAATACCACTAATAACAGCCCATGCTCTCTTATAGATAAATTTCCTGTGCAGACTATAAATACGACCAGCAGTCCATTCAGAGCTATGCTCACTTTGGTCCAAAATACAACTGATTCTTTGCTTCCATGCTTTCCAGTGTACTTACCGCCTATGACAGCGCATATAAATATCGGCACTATGCCTATGATATTTATAATAGCGCCTAACCCCATATTTCCAATAATAATCCCATAAAGAATTGTGCTGATAATGGACTGTCCGGCAATCTGCATCGCAAGCTTGTCTGAAGTGGCGGCACATATAAAGCAGCATAGTGCCTTATTGGACTTAATTAAATTCAGCATATCCTTTGGCTTTACCTTGTCTTGATTGTCTGTTGACTTGACAGTGAAATTTTCCGGCCTGTCTATCGGCGTAATGCCTATGACAGCCAGGACGCTGAAAAAGGCGGACAAAGCGACGGTCAAAGTGGATATGTCAGCGAGAAGTTCCAGCGTATAGGTATTTCCATATTTAGGAAGCCAAACCATCGCAACCGCTATCGAAAGCACTATACTCACAACATAATTATATATAACACTAAATACGTTTACCATAGGCCGCTGCCTGGGGTCATTTGTCATAACCGGCCCTATCATTTGCGACGCCATATTGTTGCAGGTGTAGCCAATATAATAAACGAAATAAATCAGGATAAATATCGCTATGGAATGTCCTTTGCCACAGCACCAGTCGTACAACATTTTCAGAGAAAGAGCTTCAATTATCCATCCTATAATCAGGAACAGGCGTATTTTTCCGAATCTGGTATTCACTCTGTCTATGATAAATGAAAGAATCGGGTCGGTTACGCCGTCAAAAATTCTGGCGGCAGTCATCAGGGTTCCTGCAAGAATCATGGAAATTCCAAATCCAAGATTAGCGGCATAGCTGACATAACCAATGCCCATCATGAAACAGGCGCCGGATGCGGCCTGCATCATCGCAAGGGCTATCTGCCATGTTTTTACCCTGCGGTAGGAAATACCGTCGGTTGACGCTGGATTGCTGTTTGTTTTTTCTTTCTTTGCCATTAGATTACCCTCCTCAAAATTTACATAAGATACTTATCTGCAGCATCTCTCCCCGGTCTTATGCAAAATGTCTAATGCCGCATCAGATATTATCTCGCTTGTATAAATGTTAACAAATGTATCTTCCTGATAAAAGGCTCCATTTCGATAAAATATTCTCTAATTTAATATATGGTATAGATTATTTATCATCATATGTGTAAACCTTTATCCGCAAAAGCACCATCTGTCCAAATTGTAAAAAAACGGATGCCAGGCTTCGCCAGACATCCTTATGTTCCAGGAAAAGGCCCTTCACCATCTGAAAGGCCGTCGTTTATTCAAACCACTGCTCCCGATATTTCGACGGTGTCTTGCCCGACCACTCCCGAAAGCATTTGTAGAAATAACTGTAGCTTTGGAATCCAAGCAACTCAGCTATCTGAGCATTTTTAAGCTTGCTCTCAATCAGCAGCTTTGCCGCACGTTCCATCTTCTTCTCTAAAATATAATCCTTGATGTTTTTCCCTGTCTCTTTCCTGAATTTGGATGTGAAATAGTACTCCGAATATCCGACCCTGCCTGCAAGATGGAAAATGCTCAAATCTTTCTGCAAATTTATTTCAATATAATCACAGGTATTTTGAATCGCTATGGACATCTTCGGATTTTTACGTCTCGCCTGGACACAATCCACATAATTCTGTATTAATTGGAGGGAGCAGGCCTGGAGAGCAGCAATACTTATTGCATTTTCAATCCTGTCTGCATACTCGTTCTGCAGCGCGTAGGCAATGGCAGGGGATACTCCGCCGCGTATGGCGGCCCGTGCGGTCAATGCCAGCAACATCAAAGCACTGTTCTTTCCCTTGCGGACTTCATCCTCATGTTTCAAATGAAACCCGCCGGACGCAAGAAACAGTTTATCCAAAATCTCAACATAATCTGAATTTCCCTCGGTGATAAGCTGCATAAATTGCTGTTCTGTCGCCCATGTTCCCATAGCTTCCCCGATATAATTCTCTGTTTCCTTCTTTGTAAAAATGTCCTCCCTTGATAACACCCGAATTTCCGAAGCGCCTATACAATCTCCGGTTAAGGCATAGTGAAGCATGATTGCATATTGTGTTACAGTCTGGGACGGCACTACCGGCACATTTTTCACCAACCTGACAATAGATTCATATCCATCATTGGTAAGGCCATATGTTGTCAGATAACTGCGTAGACGTGGAAAGTTAATAGCTCCTGTATGCACCGGCCCGATAAGATGATATTTTGACAAGACGCCATCCTCCAAGAAAGGGCACGTAATCCAACGCAGGCCAAACCCTGTATCGAGAATAAACGGATATATATTCAGATTGTCTTTCTCATGGCACAGTATTTCCGAAAAATGAAGCCACCCCAGCATATCGTCTTGTGAGGATATGTCCGGACAATCTGTATACAACAAACAAAGGGCTGCATCGTATTCCCAGTGGTACATCGGGTAACAGCATCGAATAGACTCATATAGTAATTGCAAACTTTCATTCTTATCCAAAATATCATCCCTCACAGTCAGTCCGCCATATTCCCCGCATCTCCCCGCCTCCTGTAACGCAGAGCACCAGTTCCCTGTTCCATTGCTCCTTTCCCACAGTTTATCCTGACACAGGCTTTTTACATACAGGCAAAATAACAGCAGACGGATATTGCAGTCCCATATAAATACTCTGATTTGCTTTCTTCGTTCTTTCCTGTAAAGACCACAGCCCCGGAAAATTCGTATGTACCGCATACTGCGGGAAGTCGGAGGAACTGATATCCACACGGATTCTGGAACCTTTTCGGAAACACCAGGCAATTTCCCACATTTGAATATCTGCTTCCACAATCCGGCCCGGCTCATATCCCTGCCTGTAGTCAGAACCATTCCTGAAAGCAAGCGTCGTGATGCTCCCCCGCACGTTGACTGTCCGCCCGTCCGGAAATACTTCCATCACCTTTGCCGTAAATGCCGTATCTTCCGCATCCGAGCTTACAAACAGCCTTACCCTGATGCTTCCCTTTACAAGAAGCTTTTCATCCAGCACACCGGAAACAAAGGAAAGCACATCGTCCCGATAGTTCGGACCGGGCTGCAAAAAGCTCCCATTCTCCTTCATATCTGCAAGCAGAGACTCCGCGCCATGGCTGCGAACCGGGTTCTTTGGGTCATAACAGTAGGTTCTCTGCCCTTCCTTTCCGGCTTCTTCATCCAGAGACCCGTTTTCACACAGATAAAATGTCTTTCCGGCTGTCTCTCCCATATCCTTCTTTTCTGCCCATCGGTCTTCCCCGATGACATATTCCTTTATCCCGCCCTGCGGAACCTCGTCTTTCACCAGAATTTTATAAAACCATTCCAGAGGAGCGGCGGCCGAATCGTCTTTAAGCTGTGAGGTTTCTTCTTCCGGGATTACAGGCATATAATTATGGTTCCACGGGCCGATTTGCAGGACGGAATGTTTTTTTGCCTCCTCAGAAAGCCGTCTGTAAGACACAAGGGCGCTCCCTAAATGATGGTCGTACCACCCCTCCCGTATCAGAAGGGGAATTTTTACCTTTTGAGGAATCTCTTTCAGCATCCCCCAGAATCCCTGCTTCCAGTAATCCACCATCCGCTCCGGACTGCTTATCCAGTCCCGGTACCAGTCCAGATGCACGCCCCACAATTTTTCGTCCACATCCTTTTGCGGCCGGAACAGGTACGAAGTCTCATTATCAGCCGCAATGGCAGCCCCTGCGTTTTCCCTCGCCCAGGATGTCAGCACATCCACCCGGAACAGACCGTCTTTATAGGCGGAGGTATGGCGGTCCACCCCGTACACGCCAAGACACATGGTCTTTACCTTCTCTGGAACCGCGTCCGCCATGCACCAGCCGGTCAGCGCCAGATAGGAATCTCCCCAGTACCCGATATTTTTCACAAAGGGCTGCCCGGCCAGCCAGTTTACCGTATCCAGCCCGTCATTCCTCTCGTTGACATTCGGCTCCCATTTTCCCTGTGAACCGCCGGTTCCCCGGCACCACTGGTATACAAACCCGAATCCTCTTTTTACAAATTCCTCCGCACGGATACGCAGAATCGGCTCCTGTCCCGGATAGCAGGAACGCACCAGTATTGTGGGAAACTGCTCGCCATCCTCCCTGCGCTCCGGGAGCTGAATGATTGTTTTCAGGCAGGTTCCGTCCCGCATCGGCAGCATCCGTTCCTCTGGCATTCCCGCACTCCGCGTAATCTGAACGGAAACCCTTTCAAACTGCCCCCGTACCCATTGCTCCATTCTCTTGAGCATCTCATCCTTCTCCATGCTTTGTCCTTTCCCTTTCATTCACCATGATTGAAAACATTAATCATCCATGACCACCTTAAAAATCGTCACACTTTCAGGCTCTGCGGTAAAGCAGATTGTCTGATTTCCCGTATCCTGCAATATGACTTCCTCATACACGAGCTCCGAAGCTTTCTCCAGAACCTCCAAGTGCTCTCTTTTCAGATATTCCGGGCTGCCCATCTCCTTCCATGCTTTTAACGGATTACAGTGTTCCTCATCAATAACCGCTTTTTTTATTGTTTTAACAGAGCCCTCTAAGGTTATCTCCATCTCCTCTTTCTGTACATTTCTGCGGTCCAAATCATGGTTATAGGCGAATACCATGATTTCCCTGTCTTTCTTTAGGACAAGCACTTCCGCCCTCTCATGGCTCCCTTCCGCCTGCAGTCTGATATCCCCGGCTTCATGCAGCGCCTGAAACAGGCGGTATACAGGCTTGGCAATTCCATGGTTCGTCTGGATTCCAAACTCATTTTTAAACGGCCCCGGCTTCATGCCCATTTCTTCAAAAATATCCGACACTGTCCAGAAAGAGTACCCTTCCACAAGGCCATGGTTATAGGCAAGGGTCTGGGCTGCAAAAGCAGCCTGATAGCAGGTATCATATTCTTTAGAGCCGTTCCATTCCGTGTAATAAAGCGGATAATCCCCGGCTTCCTCTTTCGCTTTCTTTGTCATCTGCGCCAAAATATCCCTGGGGTTATTATTCTCACGATTCATAAACTGCTCCAGCAGCTTCTGCCGCTCCTCCGGCGCTATATTCTGTATTTTCTGAAGCATCTCGGGTGAAATCATTGCCCCGCCCTTTTTCCCCGGTCCGTTCATCCCCATCGTAGAAAGCGGGTCGTCGCTGGGATAATGATGCGTGGTGATAAAATCAAGGGGCGCTTCGTTTTTCTTACAATACCCGATAAATTCCGGAATCCATGCATTGACTGATGTGGCAGGCCCTCCGACTTTTATCTTTTCGTCCACAGCCTTCAAAGCGCGCGCCGTATTCTCATACAGTGTAAAATAGTCTTCCTGCGTTCCGTCAAAGAAGAAATTCAGGTTCGGCTCATTCCATACCTCAAAGAGCCAGCTTTCCACTTCTTCGCTCCCGTATCTTTCTATCAGGTGCTCCGCAAACTTTCGGATAAAAGCGTTCCATTTCCCATAATCCGCCGGCGGCGTCACATTGCCCTTATAATGCATGCAGGTCTGCGTCCCGCTGGCTAAAGGCGTGGGCATAAATCCGAGTTCTACGAAAGGTTTCATACCCGTCTCTAACAAAAAATCAAAGATACTGTCAATATTATAAAAAGATATGATTGGTTCGCCCATTCCCATCAT
Organism: uncultured Lachnospiraceae bacterium; assembly: GCA_910577275.1. Lineage (GTDB taxonomy): Bacteria > Bacillota > Clostridia > Lachnospirales > Lachnospiraceae > Suilimivivens. The sequence continues at coordinate 21,527 of CAJTMW010000006.1, forward strand.
CGGACTGAACACTACGCTCATATCATCGTCAAACAGTCCGTGAAACCGCAGGTGGGTAAACCCACAGTCTCTATGCGCTTTTCTGATATGCTCCCGCACGTCTTCACGCAGCACTGTCGCCGCGTGGCAGCTTCCCACACAATATTCCCAATAGTGCGGATACGCATATCCCTCTCCGTTACAATTAATCTTATAGTTTACTGCCATTTTCTCCTTTTTCCTTTCTTTTGACGTCTTTAAAATAAGTTTAACATATTCGTCTATCAGCAAAAAGGCTCCAATTCAATAATATATGTCTCAATTCAATATGGCGGAGAACAGGCCGCTTTACAGAGGCTGAAGCCCTGTATCTTCTGCAATTTCCTCAACTGTCCGTTTTCCTCTTTTCAACAGCTTAAGTGCCGTTTCTCTCTGATTTTGACTGACACCCTGACTTTTCCCTGATTTAAAATAACGCCCCTTCCTGACACGGTTCCCGCACCCTGAACCGGTCAAAAAGGAGCTGCGACATGTGGTTTACTCTTTTTCTTCCCTCTCTTTTCCTTTTTTATTTCCTTTCGACCAAAAATCTGATTTAAATCAAATCCCCCGGCTCGTAATCGCTGACCACCCAGCTTTATGTTCTCTGTCTTTCAAATCCCGCATACGTCCAGTATCTTTAAAATATACCGATTAAATTCATCTTTTTTATCTTCGGAAACCCTTACGGTTCCTGCCGGTTTATAAATATCATCTCTCATCCGCCAACCTCCTGTGTTGGCATCATTTTAAACAGATTTTTTTGATTTATACCGTCAAAGGTTCCGCCAGTCTCTCTACCTCTGCAATATCCAGCTCTGAATATTTTGCAATCTTTTCAATTGGCAGTTCCCCGTCCTGCAGCATTCTGAGGGCAGTTTCCTTCTTATTTTCATTTTTAATTCTCCTGGCTTCTGTCTCAATTAATGCTCCGCTCATCATTCCACCCACACCTTCCTGCTCTCGTCCTTTACAGCGAAATGAGAATCCGCCACTCGCCGTAGTTATTCACCTTCTTCGGGCAAATCATATCCGAAGTGCAGTTTCAAAGCGTCAACATACTCCTTACCCTTACTTTCAACAGGACAGGCAAGAAATAAACTTTTCCCTGTCTCTTTACTGATGCCAATATGTATATCCCAATCTTTTAAAATATCCATTCCAATCAGGATATTCCCTTTTCTGTCATAATTCAGGCATATTTTATCTGCCGATATCTTTACCCCGCCTATTATAAAATCAGATACTCCATGTTCAAACTTCATAGCCGGACATTCCATCTTTTCATTATTTGTGGCTGGAATCTCATGCTTTAAGCCCCCGGATTCAATTCCATAGCTGAGAAAATATGGCACGCCATTTATAATATCTGCTTTTTTTAGTATCTGGCATAATGTATCGGATACTTTCAGCCTTTTTAATGGAATGGTACTAATCGAACAGCCAGTATCAATCTTCACACCAATATCATAAAATGGCGCTTTAAAATTATCCAAACAAAAATTTGCTTCTACACTGAATGAGCCTCCTACCCCACAAGACGTAGGCGTCATTTCAGCCTCTATATACTTATTCGTCATATACAGCCATATCCTCCAATTCATCTTTATCGTTATAAATAGGCGTTATCGGTTTCGGCTGCATAAACCAACTGTCATACTCCTTATTTTGCACGTCTCCGCAAAACACGAGCTTCCCTGTCTTACTTTCTGCATCATCAAATACTAAAATCATATACTTATTATATATTTCAGTAAGCTGCTCTGCTTTTGCCGTCATACCAATATGCAAATCCTTTAAAGTGTATTTTTTCTCAGATATAACCATGCTTTCACCCTCCTGCCTCTGCTCGGTACTATTATACACCTCGAAGTGCTTTTCATGTGAAAAATATAACCTAAAACTCAAAATATTGCTCCCTCAGTTTCCGATTGGCCATAATGCTAAGATATCTTTTTAACTTTAACCGCTCTGCATTGTGAATCACATTCTGACTGGTAATATCCCAGCTATACTTAGCTTTTTCTATAATCTTCCCTTCTTTTCTATTTTCATCAGCAATCTTTTTCAGCAATTTTACTGCCGCCCTGTATTCAGCCTTATCGCTGTTCTGAATAAACTCATAAAACATACTCTGGAATGGATAAATTCGTTTATAGTACTGGTCGATTTCCACAAGAAGCATCAAAAATTCCTTAAAAAATTCATCAGCAGTACCGGACTCCTGTGCCATATTTTTCAGAATTTGCTTATGCTGCAATGCTAACTCTCTTAACCATTCATCCAGTTCTCTGGAAATGACCACCTCATCCGTTCCATCCCACCAGTACAAACGGTCGTCATCTGAAATATAGTAGTCCGGTCTCCCTTTCAATTCCTCGGGCGTATCGAAAAATGCAAAATATCCGTCCTGACGAAGGAATTCGCTTGTCCGGACAGGGGGAACCGGCGCCTCAAATAATCTCTTTCTCTCTTCTTTCAACCGCTGTGATGCATACTCTTTCATAATTTCATCATGGTAAACCGTCTCATGGACTTCTTTCCAGAGCTTCCAAAAACTCTGCTTCTTAAGCTCCGCCATCAGATAAACAATCACCCTTGCCGGAAGCATGCAGGAAAATTTTCCAACCTCTGTAAGTGCTGCGCTCTCGCTTTTTTTCCTCTCATGCCTGTTCTTTCTGACCAATTCCAGCACCTGACGAACCGCATCCTCACTCTGAGTTGTTTCAAAAAATACTTCCAGTGCTTTTTTGCAGCCATAGACATCCGCCGGATATGTTCCAGGTTCAACCACATCTTCGGACAATGATTCCGTTCCGTGAATGATATACATCAAATCGCTAAACTCTGCCCCGCCCGCCGCATATCTCATGCCATCCGGTATAAACTGCATTACATCACCCGCTGTCGGTTCTTCATAGTCCTCCGCCCGCCCCAATGCATATGCTTCCGCATTATCCCAAATCCGAAATCTTTTTTTCATAGAAAACCGGGTTCCTAAAAGATGATTTATCCACCCTATATAGCAGCAATCATCGATGATATCACCATTGATTTCTGCAAATCCCGGTTCTTCATCCCATGCCTCATACAGGAAGTAAACCGCTGTAACGACATCACAGAATTCCCTTCCTCCTATTTTCTCCGAATGAAAGTACCCGTCAGCAGCATCAAACCCTGCTGTCTCCCATACATCATCTTCAAAATAGTTGAAATGAAAATAAACCTTACCTCCCGGATACAATTCGATTGGTTTCAGCAGCGCCATATCGTGGCCATACATGCTGATTTTTTCAAACTGCATCATTCCTCCATAATTCAATATTTTTGCAACCTGTCCGGCAAACTCATCCTTCTTTTCATCCGGAATATGCATACCCCCTGTATACCCGCCAAATGTTCCCATACCTCTCCTCCTAAAATCCTAAGATTTCATATCTATACTCATGGTTAATTAACAATGCCTGAAATGCACTCATTGCCGTAAAGTCGAACTTACGCCTGTTGTTTCTGATTACCCATTGATTTGCCTGTCCTCTGGTCAGTTCCGGAAAATAATAAGTATCTTTATCCATTATTTCTCTATAAAATAATATTGCTCTTCTGTAGTTGTTATCCTCTCTATGGTTCATAAATTCTGTAATAAATTCCTTATCCGTCAGGCGGCATCCCCAAATCTGCTCCAATTCTATGGCAATCTGCGCTAAGAGGATTTCCATATCAAAATCTTCCTCCAAATCCGTCTCCCCAAAGTGTTTTTTCCAGTCTGCCAGGCATTTTTTCATATTGTCCGAAAAACGAAGATTCCCGTTCTTTCGGAATTCTATAAATTCATCCTCATTGTCTCTCTGAATCACTCTGTAAAACGGAATATATCTTTCGTCCTCTTCCTTTTTTGTCTCTCCTGCATTTCTCTGTTTCGTAACGATTTCCGAATATCCTTTTATCCCTAATCTCTTCCACACATCCCAAAAATTCTGACGGATTGACACTGCATATCCATGAACAATGACAGAGGGAAGTACATAAAGCGATACCTCCGCAATCACTCCATACCGACTGTCTTTCGCTAATTCCTGACGCCTCTCCAAATCCGCGTCCAAAAGTTTTCTCAGAAAATTTTCCAGATATTCTTCACCTTCCTGTTCTATCAGTTCAACCATAATCCGGTACACAAAATATTTCAATTTTCCTTCGGATGCCTCTTTAATCTCTGATTTTTCTCCGGTAAACGGTTCCTTTGGAGCCTCTATCTTTTCCGAATCAAGCGTCCATATTGCCAGAAACTGTTCCAGAATAAAATCACAAAATTCAAATGGATATGCATCCATTATCATTTCCTCTGTGACATTCTGATACTTTTCCTTATTTTTCAGGAAAAGCAACATGTCCCACATCTTTGCACGGTGAGAAAAGCTGAGCCTGATTCCCAATATCCCCCTTATCATCAAAGCATATGGTTCCACTCTGCCAGGTTTGTCATCGTACATGAAATAACAGTGCTCTTCTGAATAAGCTTCCTGCATCACCATGATTATGTTCATCACGACTCCAAACTCTTCGTATCCTCTGTCAGATACCACAAGCTCACAGGTATTCATGTTATAAGCCGCCGTTTCTCTTTTCCGCTTCTCGAAGATAGAGTAATCAAAGCTGACAATCCCCTGTTCATCCGGCGCCGGCCGCCTGACAACCGTGATTACCTGACCACCCAGCTTTATATTCTCTGTCTTTCGAATCCCGCATACGTCCAGTATCTTTAAAATATACCGATTAAATTCATCTTTTTTATCGTCGGAAACCCTTACGGTTCCTGCCAGTTTATAAATATCATCTCTCATCCGCCAACCTCCTGTGTTGGCATCATTTTAAACAGATTTTTCTGATTTGTCATTGGACATATAATCCAATGACAAATCAATCGCGCCGCCCTATATCCCCGCCAGCACGTCAAAGGTTCCCGCAATATCCAATGCGCCGTAACCCCACTCCCTGTTCGGATAGTTCTCCCCGTCCGTCCGCTCTGCCCCCCGAATCAGGTAATTTTTAATCTCCCGGCTCTCCACCGTATTCTGGTTGCCCTCCACCACGGCCCACTGGAAAAACAGCGCGCATGCGCCTGCCGCCAGCGCCACCGACATACTGGTTCCTGTTTTTCTTCCGAGAACCGTGTCAATGTCCACGCCCGGAGAGCACAAATCCGGCTTGATGCGTCCCATCCTTGTATACCCTCTGCTGGACTCCGTCCAGAAGCTGTTGTTGGCGTCATTATAGGCCGTGACGGTAATCACCTCCCTGACATTGGACGGCTCCGTCAGCGTCTGGTAAGGGGAGGGCCGCAAAAAATACGTTTCGCTGTCCAGAAACTCCTTTAACGGAAGCCAGATATGGAAGCAGTTCCCCGTGCCTCCTCCGGTGATGGTCACCTGAATCGTCCATATACCGGGCGTCGGGTCTATAAACCGGAAAAAGATAAGCTCCTCGCCCGAACCCTGCTCCACCAGAACATGGTCTACAAGAATCCTGCTCCTGTCGTAGATAAAAACAAACTCCCGGCCGCTCTGCTCCCGGAAATCGACCTTGGGGGTGACCTCCCCTCCTGGCGTGCGAATCGATATGGCGTGGGTCGTGGGGACGCTTCCCCAAAGCTCCGCGATAAAGCCTTTCCCTCTTCCGTCCACCCGTATTTCCACGTTTTCAATGGTTTCCCGAAGTCCCTCCACAGAGGTCGCCGTATAATGATGGGCGCTGTTTCCCTCATTTCCGCCGCACACCACCACCGCCCTGCTTCTTCTGGTCGCTATCTGGCTCAGGAAGCCTGCCATAACCGAATGTCCCTCGTGGTCGCCCATATTGCTCCCAAGGGCAAAGCAAATAACCAGCGGGCGTTCAAGGGAGATGGCGTAGCTGTCCAGATATTTCAGCGCCACCATAATATCGCTTTCCGCGTAGGCGGCGGCCCCGTTTGCAATAAGGTAAAAATCCTTTAAATACTGCTTCGCCTCCCGAAGCTTCACCATCACAATATCCGCCTCCGGCGCGGCCCCCAGAAAGCGGAGCCCAATCCCCAGAGAGCTTCCCGCCGCCACGCTGGCAAGGGAAGTCCCGTGTCCGTCCTCGTCGTAGCTGGGCACAATCTCCCGGGGATTGTCGCTTTGCAGCGCCAGATTTATGGTCTCCCGCCGGTATTCCGTACCGTAGAGAATTCCTGCCGGCGGCTCTCCGCTCTGTATGGTCTGGTCCCATATGCCCAGAATCCTTGTACTTCCGTCCGGGTTTCTGAACACATCGTAATCGTAGCGGATGCCTGTATCCAGAAAGCCGATAACAACGCCCTTTCCCGAAAGATTCAAGGTCTCGCCCTGCACCCGCACAATTCCGCTGCGAATCAGGGGCGACGGGTCAAAGGTTCCTTCCGGCTCCTGCATCAGACCATACATATTCGGCATGACAGGATAGGTAAAATTGCTGATACTCACCGGCTTTAACCCCCGGCGCGGCACATAGGTAATACTAAGCTGGTCGGTAATGGGCTGAACCGCATACTCCCCCAATCCCTTCCTTATTTCTTCAGGAAGTATATAATCCGTAATCAAATCATAATAGTCGTTGGAAATTGCCCTTTCGCGGTCTGTCATTGCAAACCCTCCGACATTTTTCTTCTATTATATGACCGCCGCCACCAAAAGTTTAATTCAGAGATTTTTACTATTTTATCAGAGCTTATTCTTACCACAAAAACTGAAACAATTATACAATAAGTACAGGAAACTGCAGACAAGGGCGTCTGCGGAACTTCAAATCAGCAAGCGCCCGCACAGTGCACGGAACAATTTGCGGACGCAACAGGCGGACGCATGTTGTTCCAGACAAAAGTGTACTGGAAGGGCGCTTGCGGAACTTTAATTGGAGGATAAAAAATGACACAAATAAGCTTGCGAGACAACTGGTCTCTGACTGTTTTAGGGGAAAACGTCTATCGCATCCCCGAAAAACCAATTGAAACAAAGGTTCCGTCCACGGTATACGGAACGCTCCTTGACAGGGGAATGATTCCCGACCCCTTTTTCCGCGACAATGAGCTTATGGCAACAAAGCTTATGGAAAACGACTTTGCCTACGAAACCGATTTTTCCATCCCGGAAAAGGAAAGAGAATCCGACCGTATCTTCCTTCGTTTTGACGGTATCGATACTCTGGCCGACATTTATCTGGACGACCGGCTCCTCGGCTCTGTGAACAACATGAACCGCGTCTGGGAATTTGATATCACTTCCCTTGTAATGGACGGCGATAAGGATACCGTTTACCACTTAAAGGCGGTCCTTCATTCTCCCACCCGCTTTATCGAGAAGGCAAACAGGGAATGTCCCGTGGGCGGTTCCAGCGACGCCATGCCGGGCTTCCCCCATATCCGCAAGGCTGCCTGCATGTTCGGCTGGGACTGGGGCGGAAGGCTTCCCGACGCCGGTCTTTTCCGGGAGGTTTCCCTGAACGCTTACAAAACCGCGCGCATTGCGCAGGTTTATTTAGGGCAGAAGCATGAAATCACCGACAAGTCTGTACACGGAAATATTGTCTCCTCCGTGGAGCTTACCGCGGACGCCGAAATCGAGTGGATGCCGGAAGCCCTCTCCGAGAAGGTAAAGGTTGTCCTTCTCCTGACCTCGCCCGACGGCAGCGCCACCCTGTCCGCACAAAGCGCCCTCACGGACGCGTTCACGGACTCGGCTCCCTCCTTAAACCTGACCGGACTTGGCTGCGCCCTGCGAAGCAACCACATCAGCGTTTCCGTAACCGTGGAAAACCCGCAGCTCTGGTGGCCTAACGGGTACGGCGAGCAGGCGCTTTATGAGGCAAAGGTTGTTCTCCTGTCAGAGACCGAGGGCGCGCTCTTATCGGAGGCGGAGGCGGCCAAAACTCCCCTGGATTCCTGGCGGAAAAAAATCGGTCTGCGCACCATGACCGTCAACACCGACCTGATGGAGGACGAGGTTTTTGACAGCCATCTTTTAAATCAGGCGGAGGACCTTGACGACGGCAGCAATATGATTTTATCCATGGGGGAAAAGCGCATCATTGTCACCGACAGGAAGGAAAAGAAGATTCCCGGACGCAACTTCGCATACGAGGTCAACGGACTGCAGATTTTTGCCATGGGAGCGGACTATATTCCCGAGGACAATATCCTCACAAGACAGAACCGGAAGCGTACCGATATGCTGCTTGCCTCCGCTCAGGAAGCCCATTACAACTGTCTGCGCGTCTGGGGCGGCGGTTATTTCCTGGACGACTTCTTTTACGATGTGTGCGACGAGCGCGGCCTGATTGTATGGCAGGATTTCATGTTTGCCTGCGCCTCCTACGAGCTTGACGCCGCCTTTGAAGCCAACGTTTCCGCGGAAATCCGCCAGAATATCCGTCGGCTCCGTTCCCACCCCTGTATCGGACTGTGGTGCGGAAATAACGAAATGGAAACCCAGTACGAGACCCTTGCATGGCCGCAGACGAAAAAACAGTACTATGATTATATCCGCCTGTACGAGTACATCATTCCGAAGCTCGTTGCGGAAGAAGACCCCGGCGCATTCTACTGGCCTTCCTCTCCCTCCTCGGGCGGCAACTACGAAAACAGCAACGCCGAAAACGTGGGCGACGTTCACTACTGGGGCGTATGGCACGGCAACGAGCCCTTTACCGCATACAGAAAGCATCACTACCGTTTCCTCTCGGAATTCGGCTTCCAGTCTTTCCCGGCTCTGCAGACGGTACGCCGGTTCACGGAAGACGGCGACAGGAATATCTACTCCCGGGTGATGGAGATGCACCAGAGAAATACCGCAGCCAACGGTAAAATTATGAACTATATCTCCCAGACCTATCTGTACCCGAAGAACTTTGACGAGCTGCTCTACTGCTCTCAGCTTCTTCAGGCGGACGCCATCCGCTACGGCGTGGAGCATTTCAGACGCTTCCGGGGCACCTGCATGGGTACGGTGGTATGGCAGTTGAACGATATCTGGCCGGTGGCCTCCTGGGCAAGCGTTGATTATTACGGAAACTGGAAAGCCCTCCAGTATGCCGAAAAGCGCATGTTTGCGCCGGTTCTGCTCTCCTGTGAGGAGCACGGCGAGATTGACCAGAAGCCCAACCCCAATACCCTTCCGGTGCCGGTTGATTTAAGCGCGGATTTGCATGTGGCGAACGAGACGGCGCAGCCTGTCAGCGGACTGGTAAAATGGTCCCTGCGCATGCCGGACTCCTCCGTTATCCGCGAAGGAGAATTCGAGGTAACCGCGCCTGCCTACGGCGGCGCATGGCTTCCCCACCTTGATTTTAACGGCGAGGACCCCTTAAAGGTTCATCTGGAATATTCCCTTACCGTGGACGGCGCGGTTGTTTCCTCCGGCACCACCCTGTTCTGCGCGCCCAAGCACTATGCTTTCGCAGACCCGAAGCTTACGGTTTCCGTGGACGGCGATACCGTAACGGTGACGGCGGAAAATTATGCGAAATCCGTCAGCGTGGAAACGGAAAACGGGGTTCTGCGTCTCGACGACAACTTTGTGGATATGGAAGCGGGAACCAGAACCTTTAAGATACTGGAAAGCAGAGATTTCACCACCGACGAGACCGCTTCCGGCGGCGTTTCGGAGGGCAAAACAGGATGCGGCGCAGACAGCGCCTCGGACACCCCCTGCGCCTTTAAGGGCAGCAACACCCTGTCGGACGGCAACACCCTATCGGGTGGTAAGGTTTCCGGCGCTTTCCGCGTAAGAAGTATTTACGAAAGCGCGGACAGATAAACGGCGGAACGCCAAATATACCAAACGTAGCTTGTATTGTAATCAGCCGACCAGGATTGTTGCTGGACGTCAAAGAGGCAGCCGCCGGATACGCGCAAAATACGCATATCCGGCGGCTGCATATATGTGCCCGGCCGTCCTGCTCACCCTCTGGCCTTGCGGGCCTGCTTCGGGGTGACGCCCTTTAATTTTTTGTAGCACCGTATAAAATAGCTGCTGTCTGAGTACCCCACCTCATGGGCGATAAAGGAAACGTCATAGTTGGAGAAAAGCAGCATGTTTTCCGCCACATTGATTCGCGTGGCTGTGATGTATTCCTTACAGGTCTTTCCGTACCGGCGGTAAAAATTCCCGGAAAAGGTGGAATGGGACATTCCGCACATGGCGGCCAGCCCCTCCGCAGTCAGCTCCTCAAAGTAATGGCTGTCAATATATTCCGCGATAAGGTCAAAGCCAAGCTCGTAGGAGGGATGAAGCCCGGGCGTCGGCAGAAGATAGCCGTCCCTCTGCCAGCACCTTAGTAATTTTCCCATTATTTTGCAGATATCCGCCGTAAATATCATGGAATAGGCGTAGGCTTTTTCCCTGTATTCCTTTACAATCTCCTCAAACAGCGGAAGGAGATTCATTTCCTTCATTTTATCCGGGGCAAAGCAGCACGGGTAAACGGCGGTGCTTATCCCATGCAGCGAGGCGCGGAGATTGATGTTGTCCGCCTTGCTTAAGGGGAGATTTCCCGGGTCGAATTTCACAACATAGTAACGCACATGCTCCGCCTTTTCAAAAAAATCAATGGCATGCACACATCTGGGCGGGAAAAGGATTACAGTTCCTTCCGGGCATATTTTCACCTCATTTTCCATGGAAATCCTCACCCTGCCCTTTAAGATATAGAGAAGCTCCGCATAGTAATGCCAGTGTGCCGGAATGGGAAGCCCGGAACCGGCGTTTTTGCTGTCGCTGCAAAATGCCTCGTAGGGCGAAGCTATGGGGTCGATATATTCATATAAATTATTCATCGCTTCCGTAGGCTGTATGGAATTGCCCGCAGCCTAATTGTCCTTTATTTCTATGGCTTTTAATCTGTCGGGATTTTCCCCGCTCATGCTGCGGATATCGATGACGGGCCCGCCCGTCCCCTCGATATATTCGCGGGTAATGATTACCCTGCCGATATTGTCGTCCTTGGGGATTTCATACATGATATCCAGCATAAATTCCTCGATAATCGCGCGTAGCGCTCTTGCGCCGGTGTCCTTCTCCATGGCCTTTTCCGCAATGGCCTCCAGCGCTCCCTCGTCAAATTCCAGCTTCACCTCATCCAGCTCAAGGAGCTTCTGGTACTGCTTCAAAATCGCATTCTTTGGCTCCTTCAAAATCTTCACCATCATGGCCTTATCCAACGCCGCAAGGGTGTAAATCACCGGAAGCCTGCCCAGAAATTCCGGTATCATACCGAATTTCTTTAAGTCCTCCACCGTCACCTTGCTGATGATATTCTTTTCCTTGTCAAACTTATCCTTAAGCTCCGCATTAAATCCGATGGAGGTCTGCTTTTTCAGACGCTGCTTGATAATCTCCTCCAAATCCGGGAAGGCTCCGCCGCAGATAAAGAGAATATTTCTTGTATTGATGGTGGTAAGGGGCACCATGGCGTTCTTGCTGTTGGCTCCCACCGGCACCTCCACGTCGGCGCCCTCCAGAAGCCGCAGAAGCCCCTGCTGCACGCTTTCCCCGCTGACGTCCCGGCTGTGGGTGTTTTTCTTCTTGGCAATCTTGTCGATTTCATCGATAAAAACAATGCCCCGCTCCGCCTTTTCCACATCGTTGTCTGCCTCGTTCAAAAGCTTTGAGATTACGCTCTCGATATCGTCGCCGATATAGCCCGCCTCGGTGAGGGAGGTTGCGTCGGCAATGGCAAGGGGCACGTCCAGTAGACGCGCAAGGGTCTTAACCAGATAGGTCTTGCCGCAGCCCGTAGGCCCAATCATCAGCATATTGGACTTCTCGATTTCAATGTCATCCATGGTATCGGTGGCAACCCGCTTATAATGATTGTACACGGCAACGGAAATCACCTTCTTGGCATGCTCCTGCCCAATCACATACTCGTCGAGCTGGGCTTTGATTTTGTGCGGGGGCGGAACATTCCTGATATCCAGTACCGGTTCCTCCTCCGGCTTTTGCTTTTTCTTTTTCACCCTCTGCTTGTTGGGAATTCCCCCTTCCCCCTGCAAATCCGCAATATTTACAAAACGGATGTTGGGGAAGCCTTTCCCGCTTAAATTTTTATTGATATCGTTCACAAGGTTCGGATTGCTCAGCATCCCCTGATAATCAAACCGGCTCACCGTATCCATGGTTTTGTGCATACAGTCGTTGCACACGGTGATGTTATTGGGAAGCTTGAACATTTTTCCGGCTTTGCTCTCGGGACGGCGGCACATAAAGCAGACGTCCTCGTACTCGCTTTCCTTCTTTTCGCCCTCCCCGGTCTTTTTCTCCTCCGGTTTATCGGACTTTCCGTCCGCATTTTCCAGTTCCTTCTTATCCTTTTCATCAAAATCCGACATACTTTTCCTCATTTCCTCTATATGATTTCATTTCCCGCTTTCCATTCATTCCGACCGCCTCCGGCTTCCGCTTTCCATACTTCCGACAATCTCCGGCTTCCGCTTTCCATACCTCCCGGCAGCCTCCGGCTTTCCTCCGCCGTCTACACGATTCTCCGCACGGAAAGAATTTCCTTATAAGTGGCATGGGTAATCTTAATCCCCGTCCGCTGGGTGCTGGCATGGACAATCTGCCCGCCCCCTATATAAATGCCCACATGCCCCGCATAGCACATGATATCTCCCGGCTGCGCCTCCGAATAGGAAACGCCGGTTCCCGAGCTCCGCATAGAATAGGAAGTTCTCGGCAGACTGTAGCCGAAATCCTTATAAACTCTCCACACAAAGCCGGAGCAGTCCGCTCCCTGCGTCAGGCTTGTCCCGCCGGGCACATAAGGATTTCCGATAAACTGACAGGCATAGTTGGCAATCTGCTGCCCCTTGCTCCCTGAGCCCGAATAGCTGGACGCCGATGCGTAGCTCTGGGAGGAGCCGCTGCCGGACGAGCTTCCTGACAAGCTCTCCGAAGAACCGCCGCCCGAGCTCTGCCGCGCTTCTTCCTCCGCCTGCCGCTGCAGCGCCAGCTCCTGAGCTTTCCTGGCTTCCTCCTCCAGTCTTTTTGCCTCGTCAATCTGGGACTGCTTTTCCTGCGCCTGGGCTGCCAGCCGCTTGATTTCCTCGTTCTGCTTCCTGATATTGGCCTTGTAAACCGCCGCTTCCTGTCTGGCACGGGTAAGCTGGGCCTCATAGTCCTCGTAAACCGCCTTCTTTTCCGTCAGAATAATTTCAAGGCTTTCCTTCTCCTCCATCAGCTCATGCTCCTGAGCCTCCAGTTCTGCCCTCTCCTCCTCCAGCTTCTCCTTCAGGGCTTCCACAGTCATCCGGGCAGCCTCATATTCCTCAAGGAGGTTCCGGTCATATTCATAAAGCTTTTCCACATACTCTACCTTATTCATCATATCGGCAAAACTCTGGCTGGCCAGAAGGATTTCCAGATAAGTGGCGTCGCCCTTTTCATACATAAACTTGATGCGGAGCTTCATATCCTCATACTGCTCCTGCTCCGTGGCGAGGGCTTCCTCATACTCCCTCGTGGTTTCCTCTATCTGTTCTTCCTTCTCCTCGATTTCTTCTTCGATAATTTCCACACTGGCAATGGTCTCCACAAGGGCGGCGTCGATTTCGTCGATTTCTCCTGCGACCTCGTCCACATTCTCCTGAATGGAATCCGCCACGCCGGCAGCGTTGTCATATTTCTGCTGCTCCTGCCGCTTCCTTGCGTCCGCGTCCTTCTTCTGCCTCTCCAGCTCCTGCTTCTGCCTTTCCAAATCGGAAATAGACGTAGCCGCTACCGGCTCCGCCGCAAAAATCAGCATCGCAAATGATAAAATTACCGCCAAAAGTCTGACCTTCTGTTTCCTCATCCTGTTTTCTCTCACTCTTTCCGCCGCAGTCCCGGGCCCGGACAGTCAGCAGGCGCCCGTGCCGAAAGCCATGTTTCGGGCAGTCAGCCATCGCCCGCGCTAAAAACCTATGGCTCGGACACCGAGGCGTTTTCTCCCAGAAACTTCGCCGCCTTCTGTACAAGAAGGGATTCCCGCAAAGCCTCCTTATCGATATTGTCGCCGGTCACGTTTTCCTCAAGCTCCTCGTCCGACACCTTTAAGCCTTCCTCGCCGGCAACCGCCGCAAGCATAATGTAACGTCTTGCTATTATCTTTGCCTGTTCGCGAAGGGTGTCCTGGTATTCTTCCGCCGCGCCTCCGTAGACGTTTGCCACATAATCGCCCACTTCCATCTGATACATACCTGCATAGGCCGACGCATTGCTGGTAAGAATCCCGAAAATCCGGTTTACCATTCCCGACGGCGGCTCCTCGAAGCGGCTGGCCGACTCAAGCGCCTCCACGGCCGCGTTTTCCCTCTCAACTTCAAAATCCGCCTGTCTTTGCTCCGTAAGCCTTTCACGGACATATTCCTTATATTCCTCAACGGTGCTGCAGTCCGTAAGCCCTAATCCGGCCACATATTCGTCCGTCAGCTCCGGCGTCTTCGGTTCACTGATTTCATACAGCGTTACGGTAAATACCACAGGCGTCCCCGATAAATCGGGATTCTGTTTGTACGGGTCGGGAAACTTCAAATCAAGGTCCCTCGTCTCCCCGATTTCCATTCCGACCACGCCGTCCTCAAAGCCGTCGATAAACTGACCGGAGCCGATAATCAGCTCGTACCCGTTGCCCGTGCCTCCCGCAAAGGCAACGCCGTCCTGCTTCCCCTCAAAATCTATAGTCACCTTATCGCCGTTTTCCACGCTGCGCCCCGTGACCGGCACATATTCCGCGTTCTCCATCATCATATAGCTGAGCGCCCCTTCCAGATACTCGTCGGACACCTCCGGCGACGCCACCGCTACCTCTATTCCCTTATATTCCCCCAAAATCACATAATCCTGCGCCTTTAAGTCCGTAACATACTTAAGCTCGTCCGGGTTCTTCCCGCCGCATGCCGTGCAGACGCCTGCCAGCATGGCAATTGCCAACATGGCAAAGGTAAACGCCGTCAGCTTTTTCCGGTTAAAAATTTTCATAAGATATTCTGGTCTCCTTTTTCATAATAGTCTGACACCCCTCGAAGTTTAATTATATACCAAATCAGGCGCAAGTTCAATGAAACCTCTTGCCTATTTCTCCCAAAAATGATAATATTATTTAGAAATATGCCGTATCCTTGGCATACGAAATCGTCAGGAGGTTTACCGTGAATACTGCTCTCATCGTTACATTAGTTATTCTGGCTGTTTTAGCCATTGTTATCGCCGTACTATATTTCCTCGGGAAAAAGGCCCAGAAGCGCCAGGCCCAGCAGCAGGAACAGATTGAAGCCATGAAACAGACCGTTTCCATGCTGGTTATCGACAAAAAGCGGATGAAAATAAAAGACGCCGGGCTGCCGCCCATGGTTCTGTCCCAGACGCCGAAGCTCCTTCGGGGCTCCAAGCTTCCGATTGTGAAGGCCAAGATTGGCCCCCAGATTATGTCTCTTGTGTGCGACGAAAAAATCTTTGATTCCGTTCCCGTAAAGAAAGAAGTAAAAGCCGTTGTCAGCGGCATTTATATCACAGGCGTAAAAGGGCTTCACGGCAAAGCGCCCCAGGCCCCCGCAAAGAAAAAAGGCTTCTTCAAGAAAGCCCTCGAGAAGGCACAGGAAAAGACCGGTGCGAAACCTCTGAAATAACAGTTGAAATTTTGAAAACAACGGGCAGTCCGCAAAGCGTACTGCCCGTCTTTTATTGACTATGCCAGGCTAATTCCGTCCTTTCTCGGGTGAAGCTCCATCTCTATCCGGCAGTCCGCCAGATACTGATAATTCGCCTCCAGGGTGTAATCCACCAGCACGCTTATCTGATTTTCCTTTTCGTTTACCTGCACGGATTCCGTATCGACCCCGATTAGAATATTCCCGAAGGGCGTCTGGTAGCTGGTGATATTTTTTTTGCTTTCCTCAAAAACCATGCGGACATTGATAAGCCCCCTCTTAAACACCTCAAGGTAAGAATCCTGAAACTTGATAACATTCCGGGTGGTTTCCGTAAAACCCTCCGTCATCTCATCATATACTATGTAATGGCTGCCGCCTTTCCGGTAATAGCTGGCAGGCGTTATTGTCTCCACCGCGTCGGAGCCCTCCTCGTATTCTATCTGAAGACCCTTCAGGGACAGAAGTATGTCTTTTGTCATAATTTTTCTCCAATCCAGTCCCGCGCCGAATCTGCGCGTCTCTCCTAATACTCCTCTATATTGATAATTTCCGCGGATAAAATACCGTATTTAATGATGGAATTCGCAAACCGCTTGAATTTGTCCGCCGCGTCGCTGACATAAAAGCGGTAGCGGTTGTCCCCCAGCCTCGCCTCCTCGTCGTTTAAAAGAGACTTCTCCTCCAACAGCCTTCTAAGCTCCCGGGCAGTCTCGTAAGCCGGATTTACCAGTGAAACCCCTTCTCCCATAATCCGCCCCACCGTCGAACGTATCAGGGGGTAATGGGTACAGCCAAGTATCAGCGTGTCAATCCCGATGTCAAGAAGCTCCGCAAGATACCTTTTGGCAATCTCGTCCGTGACCGGGTCCTCCCAGAGCCCCTCCTCCACAAGAGGGGTGAACAAAGGGCAGGCTTTTCCCGTGACCGTCACCTGCGGATTGATTTTTTTTATGTACCGGGAATAAATACTGCTGCCAATCGTCCCCTCGGTGCCTATCACCCCTACCTTCCCGTTTACCGTAGTCGCCGCCGCCACTCTTGCTCCCGGCTTCACTACCCCAATCATGGGAATGTCCGTTTCCTTCTCTATTTCATCCAGAGCATAGGCGCTGGCAGTATTACATGCAACCACAATCACCTTGACCTCCCGCGCCTGCAGAAAACGCACAATCTGGCGGGAATATCTTGTAATGGTTTCCCTGGACTTACCGCCGTAAGGAACCCTTGCAGTATCTCCAAAATAAATAATTTTTTCATTGGGGATTTGGCGCATGATTTCTCTTGCCACCGTAAGCCCCCCTATGCCGGAGTCAAAAACCCCCACAGGCGAATTTTTGTTTATCATTTTCAATTCTCTTTTCCGTCAATGCATTTTCTTTTACCTGATATACATATTCCGCTATCCGGCTTTTTATACAAATCTCCCCCGATTCCCACTCTGACTTCTCCTCATACACATCCTCGGTAAGACAGAGCTCCGGGTAAACAAATCCCCACCATCCCAGAGTTCCAAATAAAATTACGGCTGTTTCGTATAGCTTTCTCATATCCACTCTTTCCGTCGCGCCGCCCGGCAGCGCTTCTGCCTGTCATACCTGCGGCAGTATCCGTGCCGCAGATTTTGCTTCTGGTAAGAGTGTTTCCTCTTTCGGTGAGTTTATTCAAATAAATTTTCTGCCTTCATTCTCCATCCGTATCTGACGCACAATCGCCTTTTCCTGATTGTCGATATGCAGCTTTGCCGCCGCTGACGCCCGCTCCTTGTCGCGGCTTGCGATACTCTCGTAGATTTCCCTGTGCTCTGCCACCAGATTGTCATGCCGGCTTTCCTCCTGAATGTAGACGAACCGGTAGCGGTACATCTGCTCTGAAAGATTGTTTACAAGCTGCTGCAGCCGCCTGTTGCCGGTAGCCTCCACGATGATATCATGGAGCGACACGTCCGCCTTCGCTATCACCGAAGCGTCCGCCTCCTTTGCCACCTGCTCAAAGTTCCGGCATGCCTCCCGGAGCCGCTCCAAATCCGCCTCCACAATTCTGTCGCAGGCAAGCTCCACGCTTAAAGCGTCCAGGGCGCGCCTTACCTCAAGCACATCCTTTAAGCTCTTTTCCGTAATCCTCGCCACCTCTGCGCCCCGCCGCGGAATCATAATCACAAGCCCCTCCAGCTCCAGCTTCCTGATAGCTTCCCTGATGGGCGTTCTGCTGACCCCTAACCGGTTGGCAAGATGAACCTCCATAAGACGCTCCCCGGGCTTTAACTGCCCTGTCAGAATCGCCTTGCGCAGCGTATTGAAAACCACATCTCTCAAAGGTAAAAATTCGTCCATGTCTACCTGAAACAGTTCGTCCATCCGCGTCCTCCTCTCCTTCTTTGCCTGAATCCGTCAAAATACAGTTATCCGCCGGAAATGCAGGTTTTTCATAGCCTGCGGAATCCCGTCACGAATACCTGACCGGCAAGCCCGGCTCTTTTTATCTCATCCACGGCCGCCTCCGCCGCCTCTTTTCCCTTAAAAATACCGAACACCGTAGGGCCGCTTCCGCTCATCAGCGCATTCTCCGCCCCCTTTTCCATCATCGCTTTTTTGATGTCGGCAATCACCGGATATTCCCTCACGGTGACTGTTTCCAGCACGTTTTCCATTCTTTCCGTGATTCCCGAAAGGCTCCCGGCTTTTATCGCCTCCACCATTCCGTCGATGTCCGGGTGCTTTTTCAGATTTTCCAGATGAAGATTCTCGTATACAAATTTTGTGGACACATGAATATCCGGCTTCGCCACCGCCAGAACACAATCAGGCGGCGGCGGAAGATAAGTCAGCGCCTCGCCGATACCCTCCGAAAGCGCCGTCCCCCCCGCAATACAATAGGGAATATCGGCGCCCAGCTTCACTCCCATAGCCTGCATCTTCTCCAGAGTCATTTTCAGGTCAAAAAGCTCGTTCAGCCCGTGGAACACCGCCGCCGCGTCCGTACTCCCGCCCGCCATGCCGGCCGCCACGGGAATATTCTTCTGCAGCGTAATCTCCACCCCGGAATCTATACCGTACTCATTTATAATCATGTCCGCAGCCTTGTAAATAAGGTTGTCCCGGCTTGCCGGAATCTCCGCCCCGAAAGGAGACGAACCGGCCGCCCCGTTTACCGCTTTTCCTCCCCAGGAATCTATCCGAAGAAAAATCCCCGGCCGGGTAGTTTTGCCAAAGGTAAGCCTGTCCCAGATATCCACTGTCTGCATTACCATCTTTACTTCATGATAGCCGTCCGGCCGCCTTCTTATGACATCCAGACCGAGATTGATTTTGGCGTAGGCTTTATGCGTGATGCTCATCTGCGGGTCCCTCCTTCCATTGGTAGGTAATAAGGCATCCTCCCGCCTTGCGGGTCCCTCCTTATTACATTTGTGGAGCAGATGCATTTAAATGCGAACTTCGTTCGCAACATCTGCGGGTAATAAGGCATCCTCCCGCCTTGCGGGCCCCTCCTTATTACATTGTATACATTATACATTAAATTGTACTTAATTATATACATGGGGAGCGGGGTTCGTCAAGGGGTATTAAGCCGCTCCCTCAACCTCCCGTCCTCAAGGTAAAAGATTCTGTCGAAGCCCTCAAGCTGGTGGTAATGGTGAGTAATCATCAGCACCGTTTTCTCCTCCATCTCGTGAGTGATAATGTGGTGCAGGTACGCGTCGGACTCCACGTCGTACCCCGAGGACGCCTCGTCTAAAAGCACCACCGGCGCGTCCTTTAAAAGGGCCCGCGCCACCGCCAGCTTCTGCTTCTCTCCGCCGGAGAGTTTCGTCCCCTTGTTCCCCGTCTGCGTCCGCTCCCCCTCCGGGAACTTCCCGATAAACTCCGCCGCCCCGCTCTGCTTAAGAGCCTTTTCGACTTCCTCCCGGCTTCTCTTTCCAGACAAATCCACATTCCCTGCGATACTGTCCATGAAAAGGTAAGGCTCCTGACTCACCACGGAAAAAAGCCCCCGGTATTCATCCACAGGAAATTCCCCCACAGGAATCCCGTCCGCCGTGATTTCCCCGCCGCAGGGCTCGTAAAAACGCAGAAGGAGATTGAAAATGGTGGACTTCCCGCTCCCGTTTTTCCCGATAAAAGCCACTTTCTCCCCCGGCATTATCCGAAAGGAAACGCCCTTTAACACCTCCCTGCCCTCCCCGTAGGAAAACCGCACCCCGTCAAAGCACAGCACAGGCGCGCAGACGCCTTCCGGCAGCCTCCTCGTCCCGCTGCTCTCCTCCTCCCTGTCAAGAAAGGAAAAAAGCCGCTCCGCCGAGGGCAGGATTCTCGCAAAATGCATTTTCAGATTTATCAGAGAAGCCACCGGACCCGTCACGTAACCGGAATAGGAAATGAAAGCGACCACCGCCCCCACCGTCAAGTCTCCCCGGCACACCAGCGCCCCGCCAAGGATGTACAGCGCCACGTCCACGCCCCATGAGAGCACCATCTCCGTAAAAAGATTCCACGCATCCGTCATGCTCCCCTTCTCCCGGACGGCAAGAAGCTCCCGAAGAAGCCTTCCGAAGGTCTCCTTCCTCTGCCCGCCAAGGTTCCACAGATGCACCTCCCCAATCCCGTCAAGAGTGTCGTCAAACCACCGTGAAAACCGCCTGTTGGCCTCAATGTCCTCCCCCATGTTCTTCTCCCGCTGCGCGGACAGCCGCCGCACCGAGAGATACTTCAGCGGTATCATGGCAAGCACCGCCATGGCAAGACCCGGACTTATGAGAAACAGCCCCGCCGAGCCGCTTACAATGCGGAACACATGCCCCGCGCTCATCACAATATACCTGTCCGTCACCGACGTCACCTGCATCATATCCAGCGTCAGACAGTTGATAATTTCCCCGTTTTTCCTGTCCGTGAAAAAATCCTTCCGAAGCCGCAGTACCTTGTCGAACACCTGCAGGGAAACCGCCTCATAGGAGGCGTTGTGGATTTTCACAAAAACCCTTGTCTGAAAAAACTCCAACGCCTGAGAAGCCACCACCAGCGCCCCCAAAAGGCAGGAAAAAAGCAGGATACCGGCCATATCCTTTTCAATCATCCCGTCGTCCATTATCTTCCGTATGGCAAGAGGCTGCAAAAATCCCGCCGCCGTCACTCCCAAAAGGGCGGCAGCAGCAGCAGCCAGCTCTTTTTTATAAGGAAGTAAATACCCCAGGCATCTGAAAAGCAGTTCACGCCTTCTCTTCTTCGTCCCCTCCACGTTTCTCCCTTTCCGGCCCTTAGAGCCTCTTATGTAAAATGTCAGGCAAAAAATTCCTTAATGAAAAGAAAAACCTCCCCCGCAGACCGGAAAACCCTCTCCCCGGTTTCCACGCTGACACGGATTTCCCCCGCTTTCCCGTCCACATACATGTCAATTTCCGAAAAAGAAAATTCCGGCCTTTCCCCTGTGGAAAAAAGCAGAGCGTCCGCCGGATAAATCCCCGCCATTGTACGAGGGAACCCTTCCGCCATACATTCCGCCTGCCCGTAGAGAGCAAGGGGCACTCCCTCTCCCCGGTCCGAAAAGACCGTGACGTCGTACCCGTCCTTTCTGAATTCTCCGTGAACCGGCCCAAGAAGCTCCCGCTCCACCCATAGCACCGGTATTTCCGTTTCCTCCGCCGGTTTTCCGTCAAACCGGCAGTACATCCCCTTAAAGGCTCCCTCCGGGTACGAAGCCGCCTCCCGCTCCAACGCCGCCAGAGCCTTTTCAAAGGTAATGCCCTCCCCCGAAAGCGCCATCTCCGCCAGCCTTGCCGTCACCACCGGCGCGGCAAAACTGTTGGCATACCGGATATCCTCAATCCCCTCCCCGAGACTCTCGCTGATACAGGCGATAAGACTGTTCTCCCGGTTTCCCGGAAAACCGCTGTCAAAGGCTATGCCGCGGTTTTCAAGGACGCCCCGCTTATCCCCGCGGACGCCGAAAACCCCCGGAAAAACCGCCGGCCAGGTTGGAATATTCCTGTTATGGAAAGCCGCCACCATCAGCGTGCCGTTCTCCGACAGCTTCCTCACAGTATCCTCTATTCTGTCCTTCAGTTCATACACCAGCGTCCCGAGACTCATATGCACCAGAGCAACCTTATTTTCCAGACACCACAAAAGCGCTGCGGAAAGCCGCCGGATATCCCCGGCCGTGCCCTGTTCCATGATTTTGATACTGATAACCGGTATCTGCGGACATACCCGCAGGATAATCGCCGCGCACAACGCCCCGTGGGTGGGCTCCGGCGTCGGCTCCCTGTCCTCTATAACCCTGCCGCCGCAGACCTTTAAGTGAGTAATCTTTGTACCCTCCGGCAGACTTACTCCGTAGACGCCGTCGTCTATGATGACAAGGCTCTTTTGATTTTCTCCCATAATTCTTCCATTCCGGGCAGTTTTATCTGCACCCGCCGCCGCTTGTCCATAATTATATTATCTATTATAGCCCTGTTCTGTGACGTATTGCAACAGATGTGGATAACTCCATTGTTTTGGACAGCGCGGTAATTGACAGCCCCGTCATGGGAAAGATTACGCCTACAGCCCTTTCCGGCGGCGTCAAAACTTTAATTCTTATGAAAAATGAACGTTCTAGAATATTCAACGCCTCCACCTGCGGTGATAACTGTGCCAAATGGATTCTGAAGCTGGCCGAGACAGATGAGCTTACAATAAACCTGCGCCATTTGATGGACTTCGGGGATGGCACTTTTGACATCCGTATTATGAATACAGCTCAGATTGTCCACAGCATGAAAGAGCTTGTTCCGATTGCCGGACTATATGTATAAGAGGGGCTGAACATGAAAGGGACACACAGAATTATTGTACAGAATAAGCGTATCCGATATGATTTTCAAATAAGAAGGAACATTACGGTTATTCGCGGGAACAGTGCAACAGGCAAAACGGCGCTGGTCGATATGATACGTGAACATTTCGAAAACGGGGCCGCCAGCGGGATAGAACTTTCCTGTGATAAAGAATGCACCGTTTTGGATGGCAGGACATGGGCGGGACAGCTTTCCATGATGAGGGACTGCATTATTTTTATTGATGAAGGCAACGACTTTGTTATGGGTAATGATTTTGCATCAGCTATTCAGAATACAGATAACTATTATGTAATCGTAACCAGAGAGGGTGTACCGTCTTTGCCGTACAGCGTAGACGAAATTTATGGAATCCGTGATTCAGGTAAATATGGAACTTTGAAGCGCACATATAATGAATTTTACCATTTCAGTTAAATACCGCTTATTTGCAGGAAAAAATATCAAACAGGATTTTGGCTGTTATGAAGGGCATAGACCTGACCTGATGATTGTAAATTCTGTCACAAGAAACAGCGTGCTAATTAGCATTAAAGGAATTGCCATTATTACCTTTTTCCACATATGTACCCCTCCCTGTTTTGCTTAAAAGGGGAAAAGAAACTCCTTCCCCCTCTTTTTTCAATAAAATACACTGCAAATACGCTTTATTTTTTACTCATTCATATACAGATAAACTCTACCTGCCAGCTCCTTACGGCATTCCTCCGATGTTATAGTATTATTCATAAAGTAGTCCTCGTATACAGGCAGAAAGCTGTTATTCAAGTCCATGTCCGAATAACTCATTGTATTTATTGCTTCTATATCCCGGTACAGCTTCTCTTTGTTTTCCGGTGTCAGCCCTTCACATACAATTTCCGTCTTTTCCTTATTCGGAGATATATAGGATGAGTAATCCTGACTGGTCTCCTTACCGCTGAAAGCATACTTAATAAATTCCCATGCCAGTTTCTTATTTTCTGAAAAGCTGCTGACAGCCACATTGGAAGCACCATAAAAATACCGTTCGCCATGCATACTTTCATAACAGATTGCCCTTGTCATTCCCTCCGTACCCTCAAACACTTCATTTGCATTATTACCCGGCAGCCTTAAATCACTCGGACAGCAGAGCACGTCATCTTCAATCTTCATCGTTCCATCGCTTCTTAACGGTCTGTTTTCCGATACACAATACAGCTCATGGCACATCTTAAGGTACTCCTCGTATTCATCCGAATCTATAAGGTTATTGCGGATAAAATAGTTTGTTTCATAACTGCACATTCCCTCATAGCCATACCCGTCTGGCGTCAGGAATATCCGCTCCCCGGCTGTCTCCCTCACCTTCTCGTAAAGTCCGTATAGTTCCTTAAAGGATATTGTATCCTCCGTATACTCAAGGCCTGCTTCCTCAAGCAGTTTCTTATTCAAATGGATATAAACCGGCCGCACATTATAAACAAAAGCCGGCAGCTTCCCGTCTATTTCCACCGGTTCAAAAATACAGGAAAAGTAATCCTCCCTGTGAAAGTCCTCATCTGCATCCATCAGCTCATACATATCCACAAAAAGCCCCTGCTCCATACACCTTTCCATATTTACTAAATCAGACTCCACAATATCAATCCCGTCTCCGGTCATAATCCTCGTATTGTACCGTTCCACGAATTCCTCAGTAAGCACTTCCTCCTGCTTAGGCATATCTACCGTTACTGTTACCCCCGGATGTTCTTGTGTAAATCCCTCTATTACATGGTCCCATTTATTAGAAGGAACCCATGACAAAATAGTCAGCTCCCCGGTGAGTTCCTCGGACTCTGATTCCCCCGAAGCCTCTGTTTTCTCCTGCATTTCATTTCCGTTTATTTTTTCCTGAGTCTTTTCTCCTGTTTCATCCTTTCCTGAGCTACATGCCATAAGAAACAGTATACACAATGACATAATTATAATAGTTACTTTTTTCCACATAAAATAGTCCTTTCCTATTCAGCTAAAAAGGGGAAAAGAATTCTCCCTTCCCCTTTTTGCCGTGCATTAGCTGTTTGCTCCATAATTAACACGATAATCAGCTTCAGCACTTCCATTATTTCCATCATGCAAACCAGACGAAGGGTTATTCGGTCCTCCTGAACAACTGCACACACACCCACATGAACCACACCCACACCTGTTCTGCAGTACCTCATAGTTCTTCACTGATTCATTCCTCTGTTTCTTCAATGTCCTCATATTTTCACCTCCTCTCCTTTCGATTTATTTCACAGCGGCAATAAAGCCACCACTGCTTCATCTTTGGTTCCAGCCAGAGATAACTTCCTCCCTAACCGGCGTCTGATAGAACAGCAACCAAATGCTCTGCAAAGCATTTGCCGCTCCCATGTAAAGGCTTTACCGGGACGATATATTCTTCCTCCCCGATATACTTCTCTTTCACAAATCCGGCGGGCACCGTAAAGTAATACGTCCTGTCTTCTTCGATATTTATCTTGCACCCCACACAGCTCATTGCAATCCCCGCCACATTAGCAGAAAACCTCTGCCTGCATATCTCCTTAAGCTCTGCGACGAATCCCCCGTTAATCTCATGGGCCGGAATTGCCAGCAGGGAAGCGTCCGCATCAACCGCATTGCCGACCATATAGGCATATTCTCCGTCGCAGGTATATTCCAGCAGCGACTGATTCAGTATCCCGCCCGGCACGTCTATTATCACAATATCCGGCTTTTCCTCCTTCACCTTGCGGTACAGGAAATGGTTAAACGCCAGCGTCCGCTCCTTCAACGTCCTGCCTCCATAAACCGCCTCCGGCAACGGAATGCATTCCCCCATCCGGCTTACAGGTTCCCCCGATACCTTCATCACACGATATCCCTGCTCCTCAACGGCGCGTGACACCTCAAGGAACAGCTTATGCCGTTCGCACTCCTCACTGATTCCCATCACCGTCACCACCGGGCACGGCAGCTCATACAACCGCTTTCCGGCTTTTTTCTGCGGCGTTTTTTCCCCGGATAAAACGGATACCTTTTCCCCATACTCCTGCCCTGCGTCCACGGTCACGTCATATAGATATATTTTCTTCCCCTGCTCCGCAAAGTACTGTATTTTTTCTCCCATCCCCTCGCTGTCATGGTAAAACAGCACGTCTGTCACCTGCTCTATGACTTCTTCCATATTTTCCGTAAAGAATACATTCTCCAAATCCCCGAACATATTGACGCCGGAAAGGAAGCTGCGTCCTTCCACGTAGACTTTTCCATAGAGTGCCGCCATCGCTTCCAGCTTCAGGAAATAATTCAAATCAAGGCTCCCGCTATACACCGCTAATGTCTTCATCTTCTCCCGCCTCCTGAAAATCATATCCGCTTTCCATAAGAATACATACGTCTCTGAGCATATCCCTTGCATGTCTCCTAACATCCTCACAGGAATATTCCCTGTAATCTCCGGAAATCCCCTCCTCTGTCAGGCATGCCGCCGCGCACAGACTGCAAAACTGAAATGCCCAACAGCCCTTGCACCGCTCCTCCGTAAGCTTCCCTATGTTCATCAGGTTCCGCACCTTCTCTATGTCAAAACCTCCCTCTACATTCCCGATTTTCAGCTCGTCGATTTCCGGCAGCTTCTCACAGGGATAGAAATCTCCATCCACCGTGACAAACAGCCTCCGTGCGCCGGCAACACAGGGACCGGAAGGGTGGTTCTTCTTAAGATACAGTCTGCCGCTTTTCAGGCTTTTACTGTATCTCTTTACCTCATCTTTATAATTCGCAAGGATTTTGTACTCTTTCCGGCATTCTTCTCCGTTATACTTTCCCCCCGACAGTTCATAAAGCACCTCTGCCCGGTTCTTTTCCTGCAGTTCCCTCCACTTCCCGGTATATGCTACCCGGTTGGCGTCTTTAATCCCGGAAGGCGATACCAGCCCCAGCCTCGGGTGGAGTTCCCTGATGTATTCCTGCTCCTCAAAGAACGTCAACGCTTTCTCATAGTCGCAATCCGGGCTCAGCACCGTGTTTGTCATTATCTTTTTGAAATAATCCGGGTAGGTCTCCCTTATATATTTCAGCTTTTCCATAATCAGGTCGAAGGAGCCCTGCCCCGAAACAAAGCGTCTGTTTGCGTCATGGATTTCCTTCGGCCCGTCTATGCTCAGGGTAAGGGAAAAATTATTTTCCGCCAGAAAGTCCACAACCTCCTCCGTCAGCAGCGTCCCGTTCACCGTCATGTTAAACTGAATCTCCCTGCCCGGATAATTCTCCTTCACATAGCTTACGATTCTCTTAATCAGCCCGAACTGCAGAAGCGGCTCCCCGCCGTAAAATCCCATCGACGGCTTTTCCACCAGCAGATTCCTTGCCATAAAGAAGTCCACCGCCCGGCATGCCGTCTCGTAGGGCATGACGCTGCTGTTATGCGTTCTGTTAATATACTTGCCGGAATACACACAGTAGGAACACCGAAGATTGCATTGCTGTGTCACCTGCAGAATCAGGTTTTCCAGCCGCTCGTTCAGATAGTAGGGCGCCAGCTCGTTCATGGGATTTTCAAGCTCCTCCACCGCCCTGTCCGTACACAGCCCCATTCTCTGATACCGTTCCACACATTCCATGATTTCCGGCGTCCTGTCCCCTTCTATATACTTTGACAGCTTCCCAGAGTCTTCCCCGTCAACGGGCACAATCTCATTTTCCGCCGCATCATAAAGATAATGGTTTTCGGGCGTGTCCAGTAATTCAAACATCATTGTCTCTGAATTCCTTTCTTTTGTATTTTTATGAATCGGCGGGTCAGTGAGGGCATTTGTCATATGTTAGTGTTGATACTCTTGAGCCCATTATCGTATCTCCACATTTTGTACATCTCTCGGCATTATATGTGGTCACAGTGCAGCTCCCGTCTGATTTTTTATTGTGCTGTTGTACTGTCCCTGACTTATATGTATGCTGGCAGGATGCCCGCTCCTTAATACCGCCGTTTTCCTCGAAACTGTCTATGTAGTAAACTGTGCCGTCTTCCCCTGTAAATACAATGTCTCCTTCTTTAAATTCAGGAGAATCTATCTTCACATCTTCCTCGTCGGTAAAAAGCAGCCAGTCCGCGCTTTCCAGACTTTCGATATCGTAGGATTCTTCTGTCACCGTATACTTCTTTGCATCCTCATAGGCAAACGCCGGTATACTGCTGATAAGAAAGCACACCGCCATAATTACCGCCGCAGTTCCTTTTTTCCATGCTTTTTTTACATTCATTCCCATAATTCTCTCCATCCTCTTTTCTGTAAGTGTTTTAGATGCCGCCAGTGATACGCCTGTCATCCTCGGGTCACGGGGCTTTTGCGTAGCGTCAATAATACATTCCATATATTCTGCTTTTTCCTTCTTCGTCCTGCCTTCCACCGCCGCCATATCGCACAACATCTCGCTTACCTCTCTATTTTCCTTAAACAGGTAATATGTAAGCGGGTTAAACCATTCCGTCGCTATCGCCAGAAAGGTAATGAATTTCCCCAAAATATCTCTGCTCAAAACATGGCTTACCTCATGACGCAGGACACACGCCAGCCTGCTTCCCGCCCTGCCGCCGGATAACATGTCCTCCATCTCTCCCTCCGGCATGCCATCGAGCGCCCCCTTCGGGAACAGAACCACCGACCTTATTATTCCTAAGGCAAAAGGCGAGCCTGCGCCGCCGGACGTCCCGATTCGCACCTTCCTTTTCCCGGCTCTCACATACCTCTCTCCGGGGAATTTCGCCCGTCTCATATGCCAACGGCATGTAACGAGGTAAACGGCAAGCCAACCCGCCGCAAGCACTGTGAATATAAGAGCGCCTCCCGCAATCACTGTCAGCCAGTTCCTGTAACCGGTTATATAAAGGAGCTTCTTATCCGCATCGAAAAACAGTGTACTTTCCCATACGCTGGTCGTATCTGTTATATTTGACAGCGTCCTTTCCGGAAATACCATACCGGCCTTTTCCAGAAAAAGTTTCAGCCACCCTTTCACCTGCGCTGCCAGCCACGGCACAGGCAGTAAGTACAACAACGCATTTATTCTGAGGAAAGTCTTCCTGTACTTAAGCGGCAGCTCCCACGGGAGCGCGCACTTAAAGAAAATATACAGAAGCGTGCAGATACTGCCGCAAGCCATCATATGTACATACAGCCTCATTCTCTCTCCCATTCCCTGAGCATCCGCCTCAGTTCTCCTGATTTGTCCCTGTCAAGCTCATCCCCTCCACTCAATGCTGCGAACATTTTTGCAAAAGAGCCCTCATAATATTTGTCCAGAAACTTTCTGGATATCTCCTTCACATACTCCTCTCTTGAAATACATGGCTGATACTGTTTCCTTGTCCCGCCAAAGGCTTCCACCTGTCCTTTATACTGCATCCGGGTGAGAAAAGTTCCCAGCGTCTGCTTTTTCCAGTCCCTTCCTGTCTTTGCATTAAACCCTTTCAACAGTTCGCCGAAAGTCATCGGTCCTCCTTTCCCCCACAATACTTCCAGAATTTCCAGTTCCGAATCTGATATACTTAGCATAATATACCTCCGTTTTTGTCCTTTGTCCTAAGGATATAGGACTTTTTTATAATATACTACAAACAAATTCAAATGACAACAGCATTTTGCCCTTTTCATCATGCTCCGTCGATTTAAAGCCAATTAAAGAACATTTCATTACATTTTCCCCAAAATTCCCTGTAAAAGCTAATCTTTTTAAATCAGCAAGCCGATAATTTCTATAGAAAACCAACCAAGGAGGGTGATATTATGAGCGTAAACGGAGTTACAGGTGCCAGCGAAGCGTATAGCAGCGCATATACTTCAAAGACCAAAGGCGCCGAGACCAATACCGAAGTAAAGCAGGGAAGCGCAAAGGAAGCTGCCGCCGCCGAGAATGCCGGTGCAGTGTACGAGCCTTCCAAAGAAACCAAAAAAACTTCCGCCAAAACCTATAAACCCAATGCCGAGCTTGTTGCTAAAATGAAAGCGGACGCGGACGCCAGAACCGCGCAGCTGCAGAGCATTGTTGAGAAGATGCTGACCAAGCAGGGCCAGACCTACGGCAAGGCCAATGATATCTGGAGCATTTTGTCAAGTGGCAACTTTACCGTAGACGCGGCTACCAAAGCGCAGGCTCAGGCTGATATTGCCGATGACGGCTATTGGGGCGTTTCCCAGACCTCACAGCGTATTCTGGATTTTGCTACCGCTTTGACGGGCGGCGACCCTGACCAGATTGAAAAAATGCGTTCCGCATTCCTCAAGGGCTACAAGCAGGCTGAAAAGACCTGGGGCGGCAATCTTCCCGGTATCTGCAAGCAGACCTATGACGCTGTTTTGAAGGGATTTGACAAGATGGCGGAGGACGCCAAAGTCCAGACAGAGACAAACTCCTCTGACTCGGAAACTGACAAATAAAAATTTTGTTTAAAAAATCAAACTGCCGCGTTCATGGTTGAAAATCATGAAGCGGCAGTTTCTTTTCTCCTTATATGCCGTAAGGCTCAGGTTCCATAAGAATGCTCTGTATACGAAGCATCCCCCTGCTGAAATTCATTTACACATTTTTCACTATCAAAATCCTGTCCCCCGCCTTCACCTCGTCGGATGTAAGGTCGTTTGTCTGCTTAATCACCGAAACCGGCACATAATACCGCTTTCCGATATCCCAAAGGCTTTCCCCTTCCTTCACCATATAAACGGCAATCCCCGGAAGCGCCTCCATTTTCTCCATATCCGGCTCCGCCACAATCACCTGCTCCACGATTTTTTCCTGCCATTTCTGATAGACGTTGGAGCGGAAATAAAGAACGCATTTCACATCCACCTCTATATTGTCAATAATGGCAACCGTCACCTGGTCCACAAAGGACTGCACAGGATAAATACAGCTTTCGTTGATGCCCTCGGCCTCTAAGACATAGCTGAACGGAATGCTTCCCTTAATCACTCCGTACCTGTTTTCTTCGCCGCTGCACTCGTAGAAAATCTGCAGGCTCACCACGCCCGTCAGCTCGATACCGCCCTCCGTCGCGTTTTGGGAATTGACCTGAAGGCTGCTGGCAGTATGCAGAATCTTATGGATTACCGCCTTGTCATCTTCGCATTTGAAATGGCCGGACAGCTTTGTCTTTCCGCTGCTCTTTGAGAGAAGCCTTCTGAAATCCGCATTTTTCTCAAGGGCGGTAACCTCCTTGACAACGCCGTAGACGTCCGAAAGGATGTCGATTTGCTCCTCCGCGTAAATGCAGATATCCAAATCCAGGCACTGTTCAAAGGTAATCACTCTTTCCTCTCCGTCAAAATCCGGCCTTATCTCCACCTCCCGGTCCTCCGCCAGGAAACGGATTTCCGGTATCATCCCTTCTCTTGCGCCGGGGCAATCCAGACTTCCGGCAAAGGGAAGGGTGGTTTCGTAATGGCAGATTTCGCTTTCCTCCCCCTCTCCCCTGTAGAGGAAGAAGGCTCGAAGCTCTCCCTGAACCCCTATTTTATCCTCCAGCACCTTGAACTCCACGGCTTCCGGCACAATCTCCGACCAAATCATGGTCAGGATATTGGGAAAGCTGCCCGGAATCTCCACTTCCTCTTTTACCCTGAAAATATCCTTTTTCTTGATGGTCATGGCCGCGATATCCAGCGTTTTCTTCCGAAATTCCACCGGCTCCTCGCTGTATAAGTCCACCGCCGTTTCCTCATCCCGGATTTCCTCGCAGGAAAGAAGAAGGGTTGCCACCGACTGAACGCTGAGCTTTCTGGAATTAATCAGGCTGACGCTTAAATCCTCCAGCTCCCAGTCCACATTTACACTGTCCCCCGCCCGTATTCCTTCCATAAAGACCGACTCGTCAAAGGGGACTGCGCCTTCCATATTCGCCACGTCTCCCCCGGTTCCCTGGTCCGTTAAGTAGAGCACGTGAAAAGCAAGCCTGCCTTTTACGCTGACATGGTCGTCCGTTACCCTGACCTCCTCGATTATCACATTTCCTCTATCCATAATCAGCTTTGCGGCATCCGGTCTGGAATCGGATATAATCACGTCATCTTCAAGAGTCATCTGCGTCTGGGCCTTGCATTTGATAAAATCTGTATGTATATTCCGTTTAATCAGTTCCACAAAAATACCTCCCTGGCATCCACTTACTGTAAATGTATGTGGATGCGGGAGGAAGTATGCATAGAAATTGGGGTAAGGCAGCAGGGGCGGGACGGAAGTCTCCCTTCTTCCCGGCCTCATTCCGGGATGCCGCCGATGATTTCGCCGATATCTTCTATATGATATTGTTCCATATATTTTTCAATCCCCTCTATCACTTCAACGGTAGTATGAGGATTGGCAAAATTCATCGCGCCTATGGCAATGGCGGAAGCGCCGGCAAGAAGAAATTCTATGGCGTCATCGGCGGTGGCGATGCCCCCCATACCGATTACCGGAATTTTTACGGCGTGGCTTGCCTGATAAACCATTCGAACCGCCACAGGTTTGATGGCGGGGCCGGATAAGCCGCCGGTTTTATTGGCAAGCACGAATTGCCGTCTGTGGATGTCGATTTTCATTCCGGTCAGGGTGTTAATCAGGGAAATGGCGTCGGCTCCCGCCGCTTCCGCCGCTTTTGCCATCTCCGTAATGTCGGTGACATTCGGGCTGAGCTTCATAATCACCGGCTGTTTTGCCCTCGTCTTAATCCTGGAGGTGATATCGTAAAGGCTGTCCGCCCTCTGACCAAAAGCGATAGCCCCTTCCTTTACATTGGGACAGGACACATTGATTTCCAGCATATCCGCCGGCTCATCCGACAGCCTCTCCACTACCTCGAGATAGTCCTCCACGCTTTTGCCGCAGACGTTCACAATCACTTTTGTGTCATACCTTTGAAGGAAGGGAAGGTCTCTCTCCACAAAAACGTCGATGCCGGGATTTTGCAACCCGATAGCGTTCAGCATTCCTCCGTAGGTTTCCGCCACCCGGGGCACCGGATTTCCCGGCCACGGTACATTTGCCACGCCCTTGGTCACTACTGCCCCCAGCCTGTTCAAATCCACAAAATCGCTGTACTCCATGCCGGAGCCAAAGGTCCCGGACGCCGTCATCACCGGGTTTTTAAATTCAACGCCTGCAATCGTAACCTTAGTGTTCATCAGATATCCACCTCCCCGGCCTCAAAGACGGGCCCTTCCGTACAGATTCTTGCATTGTTCACGTGGGAATGCCCGTCCTTACGGGTGGTTTTGCAAACGCAGCCAAGACACGCGCCCACCCCGCAGGCCATTCTCTCCTCCAGCGACAGATAAGCCCGGATTCCCCGGCCTGCCGCATAAACCTTAACTGCCCGGAGCATAGGCATGGGGCCGCAGGCCATAATCACATCCGCCTCTGTCTGCATTTCCTCCATGACCGTAAGCACATTCCCCCTCATGCCCGCGCTGCCGTCCTCGGTGGCAAAAAGGAGCCGTCCGTACTTCTCCATATCCTCCTTCAAAAAGAGCTGCCCGTCTCTGTATCCGGCGATAATCACCGCCTCCGTCCCGGCCTCCTTAAGCTCCTTTGCAAGCTGCACCATGGGAGGAATCCCGATTCCGCCGCCCATAAGGACAACCCTTTTCCCCTCCGCCAAATCTACCGGGAATCCGTTTCCCAGAATCCCGAGGATTTCCGCTTCCTCCCCCGGCTGCCAGCCGGAAAACTCCGCAGTTCCCGCTCCCGCAACCCGGTATACAATCCGAAGCGCCCCCTTTTCCTTATCCGCCTCGCAGATGCTAAGGGGTCTCGGGAGCAGCCGGGAGGCATCCTTCGGATAAATCCCGATAAACTGCCCCGCCCGGGCTTCAAGCGCAAGGGGCGTTTCCAGCCATAAATCATAAATCCCCTCCGTAAGCATTGTCTGGGATAATATTCTGGCTTTTACTTTTGCTTTTTTATTCTGTGTGGTGCTCATTTTTTATTTTTGCCTCCTTTTTCCAATGAATAAGGCATCCTCCCGCCTTGCGGGTCCCTCCCTTTTTTCCAGGTCTCACTTCGTGGGACTCTGCGGCAGGCGGAAAATCACCCTCCCGTCGCAGATTGTATAGTGAACCACGCCCGGAAGCTCCTCTCCGATGAAGGGGGAGTTCGCCGACTTCGATGCGAATTCCGAAACCTTCCATTTTTCCGTCGGGTGAAACAGCACCAGGCTTGCGGCCGCGCCCTCCTCGATTCTGCCGCCGCAAAGTCCGTACAGCCGGCAGGGAGCGGCGCTCATCCTCTCTATAAGCTGCGGCATGGTAAGATACCCTTTTTCAACCAGCTCTCTGATGCCAAGGGAAAGGGCGGTTTCCAGACCGATAATCCCGCTGGGAGCTTCGGTTATCGGCTTTTCCTTTTCCTCTTTCGCGTGCGGGGCGTGGTCCGTGGCAATCAAATCTATGGTTCCGTCCTTAAGCCCCTCGATAAGCGCCAGTCTGTCGGCCTCCTCCCGAAGGGGCGGATTCATCTTGGCAAGCGTCCCCTTTTCGATGGCAGCGCTTTCCGTCAGGGTAAAATGGTGGGGCGTACATTCCCCGTGAACATGCGCGCCCTTCGCCTTCGCCTCCCGCAAAAGCGCCACCGACTCCTTTGCGCTGATGTGCTGGATTACCACCTCCGCGCCGGTTTCAAGGGCAAGCTCCAAATCTCTTTTCACCAGACTGATTTCCGCTTCCCTGGGCGAGCCGCCTATTCCGTAAAACGCCGCGGCTTCTCCGGCGTTGATGCCGTTATTTGCAATCATGCCGGGATTTTCCTCGTGAAAGCTTATGGGCTTATGAAGGCTTTTTGCCTTTTCCATGGCTTTTCTCACAATCGACTCGTCGAGCAGGGGAATGCCGTCGTCGGTAAAGCCCGCCGCCCCGGCTTCCCCCAGCTTTTCCATATCCGTCAGCTCCTTCCCCGCCATTCCCAATGTAACGTTGGCGCAGCTTTCGATATGAATGCCGGTTTCCTTTCCTCTGGAAAGCACATAAGAGAGAGTTTCCTCATTATCCACAGGCGGCTTCGTGTTCGCCATCAGCACAATTTCCGTAAAGCCCCCCCTTGCCGCCGCCGCCGCGCCGGTGATAATGTCCTCCTTATAGGTAAATCCGGGCTCCCTGAAATGTACGTGGGTATCCGCAAGACCGGGGGCAATCAAGAGACCCTCGGCATCAATGGTTTCTGTTTCTTCTATATTAATATGCTCCTTTATCTGCGCCGGAGCCGCTTCCCCCTCCCGGATAATCCTTTCGATTTTCCCCTCCGCAATCTGCAGGTCGGCCCGGTAAAGCGTATTCTTCACCGGGTCAACTATCGTCCCGTTTTTTATAAAAAGCATTTCTCAGTCCTCCGCATGGTCGATACCGATATGTCCGCCTGACCACACCTTTTTCCCTGACCAGTCCTCGTCCGCCCCGCTCCAGAATTCATCGGAAGGCGCAAGCCCCAACGGCAGAAATACCGAGCTGCACAGGTACAGGCTTCCGATATTGATATAGGTCTCCGCAAGCTCCGGTTGGTGTCCGAATACCCCGGGCAAAAGCCATCCCTTTTCGTCAAACATGTCCTTCGCGCTCATCACCCTTCGGATTACCGCGCTCAGGCCGCAGCGCACGGAAGCAGGCGAAACGCCCTCCTCAAGCTCCTTCTGCAGCGCCGCCTGGGAAAGCATGTGGAAAACTCCGAAGCGGTAGCAGATGGAACGCCCCACCACCGGATAAGTCCCCTCCGGCCCTATCATTCGTTCCAGAATGGAAGCGTATCTTGACGCCCTTCTGATTACGGTTTCCTTCATTTCCCCGATTTCCTCATTTTCACCGGCAAACAGCTTTACCAAATCCACATACATGGGCTGAATCACAAAGCTGTTGTAATAATCAAAATGGAAGCTGTCGCCGTCGCCGTAAACGCCGTCCCCTTTATACCATCCCTGAAAAGCCCGGAGGGCATAAAGCACTCTCATAATGTCGTAAGGCTCGCCCAGCACATAAAGCCCCGCCTCCACCATGGCGGAAAAGAAAATCCAGTTGCTGTTGCAGGCCGGAATCTTACGGGAGCTTCGCAGCGCATCCGCCAGATGCCGCCGCGTTTCGGAAGGAAGCGCCGCCCCCAGCGCCGACTGCGCCCTCACGATTCCGTGGGCAAGAAACGCCGCGTCCACAAGTGGCTGACCGCCCCGGTCAAAAACCATAAAATCCGGGGATGAGGGGTTTGTCGCCATCTCTATACAGCGAACCGCCTTTTCCCTGTATTCCTTCTGCAAAGCGCGTTCTTCCTCATCAAGCCCCCTGCTGTCCGCCTCCAGCCAGGGCGCAAGTCCCGTCATGCTCCGCCCGAACGCCTCCAGGGGCGCAAACTCCGCTCTCTCCTCGTGGAAGGAAAGAGGCATTGTTTTTTTCAGTTCCCCCTTTTCCAGTGCGTCAAGCACGGGGCTTACAATTGTTAAAAGAGCATTTAACCATTCTTTCCTGTCATTTGCCATATTTATCTTCCTTTCTCTAAAAGCTCCTACAGCTTTTCGGTTGTCTCCGCTGAAACCGTCAGGCAAACCATCTCCCGGCCTGTCAGCGCCGCGCTTCTCTTATCCGGCTGCTGCATTCCCACGTACACGGTATAAACGCCCTTTTCCAGCATCAAATCCGCTTCTTCATTATAAAGTGCAAAGGCGCGGGCGTCCAGCGTAATCTCCACATCTCTTTCCTCGCCGGGCTGCAGATATGCCTTTTTCAGCCCCTTTAGCTGGCAGTTCGGCACATGGCGGGACGCGCTTCCGGCAGCCGCCGCACTGTCGTCCGTTCTGCTTCCCTGTATGTTCCCGTCTTCCTGCACATCTCTGCTTTCCCGCTCACCACAACCGGCATTCCCCGCCGGTGCCTTCACATAGACCTGCACCGTCTCGCCGCCTGCCATAACGCCCGTATTTTTAATCCTTGCACTGACCTTTATCTCTCCCCCTGCCGTGATTTTATCCCCGGACAGCTTCACATCACTAAGGGCAAAAGAGGTATAGGAGAGCCCGAACCCGAAAGGATAAAGCGCCTCCCTGTCCATATAGCGATAGGTTCTGCCTTTCATGGAATAATCCGTAAACTCCGGCAGTTCCTCCGTGGTGCGGTAAAAAGTCACCGGCAGCTTCCCCTCCGGGCTGTATGCGCCGAACAAAAGCTCCGCCACCGCTCTGCCGCCCTGCGCGCCGGGATACCACGCCTGTATAATTGCCGGAATGTGGGAGTCCTCCCAGTTAAGCGCCATGGCGGAGCCGGTCATGGAAACCAGAATCACAGGCTTTTTGCTCTCATACGCAGCCCGAAGCACTTCCGGCTGCAGGCCGGGGAACTGCAAATCCAGCTTGTCCCCGCTGGCAAACTCGTTTCCCGCGTCCCCTTCCTCGCCCTCGATGGTGGAATCCAGCCCCAGCACAGCCACCACCACATCGCTGGCGGCGCACACCGCCCTCACCTCGGAAATCCGGTCGTTTGCCATGGCCAGCCCGCTGGTTCTGTCCTCAAACAAATGGCACCCTTCGGAATAAAGAACCCTTGCCTTATCGCCCGCATAGTCCTCAATTCCCTCCAGAACCGTAACATAGCGGGACGCGGTTCCCTCATAGTTTCCCACCAGCGCTTTCCGGGAATCCGCATTGGGGCCAATCACGCCGATGGTATTTATTTTATCCAAATCAAGGGGAAGGAGATTATCTTCATTTTTAAGCAGCACCAGACTTTTCCTTGCAATTTCCAGATTAACCGCCCTGTTTTCCGCCGTATCCACCTGTTCGTACCCGATGGCGTCAAAGGGAACCGTACCGCTTTCCTCGAACATCCCCAGCTTCATACGGCATTCCATCAGGTTCGTCACCGCCTCGTCAAGACGCTCCTCCTCCACATAGCCGCCCCGGACAGCGTCCAGAAGATACGGGAACATACAGCCGCAGTTAACATCACAGCCGTTATTCATCGCCATCGCCGCCGATTCCAGAGGCGTCTTCGTTATCTTATGGTTTTCATGGAAATCCTTGATTGCCCAGCAGTCGCTGACCACATGACCGGTAAAGCCCCATTCTTTTCTCAAAATATCAAGAAGCAATGTCCTGCTCCCGCAGCAAGGCTCGCCGTTGGTGCGGTTATAGGCTCCCATCACCGCCTCCACCTTCGCCTCCTGAACGCAGGCCTTAAAGGCCGGAAGGTAGGTTTCATACATATCCTGTCTGGAGGCTGTGGCATCAAAACAGTGACGCAGCTTTTCCGGCCCCGAATGCACCGCAAAATGCTTGGCGCATGCCGCCGCCTTCATAAACCCGTCCTTCTCCTCCTGCAGCCCTTCCACAAACCGCACGCCCATCCGGGAGGTCAGATAAGGGTCCTCCCCATAGGTCTCCTGCCCCCGGCCCCAGCGGGGGTCCCTGAAAATATTCACATTGGGCGCCCAGAAAGTAAGCCCCTTATAGATATCCCTGTCTCCTGCTTCTTTCTGCGCGTTATACTTCGCCCTGGCCTCCTCCCCGATGATTTCCGCCATTTTCCCGTTCAAATCCTCGTCAAAGGTGGCGGCAACGCCGATTGCCTGCGGAAATACCGTGGCCGTCCCAGCCCTTGCAACGCCGTGCAACGCCTCATTCCACCAGTTATAGGCCGGGATTCCCAGCCGCTCGATTGCCGGCGCATTGTAAAGAGTCTGGCTTACCTTTTCCTCCAGTGTCATCTGTGCCACCAGCGCGGCGGCTCGTTCTCGATAATTGCTCATATTGGGTTCCTTTCTTTCGTTGAATTTATTATAAATATTCATTTTTCATTTTGAAACGGAATTTCTTCTGATTTTATCAGACACTGTTTTTCAAAAAAGGCAGCGCCATAGCAGAGCACCTTCTCATACCCCTTCAGGACTTCTCTGGCATATTGCCGCTTATCCATCTGCGCCAGCGCCTTGCGGCAGTCATTTTCCATCTGCTTCTCCCCCTTGGAACGTTTTACCTCAATAATAATCGCCCTTCGGTTTCGCCTGTCCTTCACAAGAATATCCGCGCGCCCCGTTCCCTGCTCGGAATTGGAAGCCACCTCATAACCTGCCCCCGCAAACAATCCGGTCACAAAGGCATGATAATAATCTTCCTTATAATCAAAATAACTGATAGTAGCAAATAAAATGTCCGTCACTTCCCGGGTAAGCAGCGCATCATCTCCATTCCACCACGCCTGAAACAACGTCGTTCTGTCCTGCCCGGAAATATTGTCCGTAAACCATTTCGCCACCGTCTCCGCAAAAAGGGTTCTGACCTCCTCATTTGGAATACACAGAGCCGTCTTTCCCTCTTCCGGACAAAATTTCTCCGGACAGCGCCAGGGAGCCGCTTCCGTCAGATATCCCGTCAGATACAGGATACTCCACAGATTTTCCTCCGTGGAATTGTCAAAATCATAAGTCAAATCCTCAAGAATATGCTCCTTAATCACCCCTCCTGAGAGAAGCGTCTCAAACTTGTCCTGCACCTGCAGATTTTTCCTGTCAATAAAACGGCGGATAATCTGATTATGGCTGGTATCCTTCCAATAGTTGGCAGGCTTTGCCTCCTCGCTTTTTTGCAGCATACTCACATGATTAATAACGTCCCACGGGCAATACACCTCCTGACCACCAAACAGATATCCGTCATACCACTTCTTTATTCCGTCAAGATGCCCTGATAACCCTGTCTCCTGCAGCAGCCGCATTACCTCCTTCTCTGTAAAACCAAAATACCTGTTATACCATTTGGACGATATTGACCTCGATATAAAGTTGTTGGCCCCGGTAAAAATACTTTCTTTCGCTATATGCAGACATCCTGTCACCACCGCAAATTTGAGCGCCGGATTTGTTTTCCACACCATTCCCATAAAGCTTCGTATCACATTCAGCATCCGAGAATAATAGCCGTTGTCGCTTGCCTTCGCCAGCGGCACGTCATACTCGTCGATTAAAAGAATAACCGGCCTGCCAAAGTGGGATTCCATCATTCGAATAAGCACTGCCAGAGCCGACTTCACGTCAGCCGCACTTCCCTCCTGATACATCAGCCGCATAAATATTTTCCTGTCACTGTCACGGACCTTTTCACTTCCGGCCAGATATTCATGCTCCCCGCATAAGGAAGCAATGGAAAAACAAAGCATCTCATAGGCGTCCTCAAATGTGTCTCCGTTCACATCCTTCAAGGTCAGAAACAATACTGGCCATTTGTTCATCCACTCCGCACATAAATCCTGATTACCTGAAATCTCCAGTCCCTCAAAATATGCTCTGCTGTCTTTCCGTATGTCAAAAAAGCTGGCAAGCATACTCATTGCCAGCGTCTTTCCGAAACGCCGGGGACGGGTAATTAAATTTACTTTAAAGTTTTCTTCCAGAAGTTCACTGATAAAACCGGTTTTATCTATATAATAGCAGCCGCTCTCACGTATCTTATCAAAAAGGTCAAATCCTAACGGCAATTTTATCCCCATGGTTTTAGCGCTCCTTTCTTTGATTACATTTTAACTCTAAATCAATTCACAATCTGTCAGAATTTTCTCTATTGCCTCCCATGCTCAACTTTCTCTTTCGTCCCCTAAAAGCTGCTCAAAGATTGGCGTAAAATCAATATCCTTTATCGCCCCATATTGGCTGATAAAATATTTCCCCATATAATCCTCATGTTTACGGACTCCTTTTTCCCCTGCCGTTCCAAATGATGCCAACGTATACAAAGTGCTGTAATGATTGTCATCATCCCTCTCGACAAACTTGATTTCATCCCTCCTGAATAAATTTGAATTTAAGAAAATAGGATTATGCGTATTGAAAATCAATTGTGCATGATGAATATTTATTTCATCATTATGAAAAATATTTATAATGCTCATCAAAGCCATCGGATGTATAGAAGCGTCAAACTCATCCACAATAAGCGTTCCCCCCGTCATGATAGCTTTTATTACCAATGGGAACATGTTAATAAAGCGAATGGTTCCATAAGACTCAAAAATTTCAGAAACAATTGCCATATTCTTTTCATTTTCCGCATTTTTAAAAATCGAATATAGTTTTGCCTCCGAATCGTCATCGCTCACCACATAACCCAGCGCATTTGAATTAATACCAAATACCTCCGCCGCCTGGTTTGTTGTCCTTTCTACATAAACAGCCTTTGTCTTTGGGTCGGCAAACCTTTTAATCAGCTGTATTGTATCTGCCCGATAAATAGCCATACACTTATCCGTAAACCAATCGACTATCAACTTCACAAGCTTTTGTGAAAAAATCAGCTTGAATCCATTGGTTAAAAACAATTCATCTTTATTAAGGCTGTTTCGGGCAATCCCCATTACATTCTCTTTGTTGTGTCCGTTTATATCAGAAAGATAATCTTCAATTCCCTTTAGATTACCAATCATTAAATCTTCACTTCTGACAAAAATATCCTCCCCATTAACATTCAGCCTTTCTTCCGTTATCTCCCTGCAATATTCCTCGTCAAGAAATTCCCCCAAATCCATTGAAATCTCATACTTAATTTGCAGCTTTTTTTCTAAAAAGGTGATTGAAAATTTTACCGGACGCGCTTCGGTCAGTCTATTATTCGGTATCAACTCCAATGCTGCGGCTGCGGCATTAGGGAAATTTTTCTCCTCTGAATTTCTTATATTCCCTCTTATAATAATGGCTCTAAGCACATCTATCGCCCCAATAATATTTGTTTTCCCGGCAGCATTCGGGCCATAAATCACAGAAGAACTCAACCCTTTTATTAGCTTACCCTTTACTTTTTCTTTCAGAAGACTATAATCCAGCCCTGATTGTTTCGGTGCTGCCACCATAGAAAATGTTACTTCCTCTAAAAATGATTTATAATTTTCCACTTTAAATTCCAGCAGCATACATCTACCTCCATTCTGCAAATTTTATGCAAAATAACAATATAATTATATGATTATTATGCCTGTTCGTCAATCAATATAGTATTATTTTACCATTTTTCTGCAAAATTGATTACTTTCCTTACCTGCTATTCCCTTTTCTTCATATCCTGCGCCACAAGCATCATGTATGTATTCATAACTCTCCAGATTTCATATTCCATATCTCCGCAATGCTTTGTAATTTCTTCCCCCAATACACATTTAATCTCAGGCATTATATATGCAATAAATACCTGCCTGCTCTCAAATTGTCTGATTGTAAAACACTTTATGTAATCCATTTCTCTTTTGTGCTCCGAAAACAGAAAATACGCTCTTAATAATGTACTGACATTTGTGTCACATTGTTGTGGCATCAGCAGAAACAGCTAAATTTACGTTAAGAACAGAGTCAGATTTGCTTCAAAAATTCCGCTATGTTGCAGACTATAACGCCCGCTCGGCAAACAGGGAGCTGGAATTTCTTATAAAAAATCACATCGCTGAATTTGAAAAGGAGCATGGAAAGATAACCTTCGACTGATATAAATCGCCGTTATTTTCCACGCCCCTCATGTCCGTTAAGTAAAATGTACAATTTTATGTTATCTGCCTTTTATACTCTAACCCTTTCCCTATCAGATAGTGCATAACTTATTGATTCAATCACATTTCCCGACATATCTGTTATTTCTAACTTTTCTACCAGCTTAAAATTCTCAACATCAACGTATTTCATTAATGATGACTGCTTCGAAACAAGAATTGTAAGTGGTACAAACTTCCCTGCTTCTTGTCTGATGCCAAGATTCATACCATTATCATTATCAAGAGTACGATATAATATATAATCCACTTTCACATTATTGGTATTTTTTACTTTACCAGATGGGATATAAAATGCCTGTCCTTTGCGTAAAGTATTATATACACAGGCAAACATAGAAATTCTTTTCTTTTGTTCCCTAAACCTTGCTTTAACAGAGTTATCTGTTTTAAAATCATCAAATGTTAATCCGCCATCAACTTTTTGAAAAAATTCGTTGTTTTTTATCCTATAATTTATATGCTGGATTGACAATATGTGATAGATTCCCCATTCGGTAAACTCAATATTCATTTTTGAGCCGTCGGAGAAATGATATATAAATTTTCTTGCCAGTAAATAGTCCGCAGAAAATTCCTTATATAATCCCAGAGACACATTTTTTATAAGCGGCGGCGCATCCAAATCCAATAATTCTTCTTTTGTAAGCATATTTATTCTCCAACGCAAAAGCGTCCAGTTTTCCAACCAGACGCTTAACAAAATCTTATTATTGGACAGCGTCCTGTTAAACAGGCTTATGCTATGGTAGTTTTACGTCCCCCAATAGAGAAAATGAGCTGTCCCATTCACCTTTACTTTGGAATTATCCAGGCATCTCTCCCGGAAATCAATTAGATTTCCTGTTTATATTATACGCAATATCCGCTGAACATTCAATAAACAAATTATTAACATTTAGTAAAAACTGCCATTTTTTACCTCCCCTGCGCCTGCTCCCGATACTTAATCGGCGACATCCCCGTATGCTTCTTAAACGCCAGCGAAAAATAATTCATATCATGATACCCTACCATCATTGCAATTTCTCCCGCCTTAAGCGTGGTGGTTTCCAGCAGCGACCTGGCCTTTTCGATTCTCTTTCGCACAATATATTCATTGCACCCTTCGCCCGTCACCTTGAGAGCCTTCTCCCTCTCCGCCCCGGCAAGGGATTTCATCAAAGCGCTTAAGTGCTCGAGGGCACTATCTACTTAATTATTTAATAATCTGTCTGGATTCTATAAAAATGTTACCTCTTTTTGTTTATAGAAGTTTTATTTACTATCAAATTTTTATCGGGGTATTATAAATTCATGGAACTTTAAACATATTGTGAATGTAAAGACAATCAGAGGCGTGAGGGCAATTACAGATTTAGAAGGATATAAGAATATTGAAATATGGCAGTCAAATTTTAAAACATAAAAAGGTCTGTTTGAATAAAACTCCACCCTCATAACCAGGTATGCAGGGTGGAGTTTGCTATGGTAAGCCGGCTGCGTCTGTTACTGTCAAAGGCCCAAAGGCCACACCTTTATTCTGTTTTCCCCTTCCTTCATATCCGCGAAAGGCCCGGCCGGCGTCTCGCCCTCCCACTTCTTTCCCAGATAATCACTGTCAAAGAAAATCTCTTTCCCTTCCGGCGTCTCGTAGGCGGCTTCTGTGATGCGGGTCATCCCAAAATCCCCTGAACGCAGCTCGCCCGCTGTCTTTTTCAGCATTTCTGCTCCTGCCGTAAACGCAAGATATGTCCCGT
Source organism: uncultured Lachnospiraceae bacterium (assembly GCA_910577275.1). GTDB lineage: Bacteria > Bacillota > Clostridia > Lachnospirales > Lachnospiraceae > Suilimivivens. The sequence goes on from CAJTMW010000006.1 coordinate 65,300, forward strand.
CAGCTTCCTCCACGATTCGCACTTTGGGGTTTGCGTCGGAGACAGTATACTCCTTCTCCCTCTCAAAAGGCTTTGCCCCATTTAAATAGCAATTGTTATTAATATAAACCGGCTGCTTTACCAGCACATACATTTCCAAATCGCCCACGCCCTTAGAGAGAACCTCGTCAACATACTCCTCCAGAGAAGTAGTGCTTCCCTCATAGCCTTCCGTGCCGCAGGTGGACTGCTCTGTGTAAATCTGCGCCCCTCCCAGGAAAGTATTACGGTACAGTCTATCGTCGCCGCCGTAAACAACCGTGGTTCCCGCCACTTCCGTTGTGTGAGGATAGTGATAGGGGGTGGAGCGGTCCGGCACCGGCTCCCTTCGCATGGTTCCGCAGCAGAGATTATGTACATAAGCGCCGCCCTGAGCGATATTGTCAAAGTTATATTCAGAAGCAAAAATATTGTTGTCCACAATATAAGGGCCGTGTGTCACCTCCACCATCAAATCCCTGTCGTTATTGTAATACAGGTTTTTGCTCACCCGCGTCCCCTGTGCCTGCCAGTCAAGCCATGTGCCAAGGGTGCAGTTGTGGATATTGTTGTGGTGAATCTGTACGTCAATTGCAGCGTGGAGCTTGATGCCCGCAATTTCATAGCCGAAATACTCATGCTTCACCGCAATATTATAAATATGGTTTCCGTAAATCTCGCTGAACACGCATCCCATATGACCCACGATTCCATTCTGTCCGCAGTCGTAAATCACATTGTTGCGAACAATATGGGAGCCGATGGTTTCCTTACTCCATCCGATATGCCGCGCCCGGAAAACCGCCTCCATCTGATACTGATAGCCCGGCTTTCTCCGGGTTCTGGTACACAGGTTATGTCCCGTCGATTCCTCCTTGCCGATACTGATACCGCTGCATTTTGCGTCATGGATAGTATTGTTTTCAATTATCCAGCCCTTGCTCCAGTTTGCTCCCAAAAGCCCCGGCTGGTCGGCTGTAGGCGGCGTCCAGGGACAGGCTGCCTGGGCCATCTCAAAGCCGGATACCGTAATATAATTTCTTCCCGTCTTTACAGGATAAAAACAGCACTTGCGCACATTGATTTCCGTCAGCTCCCCGTTCGGGTCCGCCCCCTGAAAATTTGCGTAAATCGTGGTGTTTTCCTCGTCCGCCTCGCAGTACCACTGATAAACGGAATCCTCAGGATGAAGCAGCGGTTCCGCATGTTTTGTCCATGGGGGATTTACGCCCTCTGTTCGCATCACGGGATTTTTTACTTCCTCAAGGCTTTTCGCCTCGTAGAAGGATTTTCCGTTCAGATACACGTCCCCCGTATGAAGAATGTCTCCCTCCGGCGCGATAAACCAGTCGCCGCCCAAAACCTCCTTATAAGGATTGTAGTCCCCGAACATCTCATTGGGCAAGACGGCTTTCCATACCGTTCCCTCAACATTTTCCCAGTTGTCAATCCGCTCGGAACCCTTAATTACCACCTTTTCCCCGGAAGCAGCCCGGTAGGTAATGCGGTTAAACTCGCTGCTGCCGCCGTTTTCCGGCTTCACCCATTCCCGGTATTCCCCGCCGTGTACCGTCACCACATCTCCCGGCATTGCAAGAGACGCCGCTCTTTGGATTGTTGCAAAAGGACGCTCCGCGCTTCCGTCGTTTCTGTCATTTCCGCTGACAGATACATGATACTCTTTTCCCATGATGTTCCTCTTTTCTGTACTGCTTTTCTATCCGTTCAAAATGCATCGGCAATACTTTTACCGGCGCGCCTGCGCCCCTTTATGCCTGCATAAAGCCGGAAAGCCTGCGGACGCAGTACCGACGCAGGCTCCTTAAATTCCAGTATATCCGAAACATAACAGGCTCTCAAGATAATTATTGGGGGATTTTTCTTAAAAAATGTGTCCTCCGTTGTGCTCTGCCAGACAATGCTCATGTACAGTAAAGAAGCAGGCAACCGAAAACAAGAGACGGACCGCCAGCACTACACTATTCCGAACCAATGAAACAAAGACCAAAAGACAAGCATTGTGGAAAAATCTAAACTTTTGGATTTTTCCACAATGCCGACTACTACGGAATATTTAATTTTCTCATATCCCAAACAATGTTTTTATAAAAGAACTGGTTGCACTGATTGACGATTCTGTTGCTAATCAGTATATTAAATATAAGTTCAACTTAATATAACAACCGTAAAGGGGAACTATGAAAAATATACAGAAAATTGAATTTCATGCAGGAAGCAGAGAAGAATTACTTCCAAATTACACAAATGATTTTCCCTATATTGCATCAAGGGTAGAACTTGATAAGCATATAAAGCGTTCTGTTCCGTGGCATTGGCATAGAGCAATAGAAATTTTTTATATAGAGAGTGGCATTATTGAATGCTATACCCCCGGAGGAAAAATATTGTTTCCGGCAGGAAGCGGTTGCATGGTTAATTCAAATGTGCTTCATATGACAAAGGCGCTATCGCGAACAGAAAAAAATATTCCGCTTGTGCATCTTTTTGACATTTCTTTACTTGCAGGGAAGTGTGGGAGCAGAATAGAGCAAAGATATGTCACGCCAATTGTGATGTCTTCACAGATTGAAATGATACCGCTTTTTCCAGAAAATCCTGCGCATGAAAAAATTTTGAATTTTATTATGAAAGCGTTTCATATTCCTAACAACAAATTAGGATATGAAATTAAGTTACAGGCTGCTTTGTTGGAAATATGGTTCATGCTTTTTGAGCAGTCTATACCAATATTAGATAAGAATAGTGAAACTAATAAAAACAGCGATAAAATAAAACAGATGATGATATATGTTCATGAGCATTATTCAGAAAAAATCTCTATTTCACAGCTTGCAGCGGCAGCATATTTGAGTGAACGTGAGTGTTTTAGGGTATTCCATGATTGTCTGCATACTACGCCAATAGAATATATAAAAAGTTATCGTTTACAATCAGCTTGCCAAATGTTGGTAGAAGGACAGGAATCTATTACAACAATCAGCCAATCCTGCGGGTTGGGAAGCAGCAGCTATTTTGGAAAAATTTTTCGGAAATATGCTCACTGTACGCCGTCAGAATATCGACAGAAATGGCAGGATTGTAATATGTAATGGCGCAAATGAAATATTTCTCTTTTTTAAACTGCATTATAATTATATCCGCAAAGGTAAAATGTATATGCCCGGTTTCGTCAGCGGAGCGTCTTATTCCGGATTGGAAATAGGTGCAGGAAGTGTTGTAAACCGTTCTATTCCTGCAAATTGTGTTGCAGTGAGTAATCCATGCCGAGTGATACATAGTTCCGATAAAGGAAATGGAGAACCTTAATATGAATTATATATATTTCCTTTTTGAACCGAATTAAGGGGGCATTTATGAAAAAAATAGTTGCGGATATTCATATGCATACACTTGCAAGCGGTCATGCCTATGGAACGATAAGGGAAATGGTAGCTGCAGCAAAAGAACAAGGGCTTAAATTAATAGGAATCAGCGAACACGCTCCCGGAATCCCCGGCACTGTAGACCCCTTTTATTATTTGAATCTGGAAATCATTCCCCCTGTTATTAATGGCATTGAAGTTTTGCATGGTTGCGAAATTAATGTTTTAAATGGTGGAAAATTATCGCTTGAACAGGAATATATAAAGCATCTTGATTATGCGATTATTGGTATTCACAGGCAATGCTATGAAGACGAGGGGAAACAAAAAAATACAATAAATATTATTGAATGTATGAAAGAAACAAAAGTACATTTTGTTTCGCACCCCGATGACGACCATACCCCGTTAGACTATGAACGATTGGTTCAGGCGGCGAAAAAATATCATGTTGCTTTGGAGATAAATAACAGTTCTCTAGTAAAGGAAAAATATAGGCTAAACTGCTATGAAAATTATAAGGTAATGATAAATCTCTGCCAACAGTATCGGGTACCTATTATTGTGAGTTCAGACGCACACGAGCCAAGTTGGGTTGGAAAGTTCGAACTAGCTTGCAAATTGTTAGAGGAATTAAAAGTTGAGGATGAGCTAATCTTAAACAACGATATTGAAAAGGTGAAGAACTTTATTGAAATGATATAAATTTAGCTGTCATTCAGATAATCATATGGAGAAAGAAAATGATTAAAAATATAGTGTTTGATTTTGGCAATGTAATTGTAAAGTGGGATATAGATTCAATTCTTGAAAAGTATGCTATCAATGATGTGGAATCAAAGAAGTTAAAAGAGATTATTTTTGAATCTGAAGAATGGCTTCAACTGGACGAAGGGATAATAAGTGCGGGACAGGCGGAAAAAATATTTCAAGGAAAAGCACCAGATAGTTTAAAAAACCAGGTAAGAGAAATAATGAATACATGGTTTGAGAAAATTGAATTTAATAAAGAAATATGTACATTAATAAAGCAATTGAAACAGAACGGATATAGGATATACGGGTTGTCCAACACCAATATCCAATTCTATGAATATATCAAAAAGTCGGATATTGGAATATATTTTGATGGTTTTGTAATATCCGCAGTTGAGAAAATGATGAAGCCGGATAAAAAAATTTTTGAAAGATTGTTTGAAAAATTTTCATTAAATCCTCAAGAATGTTTTTTTGTAGATGATACTGAAAAGAATATAATTGCCAGTAAGGAATGTGGCATGGAGGGCTTTGTTTTTAACATTGACTGTTATCAGGAATTAAAAAAGGAACTAGAGATTATTATGTGATTAGAGACATCTTTTCAAAAAGCTGCCGCCACCCCAAAGAATGTGACTGCCAGCGGAAACGCCGGGAACGCTGGAAACCACGGCAAACGCCGAAAAGCTTATGAAAGTAGTCCGCAAGTACACCAGATTTGAGGAACTCACCCCTACCCTGCTGCGGGAGTTTGTGGAGGAACTCGAAATCTATTACTCTTTTGTCGGCAAGGTGGAGTTGCCCGACTAAAGCCCGACCCGTCCGGCAGTCAGCCGGACAGGGAACGGCAAAATTTTTTACACTTCTTTTACTTGTTTATCTCACATGCGCAAAACGGCAGTCTTCTAATTGAACACCACCGGCTTATCCAGAAATTCCGTCTTGATGACAATATAAGGGTAAGACGGGGAATTCTTTTTTACCCCTGTATCCGAAGGGTCAGGCCCAAGCAGCGTAGTATCCGCATAAATCGCGTTGTCCGTCAGATACAGCGCATTGACCACAATACTGTAGCCGCCGCTTACCTGTTCTCCGTAACCGATGCATATGTACAGAAATCCGTTGTCCTGATAGGTCACTTTGAAGGCGTTTCCTTTCTTCTCCTCTATTACCGCCTTGAGCTCTCCCGGTATGTTTTCCTCCGCCAGTACCGTAAATTCCAAATCCTTTATCTTTTCCATGGGGTCTTTTTCTTTTGCGCAGCCTGTAAGCAGACAGACCGCCGCTGCCGCCAGTGCGCATGTACCATATTTTACAGCCCGCAGGAAGCGGCTCCCCGGGTAAACCTTTTGTGTACTGCAGCTTCGTATATGACTTTCTTTCATCCTGTCTCCTGAACCGTATTTTCATCTCTTTTTACTAACTTATGTTAAGGCCGCAGAAAGAATGCTTTAAAATCAGTTAAGTGCCTCCGATAAGCACTTTTTTTCCGCAAAAAGCAAAGCCGTATTTCCGTATCCGCTCTTTGGGAATTCCTCTTGCCGTAAGATTCGCCTGATAATCCTTTTCCTCTATCTGGCGGAGCGCCTTCTGCACCGTGTCTGCCAGCTCCTTTTCATCATCCTCCTGCACCTTAAATTCTATGATAATAGCATCATTTGCCTGTGTCCTGGGCTCTAGCATGATGTCGTATCGACCAAACCCGCTCTCCTTGTTCGAAGTAATCACATACTTATCCGCCAGCTCCACCATGAGCCCCAGCACAAAACCGTGATAAAAGCGCTCCGGCTGTTTTTCAGAAGGCTTTGTTCCCGTATCAAAGCTGCCAAACATCTCTGATGTCACTTTGTTCATATAAAAGTTCATCGCCTTTATATCATTTAACATAAGCGCCTGAATAAAATCACCGTAATCGTCGCTCCCCGAAAACCAGTCCTGAATCATATTTTCAAACATGATATGGACTTCCTTATTTGTCAACGCCAGCTCATAGTCTGTACGTCCGGTTCTTTCTACAAAAGTACTCGAGACCACTTTCAAATATCCGCTGGCAAGCAAAAGGCTCCAGACGGCATTCTTTTTTGTAAGTAACTGATTATACACAATCTGCTCGTCAATCTCCATATGGAGCGTTCCGCCGTGAAGCAGGCTCTCAAAGCTCTTCTTGACATTCGCGTTTCCTTCCCTGAGCAGCTTCTCCACCAGACTGTTGGCGCTGGAATTTGCCCAGTATGCTCCCGCCTCCTTTTTGTCAAGGAAATGAATAACCGACCATGGATTATAAATATCATTCCTTTCCCCGAAACAGAAACCGTCATACCAGTCTTTTACCTGCTGTTTTTCGTCGGACATGCCATATTCTTCCAGTGCCCCAAACACTTCTTCCTCTGTAAATCCAAAACTGTCCGCATATTTCTTAGACGTTGTTGTCACCACTTCCAGATTATTCAAATCAGAGAATATGGACTCTTTACTGACTCTCGTAATCCCTGTCATAATGGCGCGTTCCAGATAAGGATTCGTTTTAAAGGTCGAATTAAACAGACTTCTCGTAAAATCCGCCAGCTCCTTCCAGTATCCGTTTACATACGCTTCCTGCATCGGCGTATCGTATTCGTCCAGAAGAATAATGACCTTTTTCCCATAATAGCGGCACAGATAATCGGAAAGCATTTTCAGCGACAGAGAAGCCATGTAATCCTCCATCTCCGCTGATATTTTTTGAAAATCGCTCTTTTCATTGTCGTTCAGCACATCGCTTTTGAGCAGAAAATCAAATTTGTTGTATACCAGTTGGATAATTTTAAATATTTTCTTGCGCGCTTCCTCAAAAGTAGTTTCCTTGACGTCCGCAAAGCTCAAAAAGATAACCGGATAGGTTCCCTGCAATTTTCTGTATTTGTATTCCCCGGCAGGGGATATTTCCTCCCATATGCTCAGTCCCTCAAACAAATCCCCCCGGTCCGCATAGTTTACAGAAAAAAACTTTTCCACCATACTCATGTTCAGCGTCTTGCCAAATCGCCTCGGACGGGTGAGCAGCGTCACGGCATCGCCCGACTCCCACCATTCACGTATAAACCCGGTTTTATCAATATAGAAATAATCCTTTTCCCGAACCACCTCAAAATCCTGATTTCCGATGCCTATTTTTCTCGCCATAACCTCTATCCCTCTCTGCCTGCGTCATTCCGGTTCCCCGTATTTTTCCTTTTCTGTTTACAGTATATCCGTTTCCGCTTTTAAAAGCAACAAATCCTCCACAAAAACATACTTTTACATGCTTCGCGAGCCAGCTTATTATAAAAAAACCACCCTGTCCGAAAATACAAAACAGGGTGGTTTCTGTCTTTACTTAATTAAATCTGGCGGCGTCCCGCCTTTGCATATCCGTCAGTACGCGGCAGCCAGTCCATAAACTTCTCAACCTCCATGTCCCAGAACCGCCACTCGTGACCGTAGTCAGGATGCTCATCCCATGTCACGTCCGCTCCGTAAGAAATCAGCTTATCCCTAAACGCCTTATTTGCCTCATAAAGAAAATCCTTTTGTCCGCAGGCCATATAGGCTCTGGGAAATTTCTTTCCTTCGCTGCTGATACCTTCCGCAAGGCTTTCAGGGTCAAACCGGGGATTTGCAGGCTTTTCTTCCGTCGCAGCCGCATCTCCTGTTATCAGTTTTTCCGGATTCAGCTTTACTGCCGCGGAGAAGATTCCAAAAGCTGCGAACCTTTCCGGGAAGTTCAGGGCATGTACCAGCGTACCGTACCCACCCATAGACAGCCCCGCAATATAACTATTCTCCGGTCTGTCTGAAACCGGGAACATACCGCAGACAAAATCCGGCAGTTCCTCGGAAATAAAGGTAAAGAAGTCGTCGCCTCCCACCTTTACATAGCTTTTGTTTTCAGCAGAAATATTCACCACAGCAATCTGCCTCTCTTCGGCGTACATTTCCACATTCGTATAGCCTGTCCATGTGGCATGATTGTTTCCCATACCATGAAACAAATACAGCACAGGAAATTTTTCCTTCGGTGTGTGCTTACGGCTCTCAGATAACCCCATGGACTCAGGAATCGTCACGGTGGGAATTACCACCGTGATATCCACCGTCCTTCTTAATGTATAAGAAATAAAATTACAGGTGAATTTAGCCATAAAATAATAACCCCTTTCAAACTTTTAACCTTTTACTGCTCCCAGCATAATCCCGCTGGCAAAATATTTCTGCAGGAACGGATACACTATCAGAATCGGTAAAATCGCCACAAAAGCAATCGCCATTCGGATAGATACCTGCGGTATTTGCATCAGCGAACCGGAATCGGCCGTGCTTTGAGACGCCAGCGCCTGAATATCCTGAATCATACGGTTTAAAAGCGCCTGAATACTCAGCATTTCCGACTTGCTGATATAGTAAAGCCCGTTTGTCCAGTCGTTCCAGTAAGACAGCCCGGTAAACAGCCCCACCGTCACCAGTATCGGCTTTCCCAGCGGCAGAACGATTTTTTTGTAAATCGTCAGGTAGCTTGCGCCGTCAATCTTTGCCGCCTCGTAAAGGTCCGCCGGTATACCGGTGGTAAAAAAGGTTCTCATCAGAATAATGTTAAACGCCCCTAACAGGAAGTTTGGCAGGATATATGCCCACAGGGTATTTTTTATATGGAACATGGTTGTCCACATAATGTATGAGGGCACCAGCCCGCCGGAAAAAAGCATGGTGAAAAAAACATAAAAGCTTATCACCCTCCGTCCTGGCAAATCTTTTAAGGACAACGGAAACGCTATCATGGAACACAGACATAACCCGGCTGCTGTCCCGATTACCGTTACCAGTATCGTAATCCCATATGCCCGGAACACGGTATTGGCATTCTGCATGATATACAGATATGCTTCCAGACTGAACTTTGCCGGAAAAAAGGAATACCCGTTAGCCACCAGCGTGTTTTCTTCCGTAATGGAAGACATAAAAAGCAAAACCAGAGGCAGAACCATGCACAGAGTCATCAACATCAAAACAATATTTATTACAGCCTGATAGACTTTTCTTCCTTTCGATTGTACCATAGTCCCCTCCTTTAGAAAATTGCGTTATCCGGGCTGGCCTTGCGCACGATGAGATTGGAAACCATCACCAGCACGAAGCCCACCACAGACTGGAACAGACTCGCCGCAGAGGAACGCCCGATACCGCCGGAGCTTACCAGTGCTCTGTAGACATAAGTGTCAATGGTGTTTGTCACTGTAAACAGAGAGCCTGAATTTTGGGGAACCTGATAAAACAACCCGAAATCAGAGTAAAATATTTTGCCAATGTTCATAATCAGCAAAGTGATAATGGAGGGAACCAGGCAGGGCAGCGTAATCCTTGTAATCTGCTGCCACTTGTTCGCGCCGTCCAGCTCCGCAGCCTCATAAAAGCTGTTATCGATGCCGGCGATAGCGGCAATATAAATCAACGTACCGTATCCGACACCCTTCCAGCAGTTTGTAACGATAAGTATCAGCGGCCACCAGGTCGTGTCATTGTACCACTGTACAGGTTCAATTCCCAGCGCCGGGAACAGCCCTTTGTTCAGCATACCGTTTTCATGGCTCAGCAGGGCAAACACAATATAGCTGACTACCACGATAGAGATAAGGAAGGGCAGCAGCACCGCGCTCTGGTACAGTTTTTTAAGCTTATGGCTTACCACGTCCGAGATAAAAATTGCCAGCATAATACCTGCCACAGTATTAACAATAATAAAGGCAACGTTGTAAAGCAGCGTATTTCGGATAATAATCGCAGTATCGTTGGAGCCGAACAGATAGGTGAAATTTGTAAGCCCTGCCCACGGACTGCCAAACATGCCGTCGTTAGCGTTAAATTTTTTAAACGCCACTACAATTCCCGCCATAGGAATATAATTATTGATAAAAAGGTAAATGAGTGCCGGGAGCATCATCAAATACAACGGAAGATACTGCCGCAGCTTTGCCGCGCTCAATTTTTTTCTTTCCATAGACACTCTCCTTTTATTGAGCCGCAAGCCACTCGTCAAGCTGTCGCTGTTTCTCGTCCATTACGGTCTGCAGTCCTGCAGCATATAGGGCATCGTTAAATTCCTGAAATTTTTCATCAAAGTCAACCGCCCCGAAGGCCAAATCCTTCCAGTACTGGTCCCTCACAGCCACAAGCTGGGCTTCTTCCGTAGCCACAGGCGTAGAATCAAAGGTAAAGCCGTATGCTTTTGATGTCGTAATACCTGAATTATAAACTTCATACTGCTCCCAGATGTCGGCGGGGTTGCCCGTCCACGGATGACCTGCAAACTGATTGGGATACACATAGCCAAAGTCATTATGATAGCCTACGCTGTTGGCATCCACTCCGTCGGGATAAGCTGCAAGACCATCCTCTGTGAGCACCCAGTCCTCGCCCTCAATACCCCAGTTAATCAAATCATTAAATTCCTGGCTGGTATAAATCCAGTTTAAGAATATAGCGGCTTTCTGCGGGTCTTTGGAAGCGTTTGCAACAGAAATCAGCGCTGAATTTACCGCATTGGTATTTTTCATGGCATCTCCAAGGGGAATCACTTCCACTTCATAACCCGTCTGCGCCAGTTTTTCAACATTGGTGTTCGGCTTCACGTTAGCAATGAAAGAGAAACAGTTTCCCGCCTTCATTTTCAACTCGCCGGAATCCTGATTTACCGCGATATCCTGAGACAGATATCCTTTTGTAAACCATTCCCTGCCAATCTGACAGAAATTTTTCCACTGTTCGGACTCAAACCAGTTGGTGACGGTAGTGGTCTGCCCGTAATTTTCCAGAACGCCAAAGTCGCTCCCAAGGTTGTCCATATAGGAAAGGTCCTGCAATCCCATAATAGATGTTCCATCCATACAAATCATATCAGGATGGGCTTCTTTCACTTTTGCAAAGAGTTCTGTAATCTGGTTAAAAGAGGAATAATCGTCGGGACTTACATTAAAATCCTCCACTTTATAACCCAGTTCGTCAAAGATGTCCTTGCGCACAATCAGGCCTGCCGGATAGCCGCGCTCCTTCATCTGTCCCAGACCTACAAGGAAATCTCCGATATATCCGCATTCCGCGTCCTCGCCCAGTACCTCAAACGCCCCCTGTAATTCATTGGTATACTGAGACAAATCCACTACATATTGGGACTCGATATAAGTGGAAAAGCGGTCCGCAAATGCAAGGAAAATATCCAGAGGCTCGTTGGCCGCCAGCATCATGGAAATCTGATTGTTATAGGTTCCCCAAGTCATAGGAATCATATTGACCTTCATATTCAGTTCTTTCAGTGCCAGCTCGTTAATTGCCTCATTTACCTTTTGCTGATTAGGGCCTTCCTGCGCTACCATATACTGAAAATTAATCTCATAAGGTTCTTCGTCAAAATTGATTTCTGCAGAAGCTCCTGTATCCTGCACTTCTGCCGATGCATCGGAACCGGAATTACCCCCCCGGATGAATTATCAGACGAATTTCCCCCTCCGCATCCTGAAATCGAAGAAACCGTCACGATAGCTGTCAATAACAGTGCTAAAATCTTTTTTACCTTCATACTTTTTTCCTTTCCTGGCATTCGCCATCTGTGTTTATCCTGTACTTCCAATTTACGCTTCTTTTTTATAGACAAAAGAAGCTCCTCCATACTGGGCGCGTTCCAAATCGCCTGCCGCCCCGAACATTCCGTCTTTCGTATACGGTGGGAATCCAAAGCCGGCAGTATCCGGCATAATCTCTGCTGTTCCTGCCAGAATTTGCTCCGATAAGGCAATGTAATCATCCAGATAGCCTTTATACAGCGGTGTTCCGTTGTGAGCCGGACAGATAACGTCAAATTCCTTTTCCCGGCTTTTCAGCTTTTTCATATTTTCCAGATGAGCGGCCACGACGTCTTTCACGGGTATTATCTGATTTCTTACAAACAATAACACCTGTCCCGCCTCCATCTCGTCTCCGGAATACAATCCGCGCCCTTGCCTGTCCAGAAGCGCAATGCTGCTTTCATGGTGTGCCGGAATTTCGAAAACCTCCACTTCTCTGCCGCCCAGGTCAAACACGTATCCCTCCCGCACAGTATGTACCTGATAATCAGGGTGCGGCTTGCTGTCAAAGTCCTTCTGCATTTCCGGGCTGAATGCTTTTTTCATTACACTCTCTGCCCCCGGACCGGCCCAGACTTCTTCCCACCATGGATTGCCTCCTGTGTGGTCAAAATGCCCATGGGAATTTACCACCGTCACCGGCTTGTCCGTAATGCCTTCTACAAACTCACGCAGATTTCCCACTCCGTAAGCCGTGTCGAACAAAAGAGCTCTCTCCTTTCCGATAAGCAGATAGCAATACACGTTTCCAAAGTTGATTGTCCATGTGTCAGGCGCGGTCATCCACTTTCCATACATCACTCCTCTCTCATCAATGTTTGTGTTTCGGTATGTCATACCATATACCTCCTCCCTTTTTTATAACAATAGAAGTTATTTAATGCTCCTATATGTTTCATGCTTTTCCTAAAACCGGAATCTCCAGCCAGGATGGGTGTACCGCTTCACAGCATATCTGCTGATGCGCTGTTTTCGTCTGTCTCTGTTCAGACCAGATTCCCGGATAATTACTGTGTATGGCATACTGGGGAAAATCCGAGGATGAAATATCAATCCGTATGCGGCTTCCCGCTTTCACTTCCCACACAATATCCCACATATCCACGCAGACTTCCGCAATTTCCCCCGGATGATACCTTTCCGGGCAGTCAGCGGCAATTGTAGTGATGGACGAACGGATATTGACAGATGTTCCGTCCGCTCTCATTTCCATAATTTTTGCCGAAAAGGCCGTATCTTCACAGTCGCTTATCACGCTTAAATGCACTCTTAACTTCCCGCCTATCGTCAGCTTCTCTGATAGAGGCCTGGAGACAAACGAGACCACGTCATCGCGAAATCCCGCCTCCGGCTGAAATAAACTTCCAACCTTATCCATGGAGCGCAGCATTGCCTCGGCTCCCAATGACGGTACGGGATTTTCCGGGTCATAATCATACTCTGCCCCTCCGGCACACTCATCTTGCTCAAAGGTCAGTTCCCTTGCATTTTTCACTTTTTCCGAATAATTTCCTGATAAATAAAGCTTTCTGATTTCTTTTACCGGCATCGGCCACGCCCCGGGTTCTATCCACTTATCCGCTCCTATAACATAGACTTCCGTTTTTTTCTGCGGCTCTCTTTCCTCCACCAGCAAATCCCAAAACCACTTTGTCATGGAAACGATTTCGCTGTTCTGCAAATTTTCGGGGTCTTCCCACCCGATGCAGTTTTGCCCGGAATGATTCCAACAGCCCAGCCGCAGCGTACTCTTTTCTCTGGCTTCCTCCGACAGCTTTTCATAGGATTTGATTGCGCTTCCCAAATGATGGTCATACCACGCATCTGTTATAAACAAAGGAATTTTCACCCTGGAAGGTATTTCACTCAGCATTTTCCAGAATCCCTCCTGCCAGTAGGGGGCATCCGCCGTCGTCGCCGTCACCCAGTCCCGATACCAGGGAAGCCTCCTGCCCCAGAGCGCTTCGTCTACTTCCACATGCGGCCTGTATTTGCAGCTTTCCATATAGTCCGCTCTGACCTCATATCCGGCGTTTTCCATTGCCCATGCAGTCAATACATCATGGCGGAATAATCCCTTTTCATAGGCGGATGTAAAGCGGTCTGTGCCATAAACGCCCAGATACATTCCCCTCACCTTATCCGGTATGCAATCAGCCATACACCAGCCCGTCAGCGCCAGATAGGAGCCTCCCCAATACCCCACATTTTTCACCCATGGGAGCGCGCAAAGCCACTGAAGAGTGTCTATACCATCTTTGCGCTCGTTTACATTCGGGTTCCACTCTCCCTCTGACTCCCCTGTTCCTCTGCAAAACTGTAAAACTACCCCGAAGCCTCTTTTTGCAAGCTCCCTTCCGTGCAGCTTATATATTTCCAATGCATGGGCATAGGGCGAACGCTGAAGAATTACCGGCACAGCCCCGTCTTTACAGCCACGGAAAATATAGGTTTTCAAAGCCGCTCCGTCGGACATGGGAAGCATCATTTCATCACAATAAGTTTCCTCATAAATTACCGGCAGGCCTGACGCTTCATATTCCTTCAAGATTCTCTGTTTTATTTGTTCCAGTTCGTTTATCATATTTACTCCTGACATTCACCTGTTTTTTGTCAAATTACATGCCTTTCCGCAAAAAGGTTCAGTTCTTCCCTGTCATATCCCAACATTCCGCATAAAATTTCCACATTATGCTGTCCCAATGTAGGCGCCGGCATATTGACACGTGGCGGCATATCCAGAAGCTTTACCGGCTGGCCGTTCACCTTCATTTTCCCGATAACCGGATGCTCAATTTCAACAAACATTTCCCTTGCCCCGGCAATATGCTCATCCTCTGTAATCTGTTTTACATTGTAAATCGGCCCCGCCGGAATGCCCTGCGCCAGCGTAAGCTCTACTACTTCTTCTACCGTATGCTCCATTGTCCATTCTTCAATATACCGTTTCTGAATCTCATTATTTTCCACCCGAAGGGGGACTGTCAGAAATCTCTCATCCTCTATCATCCATGGCATATGAATAACTTCATTGCAGAATTTTTCGTACAGCTTTTGGTTTCCGCAGGCAATGATGACAAGTCCGTCTTTCGCATGATAAGAGTCATAGGGCGCAATGGACGCATACGCATTTCCGTTTCTGGGAGGGATTTCACCTGATTCAAAATACCGGATATAGGCATTTTCAAGGCTTGCCACAACGGAATCAACAAGGGCGACATCAATTTTCTGTCCCTTTCCCGTCATGGTTCTTGCATTTACAGCCGCCAGAACTCCGATTACCAGATTCATACCGCCAAGAATATCCCCCATGGCGTTCCCTGACCTTGTGGGCTCCCCGCCCTTTTCACCTGTCAGGCTCATTAGACCTCCCATGGCCTGTGAAATAATATCGTAGCCCGGCCTTTGCGAATAAGGCCCATATGTTCCAAAACCGGATACGGCACCATAAATCAGTCGAGGATTAATCTCCCTGAGCGTCTCATATCCGAGTCCCAGTTTATCCATAACGCCCGGCCGGTAATTTTCTATCAGAATATCTGCTTTCGCCGCCAGCTGTTTTAAAATAATTTTTCCCTCTTCTGTCTTAAGATTTAAAGTGATTCCTTTCTTATTCCGGTTCAGATTAGCGTAGTAAACGCTTTCCCCTTTCTCATAGGGGCCGTAACCGCGTGCGTCGTCTCCCTTTTCAGGAACCTCTATTTTGATAACCTTTGCTCCCAAATCTCCCAGAATAGCCCCGGCATACGGTCCGGCCACCACCCTGGTCAAATCAATCACCAGCAGATTTTCCAATGCCTGCATTTTTTTCAGACTTTTATTTTTTTCCATAAGCCAACCCTGTCAAATCTCATTTTCCTCCACATTAATTTTCATTCGCATAAAAGCGCTTCCCATGGATTTTCCCAGACTGTCCATGCGGAGGGAATGAGTTGCCCCTCCTCCCAATGCATGCTTCATTACAAAGTTAAACCCTTCTAAAGAAGGAACCTCGTATCTGGTAATCGTTCCCAGAACCATATCCCCAAAGTGCTCCTTTACGCGCTTTTCCGTAACCTCACGTTTAATAATCTCATAATATTCCGGTTTTCTGGCAAAAACGCAGACATTACTGGTATCGCCTTTGTCACCGGAGCGCCCGTGCGCAATCTGATTTAAATATATCTGCATAATCCGTTCTCCTTGCTTTGCCTTTCGTATCGCCTCTAAACTTCCAGTATATGGCTTGTCAGCCTGACCGCATCTCTCGGAATTAATGTAGGCCACAGCCCGATTACCTCCTGAACCTTTGCCCTTCCTCCGAAAAAGCTTGCTCCGGGAGGGCCGTTTAACTGTAGCGGTGCAATTTCCGGAACCAGCTTATAGGCTTCTTCCTTTGTCAATGTCCTGACCGCAATCCTCATGACAACCTCGTTCAAATCCTTCAGTTTATCCGAGTCAGTCTCCGCGACGGCGAGATGAAGAGCGTTAACGCCAATATAATCAATCCTGACCTCTTCCGCCTTCAATCCTTTCCTCCTCATCTTTTTCATAATGATGTCCGCAGCATACTGAGCCTTTTCATAAGCGTCCGGCCATGCAAAGCTCAGCATACCCGCCACCTTATAGCCCGCATGATAACCCATAGAAACCTTTAACATTTCCGGCTTTTCTTTTCCTCTGACATTCCCTACCCGGACCCGGTTATCTCCTGCCTGCTTAAGCGTCGCCTGACTGATATCGACGGTAACATCAGGCGTTATGTAATTGGCAGGGTCATGCACCTCATATAAAAACTGTTCCTTACACGACTGCTCACAGATAATTCCCCCACAGTCCGGCGCTTTTGTAATAACGAAATCATTCTCCGAAACCTCAGCGATAGGAAATCCCAGTTCATCCATCCGGGGAACGCCGCGCCAGTCATAGTCATAATTACCTCCTGCCCCCTGACCGCCGCACTCTAACAAATGTCCCGCCATAATCCCCCGGGACAGGTTATTCCAGTCATCCGCTTTCCATCCAAGCTCATAAATGCAAGGCGCTAAAAATAAGGCTGAATCCGTGGAACGTCCCGTAATAACCATATCTGCCCCCTGCTCTAAACAGGCAAGCGTAGGTTCATGTCCAAAATAAACATTGGCATTAAAAATTTTATCTCTGACTTCGTTAAAATCCCCTACATCATCTATATTGTCGAATGTCATGCCTTCCGCAAGAAGCCGGGGAATTTCAGCGGAAATTTCATCGCCGAGCACGTAGCCGATTTTCATTCCCTTAAGCCCCTGCCCGGCGGCCTGCTCAGCCAATGCATCCACCAATCCTTTAATATTCATCCCGCCTGCATTTGTTAAAACCTTAATGCCCTTTTCATAAGCCTCTTTTCCGCATTCCTTCATCATCCCGAGAAAATCTCTTGCATATCCGGCATTTGGATTTTTTAACTTTTGTCTTGCCATGATTGACAGCGTCAGTTCCGCAAGGTAATCACATGCAAGATAATTGATATTACTGTTCCTTACCATGTGAATTGCTGCATCGTTACTGTCGCCCCAAAATCCCTGGCCTCCTCCTATTACAACCATTTCTTTCCCTCCGTTCCTATAGTATATCGTTCTAGTACAACGTTTAACTATAACGTTTTACTAATGATACCCCCTAAACTTGTCTGTGTCAAGAGTATATTGCAATTTAATGGAAAAATTGTTATGATTTAAAACAGGATAATTAAACAGACTTTAATTAGAGGAAAAACTATGGCGACAATTAAGACGATTGCCCAGATGGCCGGCGTATCTACCAGCACAGTTTCAATTATTTTAAATGGGAAAGCAAAAGAACGAAAAATTTCTTCCGCAACAGAAAAGGAAGTTCTTGCAATTGCCGCCTCTATCGGTTACAGACATAATGTCGGCGCAGCCAGCCTTCGCGCTGCAGACAGTACCTTTCATTATCAGATTGTTATTTTCTGGATAGCTGATTATCGGGCGGAAATGATGACCCGGTTTTTTAAGGCTATCGAGCAGGAAATTATGAGTGCCCCTGTTCCCTGTTCCGTTCTTTTAAAATCTTATGAAGCGGGGAAACTCAATCTTGCAATGACAGATGAACTAATCCGTTCATGCCATGGAATTATTATCTGCAATTCCTCAGAAAAGGATTTGGAAATAATTGAAAATTCAGATTTTCTCAGACCGATTGTACTATATAACCGTTATTCAAAAAAATATTCCGCCGTTACAATGGATGATAAGTCCATCGGCTTCATTCCGGCACAGGCTTTTGCCTCCCATGGAAAAAGAAATCCTCTGATTATCACTTCCGAGGCCACTTTTAACGGAATGAATCTTCGCACCAATGTTTTTTCCTATTCCTGTACGGAAAACGGCATGAATCTTCCTCCTGTCTGCTGTACGGCTCCTACTGCCAAAGGCGGCTATGACGCCACCATGCATGCTTTGGAAAAATACCCGGCAACAGACTGTATTTTTTATTCAACCGATTCAATGATTCCCGGGGCCGTAAAGGCTTTTTTCCAAAAGTCAGTTTCCATTCCCGGACAGATAGAAATAATTGCAGTCGGAAACAATCCATTAGACAGGT
This sequence comes from uncultured Lachnospiraceae bacterium, assembly GCA_910577275.1. GTDB lineage: Bacteria > Bacillota > Clostridia > Lachnospirales > Lachnospiraceae > Suilimivivens. Next base: position 83,670 of record CAJTMW010000006.1, read on the forward strand.
GTGAATATACAATTCCGTCTGTCTCAGTCGTTTACCTTCATATGGAAAAAATGGCGGTACAATGCTTTCAAGCACTATACCGCCTTATGACCTATGAACAACAGGAACCTGAGTTTATTAATCTCCCTGTCACCTATATACCAAGGGACAGTTGTCCTGAATATTAGAGGGATTTCTTTACTCACCCCGCGCGCCCCAGCGTCACTTCCACCGTCTTTGTCTGATACCCGTCGGGGCTTCCCTGCATAATCGTAAGCTCAACCGTTTCTCCTGCCGCGTAGCCGGAAATCTCCTCCTTCAGCTCCGCCATTGACTTTATTTCCCATCCGTTAATCGCTGTGATGATATCGCCACGAACAAGTCCCGCCTTGTCCGCCGCCGAGCCCTCCACTACGTTGGAGACGAAAGCCCCAAGGGGAAGCCCGTAAAGCGATGCGGATTCCTGATTCACATCAAGACCTGTAATCCCGAGATACCCTCTCTCTGACTCTGCGACCTTGCTTCTGGTCTGCTTTTCCATCAGCTTTTGGATAATGGGCTGCGCATCGGATATGGGAATCGCATAGCCCATGCCTTCCACGGCGGAGCCGCCAATCTTGTTGGAATTGATGCCGATAACCTCGCCTTTGATATTGATAAGGGCTCCGCCCGAATTACCGGGGTTGATTGCCGCGTCGGTCTGAATGAAAGTATTCACCTCCGTATCCGTCTGCTGTGAGGTCTGTGCGGGAGCCGACGTCCCTATTACCCTGTCAAGGGCGCTGACCACACCGGTGGTAACCGACTGCCCGTAGCCTAAGGAGTTGCCGATTGCAATCACCGGCTCCCCTACCGTAAGGTCGTCGGAGCTGCCCAGCTTTGCGATTGTAATCTTGTTCATGGTATCATTGCTGATATCGGAAAGCGGCACCGCAATCACCGCCAAATCCTTCGCCTCGTCATACCCCTTTGTCTGTGCGCCGCACTGGGTTCCGTCTGCAAACTGCACCGTCAGCTCCTCCGCGGACGCCACCACATGATAGTTAGAGACAAGCAAAAGCTCCTCGTCGTTTTTCCCTACAATGATTCCTGAACCGGAGCCGCCGGCCTCCTGGCTGAACTCCTGTCCTAAAAAGCTCATTCTCTCAATATATCTGTTGTTTACGGAAACCACCGCCGGCATCACCTCTTTTACCACCTCGGTCACGTCCGTAACCGTTGTCTTTGCCACCTGGCTGGTGATAAGCTGCTGTATCTCGTCAATCTGCTCCTCGCTTAAATTGTCGTAGGAAAGAGATGTTGCTTTGTCCCCCTGGTTATCCGCAATCTGCGCATTGTCCTTATCGGAATCCGTCTCCGCAGACTGAGCGTTTTTAGAACCGATTTTGAGGAAGTCCGACGCCGTGTCTATGGCCTGGAATCCAAGTCCGGCAAAAACCCCGAAAAACAGTCCGCAGCAGACTGCCACCGCAATCTTTTTCCCGATTCCTCCCTTATTTCCTTTCCCGTTTCTTCCGGTGCTTCCGTTAGCGCCTGCCGTGCTGCCGCCAAAGCCTGCGGCATGGCTCTCTCCCGCATTATAATTTGCTCCGCTGAAACTTCCGCCGTTCTCGTAATGATAGGTGCTGTTGTTCACAGAATTCTGTTCCGCGGTATGATTACTGTAGTTGTTTGGATAATTATTTTCATACATGACAATTACCTCTCTTTCTTATCTGAATTTCCAGCTCATCCTTTTGCTGTCCTTGTTTTCTTTTATGAGCTTAAGTATATCCGGCAATTGTGTTCAATTTGTGACAAAAATTTGTTTTTTCTGTTTCATTTTATCCAGTATTCCCTGTTCATGGAAAGCTTTTTTACCATCCGGCCCGGAAGGCTTTGGTATCTTTTCCCCATAAAATAACCGATATACTTGCACCCGCTCTGCCAGATAAGCTTAAATATCAGCCACGGCTTTCCTGCTTTCCACAAATAGCCGCAGGTTTCCTTCACCAGACGGATGCCTTCCGACTCCGCCAAAATCCCGCCAAAAACCTCCGGGTGCTCCGCATGGGATACCCCCAAATCAAAGTTTCTCCTAAGCTGCTGCAGGCCGCTGTAATTATGGGAATGAGCCACTTTCGCCTGCGCAGCATAGGCGATGGAATATCCCGCATCCAAAAGCCCTCTGGCGTAAATCATATCTTCATTAAATATGGTATGACCGGGAAAGCCCCCTAATTCATCAAAAACCTCCCGCCGGTAGGCCGCGCACACATTGGAGGCAAAGAAAGCCTTAATCCCCATATCCCTGATATCCTCCGCCGATTTTATGCGGGATTCCTCCGGGTAGTTAAAAGAGCGGGTATAGCTTTCAATGATTCCGCACCCCTCCCCCGGCGTTTGCCTTGCATAGGACATGGCCACCCTCTTATCCTCAAAGGGCATAAGAAGCCGCTCTGTCAGCTTATCATCCTCCGGCAGCGCGTCGTCCGTCATCATAATAAAGTACGGCGCATCCGAAAAGGAAACCCCGAAATTTCTGGTGCCGCCATGGTCAAATTCCCGCTTTGTCACATGCTTCACCAGAAGATTATCATAGCGCCTCCAAAACTTTTCGTCCGCAAAAGCGTCAAAGTACTGTTTTTCCGTGTTGATTAAGATGATGCGGTGAACCGGATAAGTCTGTGTCCTCAGCCTGTCCAGCAAATCGATTAGTCTTAAAGTCGGTTTGTATACCGGAATAATTACGTCCGCTTCTACCATAACAATTTCTCCTGCACCGTCAGATTTTCCCGCCGGAGGCTGTCCCCTGACCGGAAAAGAGGCTGTCACAGACAGCCCCTTTTATCCAAAGCCAAATTTCCATGGCTCTTTGACGTTTCTTCTATTTCACGTAACCGCTGGTATCCGCCTCTACCTTGTTACTATACTCGATTACCGCATCGGAAGGCGAATATTCTTCGTCCTCAAAGAGGAATTCATGGAGCCACTGTACATTGTCCGCAAGGGATACAGGTACGACGCAGCTTCCCTTGGAACCGATGGTTCCTGTGGTACGCCTGCTCTCCTCCGGGAATCCGCCCTGAGCCACCACCTCATATTTGGTGATGTCTCCCAGAATATCGAGGATATCCGCTACATCCAGAGAGGTATAAATTTCATCGTTATCAAAAATCGCATTTACCGCAGCGGTAAGGGTTGCCGGTGAAGCGCTCTTTGCCTTTTCAAAGATTGCAAGAAGAACCTCTCTCTGACGCTCCGTACGCTTGAAATCGTCGCCGCCGCCATAACGGATACGGCAGTAAGCGGTGGCCTGAAGGCCGTCCAGGAGCTGATAACCGGTACTCTCCACAGGCGTGTACTCCCGTTTCATATCGCTTGCCATGGTCTTCTGGTAGTTATTGATGTGCTTTAATTCCACATCGTCAATGTCAATCATAATACCGCCAAGCGCGTCAACGGTATTGCTAAGACCTGCAAAACCAACCGTTATGAAATCCTTGATGTTCATGTCAAGGTTCATGTTCAGCATATTGATTGCCTGCATGGGGCCGCCCTTTGCGTAGGCGGAATTACATTTATTGTAGCTGTCGTTGCTCAGGTTCAGATAGGTGTCACGGTAAACGCTGACAAGCTTGCATTCGCCGGTATCCTGATTGATGGACGCTATCATGATGGTGTCGCTTCGCGTATTCTTGGTGAGCGCGCCGGAAGTGGAGTCCACGCCGAACAACGCGACGTTCCGGTATCCCTTCATGGTGGTTTCCACCTTCTCCTCCACCTCGGGGTTGATTACAAATTCCTCCTGAGGCAGATTCACCTTTCCTACCTTTTCAATCTTAAAGACGCTGTAAAGCACTACTACCATAATAAGGAGAATAAAAATCTCCAGGACGAAAAGCACTATCTTTGTACGTTTCTTTTTTGCATTATTCTTCGGTGCCGGTTTCTTCTTTGCCGTGTGCACAGGCTCCGTATGCTTCACCGGTTTCTTTGAAGCCGGCTGTTTCTGTACGGACTTTTTCTGCACGGGTTTCTTTTGCACAGGTTTTTTATGAACTGGTTTCTTCGGTTCTGTCGCCATATCATCATTTCCCCCTTTTTACTTTATCCACAAATTACGGGCTTTATCATCTGTGATTTCTCACAAGATATTATTTTCGCACAAAATTTATGTTTAAGCAATACCCTGTCCGCTATATTAATTTATCTTTAATATTTGTAAATCTGTATTTACAATCCGTTGTTTTGCAGTAACTGTTTTTAATAGGCATTTTTGTTGATAAAGCCTTTAAATATAGTAAGGAACATAATTTTAAAATCCATCGACATGGTCCAGTTTTCAATATAAAAAAGGTCGTACTCGATTCTTCTGCGGATGGAGGTATCGCCCCGGTAGCCGTTAATCTGCGCCCACCCCGTAAGTCCCGGCCTTACCTGATGCTTTATCATATAACGGGGAATTTCCTCCTTGAATTTCTCCACAAACTGCGGCCGCTCCGGCCTTGGCCCTACAAGGGACATCTCCCCCATCAGAATATTAAAAAGCTGGGGTAGCTCGTCTATGCTTGTCCGGCGCAGGAACTTCCCCACCTTCGTAACCCTCGGGTCGTCCTTCACCGTCCATGCCTGCTCCTCCGCGGAAGGCTTTTGCATTTCCATGGTTCTGAATTTATACATATTAAAAGTCTTGTTATGCAGCCCTACCCGCTCCTGCTTGAAAATCACCGGCCCCCGGCTGCTGCATTTCACGGCAAGAGCCACAAGAAGCATAACGGGCGAGAGCAGGACGAGCCCGAAAAAGGAGCCTATAAGGTCGATTGCCCGCTTTCCCACCCAGTTTAAGGTGTTGGTTAAGGGCACATAGCGGATATTGATGACAGGAAGCCCCATCAAATCCTCGGTGTAGGGGTGGCTGGGCACCAGCGAATTATAGTCAGGTATAAATTTGGTGTGGACGCCGGATTTTTCACACAAGTCCACAATAGCCTCCAAATGGTCGTAATCCTTGAGCGCCAGCGTGATGGCGATTTCGTCCAGATTGTTTTCCGGCAGAATATACTTGATGTTCTCGATTCTGCCCACCACCTTCACGCCCTTATAAAGCGTGCCGCTGGGAATCCTGTCGTCTAATATCCCCCGGACCACATAGCCCCACTGGGGATTTGCGTTGATTCTGGTAATATATTCCTCCGCCGCCCTGGAATAGCCAATCAGCAGCATATACTTTAAATTATAGCCTTTTTTTCGGAAATAAAGCAGCAAATTCCGTATTAACGTGCGGTAAATAGTGGTAAAGGTGATATTTATCACGTAAAACGCGCCCATCATAAAACGGGAAAAATACTGCTGCTTGATGAAGTAAAGAAAAACAATAAAAAAGACTATCCCGACGGTATTTGCCTTGATAATACCCGCAAATTCATACTTCCGCCTGGTAGCCCTCTTGGGAGCATAAAGATTAAAAAAGTAGTACAGGATAATATATTCGGGCACAACAAAATACAGGAAGCTGAAATAGGTTCCCATATCCAGCGCGCCTGCACCGGGCTCCGTATCGGCAAAGATGGTGCAGAACTTTATATACCATGCAAACATGTAGGAGAGTGCCACAATAACGGCATCCGCCAGCAAGTGCAATCGGTTGAAATACTTTTGATTGTCCTTAATCATATCCTGGCTACCTTTTGGGCTTAATGGTTAGGAATATTTTACAATATTATTACAAAAAGTACAACTTGAAAATATTCACCCACAGCTGACCCTGAATCCATGCGTAATTTTTCAGATAGCGCGCCTTAAATCTTACCCTGTGCCTGCGCCCTTCCTCTGTACCGCAGAGCTTTATCCCCGCAAGAAGTCCCTGCAGATAGCTTCCGCCCAGCCCTTTTAACAGGAAATAAAACGTTTTTACCGCATATCCCGCCAGCAGAAAGGGAAGATTTATCAAAATCTGCACCGGAGGCATGTTCTTGTAAATCAGATAAATACTGTTCCTTGCGGACAACCTGACCTTAAAAGCATTGTGGCGGGAGCCGCTGGCCGCGCTTCCGGCATGCCGCACCTTCGCCCCCGGTACATAAATATTATGATAACCACAAATATTGGCGCGATACCCAATATCGATATCCTCAAGATAGGCAAAATGATTTTCGTCAAAAAATCCTGTCTTTTCAAACAGCTCCCTTCTGTAAAGAGCCGCGCCCGCACAGGCGGAAAATACGCGTCCGGGCTTGTTGCAGGCGTTTACATCCTTATCTTTTCCTCTGGCAAAGGCCCAGCCCAACGCCGTATAAAAATCCCCGGCCCCGTCAAGCAGCTCCGGCCTGTGGAGGTTAATCATCTTCGCCCCGGCGGAAAAAGCAAGCTCATCCCCTTCGAGGGCCTTTTCCAGCTCCTCCACCATACGCTCATCTGCTACCGTGTCATTGTTAAGCAGCAGCACATATTCCGTTTCCGCCGCCCTTATCCCTACGTTGACCGCCTTTGAAAAACCGGTATTTTCTTCAAAACAAATCATCCGCGCCCTCCCGTATTTTTCCCTGACAAGAGAGGGGCTTTCATCCGCAGAGCCATTGTCAACCACAATAATTTCAGGAACCACGCTGCCCTGATAAAGGGAAGAAAGACAGTCGTCTATATACTTTATTCCATTATAATTCGGTATCACAACTGTAGTTTTGGACATTTATTAAATCTCCATATAATTTATCTTCTTCCGGTTTTCCCGCTACGATTCAATATCGCCAGGACAGGTCTCAAAAATCCAAGCCTTCTTTACCGGTCCAGCTTCTCCACCATAACCGGCTCCCACACAATCCGATACCCCATCTGCCGTATCCTCTCGCAAAACCTGCGGCTCAAATCGAGAATTTCCTCCTCCTCCCAGCTTCTGTCCTTCAAAAGACATTCCCGCCAGTCGAACCGCCCCGTGCCCGGGTGCGGATGATAGGGCGCACCCATCATCTCCTCCAGAATAAGCTCCGCTTCCCGGCAGACCTTCATGCAGCGGATATCCACCATTTCCGCCTCCTGCTGGAGCGCGGCTCTGTGCATATAACCGCTGTATTCCTTATGCAGCCCTTTATAAAGTGGCTTTCCCTCCGCCGTATAAATGCCGCCCGCTATTTTATTTTTCCTGTCAATCAGCTTGCCGCCCACCACCGCCACATCTTCCCTGTTCGGCAGAAGGTCGGGCTGGTAATCCGTCCTGTAAAATCCCAGGTGTCGTAAGTGGGACACCGTCCCTTTCCATCCCCTCACCCGAAGAAAATCCTCCACCGCCCTTTTTCCGGCGTCGTAGGCATACTGCTTGCTGGCCGGATTTTCCGCCGTGGAATTCTCATGGCACCGCCAATGATACAGCACCCGGGGAATGTGGGCGACGGGAAGGCTGGCTTTCTTCGGCTGCTGTCTGTCTTTCCCCATCATCACATTCACAGCCCTGACGATAATATCATAGTCCTGGGCGCCGTCGCACACGCTCCGAAAGCCAAGTTCCTGCATCAACTGACGCTTCATCACCAGAAAATGGCAGATATAGTTGTTGGACAGAAGCAAATCAAGATTAAAATCCGGTTTTCTATTTACCTCATAATAGCGTTCCTCCCGGCTGTCGCATTTATCCTCGTCAGAATACAAAAGCTTAAGCGAAACGCCTTCCTTTTCATATTTTTCAATGCAGGCCGCCATCTCGTAGAGGGCGTCCCCTGTAAGCACATCGTCATGGTCCAAAAGACCGGCATAGTCCCCCGTGGCATAGGCCAGCGCCTGGCTGGTATTGGAGGAAATACCGGCGTTCTGCCCTTTTTTTCTATATTTAATCCGCCCGTCCGTATAGGTCTCTATCACCTTTTCCACCTTATCGGAACTGCTGGCGTCCGAAATAATCAATTCAAAGTTTCCGTAGCTCTGGGCCAGTACCGAGTCAATCATGGCCCGCAGATGTTCTTCCTTCGTCTCATAGGCCGGTACAAGAATGCTGAACCTGACCTTCATATGCTCCGCTCTTTTTTCCTGCTCCTTCAGAGCTTCCGCTGTCGGCGGCACATAGGTATAGCCGTCTCCCGCCTCTGTCTCCATTCTCTCCTTCATAGCATAATAGGTGGGCCGTATTCCGTTTTTCTTTAAATATCGCAGCGTCTTTTTCAGATTACTGATTTTTACAAACTTGCTCATTTTTAAAGTCCTCTGTCATATTATGCCGGTTACATCTCCAAACAACAGCCAGCACACTTCGCGCGCTGACCTTATGTCAAACAACAGCCAGCACACTTCGCGCGCTGACCTTATGTTAACAAAAACCACCGCATCCGGCTTCCCATACGGGGCTTTTCCCGGGCGCCGGCGGCTGTTTTACACGCCCGCCAACGCCCATAGCCCTGTAGATTTTATCACCGGATGCGGCTGCACCTTACTTTTTCTCTGCCTTATCAATTAGCTGCAGTCAGGCACTATCCTTTTTTATAAATAAGCTTTCAGCGCTTCTGTCAGCTTTTCCACCTTATCCTGCGCGTCGGCAAGGCTGCTTCCCTTTACGCCCATGTAGAACTTGATTTTGGGCTCTGTCCCCGAAGGACGGGCGCAGCACCAGGAATCGTTGGTGAGGTCAAAATACAGAACGTTGGATTTGGGAAGTCCTGTAGGTCTTTCCTCTCCCGTTGCCAAATCCTTTGTAACGTCTCTGTCGTAATCCCGGAATTCCTTCACGGTGAGCTCGCCGAAGTTCTTGGGCGGGTTGCTTCTAAGCTTATCCATCATTTCCGCAATCTGTTTGGAGCCGTCGATGCCCTTTAAGGTGATTGCATACTGGGTTTCTTTATAATATCCATACTTCTCATACAGCTTCAGCATCTGGTCCCATACGGTGATTCCGTTTTTCTTGCACCATGCCGCCATCTCGCACAGGCACATAACGGCCACAACGGCGTCCTTGTCCCTTGCATGGGTACCCGCCAGGCATCCGTAGCTTTCCTCAAGGCCGAACACGTAATTGTTGGAGCCGCTCTGCTCAAAGAGCTTAATCTGCTCGCCTATGTATTTAAATCCGGTGAGAACCTCGATAAATTTCACATTGTAGTCTCTTGCAATAGCTCCCGCCATATTTGTGGTAACGATTGTGGTGACAAGAGCGGGATTCTCCGGCATGGTGTTTGTCGCCGTCCTCTCCCTTAAAATATATTCCGCAATCAGCATACCCGACATATTTCCCGTGAAAGGAACATACTCGCCGGTTTTGGTATCCAGCGCGTAGATGCCCAGTCTGTCCGCATCGGGGTCGGTTGCAAGAACGATGTCCGCATTCTTTTCCTTTGCCAGTTCAAGAGCCAGCTTAAACGCCTTGGGGTCTTCGGGATTGGGGTAATCCAGCGTGGTGAAATCCGGGTCGGGAAGCTCCTGCTCGGGTACAACGTAAACGTTCTTAAAGCCCAGCTCGGAAAGGATTCTTCTTACCGGCACGTTGCCTGTCCCGTGGAAAGGCGAATAAACTATCGTAATGTCGTCTGCCACTTCCTTTATAATCTCGGGATGGATAATCTGCTTCTTTAACTCAGCCATGTAAGCGTCGTCGATTTCCTTCCCAATCACCTGATACAGGTCCGCTGCGATGGCGGCGTCCTTGTCCATGGTGAGCACCTGGTTATAGTCTGTGACCTTCTTTACCTCGTCGATGATTTCCTTATCTCTGGGGGCGGCAACCTGCGCGCCATCCTCCCAGTATGCCTTGTATCCGTTGTACTCCGGCGGATTGTGGCTTGCCGTAATCACGATACCGGAAATGCAATGCAGCGTGCGGAGCGCAAAGGAAAGCTCCGGGGTGGGGCGAAGGGCGTCGAATACATACGCCTTAATGCCGTTTGCCGCAAGGCATAAAGCCGCCTCGTCCGCAAATTCGGGGGACATTCTGCGGGAATCGTAAGCAATGGCAACTCCCTTTTCCTTTCCTCCCTGACTGATAATATAGTTGGCAAGACCCTGTGTGGCCTTTCTTACGGTGTAGATATTCATGCGGTTGGTTCCCGCGCCAATCACGCCTCTAAGGCCGCCTGTGCCAAATTCCAGCTCCTTATAAAAACGGTCCTCGATTTCCTTCTCATTGTCTGCGATTGCGCGCAGCTCATCCTTTGTTTTCTCGTCAAAATAGGCGTCTTTCAGCCAAAAATCATACTGCTCCCTGTAACTCATTTTTAACCCTCCTGATATGATTATTTCGCTGCTATACTTGTCAGCACATACTATTTTATTATTTTACCATAATATTACTGTATTTTCAAAGCAAAGTCGCTTCTGTCAAGAGAAAAATTCACATTGTAGTACGGGTCCCCCGCTTCAAGGACCTCCTTCCACTTTTCCCTGAACCTTTCCGACTCCCGATTATACCTCTGCGCCTTCTCCCCGTTATCGTCCAGCCCTCTGGAGGCCGACTCCAGATGATAAAGCTCTGCAAAAGGCGTAAACACGTTCAGATACCCCTTTTCCCGGAGTTTCAAACAAAAATCCACATCGTTTAAGGACACGGCAAAGCTTTCGTCCAGCCCTCCCGCCTCCTCGAACAGGGACTTTCTCACCAGAAGACAGGCGCCGGTTACTGCGGAGACATTCTGGGCATAGCAGAGTCTTCCCATATAGCCGAGGTTGTCCCGGTGCTGGCCGTAATGGCTGTGCCCCGCCGTGCGGTGCGCCCCAAGCCCGAGCACCACCCCGGCGTGCTGAATGGTCTTGTCGGCATAATAAAGCTTGCCTCCCACCGCCCCCACGTCCTTTCGCTGGGCGTACATCAAAAGCTCCTCTATCCAGTTCACCGTAATCACTCTGGTATCGTTATTGAGCAGCAAAAGATAATCGCCCTTTGCGCTTAAAGCGCCCAGATTGTTTATGGCGGAGTAGTTGAATTCTCCCTCAAACCTCACTACCCTGACCTTTTCATTTTCCTTCAGCTCCTCATAGTAGTCAAAGGTGGCCTTCTCCGTGCTGTTGTTTTCCACCACGATAATCTCAAAATTCTCATAGGTGGATTTCTCCAGAATGGAATCGATACAGGGCCGCAGGTCCGAAACATGGTCCTTGTTCGCTATGATAATGGAAATCAGAGGGCTTCCGATAATCTGATATCTGATTTTAAAAATCGTCTCAAAGGCTCTGGTGGAGGTAATCTGAAAATGCTCAAATCCATGCCGTCTTAAGTGGTCCGCCACCGCCCCCTTCGCCGCCTCTATGGCGTAGGGCTTTGCCGTGATATCCGATGCCACGCTTCCGGGATGGCTTCTCCAGTAATAGAGAATCCTTGCAATATGAACCACCTTTTTTGCCCGGTCGGTAAGACGCAGTATCATGTCATGGTCCTGGCTGCCGTCAAACCGGGAGCGGAACAGCTCCATGCCGTCAAGGAGCGACCTGGCAAAGACGCTGAAATGACAGATATAATTGTTGGCGCGGAGGTTGTCAACGGCATAGTCCGGCTTGAAATGCATGGTAAGCATCTTATCGATATCGCCGCTTTTATAGGTGGTCTCGTCACAGTATATGTAATCGGCCCCCTTTTCATTGACAGCCCTCGCATACTCATATAACGTGCTGGGATGAAGAATGTCGTCATTGTCAAGCAGACCAATATAATCTCCGGTTGCCATTTTCAGGCAATGGTTGGTATTGCCTGAAATCCCTTCGTTCTTTTCCAGCTTCTGATACCGGATTTTGCCGGACTTTTCCTGATATTCCCTGACAATCCCCTCCACATAGCCGTGGGCATTATCCGAGCCGTCGGCAAGGCACAGCTCCCAGTTTTCATAGGTCTGGTTCATAACGGAATCCAGCATTTCCCTGAGGAAATCCTCCGGCGTATTGTAGAGAGGCGTCAGAATACTGAATTTCACCATGCGCGGAAATTTTTTTGCCCTCTCCTGCGCCGCCTGCTCCGGGGTGGGAAAGCTCTTTGTACCGAAGCCCGCCATGGCCGCCCGCTCGATTTTTTTATATTGGAGCTTATGGATAACCCCTTTCAGATTCCCGCAATTTTTCAGCCTGTTCTTCTGACGGATTACAAAATGCATCCACTTCCGAAGCGGCGCCGACATTTTCCACAGAGGATTGTTTTTGATTCTGCTTAACTTATAATTAAGTTCGTCGCACTTCGCCTCCAAATCCGCAACCCTTCCCGCCAAATCCGCGTTCCGAAGATGCTCCCTCTCGTAAGCCTCCTGATAATTCATTTCCTTTTCATCCATGGGATTTTCCATCCGCCCCTACCTCCAGTACCCAGTTGCTCCAGTTTACCAGCTTTTGTCTGGAACACTTATCCTCCGCCAGCATCCCGAACTGATAGACGCCTGCCGGAACCGCGTCCTTTTCCAGCTTTGCCGCGAAACCGGTCAAATCCACATTCATCTGGTCCCGCAGATTATTTTTGATATCCGGGCGGTATCTGCTGTCCAAAGAAATCTGCCAGACTCCGCCGTTTTCCCTGTTCCGTAAAAGAAGTTTCTTTTTATAACATGCGTTATCCGCTCCGATAATGAAAGAATAGCCCTGAAAATAGTAGCCGCTGTCCTTCCTCTGTCGCAACGCGTATTCCGCGGACACTCCATACTTCCATTTATAAATGTCCATGGCGCACTCCATTCCCACCACAAGACATTTGTCCTCTCTGGCTTTCCTCACATCGCCTGTATCTGAAACCGCCTCCGACCAGGGCATATCAAGAGTCACCTGATAACGGTAGGCCGGAGAGTATTCCTGCTCCAGCATATCCGTCGTGAGGTACGGATGATAAAAGGGGTCGCGCCCGTAAAGCGGCTGATGCCTTTCATAGAGCCTGTCCTTCTCCTTAAGAAGTCGGAGCTGCTTTTCCGGGGAATCCCCGTCGTTGCCTCTGCTTAAGGATTCATGATGGTAAAGCGTCACATCATTTCTTACTATATTATAATATCCGTTCTCAAAAATGGTATAGCATAAATCCACATCATTGAAAGCAACCGCCAGCTCCTCACAAAAGCCGCCCGCCTCAAAAAACACATCCCTTCTCATCATGAGGCACGCGCCCGTAGCCGCCAGCATATTGTGGACGCCCCTGTTCATTCCAAAATAATGAACCTCACCGTCGCTCAAAAACTGCAGCTTGTGAGCCGGTCCCACCCGAAGATTGGTAATGCCTGCATGCTGGATGGTATCCGAATCAGGATACAAAAGCTTTGCCCCCACGGCTCCCGCATAGGGAAGCAGAGCCTTTTCCGCCATTTTATCCAGCCAGTCCGGCTGTATTATCTCCATGTCGTCGTTTAAAAATAAAAGAAGCTCCCCTTTGGCATTTTCCGCGCCGATATTACACATTTTCGAAAAATTAAAGGGCATGGGCTGACACAGATATCTGCACTCCTGTCCGTTCAGCTCCCGGACTTTCCGCAGAATTTTCTCTCTGTTTTCTTCACGGCTCCCATTATCCACAAGAATAATCTCAAGAGGGTAAGCGGTTCGGGTTCTTTCCGTCAGGGAGTCAAGGCACTTGAAAAGCGCCTCCGTATTATCCTTTGAAGGAATAATGATGGATAATAACGGGCGTTCTTCTATATCCATTCCCTCCTGCCGGCACATTTTACCCCGGAAATATTCTCTCACCTTATTTTCAGGAAGCTGTAAACGCTCTGTCTGTTTATAGCCGTCCTCTTTGTTGTGGAACAAAACCTGTCCAATATGGCACACCGGAAGCTGCCCGTCATCATGCCCCTTTTCAAAGGCATTCGTTTCTTTCAGAATTTCAAATATCAGTCTGTACAGCCATTCCTGCGCCTGCGCCGGAGCCGGACTGCCGGCCCTGGCATTTTCCTGCCTTGACACAGCTCCCCGTCCGGCAGCTTCCGCAAAAAAGCGCCGGGCGTCGGCTGTCTCCGCCCTCCCCGCCTCCTGCAGGGCGCTGCGCAATGCCGCCCCTCTTATCGCCGCCAGACCGCCGAAATAAAAGGAGGACAGAAACCTGTCGGGGGACCAGCCGGGCTTAAACCACGGTTTTTCCCTTACCTTTGCTTCCCGCCTGCCGGCCATTTCCTCTCCGGCTTTTTCCCGGTTTTCTTCTTCTGCTCCTCCTGCCGCACCTTCGACCGTACCTCTTACGGTATCCTCATCTCCGTAAACCACCAGCGTATTCTCATTTTTTCCAAACGACTGACAAATAAGCGGAATGGCAAGCCTGCTCATCTGCCCCGGATAAACGGATAAAATGACCGCGTCCGGGCGTTCCTTTTCCAAAAGCGCTCCCATATCCTGCACAAGGTCAAAGACCGTGCAATACAGCAGCGTCATTTTCCCTCGGAAATATTGACCGCTCTCGTCTGAAACTTCAAAAAGTTGAAAAAATCCCTCATTTTTTGAAATTTCTAATTCATTTTTGTTTCCGTCGCTTTCATTTCTCGGTTTTTTCGAATCATTTGTCAGTCTTTTCTCTTTTATAATTCTAATAGTCGAAATATTTACTTTTTCTTCCTGCTGTCTTATCCACTCGTCATAAGTCAGATTTTTGGCCGCAAGCTCCCTTTCATACAGCCTGTGCTGCCTGCGAACCAGTATTTGCTTTAATTCCTGTTTCAAAGAAGCCATATTTTCTCATCTCCACGCTGTTTAGAACAGCTTCTTAACCGCTCCCATCATTATCTGCGCCATCTGGGCGCTTACCGGCGAAAGCTCCATGCCGACAGTGAGCATATCATCTCCCGTCCGGGATAGTCCGTCCAGCTTAATATGAATATTGGGGTCGGAAGTGTCAAAAACATAACACTCGCTTTTTATAGTTTTCCCATTAGTCTCCACATGCTTTTTATGGAGGGGGACGGGAATCTGATTCAGGGAAAGCTCCGTAATCCGCACCATGCAGGGACGGTCGGCGGGGTCTACCCTGATTGCGGTCACATTTCCGTCCACCGGTATTTCCGCAAAAATCTTACCCTCCTCCACATAGACGTCCGGCATATAAAAAGACGCGTCCTCCCGGAAGCCTTTTCCATAATCAAAGTAAACCTGTATTCTCTCATCCAGTATTTTTTTCAGATGACGCTCCATCAATAGCTTTGCATCCACGCTGTAGGTTCCCAGAGAAGCTCTGATTTCTCCCATGGACTTCCGCTTTCCTGTCACCAGCTTCTGAAAACGGCTTTCCCTTGCCCTGTATTCCTCCGCTTTCCTTTCAGTAGTGTTTAATCTCTCTAATATAAAATCCAGATTTAACTTATTTCGTTTTTCTTCCTCCAGAACATAGCAGTATACCGCTCTGAACGCAATTTCCTCCGGGGCAATGCGTTTCCCCATTGTCCACTCGTAATCGATTACCTTCCACTTGTCTCCGTCCACCAGTATATTTTCGAAAACCAGGTCATAATCCGTCACCGGTTTATCTTCCCCATAGGAAATCAGCTCGTAATACTTGTCAAACAGGCGGTGGAAGCCCTCCATATCGTCCCTCGCCAGACAATCGTCAAGCAGCTCCTCCAGTAAAACTCCCTCCTCAAAGGGAAATTCCGCATAATCCTTTCCCTCAGGCAGGGAACAGGGATTGATGGACAAACCGCTCCCCTCATACCGCTCCTGCAAAAGCTCACAGGAACGCTTCATTCCCCGGATATGTCCTCTCGCCGTCTCGTCGCAGGGAATCTTGCGCACCACCCTGCCCTTTTCCGTCTCCACGATATCCGTCCGCATGGAAAACTCAGGCGCGCGGTCATTGGAGTACTTCACGTAACAGGTTTCCGGCTCCTTTCCAATCACCACCAGATAGGAATTGGAAAACACATCAAAAAGTTTATCCTGCAAAATACTGTCAAATACATACTTTTCATTAAAAAGAAGCATTCTGTCACGGTCAAAGTTCCGCAGATTATCCGTCAGCTCCCCCATGCCCGGAAGCCGCCGGTCAGAATAAATCACAGTGGGAAATTTGTAATCGGGATAGGGATAATAAAAAGAATAATCCTTTACATCACAGGCCTTTAGAATCTTTTCCAGACCGGTCCGGGTAAAGGTGCGCGCGCTTCCCCCCTCGGGGTAGCCTTCCAGACCCCCAAACCAGGTTCCGTCATGGTCCTCTTTACATCCGGCCCAGTACTTTAGTCCGAATTTGTTTTCAATGGCAATTACAACACGCCCGTTATCCTTAACATGCCGTAACATAATTTTGAGGAAATCCTCATAAGGAGTTTTCGTCTGGATATAAGACTGGCCGTATTCAAACACGCCTATCATACAGGCAAAATCATAGTCTGTGGAGAGCTCCGGCTCGATATCGTTAAAATTCCCCACATGAATTTCGATGTTATCCCTGTCCTGATTCCGGTAGGCGTTAATATGGCTTCTCTTAGCGGAAAGGTCCACGCAGGTAACTTTTCCCGCCTTCTGCGAGAGCTTATCCGTAATCACCCCGCATCCCGAACCGATTTCCAGCACCTTATCATTCGGCCCTATGGGAAGCCAGTCAACAATGTTTCCCCGAAGGGGCGATAAATGATACAGAATCGGCCAGCTTTTCCGCTCCTCTATAATAGACGCATATTCCACCTTTGAGGCATTTTTTACAATAGATAAAATCTCGTCCTCGATTTCACCGTCACTGTATAAATCCTTCCCCGGATAATGCTTATAGTTTAGAGTCACCCTGCCTATCTGCTCAGGAAGCCGCCTCATCAATTCTTCTTCCCGCAGATGGAGCGGTTTTGGCCTGACATCTTCCCTGCTCATGAAACGCCTCCTTTCTGACGCGCCGCTTTCTCGTCCTTAACCGTAATTTCCGAATTCGTATCATAATACCCTACCGTATTTTTATCCGAAATCACCGTGAGGTCCATCACATCATACAGCCTGTGGTACACCTGAAAATCCTCATTTTCGTACCCTGTCACGCCAAGGGAAAGCAGATATTCCCCGCCCTGCAAATCAATTCTCTGGGTAAACGTGATATGCTTCACGCTTCCCGCCTGCACCGGCAAAAGAAACGCCTTTTCCACCATGGTATTAGTGCCTGTAATCTCCACGCCCTTGATATTTTTGATGGTAAAGGCAAAAATCGGCTCCTGAATATCCTCCATAAAACGCACAACCATATGTATGCTGCACTTCTGTCCCTTGATGACGGCGCTGCTGCTTCTCCCCTTTTCATCACAGATATAATATTCTTCAATAACGGCCGCCTTGGTGCCATACTCCAAAAGCTCGGGATTCTTCAAAACGCTTTCTCCCCTGCCCGGATTCTCCCCGTTACCGGAACGCTTTGAACCTCCGGCAGCTTTTGAGCCTCCCGCTTTCCCCAAACTTTCGGAAGCCTCCGTTTCTCCAGCTCTCCCCTGACCGGAAGCCGCCGCCCGGATGTCCTTATCCTCCAGAAGACTCTCTTCCTTTTCATCAGACGCAGGGTACTGGCCCACCAGCACCTGCTTGTAGGCGTCAATCATCTCCCGGGGGGTTCCCTCCCCCAGCCTGGTTCCCTGATTTAAGAGAATCACCCTGTCGCAGTATTTGCTGATGCTGCTCAGGTCGTGGCTTACAAACACGATGGTTTTCCCCATCTTTTTAAATTCTTCAAATTTGTGATAGCATTTTGCCTGAAAAAAAACGTCCCCCACAGACAAAGCCTCGTCTACAATCAGAATTTCCGGGTCGATGTTAATCGCCACGGCAAAAGCCAGCCGCACAAACATGCCGCTGGAATAAGTTTTTACCGGCTGATAAACATAATCCCCGATATCCGCAAAATTCAGTATCTCGTCAAGCCTTTCGTCAATTTCCTTTTTGGAAAAGCCAATCATGGTGCCGTTTAAATAAACGTTTTCAATCCCGTTGTACTCCATATTAAATCCGGCCCCTAACTCAAGCAGAGCCGAAATCCGCCCGTTTACTGTCACCTTCCCCTTCGTGGGGTTCAGCACGCCGGTGATAATCTTTAAAATCGTGGATTTTCCTGAACCGTTGGTTCCGATAATCCCCACCGTCTCCCCCTGATAAATGACAGCGTCCACGCCTTTTAACGCATAATGCTCCTTATAACGCTTTCTTCTCGAAAGGCCCAGCGCTTCCTTCAATCTGTCCGAGGGCTTGTCATACAGCTTATATGCTTTTTCCAGATTCTCCACCTTTATGGCAATTTTTCTATCTTCCATATAAAATAACTCCCGTTATGTCACAGTGCCGTCCCTTATAAGACATCGGCAAAATGCACCTTAAGCCGCTTGAAAATAAGGGAACCCACACAAAACAGCGTCACCGTAAAAATCCAGAAATATGTGGAGGAATAAAAATGCTCAAAAAACCACTCGTCGCCGTAAATTGCGTTCCGGTAGCCGTTTACAATATAAACCAGCGGATTGAGCTTGAACAGCGTAATGACATTATCGTCGTTTATCATTGTAATATTCCACAAAATCGGCGTCGCCCACATTCCCACCTGAAGCCCGATATTGATAATCTGCGCCAGGTCCCTGAAAAATACCACCACTGCGCAGGTGCAGTAGCTCATGGCAAGCACCAGAATGAACAGGCAAAAGCTGTAATAAACCACCTGCAGCGTATATACCGTAGGATAATAACCGTAAAAGGCCGCCACCAACAGAAGCACCGCCACAAAAAACACATGAATAAAGGTGGCGGCAATGAGCTTGATAATCGGAAGGATACTGATGTTGAAAACCACTTTTTTTACAAGATAGCTGTACTCTAAAAGCGCGTTGGTGCCGTTGGTGATGGCCTCCGAAAAATAAAACCAGGGAACCAGTCCCGCCGTCAGGTGCAGCACATAGGGCACCTCCACTCCGCTCGCCACCATCTGGGCTCTGGTCTGAAACACCTTGTCAAATACAATCCAGTACATCAGAACCGTCACAACCGGCTGTACCAGCGCCCACAAAAACCCCAGATAAGAGCCTGCGTAACGCTTTTTGAAATCATTCTTTGCCAGCTTCCATATGAGCCTTCTGCTCTGAAACAGCTCTCTGGGGATAATAAACATCCTGTCGTAGTAAAGCCCGAAAATAATGCATGCCAAAGTAAGCAGCGCGCAGGCGCACCACTTCTTTAAGTTTTCCGTGTGCTGGTCAGGCGCCAGCGGATTATTATGGGCAAGCACCATGACGGCAACTATCAGGCAGATTCCGTAAAAAACGCCAATCCCCACAGGCTTTGGCAGCCTGGACAAATCAAACCGCTTCTTTGCTTTTTCCTTACTTTCCATGTTTCTTATCCAGTCTTTCCGCATGTCAAGGTCCGTTCCGCGGACATCAACCTCTGCTTTCCGTATATTCCCTGATGCCGCCCCATTTTTTATCCTTCTCGGACATAATCAGCTCTCCGCCGTCGAACGGCCATTCCACTCCGATATCAGGGTCGTCGTATTTGAGCCCGCCTTCATCTCCCGGATGGTAAAAGTCCGTACACTTGTAGGCAAATTCCGCATAATCAGAAAGCACCAGAAAACCATGGGCAAAATTCTTCGGTATAAAAAACTGCTTCTTATTCTCAGCGGACAGCAAAACGCCAAACCACTTTCCATAGGTAGCCGAACCCGGCCGCAAATCCACGGCCACATCAAAAACCTCCCCGGCCAGCACTCTCACCAGCTTGTCCTGAGGATGATTGATTTGAAAGTGAAGTCCCCGAAGCACGTTTTTCACGGAAGACGACTGGTTGTCCTGCACGAAAACCTGGTCAATCCCGGCTTCCTTATAATCATTATAATTATAGGTTTCCACAAAATATCCCCGCTCATCCCCGAAAACCGTGGGGGTAATCACCTTCAGCCCTTCTATTTCACACGTTTCCACTGTTATCTTTCCCATGAATGTAATCTCCCTGTAAAATACCTGTATTATATTGAATATTTTGCGCCGAACGGCATCTTCTTTTTTGCGCGGTTTCCACTGTTACAGCCCGTCCGCCACGTCCTTCATGTATTTTCCATAATTGGTTTTCATCAAAGGCTCCGCCAGCTTCAAAAGCTGCTCCCTGCTGATAAAGCCTCTCTTGTAGGCAATCTCCTCAATACAGGACACATAAAGTCCCTGACGCTTCTGAACAGCCGAAACATAATCCGCCGCATCCAGCAGGGAATCGTGGTTTCCGGTATCCAGCCATGCAAAACCTCTCCCCAGAGTTTCCACATACAGCGTTCCTCTCTTTAAATATTCATTGTTGATGCTGGTAATTTCGATTTCCCCTCTGGCGGAGGGCTTTACGTTTGCCGCAATTTCCACCACGTCATTGTCATAGAAGTAGAGCCCCGGCACCGCATAGTTGCTCTTTGGCTTCTCCGGCTTCTCCTCTATGGAAATCGCCTTGCCGTTGTCGTCAAACTCCACGACGCCGTACTCCCTTGGGTCTCTCACATAATATCCGAAAATAGTCGCGCCCTTTTCCCTTGACGCCACCTCCCGCAGAACCCTCGAAAAGCTCTGCCCGTAAAAAATATTGTCGCCAAGCACCAGCGCCACCCTGTCCTTGCCGATAAAATCCGCTCCAATGATAAAGGCTTCCGCCAGCCCCCGGGGCTGCTCCTGAACGGCATAAGAGAATTTCATGCCAAGCTGGCTTCCGTCCCCCAAAAGCTCCTCAAACACCGGCAAATCCCTGGGTGTGGAAATGATAAGCACCTCCCTGATTCCCGCCAGCATCAGCGTTGAAAGCGGGTAGTAAATCATAGGCTTGTCATAAACCGGCATAATCTGTTTGCTGATTGCCTTGGTGAGCGGATACAGTCTGGTCCCCGCCCCTCCGGCTAAAATAATTCCCTTCAAAATAATACCTCCGACCTTGCTTTTTTGCATGTGTCCAGTTTACCACGAAATGGGAATGATTGTAAATCACTCCCATTCCACTTATTATTTTTCGTACATGTCCTCGTAATATTTCTGGTAGTCACCGCTGGTCACATTTTTCATCCATTCCTCGTTCTCAAAAAACCATGCAATGGTGCGTTTAATCCCTTCCTTAAACATGGTTTCCGGCTCCCAGCCAATCTCCGCCCGGATTTTGTCGGGCGCAATGGCATAACGTCTGTCATGGCCCTTTCTGTCCTCCACATAAGTGATTAAATCCTCGCTTACGAATTTCTTTCTGGGGTCGCTATCCGGCAGCATCTCTTTCAAAGTGTCCAGAATGATATGGATAATCTCTATATTCTGCTTCTCGTTATGGCCGCCTACGTTGTAGGTCTCAAAAAGCCTTCCCTTCTCCTGCACCATATCGATAGCCTTGGCGTGGTCCTCCACATAAAGCCAGTCGCGGACGTTTTTGCCGTCCCCGTAAACAGGGAGCTTTTTGCCTGAAAGGGCGTTATTGATAATCAGCGGAATCAGCTTTTCCGGGAACTGATAAGGCCCGTAATTGTTGGAGCAGTTGGTGATATTGGCCGGAAATTTATAAGTGTCCATATACGATTTCACCAGCATGTCCGAGCCTGCCTTGCTCGCAGAATAAGGACTGTGAGGCGCATAGGGGGTCGTCTCGTAAAAATAACCGCCCTCGTCCGATAAGGAGCCGTACACCTCGTCCGTTGACACATGGAGGAACTTTTTGTCCGGCCTGTAGGTTCCGTCTGGATTCTCCCATGCCGCCTTTGCACAGTTAAGCATCACCGCCGTGCCAAGAACATTGGTTTTCACAAACACCTCCGGGTCTTTAATGCTTCTGTCCACATGGGTTTCCGCCGCGAAATGCACCACCCTGTCAATATCGTTTTCCTCAAAAATCCGGGAAATCGCCTCCTTATCGCAGATATCCGCTTTGATAAAGGTATAGTTGTCCCGCTCCTCCACTTCCCTTAAATTTTCAAGGTTGCCCGCATAGGTAAGGGCGTCCACGTTGATAATGCGGATTTCATTGCCGTACTTCTTAAACATATAGTGAATATAATTCGAGCCGATGAAGCCGGCGCCTCCTGTTACCAAGTAAGTTCTCATTGCATCCTCCATTCCAGTCCCGCGGAAGCTCTTCCGCTGTTTTGCATATTATTTTTAGTATCCCATATAACTGATGTTCATGTCAACATCTGTGCTGATTCCCGAGATTCTTCCTTTGGAAGAATACTGCCACATATCGTATTTCGTCCTGTTGTAGCTGGGCGCGGCAGCGTACTGTGCCAGCCATATCTTATAGCCGGTCAGGCTGGGGGTTTCTATGTGGGTGTTAAACCATGTTTTATTTGCATAAATTCCCGCTTTGTAGCCCGAATTCTGAACGGTCTGACAGAATGCCTTGCAAACCGCTGTTCTGGTGGCCGCGTTAATGCCGTCTCCTCTGCCGCCGTTGCTTGACTCCACGTCCAGAAATACCGGGTAGGAAATATTATATCCCTTGATGAGCCCCACCGCCATGGAAGCTTCCTCGACCGCCTCCACCTCGTTCACCGCCTGGGTGAAGAAGTAGACTCCCACCTTCAGCCCGGCTTTTGTCGCGCCCTGGATGTTGCTTCTGAACATAGGGTCCTCAATCAGCGCGCCGGTAGAGGAACCGCGGTAGCCGCAGCGGATAATCACAAAGGACACGCCGCTGTTTTTCACGGCATTCCAGTCGATACTGCCGTTCCACTTGGAAACGTCGATTCCCAGATGGCCGGAACCGTTATTGAGGGAACCGTCGCTGTTAAAATTATACTTTGCTCCCTGAATTACCTGCTCGCCGGTTACGGGATTTCCGTTTTTATCAAAGAAATATGTCTTTCCCTCTATCTCCTGCCAGCCGGTATATTTGTATTTTCCTGTGGTTTTGCTGACCTTGCGGTAAAATTCTTTTGTCTTATAATAATCCGCATATTTTGCTTCCCTGAACTTTCCGTCGGCGTCCTTTACATACAGTGTTTCCCCGTCGGTGGATTTTAATGTCGTCTTCGTATCCGTTTTCGCACTGTTCGGCGTGGCTGTCGGCGTTGCGGAAGGGGTCGCCGTCGGGGTCACGCTGGGCTTTGCCGAGGGTGTGACTGTCGGTTTTACTGTGGGCGACGCTGTAGCTGCTGCCGTTGGAGTTGCCGTAGGCGCCGACGTGGGCGGTGCGGTAGGCTTCTCTGTGGGAACCGGCTCCTGTGTCGGTTCCGAAGTCGGGTCAGGTGTTTCCGTCGGCTTCGGCTGCTCCGGTGTCGAGTCGGGATTTCCCGGCTGGTCAGGGTCTGTCGGCTGCTCCGGCTCCGAAGTTTTCACCGGCTCCGGCGTCTTCTCTCCGTCGTTATTTCCACTGTTATCACTTCCGTCTCCCGTACCATCTCCTGTATCAGTACCATCAGGGGTATCCTCGTCTGGCGTCCTTGGCGTTATTCCGGCCAGCAGCCGGAACTCCGCCGCCGCCTTCTTTTCCGGGTCGGCAATCTTATCCTCGCCTATCTTTTCGTAGCTTTCCTCCGTCTGCTCCGTTCCCTCGATAATTGTTTTGGTGGATTCCACCCACTCCACGGTATCTTTATTTGCGGACTCCTCCACTGTCTGATTTACCTTGGTATCCTCCGCCGCCGCATTTACCTGGGACTCCGTCTTTACCTCGTCAGAAACGTCCACCTTTTTATACTCAATGGTATCCCTCACCGTAATTGCAATGGTTTCGCCGGAAATGCCGTACTCATCGTCCGACGCCGGCGACGTGATTTTCACCTTATATTTGCCGGGTGCGATATCCTTTTCATAAATAATGCCGTCCTTGTCTTCGTCCTTTTTGGAATAAGTATCGCCCGACGGCTTTTCGATTTCCACCTCAAAAGCAATTCCCGACACAAGCTTGCCGGATTTCTTCTCAACGAACTTAATCTTCAAATCCTTTTGAATGGAGGTCAGATTAAGAAGGACTTCTTTCTTTCCGTTCGCCTCATCTTCCTCCGATTCCCCATCTTCACCGTCTTCTTCCTCAATGTCCGCTGCCGCCATTTTGGACGCCTGCGCGTCTGCAATCGCCATAAGGCCGCTTTGCCCGATAATACTGATGGATTCCATTCCCTCTCCCACCTCGGCAAATGCCTCTATCTGCGCCTTATTGCTTCTGGCGCCCATATACAGCGTACCTGTCACTATCGCCAGCACAAGCACCGCCACGCCGGTAAGCGCCACTACATAGTCAACTGTGGATAAATTGGTGATTTTATAGAGGACTCTTTTTATGCCGGATTCAGGAACATCTTCATCATCCTCATCATAATCTTCATCTTCATAATAATCATCCTCATAATACTCATCATCCTCGTAATACTCATCATCCTCGGCGTATTCGTCGTCCTCGTATTCCTCATCTTCCTCGGCGTACTCCTCGTCTTCGTAATACTCATCTTCCTCGGCGTATTCGTCGTCCTCGTATTCCTCATCTTCCTCGGCGTACTCCTCGTCCTCGTATTCCTCATCTTCCTCGGCGTACTCCTCGTCCTCGTACTCCTCATCTTCCTCAGCGTACTCGTCGTCTTCATATTCTTCGTCTTCGTCAAAATCTATCCATTCCAGTTCTTCCACATCATTTTTATGCCTGTTTTTTTTACCGCCTTTCAGTTTCTGCAGCAATTTACCCATTTATGTAAGTCCTCCTGACTGCTTTTCCGTCCGTTTCCGTATTTTCCTTGTTTCGCTCTTATAAGCGTTATACACAGTATAACATTTTCTTCCCCATAAGTACAAATATTTTGTGTTTTACACCCCGCAAATCATAATAATTCAGCCAGACTATTTGCAAAAATCGTTCTATATATGTTTATTATGCCGTTTTATGGCAAAATATATCGATTTATGTCGCTATAGTACGGCAAGTATTACCATATAAGTCATTGACTTTTTTCGCAAAAACGCTAAACTTAAAGACAGATTTACAACTATCGTTTTGTCGCAGAAAAGGGGAATTTTATTATGATGTACATGCATTACTGTAAACGATGTCACCGCGTTTTTATGCTGAACGGCCATAAAATGATATGTCCGAAATGTACCGAGCCTCTGACAGAACTCCAGATTTCCTATCTGGACTATGTTGAGATGGATATGGGCGAACGTGAAGCCTTTAAAAACGCCTGCTCCGATGAAAACCAGCTTTGCAAACTGAAGACTACATATCGAATGTATAAATACAGCAAATGGTATAAAACACTTCAGGCTCAAAACAAGGACAATCTGCCGATTACCACCCTGCTGGCGGCCATTACCTTAGACCAGGAAAAAAGCCGCGCCATGCAGTAGAAGCTTCAACAAACAAAGGAATATATTCACAGCCACAGAGCCGGGATTTCCCGGCTCTGATGTGTTGCTGATATCGTTCTGTTCCGAGTGCTGCAACGGAATTTATCCTCACGATAATGCCGCTAATATTTCTTTGCTTGTCAATGCATAATTTTCATGTTTTCTGGCATATTCTTTTTCATCAAAATCGCTTATTTCCATATCACCATTAACCAAATGTCCGAAGCAGCAACAAGATATAAAATCATCGCCTATTAATGCTGACTTACACAACTCATCTACTATTAAATAGTAGTAAAACTCCTTAAAAAGCCTTCCCGAAATGATGACATTTTCAGCCTTACATAAATATCCTTCTATGGCATAACCGGATACTGACCTGAATGTCTCCTTTGGTATGTCATTTCTTATTTTACTCTTAAAGTTATTTCTATCGTTCTTATTCAGGCTTTTATCTGTTAATAAACCTAAGGGAATAACTGTTTTCATCGCTCCGGTATCAAACAGCATAATGATGTTATCCTTATTATTACTGATATTTGATACACTTAGTATATATGCCTTGCCTGTGTATTTTGCTACCATATTGAATTTAACCCCACCGAACTTAAATGTCTTAGTCTCCTATACCCCTTAGCGTAGTTTGTTTTTAATATGCCATTTAATGTTTCATTAAACTCCTGCTTTGTGGCAAATGCTATTACTTGCACGATATCGCTATAATTCTGGCTGTTATCTATTATAATACTATCGCAATCCAAATGCTCGCTCACAAATTTTGAATAATCAATGGTGTAGGGTTCTTCATAAAATGCAATACCATCCTTAACTGTATATTTCGGCTCTTTCATCATAGAATTACTCCTTTCCCAATGTCTATCACTTAATATTATATCAGATTTCAAATTTTCTTTATATGATAAATTTTATCAAACATACCCGCAGCAAAGCCGCTCCCCTACCTGTAATACACAAATATCCCAAGCAAAATAACCGCCATCCCCAAAAGCTTCCTCTTTGTGATTTTTTCCTTAAAGAAAAAGTAACTGAGCAGCATCACCACCACGTACCCAAGGGACTCCACCACCGGAACATTGGAAAAATCCATCCCTCTGTACGCGAAAACCGTAAGGAACATGGACAAAAACATCATGCCGTACCCGCAGATAACATAAAAATTCAAATATTCCCGTATAGGCGAGGCATAGGTCTTTTCAGCGCTTTTCTTCAAAAGAATCTGCGCAAAAGAAGCGATAATCACCGATACAATCAGAATCAGCAGATAAAAATTCATGACTTTTCCTCCTCGCTGTTTAAAATAAAAATCCCTGCCATAACCAGCAGAATCCCCGCCGTTTTAAAGAGGGTTATCTTTTCATGGAAAATGAAAATCCCCCATACCAGCGCCCAAAGCAAAGTAACGGCTTTATTGGCGTAGGCAACGGACAGCTCAAATTTTTTTATCACCTGCTGCCACAAAAGGGCGTATATCCCCAAAATCACAACGTCAAGCCCGTAAAAAAGAATAAACGGCAGGCTGAAAAGCTCCTCGTTTGAAGCAAATTTTGCAACCACACTGGAACCGCTGTAAATCAAAAACACTGCCTGCAGCATAAGAATGTCTTTCCATCGAAATGTTTTTTTCATATTGTTTCTCCCTCTTTCACCGTTAACGCCTCCCGCAGCACCTCAACTTTGCAGGTGTGAACTTTCGTTTCCCTGTCATAGGCGATGCCGACGCCAAGGATGCGCCCGGTATACTCAGGCCTTTCTCCCAGTTTCCCTTCAAATTTTAATGCATATTTTCTGTCTTTAATCTGGCGGATTGCATCTTCAGCGGTATGGTCAACCTTTAATTCCAGAATAAGGGCGTCAGCCTTCTTCTCTGTCCTCGGATAGAAAATAAAATCCACATACCCTGTTCCCGCTTTATCCTCGCGCTCCATCCGGTAAAAATCCCTCGCAGAAAGGTATACCAAATTCACCACTGCTGTCAAATCTGTCTCATCATTGTAACGAAGTAAGGGCGTTTCCGTATTGTGGGCAAAGGCAAGTATCTTTGCCATTACAGCCGTATTTCCTGCAAGAGTTGCCTGCAACATTTTTTCCGATTCCTTTGCAAGCCGGTAAATATAGCCCAGGGTCGGCTCCTTTGAAAGCATATCTGTGAACTTTTCCATTAATTCCCGATTGGGAATCCTCACATGTCCGTCCTCATAGCTTAAAAAACCGTAAACCACCATTGCGGAAAATATCTCATCTCTTGTCGTCAGGTTCATCGATGTGGCTGCATATTCCCGCACCTTTGCCGCAACAGGAGTCCCCGATACCATTCGGGCAATGTCCTCCCGGACTGCCTCCGTATTATGATTAATATAATAATAAATTTCATCATACGGCCCGGCGCTTGTCCAGTAATTCCCCAGATTATTATTCGTCAGCGCCGCTACCACCGAACGGGGATTATAAACGCGCTCTCCATGCTTTATATGATATCCATCATACCATTCCCTGATTTCCTCCCGTGTCAGATGCGGCTCTTCCACACTCTTTAAATATTTTTCAAAAAGAGTATCCACCTCTGTTTCCGTAAAGCCGAAAAATTCTCCAAACCTTTTTTCCGTCACCATGGTATACTCATAAAACATATTTAATTCGGAACCGCTTGAATACTTGGATATCGGCAAAATCCCCGTCATATAAACCAGTTCAACATAAGGCTGCCCTTTAAGCAGGTTGCTCAGAAAGCGCAGATAATTTACCTTATCCTCCATGGTGATAAAACTTTGATGGAAAATATAATCCCACTCGTCAAACACAAAAACAAATCTCACATCCTCTGTTTCAAACTCGAGAATGCCGTTTAAAATATCCCATATTGCGTCGTTTTCATCAATCAGAATATCCGGGTAAGCCGTTTTCAAATCCTCTGCCATACGCTGACAAATCCGGTCAATATATTGCCGGTAAGAATTACAGTTCTGCGGCATTTCATTAAAAGCAATATAAATCACATTATGTTTGTTAAGATGCTTCTCATACCAACTGCGGCTGCTTACGGAAAGTCTGTCAAAAACAGCCCTGCTGTCCCGACCTTTTCCAAAATAAGAAGCAATCATGCTTGCCATAACGGATTTCCCAAAACGCCGGGGGCGGGCAATACAGATATATTTATTCCCTTCTTTTTCTTCCACAAGCGATACCATATCGTCAAGAATATCTGTTTTATCTACAAAATAGGCGGCTTTCGACTCATCCTGATAAAGCAGCGATGCTTTTTTACTATTTAAATAAAATCCCATTATATCCTCTGCCCCTTCCTGCAGCTTCCCGGAAAATGCCTTTACATTCTTTTACTGCCTGCCGCAGCCTGATGCAACTAATATACCATATTTACCCGTTTTTTCATACTTTTATTTTAAAAACGAGGGGTCGGCTTCCCTCGCTCTTTCACTTTCCTCTCCCCGCCTTCCTAATCCCGGCCGCAAGCATCCCGATAAACACCGCCGCATCCGCAAACAGGACAATTACGATATTTTTTACCGCTCCAAAAACAAAGAGTATGGTAAACGCCTCCGCCGACAATATGACAAAGCACAGAAAATTGGTCAGGTATTCGGCGATAAGCCCCCTGTATGGGCTGCTGATATTTAATTTTGTATAAATGAACGTCCGCAGAAAGACACGCACAATTACACAGGCAATGGGATAAGCAAAAATCACGTTCCTGTCTGCAAAGGAAACCGCCTCGCCGCCGCTCCACTGAACCGGAATCTCCGGCGGCAGCTTCCCATAGGCTAAAATTCCGGTTATCAGACTGAGCGCGGTAATTACCGCCCATGTGGCGAGGCTGCTCCAGATATGCACAAAGCCTGCCGAATCCAGCCGGAATACAGGCTCGTTATCCTTCCAGTAATCCTGCAAATCCCCCACATACCTCTCCACCTGCAGTTTTTCAAAGCTGATGTTTTCCGTTTTCCGCATCTTCTCACAGACCGTCCTTGCCCTGCCAAAAGCCTTAATCTCCCTGTCAAGCTTTTCACTTTGTTCCTCCAAAGCCTTATATAAGGAAATTTCTCCTGACATGATATCGCGGATACTCTCCACGGAAATACCAAGCGTCCTTAAACAGGCAATTTTTTTAATATTTTCAATATCATCTTCCGAATAGTCTCTGTAACCGTTCCCCTCCGTCCGGGCCGGTGCAATCAATCCTTCCTTTTCATAAAATCGAATATTTGACCGGGACAGCCCCGTGAACTTTTCAGCTTCCTTTATTGTCATAACAGTCTCCCTTCCGGTGCATTTTATATAAGCATAAGGTATAAATAAGGTTTACAGTCAAGAGAAAAACTTAAAATTTTATGAATAAGTAGATTTTTTATCCAAACAATAGTAGAATAACAAATAATTTGATGTATTTTTACTACGGATAAAATGAAAAAGGAGAACTATATGGACGACAATAAAAAATTTAAAATGCCTTCTATGAGGGTCAATCTGCATATAATACTTCTGGTAGTCATTCTGCTGATTGCCGTCGTAGCCGTATACAGATTATACAGATGGAATCAGGGGACTGACCTGGATATGGATGTGAGCGACGTGGACCCGTCGGAATTTGATATTGAAACCCTTGACATGATTATCCCTATGGACGCTTCGCTTTTAGAGGGAAGGGAAGACGACGGGGTAACCACAATTTTATGTCTGGGAAACAATCCCTTCACAGACGACCGCGACACCACGGGGCTGGCCGCGCAAATCGCCTCCAAAACCGGCGCGGTTGTTTACGACTGCGCTTTTCCCAATTCCTCCGCCGCCTGTAAGTATCCCATGTACAACCCGGAATACACGAAAGACCATTTTAATTTCTTTTATGTGGTGGAATGCTTCCGCAACAATGAGTTCAGGGCCATAGCCTCCATTGCCGGCGACGAGCCGGACCCCAGGTATACGGAAGCCGTGGAGGTCATGAAAACCGTGGACATGGATAAGGTGGATATTATCATTGTCATGTACGACAGTACCGACTACAACATGGGCACGCCCTCCGACAACCCGAAAAACCCCAACGACGTTACCGCTTTTACCGGCGGCATCCGCACCACCCTCCAGAACATCCAGAGTACCTGGCCGCATATCAGGATACTGGTAATGTCCCCCACCTATGCCCAGTTTCAGGACGAGGACGGCAAGCTCTACAACGGCACGATGAAGGATATCGGAAACGGCACCTTAAACCACTATCTGGTGAAGGAATCCGATGCCGTTTTGGACTGCGGCGTTTCTTTCATTGACAATTATTACGGCACCATCAACGAAGATAACTACGAGCAGTACATGTCCGACTATATGCATTACAATGAAGCCGGGCGCGAACTTCTGGCGCAGAGAGTGGCGGATATCATCAACAATCAGCTTGGAACGGTGAATTCCACCAAAACGGAATAAATCCGGCCTTTAACCGGACATTCAAAGAGGAGCTGCCTTTCAACAACAAAGCGGCTCCTCTTTTTGTTACAATAAGCCGGTTTTCTCAGCGTGTCGGTGTTTGTTTCTTACTTCCCCTCCAGAAGTCCCTCATAATCAAAACCTTCCGCAATCTCCTTCATATGCGACAGATACTCGTCTATCCCCTTCCCCGGCTGCCCCTCCTTTGCCACAAGGCGGCTTTTATCCGCAAAGCACTCCGCCATGTAGCGGTTGAATTTCGGATGATAGTGGCTGTAATCCGCATAGTTGTCCAGATTGCAGACGACCTCCTCCATATCCGGGAAAAAATAAACCTCCACATTATCATAGGCATTCAGCCTGTCGGCAAGATAGCGGTACTCCTCAATGGTCGCCTGAAGATGGTTCTCCCTCAGCACATCGTTCCAGAACAGAATGCTGTAGGGCGGGAAAAAGATGACGAACTCCGTATCAGGATTCTCCTCGATAAAAGGGCAGATGTTCACGTCGAGGTTTTTTGCCGCCGCCTCCAGGTAAGCCTCCGGCAGCGCCTCCTCCTTTACCTGCTCCGGGGAGGTATAACCGTGCAGCACCCACTCTTTGCTGTAATACTCCTCCGTCCACCAGCTTGCGTACACGTTTGACAAATCCGTGGGCTCCGGGTCGGCTATGGGACGCAGAATGTAATTCAAAATCACGTCTTTGTTTAAAATATACTCGATATCATTAATCAAATTGTCGTCGTACAGGTATTCCGGTATCGGATACTTGGTTTCCTCCACGCCGCCGGTGTAGGTCAGCACGTCCACCCCCAGAAACACCTTTTTAATTCTTTTCTCGCCTTTATTATTATGGCTCTTAAAAATAATCTCCATAATATTGGCCTGGTCCTTCGGATAGGCCGAGCTGTAGCTTAACTTAATTGTATTTAAATCCATCAGTTCCTTAAACCATGTGGTCTGAAAATTCACCGTCATGGAGGAGCCTAAAATCACGCTGTCATATTCCATATGGGCCGCCATTCCCGGATTCTGGGAAAGCTGGTTATCCACCAGATAGGGGAAGCCCTTAAGGGGCGCGTGATAGTGGAAAAAAGGGTCCACATACACCACAAGGGCGACGATTAAGGCCACGGCGGCAGCGGCAAAGACGCCAAACCAGATGAACGCCCGCTTAAAGGGATTTTTATTCTGTTGCTTTTGCTTCACATTCTTTTCCTTCATGTTTCCTTTTATACTTCCTGCCACGATATTTAAGCCTGTAAAAGCTTAAAAATTCACATACAAAAACGTGCTCACGCCTGAAAACGAAATTACGCTCCAGACAAACAAAACCGCCATGATAAATGACGACACCACGCCGGGCTTTACCTCCCTTGCAGCGCGGACGGCGGTTTTGGCAAAAAACACCAGCAAAAGAACCGCTGTCAGGAACAATACCATCAATATGTAATGGGCATACTGCCAGCTGTCTATCCGCAGCACCTTAATTACATACCAGAATTCATCCAGATTAAAGCATCCCGCCAGCTCCCAGTTGATTCTCCCAAAGGAAAAACCGGCTATGTTTTTTATAAGAGCAACCGCTTCCTTCACAGACGGCGCCCGGAAAAAAATCCACGCAATATTTACATACAGAAACGTCGCAAGTACGCAGAGAGCATGGGCGAGCCAGCCTCTTACCCCTCTCCGTCCTGTGCAGGCGTCCGGCGTATCGTCCCCTGCTGTCCCTGCTTCCGCAGAAGATACGTTACTTTTCCGGCCATCCCCCGTTTCCCGTCCGGCCTCCCTCCGTACTTCATTTCTGGCAGCGTGCCCGGCATTCTGCCCGACATCCCGTCGTGCCCTTGTAAGCACAAAAAGCACTCCGTGCATCATGCCCCAGACAATAAACTGCCACCCGGCGCCATGCCAGACGCCGCTTAAGAAGAATACAATCAGGCAGTTGAAATAGGTACGCATCCTTCCCTTTCTGTTTCCTCCAAGGGGAATGTACAGATATCTTGTAAAAAATCCTGTCAGCGTTATGTGCCATCTTTTCCAGAATTCCAGAATATTGGACGCTTTATAGGGAGAATCAAAGTTAAGAGGAAGTTCATAGCCCATCATTCCCGCAATTCCCATAGCCATATCGCAGTACCCGCTGAAATCGAAGTAAAGCTGCAGGGTATAGGAGAGCATCACAATAAGCGCGTCCCCGGAATTTAACGCCGCCAGATTCCCGTAACCGAAATCAACCGCCTTACCGAGCGTATCCGCAAGAAGCGCCTTCTTCGATAACCCCAGAATAAATAAAAAAAGATTTCTGTAAATTCCTTCCCAGTCGGCGCTCCTTTTTTTTCCGTCAGCCTGACTGAAAAACTCTCCCGGCAGAGCAATAGGCCCCTGCATCATTTTGGGGAAAAAGCTTACATACACCCCATAGGAAAGGACTCCCATCCCTCCCAGATTCCTTCGGTAGCATTCCATCAGGCAGGCTATCTGGGTGAAAGTAAAAAAGCTGATTCCAAGAGGGACAAAGCCGCCTGTGTCCCTGTACTTAAAAAAGCAAAGGAGCGCCAGGTTAAAAGCAATACCGGCGGCCAGCAAGCCCTTCCGGCGAACGTCTGTTTTCTTTCCCCGGTCCGGGCCGGACTCTGACTGCGGCCACCCCGAACCTGCTTTTGGATTCCCTGCCTGTCCCGCCGGATTCCGCATCTGTGTATCTCCGCCGCAGCCCATATTCTGCATCTGCCACCCAAGGCCGTAATTCACCGCCATGCTTCCCACCAGAACCGGCAGATATTCCGGGCAGCGCCAGCCATAAAAAATCAGGGATACTGCAAGCAAATATCCCTTTTCCAGACTTCCTTCTGCGAACCTGAATTTCTTTTTTCCGGTCTCAAATTCCGCCGGAGACCTTTTCCCTTCCAGCCTCCGGCACAGAAAAAGCCCGGCCAGAACCAAAGGAAAAAACGCAAATATAAATCCATAAGAATTAAACAGCATGATTTCTTATCCTCAAAACACGGCCGTCACCGCCACGGCTCTTAATTCCGCATTTCCGGCTTATTCCCTGCCGGCCGCAGACTCATTCGTTGTAATAATCCTTCCATCCGCTTACCGTTTCCACCGTCACGGGGTCCACATAAACCCGGTAGCCGTCAATCTCCTTAAGCAGCGTAAGACCGGCCTCCGCCGGGTCCATATCCGTCTGCCGCCCTGCTGCCAGGACAATATACTGGCAGTATTCCGCCCGTGAGGCTTCGAGGAGGGCTTCCATTTCCACTGTTTCCGGGACCTCCATGGCCTCATAAACCGCGTTATAATAGCTCCACCCCAGCATTTCCCGCCCGAAAGGCATGTTGATGGCGGCGTCATACTGGCGCACAAAATGTATCAGCTCAGAGGGCATGGCCGCCGTAACCCGGACGTCCGAGTCGCCGGGCCCGATTAAATCGCAGATTTCAATTACCGTATCCGGTATATGGTAAAGATTTTCCGCCTTTGTAATATACTGGCTCTTGTAAACCAGACTGCCAAGCACGACAATTAACGCGCCGGAGAGTATAAGCCCCGGTATTCTGTATCTGGCAAACAACCGGCAGGCTCCATAGCAGAAAATAATTCCCATAGGAATCGTCCACAGGACCCGGTAATAAATTTCCCCGTCCAGAAGCGCCACAAACGCTTTCCTGCTCAAAGGGAACAAAAACAAAACCGTCACGATTACCGGCGCATAAACCAGCACAATCCGCAAGGCCTTGTTTTTCTCCGTCGCCAGAAGATATATCCATGCCAGCAAAGACAGGAGCAGCAGATATTTAAGCCCCGTATATAGTTTGAAAATCACCAGACTTTCCATAAAAATTCCAAACATAACTCTCTCTATTCCTTCTGCTAATTTGTAAACATCCCCCCCGCGCAGCCCCCACAATACTCCCTGCATGCCATAGGCTCCGCCAGAACGTCAGAAAACCGCGCCGCAAAGGTTACAGCGCAAGCAGTCCGTGGGTAACCGCCGCGTAAAGTACCACATAAACTCCTCCGGGTATACACGCCAGCCCCGCTTTCACCAGTACGCTGAATTTCTTTTCTTTTAAGGCAAACAAAAGCCCGAATCCTGCCGTCATCAGGCAGCTGAGCAAAATCGCCAGAGAGCTGCTGGCGCCTCCCGCCAGATTAAGGAGCGCAAGCAAAATCCAGAGCCCCCTCTGTCCCTCCGGCTCCTTCGACACTTCTTCCCTGTAGCCCGCAATGCTTTTGCCGCTTTCCACAATTTTCCATCCCTCTTTGAGCAGCTGTACCTGCGTGCCCTCGCTCTTTTGCCCGAACAGGCTAAGGAACAGCCACAGCACCGCCGGTATGACAAAATTCCCCGCAAAGGACTTCCCCTGCCAGGTCCTTGTCAGAAAAAAGGTCTCCGGCGTGTAGATGGAAACAGCCCCGAACATCTGCCAAAGCGCCATCAGCACCATGAACATGGGAAGAAGCTCCTTTTTCTTTCTGAAAAGGATTCTTCCCGTCTGGTAATACAAAACGTAGGTGACGGGAATCAGCACAAGGGGAACCACACTGTGCGCCATGATAGTTGCATGTACGCCGCTCATACTGCCCACATAAGCCTCCCACACGGAAAAAAGCGCCAGGGCATGACGCACGTCAAGGGGCGAGCTGCGCCCCGTATAGGGATTGATTCGATAAAGGGTGTCCATCTGCTGGGCAATCACCGCCTGCACCCCGTAATAGGCGTCGTCCCCGTCAAAGGACGCTCTGGTAAAAGACATATAAAGCTGGAAGCCGACCACGCCAAGGAACAGCACCAGCATAATTTTCCCCTCCAGAGAGTACTCCTTAAGCCGGGAAAATCCCCGGAAATTCAGTTCGTACCCCTTTTTCCCTTTTAAATAAGTCACCCAGATTCCCGAAAGGGCGCACAGCACCAGCGCCGGCGTATAACATTTGATGAAGGTGGAAAATCCGTTATACACTACAAAGAGCACCACCGGGATTCCCACAAGCTCCAGAATAAAAAACTGTAAAATGTAACCGGCAATCAGCGCCACCCCCGGCGTTCTCTGGCTCTTTTTTAAAAGCGGCAGGAAAAGAAGCCCCATACAAAACGGTACTGCCAGAAGCCACAATATGAAACTGAATATCCTGTATACAATCATCTTAATTCTTTCCCTTTCCGAATATATCACGCGCCACTTTCACCAGGGACGGCCGCCCGAAGTATTGCCCGTCCGCCTCCTCCTACATCTTTTTGAAAAGATAATAGGTAAACGCAAGCTCGCCCTGATACCATGGCTCCTGGGCCACAAGCTCGTACTTTTCCCAAATCACATCGGGGTAATCGTCCCTTGCAATCACAAAATCCGTCCGCCCTTCCCTGATGTAACGCTCCTGCTCCTTTAACACGTCGTCAATGGCAAGGGTCTGGGTCTGGAACCACCGGCAGGTGGGCACAATATCGCACACCGTATAAAGCCCGGCGTCCAGACACCCGATATTAAGCAGCGTGGGGTTTTCCTCCTGCTCCACAATTTCCCTGAATTTATATAAAAATATGTCTTCCTTTTTCTCGCTCATGTGGGGAATGTTCATGGAGCCTGTCCAGATAATGCCCGCGCCGGCTGCAAGCGCAAGCGCCGCCGCTGCAAAAGTCCGCATCCTTTTTCGAAAACACGCTTTTCCCCCGGACGTTTCTTCTCCTGGGGCTGCCTCCCCGGAATGCCGTTTTGCAGCGTCCGCTCCTGTAAAGAGTTTTCCCCCAAAAAACTCCGCCATACGTCCCGCAAGCACAAAACCGAACACCGTAAACACCGCCAAAGGCAGCGCATAATAAGGGAGGGACGAGCCTCCCACGTAAATACCCAAAAACAGGAAAAAGCAAAGCGCCGCCAGATTAAAGCGTTCCAGCCGCCTTTTCTTTCCTGTACAGATAAACCAGAGCACCCCCGGTATCAGAAACGCAAAATAAATCAGGTTGTCCCTGATAACCCAGTAAAGCAGCTTGCTTAACGTATAAATCCTCTCATACAGCCCGGGCCCCTCCCCGTTTAAATCGCTGTAAATAAACACATTGATATAGACATAGCCCCAATACCACTCATACAGCCCGTGATTCCACCCGAAATAAACAAGCCACGGCACAAAAGGAACCGCCATTCCTCCAAGGAAAACCAGGCAGCCCTTTACCGCGCCGAAAAAATCCTTCCTCGCCAGAAAGGAAAAGGCCATGCACATCATCCACGCAAAGAAAAAGCCAAGCACCGTAAATTTGATATTGGCGACCATACCCGCCAAAAGCCCTCCGGCAAACAGAACCTTAAACCTCACCGCCTTGCCCGGATAGCCGTTTTTGAAATATTCTATGGAAAGATACAGTCCCCATACCAGAAAAGGGAAACAGATTTCCTCCGCGCTGCCTCCCCAGTAAAAGCTTTTGGAGCTGACAATCACGGCAAGGGCTGCCGGACTTAAGAAAAGCGCCGTATTCCTTTTCAGATAAAGCCGCATGATATAATAAATCCCCAGCAAATCCAGAAACGCCCATATTCCCTCGAGAATATACACTCCGGCAAAGGTGGTGTGGGAAACAAGATACGCCAGACCGTACAGAAAATAAAGATACGGCCCTTTCTGGTCAAACACGTCCCTGTAGGGCATTTTCCCGTTGAAAAGCGCCTTCCCCATGGAAAAATAGCTGTTGGCGTCATTCCAGTCGTTACAGGGATACAAAAAGGATGAGCGGGTGGCGAAAAGCATAAGAAGAAAGCCTGCCAGCAAAAGATAAAAGGCCGCCTGTATTTCTTTCTTTTTCATCCGTTATCCCCCGTTTCCATAGCTTTTACTTCTTTATTTTACACTAATTTTAATGTATATACCATATTTTCTTTTATTTTCCGTTTTATATCAGCATATAAAATATTTCTGTATCATTTTTACATAACGATTGACAAAACAAATCTGTTCCATATATAATAGCATAACATAATAAAAAACCGAAAGGAGAACCTATGCATTTCAAAAAAATATTTATTACCGGCGCAGCAATGACGTTGCTTGTCTGTTCATCGATGAACGTCTCCGCTGCAGAAACAGTATCCGCCGATTACATCAAATCCTTAAAAGAAAGCGGAAAGGAAAGCCTCATTATCGACGTAGATGCCTACAAGGCATCCTACAAGGATTTGGCGGAAGCCTTTGGGGACAATACGGATGCTTACATTGCACATTATCTGAATACGGGAATCTACGAAGGCAGAACAAAGGGAGTTCTTTTTGACCCGTTGGCATATGCAAATGCCTACAGCGACGTCAGGGAATCCTTTGGCGATGATATTTCTGCAATTGTCGAGCATTATGTGAACTTTGGAGTTACAGAAAACCGTACAATAGGAACGGCAAACGGCTTCGCAGATATTTCCTCCGCAGCTCAAAACGGCAGCTACCGGATACCTGCCAGAAGGGCAAATACCGTGACACCCGTTTCCGGCGTCAATACATCGGCTGACAGCTATGAAGCGAACGCCACAGCGGCAGACACCGGCAATACCGTCTCTGCTTTTGCCGGTTCCAATGACAGCGCTGCCGGAAATGATTATGTAAGCCCTTCCGCAGACAGCAATAATCAGAGCGGTCCGGCACCGGCTCCCGCAGCAGATACCGGCAGTAATGCTTCTTCTGCAAGCGACAGTACAAATTATCATCATACCACTTCCATCTACACAGATGACGAGTCAACTCTGCTTCGGGTTGAGTATTATGATGATAATAATCACCTGTTTGAATATTCAAGCGTTTCCGATTATGATAAGAATACAAATTCTTATACGGAAACCGTATATCAATGGGACGAAGAAAATAAAGTCAGCGTTCCCACACGTACGGATACCTATGTCAATGGCGAACTTACTTCCTCTGAAAATCATTAAATCATTTTCGTATTTATAAAATACTTCTTTCCGGTAAGATAATTCCTGCCGGAAAGAAGTATTTTCTTTTATTTTTTTATTTTTCCCATAAGTGGACACAATTTTTAATGTATGCTACAATAGTGAATTATCAGTATTCTCACACACGAAAGGTAGATATGACGGCATGAAAAAAGCACTTGTCATAGGCGCAGGTCCCGCGGGTCTTACCGCCGCTTACGAGCTCTTAACGAAATCAAAGGACATTGAGGTCACCGTATTTGAAGAAAGCGAATGTTTCGGCGGTATTTCCAAAACCGTAAATTATAAAGGAAACCGTATGGATATGGGCGGACACCGCTTCTTTTCCAAAATACCCGAGGTCAACGCATGGTGGGACAAAATGCTTCCCATGCAGGGGGCTCCTACCTATGACGATATCATTTTAAACCGTCCCATGCCCCTTTCAAAAGGAGGACCCGACCCGGAAAAGGAAGACCGGGTTATGCTTACAAGACACCGGGTATCCCGTATTTACTTTGACTCCAAGTTTTACGATTATCCGATTTCCTTAAAACTCGAGACTTTTAAAAATTTCGGCTTTGTCACCACCATGCAGGTAGGCTTCAGTTATCTTGCCGCCCTGCTCCATAAACGTCCGGTGGACAGCCTTGAGAATTTTTATATCAACCGCTTCGGGCGCAAGCTCTACTCCATGTTTTTTGAGTACTATACGGAAAACCTGTGGGGACGCCACCCAAGGGAAATCGACCCATCCTGGGGAGCGCAGCGCACCAAGGGAATGTCCATTATGGCCATTCTTAAGGATGTGATTGAGAAAAAGCTGAAAAAGAAAAACCGCAAGGTGGAAACCTCCCTGATTGAAGAATTCAAATATCCCAAGCTTGGTCCCGGCCAGCTCTGGGACGTGACTGCCGGCGAGGTGGAAAAGCTTGGCGGCACCATCATCAAAAACGCCAGGGTAACGAAATTCCACAGAGACGAAAACAATGTCCTCACCTCCCTGACCTACGAGAAGGACGGACAGGAATTTACCGTGGAGGGCGATTACTTCATTTCCTCCATGCCTGTAAAGGATTTGGTGGCCGGTATGAACGACGTTCCCCCGGAGCCTGCCAGAATTGCCGCCGGGCTTCCCTACCGGGATTACATGACTCTGGGCGTTCTCGTTCCGAAAATCAACCTTGAAAACAAGACGGATATGAAGACCGTCGGCAACATTGTTCCCGACTGCTGGGTATATGTTCAGGACCGCAAGGTAAAGCTGGGACGTTTCCAGATTTACAACAACTGGTCCCCTTATATGATTAAGGATTTGGAAAACACCGTCTGGATTGGACTGGAATATTTCGTCAACGAAGGGGACGAGTTCTGGAACATGACGGAAGATGAATTTTCCAGAATCGGTGTGGAGGAAATGATAAAGCTGGGTCTCATCGACAGCCCCGACGTTGTGCTTGACACCCATATGGAAAAGGTAAAAAAGGCATATCCGGCTTACTTTGACACCTACGATGAAATTGACAAACTGGTTTCCTGGTTAAGCTCCATTGAAAATCTCTACTGCGTGGGACGCAACGGCCAGCACCGTTACAATAATATCGACCATTCCATGGTGACTTCCTTTGAAACCGTCAAGAATATTTTATCCGGCAAAAAGGACAAGTCCAATATCTGGAACGTCAACACAGAGCAGGAATATCATGAAGAAACCGCGAAAAACGAAGCGGAAATTGACTGAGCATCTTATTGTAAAAAAGGCTGCTGCAAAAACGGATAAGTCTGCCGGAGCAGCAGCCCTTTAACGGCAGCGGACAGCCCGCAAAGCGCGCTGCCCGTTGCTTTACTGAATCTCTTTTAATTTTGCTCTGAGCTCCTCCCCGCTCATCACTCCCTGTATAAACTCGTATTCTCCGGCATTTAAAGCGGCGCACTCCTCACCTGTGGCCTCTGTGCCGTTAATATAGCTTGTGGAATAAAAGCCCATAGAGCCCTCTTCTTCCTCATCCGGTTTTCCGTTTCCGTTGATGTTGTCAAAGTTATAGGTGACAATTTCCGCCACAGTATCAATTGTGTGCTGACTGCCGACCTTCATATAGGTGGTATAAAGAATTGCTCCGGCATAGTCCGTGTTGTAATTCCTGAGACTGTTCTTCCCCGGACAATATTCATACCCGGCGTTTCCCATAGCGCCGTACCCCCAGTGGTCCATCAGCGTATACGTGTTTCCGGCATCCCATGTATAAAGGCTTACATAATAGCCATTCCTTACTGCCGCCAGCTCCGGTACGCCGCTGCCGTCCACATCGATAAGATTGTAGGTCAAATCCGTCCCGTCCTCCGCCTCGCACTGAATGCTCAGCGCTTCATATGCCGCCTGATAACCAGAAAGTTCTCCCGCTTTTTTGCCGGAGGCGTTTTCATCACTCTGACCGGAAACACTGTTTTCTTCGGAAGCTTCATTTCCGTTACCTGCTTTTTCGTCGGCGCCATTTCCGTTATCCGTCCCGGAAGTCCCAGACATATCGCCGCCCTCCGGTATCGGTATCTCGGCCCCGTCGGCAGTATTTTCTCCCTCCCCGGTTTCCCCGGAATCGATTGCATATACCTTCGGTTCCTCGACTATAATATCCTCCTTTTTCCCGCAGGACATCATCATTCCTGCCATAAGCAAAAACACCGGAAAACATCCCTTTTTCATTGTAAAATCCTCCCCTTCCCAAGTCAGCAAATGTGCATGTAAGCATACCGGCCGGCTCGTTGCTTACAGAAATAATACCGCAGTCGTCAGGTAACTTTCCCTGCCTTTGCGGTATCATCACAATCTTTTTATTTTCTGAAAAGCGACTGCCTCGCGCCATGATTAGCCGCTTTATTCCGCAAAGTATCGTCCACCACGTCCATACGAAGCCCGGCATCTATAAAATCGCAGTACTTGCAGAAACCGTAGTCCCCCCGGCTGTTCCTGACCGCCTGACGCAGCTCCCGGTAAGACTTACTGTTCCATGCTTCCTTCAAAGGCGTAACATTCAAATCCGCCAGCGTGGAAGTTTCAAAATTATCGCAGCAGCAGATTCCCATTCTTCCGTCAGGGAAAATAAACATGTCCGTGTAAGGCATCAGACAGGTTTCCTTAATCACCTTCTGGGTATTCTGCTTATTCGGCGCGCTGCCCGCCCGGTTGGTCAGCACCGCGTCCATATAACGCATCTGGAATAAAAGCTCCACGTCTGCAAATTCATCCTGATGAGCCATGGCGTAATCATAAATCACCTTAACATTGTCGTGTAGCTTCATATCCCGGCAATAATTATTGATAATCAGCTGATTTACATAAGGGATGATTTCCTTCACCTTGTCCACGGTAAGGGTAAGCCCGTTGGTGGAAAGAAAAATAAAGCAGTCGGGAAGCTGCTCCCGGCAGTACTTGTGAAACTCCACAATCCGGGTATCCAGAAAAGGCTCGTTGTTCCCGTACAGGGTCAGATGCCCCTTGTACCCCCAGTCACGAAGCTGGTCAATGATGCTGTAAAACAGCTTTTCGTCCATCCGTTTATAGGGGCGCTTTTCCGCGTTCTTATTTGCCGTGCAGAAGGAGCAGGTGCTGTTGCACCGGTTAATCGTTTCCAGATTTACCACCAGAGGCATAGGCGGCTCTTTCTCATTAAAAAAATGCTCAATATACCGTTTTTGCAGTTTATTTCTGGAAAGAAATTGAAGCTTTAAATAGCTCTCGGAGGAAAGCTTTGGGAATCTTTTCTGCAGATTCCAGCCAAGGACGCCTCCAAAATTATGAAATTTAACTGACATTATTTTCTCCTTTATTGATACCGTCTGAATTGTTTGACTTAACCGTTACATCATAGCATTTTATGAGAGGGTAGTCAATCGTTCCTGAAACCGCAATTTTACAGATAATCCTGTGACGCTTTAATGTAATCACCCAATGTTGGCGGCAGTCTATGTCTTTTGATAACATCAGCGCAATATTTCTTATAAATCGATTTCAGGCCTTTACTGTTCGAGTTGTCATTCTGCCGGGCATAAAATACATATGCCTGAAGCAATATAATGTCAAAAGTGATTATCTCTACATCCTTAAGCTCTCTCAGCTCTCCCGCAACAATATCAACCATAATTTCTTTTGAGCAAAAATAATTCATATTATGATACGCCGCATACGCCAAACTATATACCTCGCCCCGGTCCTTTGAACTGCCGCGCCTATACTTTATCAGCTCATGGTTACAAATATTGTTAAATATAGTAGTATACTGAGGGTCTTTACCATACAAACCGCCCTCATTAACAATAGTTACATTTTTTCCTTTATAAGTATCTGTAAAAGCTCTGGCATCATTGTCAAGCTCTTTGTATACTTCCTCATGAATATAGATGTCTGTAAAGCTTTCGAATAATGGTCTGATATACAATTGAATCAAATTTTCGAATGAACAGTTCTTATCGGATAAACGTTCCGATATACCCACCATAAAAATATTGGCGTCAAATAAAACCGGTTTGTTCAGTAAATCATGTAAAGCGGTTTTCTTAAGTGGCGTTATCACAGGCAGTTACCTCCGCTTTGCATTTATAATTGAAAACAGTTCGTCGTCATCATCGTCATCATCAGCCTCTTTCTCCGCCGAAAAAAATTCATTAATGAGGCTCATATCCAGATTCAGCTTTGCAGCATCTTCCAGAATATTTTCTTTAGAGGCATTACCAGCAGAAAATGCTTTCTCCATATCCTGATATGTTGAACTATATACAAGGACATAATTGTTTTCCGTATTATACAGTTCATCTACACGTTTTCCGATTATCTTTATTTCCTGAAGCACTTTTCTGATAAATTCATAATTCTCTATATATTTATCAATACTGTTAATATATTGTTCTTCTGCAAGCCTGTAGATTACCGCCTTTAACGGCATCTGATATTTCACTGTCAGAAAAATAATCAGAGTTGCAAATTGATTAAAATCCATTCTTTTCATGTCGGCAATCATCATAACACGACAATAATCCTGTATCTCATGTAATAATGCTTCTTCAGGCAATAAGATTTCTGCCGCAAACCGGCAGGCTTTCTTTTCATTAACGTCCTTCAGCATACCAAAATCACAGATATATGGAGTTTCTTTAAATGCCTGATAGTCTTTAATATAATGATAGAATTCATGTGCTGCAGCAAATATCTGGTTGGCTAACGGCTTATTACTATTGAGGATAATATAAGCACGTTCCTTCCCTGTTGAAGGAATATACAGCATTCCGTCAATTCTATCAGAGTCAAATGACACCATTTCAAATCTGATGTTGTCGTTTTGTTTCAGAATCCAGCTAAACACTCCTGTTCCCATAGGTGCCTGTGCATAGTCCACCCTTTTTTCTCTGACAAGTTTTTTAATTTCAGCAATCTCATTTATTGATAAAGATGCCGTATTAAAGTCATATTTCTTTTGATAGTACTGCTCAAACAATTCATTATAATCAATTGACGACATAGCTGCCTCTCCTTGCCAGTAATTCATATTTCTCTTTAATTGCAATACGTTCAGCCATTTCCTCTATCTTTGTCTTATCAGAAGCATTTAAACTTCCCATCAGATATATCAAAGCATCCGTTGTCGAATCAACGAAATACTCATCTGTACTCTTACCTGTCAGACTGCAGATACGGCTAAGGATATCAATCGTAGGCATCTGTTTACCATTTTCCAATAATGATAATGTAGGACGCTTAATATCAAGTTTTTCTGCAAATGTAACCTGAGATTCTTTTCCCCGCAGAGTAATTAAATCTTCACAAAATTTCTTTACGTTGAACTCTTTCATGACAGTCCTCCTCGTTGCCAGCAAATGTGTTAACTATTTTAACACACACTCCTGTTCATTTCAACAATATTGTCAAATTTTCTAACGCCATTATATGTTTAGTATATCCTGTTTGACAGGAATCTTTGCAATTTTTTCGCTAAAATGCAAAGAGCAGCAAACCCCTCCCGGTAATTTACTGCTCTTTCATTTCTTTTCACGATATCTCTTCGGAACGCCCTTACCCTTTCACCGCTCCCAGCGCTATTCCTTTTACAAAAAATTTCTGCACATAAGGATAAATAATCAGTATCGGCAAAATACCGACTACAGCAATTGCCATCCTCACCGTAGACTTTGGTATTTCCACCGCTCCTGCGGCGGATGCCGACGCGGCGGAATTTGACGACAGAAATTCTATGTTTTTCAGCATATTATTTAATAGCTGCTGGATACTGTACAGCTTATTGTCCGTCACGTAATACAGGCCGTTGGTCCAGTCGTTCCAGTAGCCCACGCCGATAAACATTCCGATAACCACTGCGATGGGCTTTGA
The DNA here is from genome assembly GCA_910577275.1 of uncultured Lachnospiraceae bacterium. Lineage (GTDB taxonomy): Bacteria > Bacillota > Clostridia > Lachnospirales > Lachnospiraceae > Suilimivivens. The sequence goes on from CAJTMW010000006.1 coordinate 128,530, forward strand.
CAGGGGCATAATAATCTGCGCAAAAATCTTGTACTCGTTTGCCCCGTCTATGTAAGCCGCCTCGGTCAGGGACGCCGGGACATTATTCTGGATATAGCTTCTTACCAGAATCACATTCATGGCTCCCATGAGGAGCGACGGTATAAGCAGCGCCCATATGGTATTTTTAATATGGAAATACCTTGTATACATGGTATAGGTAGGAACCAGTCCTCCGTTAAACAGCATGGTAAACAGCAAAAACATACTGAAGAATTTTTTCCCCGGAAAATAATCCTTTGACAGGGCGTAGGCGTACATCATGGTAATCAGAAGGCTTGCGGTAGTGCCTACAGCCGTCACAATAATTGTGATAAAATAGGCTCTGAAAATCTGCGACTTTTCTTTCCATATATATGCGTAGGCTTCCATGCTCCACTTTTTCGGGAAGAAAGAATACCCGTTCAGCGCAATTTCCGTACTGTCCGTAAAAGAAGAAATAAACAGCAGGATAAAAGGAATAAGAATCAGGATAGTCGCTGCCGCCATAATGATATTGGCAATGACCTGAACCTTTTTATTTGTCTCGCTCATTTATCTCCCTCCTTAGAACAGTGCATTTTCCGCACTGTATTTGTTGGTAATCCAGTTTGCCACTAAAATCAGGATAAAGCCTACAATTGACTGATAGAAGCCTGCCGCCGAGCTCATTCCCACGTCCCCCAGCGTAATCAGCCCGCGGTACACATAGGTATCGATGGTGCTGGTAGCGTCAATCAACGCGCCGGAGCTCATGGGCACCTGATAAAACAGGCCGAAATCTGAATAAAAGATTCTTCCAACGTTTAAAAGCATCATGGTAATAATGGTGGGTTTAATCAGCGGCAGCGTAATATAGCGTATTTTCTGCAGCTCCTTGATGCCGTCCACTGCCGCCGCTTCATAGAGCTCCTGGTCGATTCCGAGAATGGAGGACAGATACACAACCGTTCCATATCCCACACTCTTCCAGCAATGAATAATTACCAGTATAAACGGCCAGTATTTCGGTTCCGTATACCATGAAATCTCATTAAGCCCCATGTTTCTTCGAAGTCCGTTAAACAGTCCGGTGTCTCCAGCCAGAAAAGCGTAGGCCAGATAGCTGACAATTACCATGGAAATCATAAAGGGAAGCATAATCACTGTCTGATAGCACTTGACAGCCAGCTTGTTTTTGATTTCGCTGAGCAGAATGGCAAACAGCAGCGCGACCACCAGATTGACAATAATAAATGCGATATTATAACAAACTGTATTTCTCGTAATGTTAAAAGCGTCCGGGGTTTTAAAAAGATATTCAAAATTTTTCAGCCCCGCCCAGTCGCTGCCCCAGATTCCCTTCTGCCAGTTGACGTTCTTAAACGCCATCACCAGTCCGCCCATGGGCAGATAATTATTTATCAGAAGATACAAAAATCCGGGAAGCAGCATCACATAAATCGGTATACATTTCTTAATTTTTGTTTTCATGCAAACCCCTCCTGAAATCTCCTTTCCACAAGGAACCGCCTCAAATCAGATTGTCCGGACGGTTCCCGATATTTTTCTGATTTACTGCGCGCTCCATACGTCTAACTGTGCCTGCATCTCCTCAACAATGCGCGGCATTCCCGCTGCTTCCAGCTCGCTGTTAAACTGCGCCACAGCTTCCTCCGGGTCAGCCATTCCCGAGTAAATTGTAGCCGTGTATTTATCCAGCACGTTCTGTACCGCCGTAATCTCCGTCTTTACATTTGCAGAGTCAAAGGTAAAACCATATGCCGGTGAAACTACTGCGTTGTTATTATACTCCGTATACTGTTCCCAGATATCATCAGGGTCTGTTTCCCATGCAAGTCCAATAAGCGCATTTCCTGTAAGCCATGTCTCATTGCTCCAACCTACCGTTGTGTTGTCAATGCCTTCCGGATATCCGGCAACACCGTCACGCACCTCTATATAGTCAGTGCCTTCAATTCCATAGTGAAGGAGATTTTGTGCGGCAGGATTTGTATAAATCATGTTTAAAACCGCCAGCGCTTTCTCCGGGGCGTCAGAGCCGGTGGGAATTGTATACTGAACTCCCGCAACATTATTTGTTCCTGTTACACAGTCGGTAATCGGAATAACCGTCACATCACAGCCTGCATTAATACTCTCCTGCGTCTTTGTTCCCGGATGCACCTGACCCACATAGCCGAAACAGCTTCCGGCCCTTAAAAATGTCTGTCTGGTATCTGTAAGCGTGATGGAATCCGCAATAAAATAACCTTTCTGATTCCAGTCATAAGCCATTTTCGCAATCTCCATAAACTCATCAGAGGCATAGATGCTGTCGGCAGTAAGCCCGTCTCTTCCATCGGCATAAACGCCTGCCATATTGCTCTGTAATATATCAAAAGTACCGAAAATTGCACTTCTCATCATACCTGCGCCAAGGTCGGCAGGCACCAGTACATCCAGCTCCGGATGCGTTTCCTTTACCTGTGCCAGAAGCACATCCACATCTTCCCATGTCTTAATGGAAGATGCGTCCACACCAAGCTCTTCCAGAATATCTGTACGGCATACCAGCCCTGCCCCTGTGGCAAATTGACGGACACTGGGAAATCCATACAGGTTATCTCCCACATAGCAGGCTTTGATATACTGTCCCAGCATTTCCATAGTCTCAGGCGCATAGACAGGAGCCATATCCGCAATGTTCAGAATCTGCCCGCTGTTTGCAGAGCTCTGTACCGTTCCCATGTTAAAAAGGATGTCTACATCCTCCCCGCTGGAGAGCATCAGATTTGTCTGTTCCGAGTAGACGCCCCACTCCAGAATATTTAAATCAATGGTACAGTCCACCGTTTCCCTGGCGAGCTCTGTCAGCGCATTCTCCACCGCTTCAAGGCTTCCCGGAGCCGAACTGTTTCCGGGGAACACAATGGTTATCACGTTGTCCTTCCCATCCTTTAAAACGGACGAAGCTTCTGCCGAACCCCCGCCTGCTTCTGTGCTCTGAGCTTCGCCGCCGGAAGTATCCCCGTTTCCGGAGCTGCCACTCTCCGTCCCGCCGCCGCAGCCTGTAAGCGCAGCCGCTGTCATTGCCATTGTCAGTAATACCGCAAGTACTTTTCTTTTCATCATATCCTCCTTTATTAAGCCGCAAATAAGCATTTTCTATTTTCAAATCTTAACAAAATGCCTGTCAAAAAACGATTCACTTTTCGAACCTTAAGGTTTGAAAAACAAACCTGTTTATCTGTCGGCGTTTGCCTCCTCAACCCATGAAAGAAGCATGTCGTTGTCCACCCTTCCGTTTGTCACCAGAATAACGCGCCTCAGAAACATCTGATTTATTTTATCCCTTGAAAGCATCCTCTTAAAAATACTGTCGCTTTCTTCTCCCTCCTTCGGGATATAAGGCTCCAGATACTCCATGATTTTCCAAAAAACCTTTTCCCCCGCTTCCGTCTCCCGCAACTCCCCCAGGGTAGACCAGCCGGACACCGGTTTTCTATGCCTCTTCTTTCCGTAAACCGTAATCGCCTTTTCCAGACGGATATCCTGACAGGACGCGCCCGCCTTCAGATAGTAGGTTCCGTCCGGCACAAACCATTCCGCCTTTTCCGCATAATAAAATGCAAAATCCCTTTTGTTCAAAGTAAAGGTTACCGTCTTTTCTTCCCCTGCTTCCAGAAATACCTTACAGAATCTTTTCAGTTCCTTTTCCGGGCGTTTTTCGATGTAGTCAAACATTCCCACATAAAGCTGGACAACCTCCGCCCCCGCTCTTTCGCCTACATTTTTCACCTTAAGGGACAGGGAAATTTCATCCTCCCCCTCTCCGAACACTTCCCTCTCCGGCTTCATATCCGAATAGGAAAACCGGGTATAGCTCAATCCGTACCCGAAAGGGAAAAGCAAATCCGTCATCTTTTTATCATAATACCGATATCCTACAAACACACCCTCTCCATATACCACTTCTTTTTTGCTCCCCGGAAAATGGAAATAAGCGGAAGTATCTTCCAGACGTTTTGTGAAGGATACCGGCAGCTTCCCTGACGGATTCACAATTCCAAAAAGGATTTCAGCCAGCGCGCAGCCCATCCCCTGTCCCGCCATAAAGCACTCTAAGACTCCTTTCACCTGGTCAATCCACGGCATTGCCACGGCGGAGGCGTTTGACAGAATCACCACCACGTTGGGGTTCACTTCACAGACCTTTTCAAGCAATTCTTCCTGTTCCTTTGGAAGGGAGATAGATTTTCTGTCGTGCCCTTCCATCTCCACCCCGGCAGGCTGCCCGAGGAAGAACAACACGATACTGCTGTTCTTTGCCGCCTGCAGCGCTTCTTCTTCCAGCCTGCGGCGCACTTCTTCCGTATCTTCTTCCGGACTGCTTTCCCCTTTCTTGCGCCCTTCTTCTGACGGAAGGTTCCCCTCCTCCGCATACCCCTGCGCGTAGCAAATCCCGCATCCGGCATTCGCCGCCTGTTTTTCCAGAAAATCATAAGGAATATCCAAATCTGTTTTGATGACCCTTGCGCTTCCTTCGAGAGTATAGCGCGGCTCCTTTGCGTATTCTCCTATCACCGCCAGACTCTCGCCGCCTTTAACCGGCAGAATGCCGTCATCATTTTTCAGCAACACCATCCCTTCTCTTGCAATTTCCCTTACCATCTTATGGTGTTCTCTGTGCAGCTCTTCTCTGGATTTAACTGTCCGCAGCTTCTTCATTTCCTGACTTCTCTCAACCGCACGCAAAAGGCGCAGACAGCATTTGTCCACCGCCTCCTCCGACAGAGAGCCGTCTTCAACAGCCTTCCTGATTTTTTCTGCTCCTACCCCACCGGAATAAGGCATATCCAAATCCATCCCTGCCTCCACTGCCTTAGCCGGATGTACAATGCCAAACCAGTCCGATACGGTGAATCCCTGAAATCCCCATTCCTCCCGCAGGATATCCGACAGGAGATGTTTATGCTCCGCGCCGTACTCCCCGTTAATCTGGTTCAGCGCCGTCATTACCGACATGGGGTCCGCTTCTTTTACAGCCGTCTCAAATCCCGGCAGATAAAGCTCCCTCAGCGTCCTTTCATCAATAACCGCATTGATATATTCCCTCTCCGTTTCCTGATTGTTTCCGGCAAAATGTTTCAGGCAGCACCCTACGCCTGCCTCCTGCACCCCCTTTGCATAAGCCGCCGCTATTTCGCCGGTCAGATAAGGGTCTTCCGAAAAATACTCGAAATTTCTTCCGCAAAGCGGCGAACGAACCAGATTTAAGGCCGGGGCAAGCAAAACATCCACTCCGGCGTTCGCTGCCTCCTCTCCCAGAATCTGCCCGTTTTTTCTGGCGCATTCAGGATTCCATGTAGCTGCCAGACAGCCCCCCGATACCGTCGCCGTTGCCGGTATGCTGTCGTTGATTCCCAGATGGTCTCCCTCTCCTTCCTGCTTACGCAGCCCGCAGGGACCGTCTGCCAAAGTAATCGACGGGATTCCTTTTTCCGTATAATCCACCGTCTGCCACCAGTCCTTTCCGCTGAGCATTCGGATTTTTTCCTCCAGAGTTAACTGGCTCAATTTTTCTTCCGCCCACATAATCATTCCTCCTTGTTTCGCTTTTGCATCCGCCCGGGTACGCTCCCCGGCAGATGCCGTTTCCTTTTTATATCGCTTCTTTTGCCGCAAGTCCATTTACATTTCAAACTTCCGCCTTTCTTAACCAAACTTCCTTCTCCTGCTTTTATTGATTTTCCAGACTGATATTATATAATGAACTCAAAAAGCCGCGAGGTCTTTCCATGAAGAAGAATACAACCACACTGACTTTTAAAATACTGATGCTGCTTATTATACTGGTAATCCCTTTAAATATCGTGTCCTTAATTGTTTCAACCGTCATGATAAGGGATGCAAGAACCTCCATTATTAATTCTGTCCGTTCGACCATCCGTACCTATACCGACAACATCGACCAGATAATATACAATACGAATTCGACTCTCTATGAGCTGAACGAACGTGATTCCGATTTCCTGACTCTGATTGACGGACAAAACGACCTGTCCTACCAGTTGTCAAAAACAGGCCTCACTAAAACTATCCGAAACAAACAGACCCTTTCCCCTATGGCGGATTATTTTTATTTCTATCAGGATAGTCTGGGCGATTTGCTGGTTATTCCCCATAACAGTTCTTCCTTTGACGATTTTTTATACTCCAACAATTACTTTGATAAAGACCAGCTTTCCCATGCCTCCTGGCATCTTGCCACCATTGACGGAACGCCTTATCTTACCAAAATCTCCGCCAACGGTTCCCTGTATTACGGCGCTTTCATCCAATTGGAAAATGCGGTATCGGACATTTATGAATATCTGAATTATCCGATTAAGGCTATTTCCTTTACGGAAGAAGTCCCTTCCCCCACTGCCTCTTATATAAACGACAGACGGGCCATTATCATTTCCGTAAAATGCAGCCGCGCCGGTCTGTATTTAAACCTGATTTTTGATTCTTCCATTCTGGTCAGCAGCATTTCCGGCTGGCGATGGTTTCTGATTGGAATTATCATTTTGTATATCATACTCGTTCCTCTCCTCTACCGCTATATACGAAGTTGGGTAATTGCCCCGCTGGCCAGATTAAATACCGCCCACCGGCAATTACAGTCAGGCGAGGAAAATTACAGAATCACGCAAGGCTCAGACTCTGCGGAATTTGAACAGGCCTATGCTTCCTTTAACAGCATGGCGGAAAGTCTGCAAAACCTGCGTCTGGAAAAAATCAGCAACGAGCTTGCCCGCAAGCAGATGCTGCTGGATAACCTGCAGCTGCAAATCCGTCCCCATTTTCTGCTGAACACCTTTAATCTTTTATATAGTATGATTCAGACAAAAAAGACACAGCCGGCGCAGGAAATGATTTTGTATCTTTCCCAATATTTTCGCTACCTGTTTCAATATAATAAGGAGCTGGAGCTTTTTTCCAAGGAATGGGAATTAATCCTGCAATATCTTAAGGTTTCACGCTTCCAGCATCCCGATGCTTTTACCTTTCAATATGAGCTTGACCCGGAGATTAATCTGGTCCGTATTCCGCCGCTTTTGCTGCATAACTTTTTTGAAAACATCTTGAGTCACGCTCTTGTACATGGTCAGGTGGTTCATATTATGTTCAACGGATTTTACGATAACGGGACAGTCACTTTTCAGATTGCCGACGACGGGCAGGGGATGTCCGATAAAGACGTGGAAATTATTAACGCCGGAAATTATGAAGATTACAGCCGCGGTTTTCATGTGGGGCTTCGCAATTCCATTACACGCATTAAATATTTTTACAATCAACAGGGCTCTATTCATGTGGACTCTGCGATAAATGAAGGAACCATATTTACAATCACATTTCCTTATAATCTGGAGGAGGATACGGATAATGAATCTTTTGATGGTAAATGATGCTGAAATTACAGTAAACGCTATGAAGGATGAAATCGACTGGGCTTTTTACAAAATTGATAAGGTCTTTATCGCCTACAATGTGGCCGAAGGACAGGAAATAATTGCCCGCCATACCATAGACATTCTCCTGTGCGACATTGAAATGCCCGGCGAATACGGTATTACCCTGATTCGCTGGATTCGCGAAAACAATTATGATATCGACTGCATCCTGCTCACCTGCCATGCGGAATTTGCTTACGCCAAAGAGGCCATCACGCTTAACTGTCAGGATTATCTGCTGCTGCCCGCCAGCTATGAGACGATTGGAAAGACGGTAAAAAATGTGGTGCAGCGCCGTGAAATACGGCTGCAGAATACCCGTCTGCAGGAATACGGGAAATCATGGTTAAAATCCAGAGAAGACAGGGTACATATCGACGAAACGCTCTCCAAAAGCCCGAAGGAAGTGGTGGAGGAATGTACCGCTTATATTTTACAGAACTTAAACAACGAAACGCTCAGTGTCAACGAACTCGCCGCACACTTTTACCTGAATCCCATTTACTTAAACCGGATTTTTAAAAAGGAAAAGAACATTTCTATCAGTCAGTTTATCATACAGGAAAAAATGTCCCTTGCGGCATCTCTGTTAAAAAATCCGGCCAGCTCTGCCGTCGCCGTGGCAAATCAGGTCGGATATCCGAATTATTCTTATTTTTCAACAATATTCAAAAAATACTATGGGTGTACGCCGTCGCAGTATCGGGAGCAAGGGGGAGAGTGACCCCCTAATTCGAATCTGCGCCCTTATTTTTCCCAATCTAAAACGTCACTTCCCCGTCATGAGACACCAGTGACACGCTCTCCACCCCGGAAAGTGCCTCCAGCTCCTGCATCATTTCATATTCCTTCGCGGCCCTGACCTCCATCACAAGATTACACTGTCCCATGGCCAGATTCCGGGATTTTACCTTATAGTATTTGCAGTATTTCCCTACCTTCTCCGTAAGAGCCGGTTCCTCCTTTAAATCGGAGAGATTTGCCACCAAAATCATGGGCGCGCGTCCCACCGGAAGTCTGTCAAGGACAATCACCAGCACCGTGAGCACCAGAGAAAGCACCACCGCCACCTCTGTCATGTGCGCGCCGCAGCAGATTCCCACGGCAATAGACCAGAACAGGAAGCACAAATCCATAGGCTCCTTGATTGCCGTCCGAAAACGCACAATGGAGAGCGCTCCCACCATACCAAGGGAGATAACGATGCTTGACTGAACCGCCAGAATGATTCCCGCCGTCACCACCGCAATCCCCGCAAGGGCGATATTAAAATTCTTGGAGTAAAAGGTCTTTTTGGTAATCAGCCGGTAAACGATAAAAATATATGCCGCAATCGCCGCCGTAATCAGAAGAACTGCCGTAATATGCGGTATGCTGATATTTTCACTAGTATAAGATGAAAGAAAGCCTTTTTTAAAGATGTCCGTAAAATTCATTTGTATTCTTCTCCTCCTAACCTGCGAACTTCCTGCAGAGGTAATATTTTGAAAAGGTGCTGACCGACAGGCCATGAAGCTGCAGGAGGCTATAAATTTCATCCGGCAGAAAGCTGTCGAATTTCACTTCCATAAGCGCCTGTCCCACCGGCATAACGCCCCGCCCCTGCACGGTTTCATCCAGAAACAAGCGGACGTTTTTGACGGATTTGATATTTTCATCAAAGGTCACCCTCACGTTGGCGTCCTTTTGCCGGTATACGTAAGGAACCCTGTCGTAATCCACTATCACCGCCGGCCGCATCAGCCTTGTCGCCATCAGATACGCAAGCTTTTGAAGCACCTTCTGTCCCGGCGCAATGTCGGAAGGGATAACGCCGTTCATGAGCTTCTGACACTGCGCTAACGTAATCAGGCAGGACTGCTTGCCGGTCTTGCCTCTGATTTTCTGCTTTAATTCCAGATTAATCCGCTCCGCCGAGTGATTGTAAATCCTGATTCTGTATTTTTCCCTGTTGTCCACGCCGTTTTCATTGTCCATATAACAGCTGTTATCATAGTCGTCAAAGTAGAGGCTTCTTATGTTATAAGAGCCCTCCGGCCCCGCATGGACATCCCGTGACATAATTGATTTTATTCTGGTATCCTCGATGATAATCTGCCCCTTTGTCAGGGGGTACTTGTATTCGTGTCTGTAATTCGTCTGTTCCATGCGCCTGTGAACCTCCGCTGTTATAAATTCCGCTGTTTTTCAGTCTGCCTTTATCCACTCGCCGGAAAGAACGGCGTCCTCTGTAATAATACTTCCGTCCGCCACGTTCTCTCCTTTTTCATTTTTATAGCCCAAAAACCGGTATCCTTCCGACTCATAGCAGGGAAGTCCCTCCATGGGCTGTCCGCGCTCAATCCAGTAATAGATGGTCTGGTTATAGTCCTGATTGAGGAACGGCGCGTCATTTCTGACTTCCACTATACAAAAATCTTTCCCTTCCATCCACAGCTTATCCAAAAATTTCTTCTTTTCAGAAAGAAAATCCCGCACCATATCTATCTGGGCATCAAGTGCGGCAAAGCGGCTGTAGTCTCCTTCCTGTGGGATAGAAAGCCCTTCCGGGAGGACAAACTGCCAGCCAAGCCTCTTTTCATGCCACCGAAAGGCGTCCAGCGCCGCGCTGCGGTTTATCTGTTCCTTATATCTGTCAATTCCGGCGCTAAGCATTTCCTCCAGATTTCCCCGGAAAACCGTCCTGTACTTTTTCTCCAGCACTTCACGGAATTCCCTGTTCCGGTACATGGCTGAAAGCCACCTGTTCTGGTTGGCATTCCCCTCCGGCCTTGTCCCCTCGATGGAGGTCGTCAGCGCGGCCGGATTCCCGAACATAATAGTATTTACATTTCCCATGGTTCCGTCAAAGTCCCACACCGGCCCGGCGTATAAAAGCGTTTCTTCCATATTATAAGTGTATGAGAACTGGCTGGCAATCCCCGTATCATGGTCGCCCGATATTTCCTGAACCAGCCACGCTGTCGCCCAGGAATCCAGGTCAATCAGCTCCGGCAAGGACTTTCCGCTCAATTTACTGATACCATCCTCCGCAAAAAGAGCGCTTTCGATGTCGTTCAACAGCCGGGCCGCCTGTTCTTCCTCCTGCGCCGTAAGCTCTGCTCTGGTCTGGATATCCAGACCGCCGCCTGATTCCTTCTCCCGGCAGATAATCGTCTGGACGGCAAATATCTGTCCTCTGTCAGTGGTTACATAAGAATTCCCTTCCTCTTTTCTGAAATCCAGCTCGATTTCAAAAAACCAGCCTTCACCGGGAGGAATTTCAACCCTGTTTTCAGCGGCGGAAACCGCCTCCGTCAAAAGGTACAGCCCCTGATAGCTTCCGTTTAAATACACCTCCACAAACTCCCCGTCCGGCTCATAGGCGTCCGTGCTTTTATTTGCCAAATCAAGCACCGCCTTATTCCTGATATAAGAGCCGTCTGTGGCGTTTGCCAGTAGATTCCACTTGACGGCGGGCGCCATGCCGCAGAACCCCACCGGATTTTGAAAGGAAAACGTCAACGGCTTTTTATCCAGGGTGGCGGTCAGGTTTCCCCTCACCTTGAGCCGTTTCAAATTCTCTTTGCATACAACCTTCCCTTCCTCATCCAACATCACCATGCTGCCGGTCTCAATATACTTTTTATCTTCAAATTCATCTATGGATAGTAAATCTTTTTCATCCTCGGCGGTAAGCATAATCGCCGGCAGATTCGCGGAAGCCAGCACCCGCAGGGTCTTTTTCATATAGTATCTGCCCAAAGGCCCCCGCAGGCCTATCTCATAGATTTCCTCCCCGCCAAAGTCCGTCCACTTTTCCCCGTCTCCGTAAAGCGTTCCGTCTATTTCAAGGACGCCCAGCCCGTCTTCGTAGCAGAAAGTAAACTCGCAGCTTTTCCCCGCAAAGCAGGAGGGAAGAAAAAGATAGTACGCTTCGCTCTCCCCGTCTTCCCAGAGGGCAAGACTGATTTCCTGCCCGTCTGTAAAACACTTTACCGTCAGCCCGTTTATGATTTCCTTTTCGTGGTCCGTGCTTATATAGGATACGGCCAGCATGCCGGTCAGTGCCAGACACGCGCTCACCACCATGAACACACGCAATTTATTTCCCAATGTCATTTTATCATGCACCTTGCTTTTTTGTTACTGTTCCCTTTTGAACCTGTAACATACTTCCGCCTGCATTTTTTATGCGGCGATTTCCTCCGTTTATTATAAGGTACATCCTCTAAAATGACAATTGCGTTTCTTAATATTCCAACTTCTCCAGCGTCCCGTTTTCGTAGCTTTCCAGCTTATCGTAAATCATCTGCACGTTATCGTCCCAGGATTCATATCCCTCCTCTCCCCTTCTGTCCGGAATTGCATCATCACAGTCCAGAAAGCCTCCCAGAAAATCCGTGAATTTACAGCTTCCCCAATAGTTTAAATGGGACTCATCGTTGAAGTCCTTTTCAAAATCAAGCCCGATTTCATCAAAATACTCGCAGTAGTTGATAAACGTAATCCCCTCTTCCCCGGCAATTTCCGCTATCTTATTGTAGGCGCGCATATCCTCATTTGTGATGATATAAGGCGTAACCATAAGAACCAGTCTTGTGTTGTTCTTTTTCGTCAGGGAAATGATTTTCCGCAGATACTTTTCAGATTTTTCGGTGAGCCCGTCGTTCCCCTCCTCATAAATTTCAGGCCGCTGCTGCGGGCGCACATTCCAGTAAGGCGTAAATCCCTTAAAACTCTCCTTCTTTTCCCAGTCCCAGAAAAAATTATCAAAATCCTCCTTCCCCAAATCGTCGTACCTGCTGTGATAGACCGCAAAGGACGGAAAATAGGAAGGAATTTTCGCGGGTTCCGCGCTGACTGAAAGCATTTCCAGCTTATTTAATGAAAATTTCATGCCGTAAATATTTTCCGCTATCCAGTCGTACTGATAATCCTCCTTAAATCTGGCCGGCGCGTACACATCCACCACAACCGCCTTCGGCGTCTGGTACTTGTACAGCTCTTTCAAATAAAAATATGTCATCCAAAGGGGCTGTTCCGCTCCGCTGTAATCATAGGAGGCAATCCCGTACTTCTCCCACAAAAGCGTCGTGTTAACGCCGCAATGCACATGGCTTGTCCCCATCGCCACCACATCGATGGCATTTTCAGGCTGCCAGTACATTCCCTCCACCTGATTGATTCCATGCTCGGACTTCACCTGGAGAATACAGGAGAGAAGATACACCGTCAGTATCAGCAATGCCAGAAATCCGGCTCTGATACCGTTCTTCTTATTAAAAATCTTTTTTATTTTTATATTTGTCATAAATTATCCCATATTAAAATTGCATGTAAATAAACTGTTCCGCATGATAGCCCGGGCCATACATCCCGAAAATGAAAATAGCGATTACGAGAAGATAAAAAATGAAATATCTCACCGCATTTTCCTTTTTCTGGACAAGCACCGGCATATTCAGTTTTCTGGCATTGCACAGCTCGTCTATGATTAGAACCACCGCAATGCCGCTGACAATTACAAGGGCTTCCACGCCGCCAATCTGCACGGCTTCTGCAGTTTCCCGCCATTTTTCAGGATGAATGCCCGCCGTAAAAATCCCGCTCACATAGCTTAAAGCTTCCCGCAGACTCTGAGCCCTGAAAAATATCCACGCAAAAGCCACTTCCACGAAGGTAAGCAGCCGCCCTCCCCGGATTTTCCATCCCGCTTTCCGGCACAGCGCGTCAATCACCGAATAAATTCCGTGCAAAAGCCCCCACACCGCAAAATGTATCCCGGCGCCGTGCCACATCCCGCACACCAGAAAGACAATCACCGTATTTATGCATTTTCTGGCAATTCCCTTACGGTTTCCGCCCAGCGGAATATATAAATAATCACGAAGCCAACTGCTTAAGGAAACATGCCATCTGCGCCAGAAATCCGTGATGCTCACGGCACAGTAAGGTCCTTTGAAATTCTGCGCCAGGTCAAGCCCGAAGATTTTCCCGCAGCCTATGGCAATGTAGGAGTATCCGGCAAAATCACAGTAAATCTGCATGGTGTAAAAGAACGCGCCCAGCAAAAGCCAGAAGCTGTCAAAGGTCTCCGGGGCGGCAAAAATCTGATTCACCGTCACCGCCAGCCGGTCGGCCACCACCATTTTCATGAAATATCCCCAAAGCATATAAGTAAACGCCGTGGAAAGCCGCCCTCTGTCGCCGAACCTCACCTGCGTAAGCCTTTTAAGCTGCGGCAGAAAGTCCTGCTCCCTTAAAATAGGCCCGCTTACCAGCTTCGGGAAAAATGCAAGATAACATCCCAGATATATGAAATTTTTTTCCGCACCGCTCTTTCCTCTATAAATATCCGCCAGATACCCGATTGCCTGAAACATGTAAAAGGATAAGCCCACAGGCATTGCCAGACTTGCGGCAAGCCGCTGCGGCGCCTGCCAGCCTCCACAGGAAACAGGATTCCCATTAAAGACAAGGTTCAGCAGCCAGGCTCCATACTTATACACGCACAAAACAATAATCAGAAATCCGATTGCAAAAATTGCAAACCCCCGAACCCGCCGTGTTTTGCCGCGTCCGCTTTCCCCACACTCTCCGCGCAGTCCGCCATCTTCGCCGCAACTTACCTCGCCCTCTCCGCGCAGTCCGCCATCTTCGCCGCAGCTTACCTCGTCCTCTCCGCGCGTTTTGCCCTGCAGCCTCTCCAGACGGATGCCGGCTCTCCAGGTAAAAATCGAAATCAGAATCAGAACCGCCAGTCCCCGCATGTCTATCCATCCGCAGAAAGCGTAGCTGGAAAGAAGAAGAAGGGCAGGACGGCAATTTACCGGCAACAAAAAGAACAGTGTCACAACAATCCCCAGAAAAACGGGAAAAATCATTGTCACAAACAATGTGCTCCACTCCCATCATTTAGTTTTTATTCACGTACACTGTCTGCTGCCTGTCTTCTCATAGAAACAAGATTTCCATCTTGCTGATTTCATGCAAAAATTGTTTCCCTAGAAGCGTGGCTTTGACGCAAACCGCTTTGGTTTCACTCCTCAGGTTTGCTCTGGTCGTTTTTAACTGCCTATTAGTATAACAAAAAAGAAGCCTTTTATAAGGCCTCTTTTCCAAAATTAAGAAATACTTAAGAGAATATTCCATAATATCTCATAAATATACTGTTATAAGATAATCTTCCAGGTAAAAAACCGGCGTTAAAAAAATTTTCTTCCGCATTCATGCCGCTTACAGAATCGGGCTCTCCGATTTTGCTTTCAGCCGCGCAAACCTTCTGTCGATTTCGCTTTGCAGCTCCTCCACCACTTCTCTGTACTCCACCTTTTGCAGGTGTCTGGTTCGCCCCATCATGGAGAGCCAGTCAAGAACCGGTATCTTTTTCCCGGCCTGCTCCGGGTTATAATTCAGCGTTGTTTTTCCTTTTTCCACCTCATAGAGAGGGAAAAAGCAGCAGTCCACCGCGGAGGCAATCACCTTCCGCTCAGTTGCCGGGGTATCGTTCCAGTTTAAGGGGCAGGCGGAGAGGGCTTTCACGTAAGCCGTGCCGGTGGTTTTAGCATAATATGCCGCCTTGGCCGCCTTTTTGATAAAGTCAACGGGATTGGATTCCGCCATGGTCGCCACATAGGGAATGCCGGTTGCCGCCATCATCTGGGGCATATCCTTATGGAAAAAGGTCTTTCCATACTGATATTTCCCCACATGGGAGGTGGCGCTTCTGGCTCCTTTCGGGGTGGAGTAGGAAAGCTGGTAGCCTGTGTTCATATAACCGCCGTTGTCGTATTCAAACAAAATCAGCCGGTGTCCCCGGAGCGCCGTCCCCAGGGCGGAGCCCATACCGATATCCATGCCGCCGTCTCCGCTTACCATCACAAAAATAATATCGCCGGGCGGGATTTCTCCCTTCTTTTGCTTCCGGTAACAGATTTCCGCAAGGCCGCTTAAAGTCGCCGCCCCATTCTGGAACAGATTGTGAAGATAGGGCACCTTAAAGCTTGTGCGGGGATAGGCGGTAGTGACAATCATTCCGCAGCCGGTCTGGAAAAGAAGCACCACCGGGTCTTCTATGGCCCGCAAAAGAAGATTGATATTTACAGGAATCCCGCAGCCCGGACAGGCGCCGTGCCCCGGCGCAAGCCGCTTGGGAACCGCCGCGGTGGCGTTCAGGGTGCCGCCGCTTACCTGGGCGAAGCCTTCCCCGGACTCTGTTACAGAGGTTGCGCCAATCCTTGTCCGCTCTGCAGTAAGAGGGGCGAAGAAGGGAGCGTCGGCTTTTTTGCCGCCTTCTGCTGCTTCAGGACACTTTTCAGCCCCTTTGCTGGTTTCTGATACCGTTTTTTCCTCCCGTGCCTCCCTGCCATTTCCTGTCCCGGCATTTTCATCCACGCCATAATATCCAAAATCCGGCGTATCGGGATTTTCCGCCCACTCCGCCATCCGCACCGCGTCCTCTGTAAAAAAGTCCAGACCCCCAAGCCCGTAAATCAGACTTTTAATTTTGACAATACTGCCGTACCTTTGCATGGCTGCCCGGACCTCTATGGACAGATTGCCGCCTCCCGCGCCGTAGCTGTCCTGCCTGTCAGCCACCAAAAGGCAGGAGGCATTCTTACAGTATTCATGAACCTCCTCGTAAGGAAAAGGACGCAGCGTATGAACCGTCACGATGCCCGCCTTTTTGCCCTTACCGCGAAGCTCGTCCACCGCCTCTCTTGCCGTCTCGTAAGACGAACCAAGCAGAATCAAAATCGTATCCGCATCCTCATGACAATATCCTTCCGCCTTATCATAGCTCCGCCCTGACATTTCCCCGTAAGACTCAAAAAGCTCCGGCAGCTTTCTGCCGGCCTCCTCCATTGCCAGATGAAGCTGATACCTGTTGCCAATCAAATCCGGTTCGTTCATATAAGAGCCCACGGTAATGGGATGCTCCAGGTCAAGGAAAGGGTACTCCTCCTTTTTCGCCCCGATAAAGTCCCTCACAGCCTCTCCCCGCTCAAACCGCATACACCTTCTTTTCTGGTGGCTGGTAAAAAATCCGTCGTAAGCCACGATTACCGGAAGCCGCACCGCCTCCGCCAGCTTCAGCGCAATGATATTGAAATCGTATACCTCCTGAGCCGTCTTTGCAAAAAGAATGGGCCATCCGGCATTTAACATAAACATAATGTCGCTGTGGTCGCCTTTAATGGACAGCGGCCCCGAAATGGTCCGGCAGACCACATTCATCACCATAGGGTATCTGGTGCCCGACTGCACCGGGAATTGCTCCAGGGCATACAAAAGACCGTTTGCGCTGGTAGCGTTGATTACCCTGCCGCCGCCCACGGACGCTCCATAGCAGATTCCCGCTGCGCTGTGCTCTCCCTCCGCAGCTATCATAATCAGGTCGGTTTCCCCGCCCGCCTTCATGGTATCCAGTCCCTCTGCTATCTGAGTGGAAGGGGTGATTGGATAATAGCCCATCAGGTCATAACCTATCTGTTTGATGGCAATCGTCGCCATCTCGTTTCCGCTTGCGTATTCCATTACCTGTTTTTCCATTATACTTCTCCTCCTTCCATTCTTTTTTCCGTCAGGTAAGATTCCGAAGTGATATAGCCGTCAGGTCCCGCTTCTATATAATAGTCGGGCTTACGCAGCAAATCCTGATTGGGAAGGAAATACTTTTTATCCGGGTGCTCCGCTTCCAGTCCCTTTACCAGAGCATTCACCGGACACACATCCACACAGCGCAGGCAGCCCTTACAGTGATAGTAATCCAGCCCTTTGTTTACCATCATTTCCCGTCCGTTGTATTCCCCCTTTGCAAACTGGAATACCATGTCCGGGCAGGCGGAATCGCAAAATCCGCAGTTAATGCATCTTTCCTTAATAAAAACAGGGATATAGCCCTGCCTTGAGGGAGATAAATCAGCCACCACTGTGCTTCCGAATCTGGGGTTGATTCCACCCTCGGGCATGGCGGGAGAGACTGCCTTTGCCGGACAATGAGCGCTTTTACGGTCTGCTTTCCTGTCGGTCTTTTCCCTGCCGTCTGTACCGGGACTGCCTTTCATGCCAATACCTGCTGTCTCCTCCACTTCCTCATATCCCCGCCTGATACCCTCCAGATTTCCTTTCAGCGCATCCGGGTATTTTTTGCCCAGGGCCGCTTCGCAGACCTTATTGATATCCGAAAGGGGCACAAAGCCCATCACTTTTGCCATGGCTCCAAGCATCACCACATTAATCCGCGAACGGGTTTCCATGGCTATTTTCTGAGCTCTCACCCCGTAACAGGCTTTCACTCTTACGGGTACCGCCGCCCTCTCCCTGCCTTCCTCCAGGGCAAGAATCACCTCCGTATTTTCATCGCAGCCCTCCCACACCTTTTCATCCTGCATCAGCGCCTGGTGAAAAATTACAAGCAAATCGGGATGGATTACAGGCGAATGGACTCTGATTTCCGTCTCCTTTGCGCAATATCTGATGTATCCCTTAACCGGGGTGCCGGTCTTTTCCGAACCATAGCTGGAAAAGCTCACGCTGTTTAAATCCAGATGCTTAACGCCAAGCTCCCCGAGCATTTTTCCGCACAGATTGGCGCCAAGGCCGCCGATGCTTTCCAGCCGGATTTCGTAATATTTACTGCCCGCGCGAAGCGGCAGCCGCGTTTTTGCTTTTGTTTCATTTATCTCCTGCTGCATTCCATACTGTCCTTTCTTTCAGGCAAAGTCTGTTGTCTCCAGATACAGTATGTTTTTTTTCGGGGGAAATATACATTTTCAGAAAAGGTTGAGAAATGAGAGCAATTTTATACAAGCGCAGCTGTTTCCACACTCTTATAATGACGTTATCGGAATTTAAAAATTCAAACAGCAGGAGGAAAAATTTATGAGCAGTAATTTATTTGAAACATTTAACAGGGGAACGCTTAAGCTTCCTGAAAAATCGGTGGAATTTGCAGATATTCCATGGTGCAGACACCCGGAATTTGAAGGAGTGGAATTAAAGCACATCGTTACCGGAGCAAATACAGACGGGCGCTTCAGCTGCCATCTCGTCCGTATCGCGCCCCATAAGCGCATTGGAAATCATATTCATCAGACCCAGGTGGAAATTCACGAGGTCATTGACGGCGCCGGTGTGTGTATCAATGGCGGGACTGAACTTATCTATAAAACAGGTATCGTTTCCGTGATACCGTCCGGTGCGCCGCATGAAATAGACGCAGGTGAAACGGGATTGTATCTGTTCGCCAAATTTGTTCCGGCATTATGTTAAACCTGTAAGCCCGCCGCCCGTTTATACTCATTTGGCGTCAGTCTGACGATTTTACGAAAGCATCGGTCAAAGTGGCTCTGGTCGCAAAATCCTGTGGCATGGGCCACTCTGGTCACGCTTTCACCCTTTTCCAAAAGCTTCTGCGCCTTTCTGATTCTGCACTGTAACTGAAACTGATGCGGGGTCAGGCCGCAGCAAATCTTAAACTGTCGAATCATATGGTAAGGACTTACGCACATATCCTTTGCCATGTCCCTGATAAGAAAAACATTCTCCGGCGCATTTAAAATGGTTTGTCTCAGCTTTTTTATATAGCTGACATCGGCCTGTCCAGCCATTTCGCCCATCGCTTTATCAACCGGAATACACACACTGAGCATGGTATAGGCACTATCGTCTGCTGGTTCTATCGCATGGGAGATATCCGGCATGATGTAAAAGGCTTCGCCGGCGCGGCAGAGACCTTCCCTCCCATTACAAACAAGACGGACCGTTCTTTCCATAATATAACCTACTGTAATGTGACTTGCGTGTGTATGCATCGGATAGGAACGTGTGGAGTTTTCGCAATATATAACATCCGTATTTTTATCTGAATAATATTTTATATTTCCATGTTCTGTTTTCAGAGTTTCCATAATCCCCGGCTCCTGCTGCTTACGCCATCTGCATCACTTTGGTCGCAAGCTCTTTTTCTCTGTCAAGCAAATATTCCCCCAAAACATTCCGGTTCTTGCATATACGAATTGTTTCTGTAGCCGCCCTCTCCTCACGCCGCCAAATCCCTTCTCCCGTAAATTACCCACGCTGCGGCAAAGGAAATCACCGCCGCCAGCGCACTGACTGCCACCATACTGCCCTCAATCCTTCCGCCGGTAAAAATATCCGTGGCATTGGAAAAATAGTAAGGCGTTACATACTTCAAATCCTCGATGTCCGGCACAATCCGGCACATCAAATCCATTATATATAGAAGAACCGCAAATCCCAGCGCCGCTCCCGTCTGCTTTCTTTTGCAGATTGCGGATATCAGAAAGCACAGGCTCCCCACTTCCAGCTGCATCAGAAGCTGCGCGGCGTGGAATAGCGCCAGGTTTTTTCCCGACGGCATTTCCCCGGCCAGCGCAAATCCCGCAAATTCCCAGATAACACATAAAAAATTGAATAGTAAAATCATTGCCGCTGCCGATAAGTACTTCCAGCATACAATATATCCTCTGCCCAGCGGCAGGGTATTCAAAAATTCCGAGGTATGCCCTTCCTCCTCTTTTGACAGCATACAAACGCCTGTCATCGCGGCGAACATCGCCCCTCCAATAGCATAAATCAGAGCCACCTCCGTGGCGAAAAAGCCCTCCATGGTACTGACGTTCATCCGGTCAAGCCCCAGCGCCGAGGAAAAAGTCCCCATCTGAGCATAGGCGTCCGCCATTTTCTCCATAGACTCCTTAAGGCCGCCGAAAAGAAGAATACAGCCAAAGCAGGAAAATCCCACGCAGGCCGCCCATATAATTATTAATTTTAGATTTAATTTTAACTCATGTTTGAATAGTATCATCATATCCTCCATACAAAAGTTCTTCTCAGGCCGATTACTTATCCCCGCACCACTCTGTCCTTTGAGTCAACGCCCCACAACAGTCAAATGCCTGAAAGCAGTCACCTGGCTCATTGCTCGCGGGAATCATAATAATGTATAAACAGTTCCTCCAGCGACGGTTCTTCAATCAGTAAATCCTCCACATTCCGTCCCTCCAGCTTTTTCAGCAGCTCTTTCATGCTTCCTGTGTGGACAAATTCCTCCACAATTCCGTTTTCCGTCAGCTTAATCCGGCGCAGATTCGACTTTGAAAGATTTTCCACCGTATCGACTCTGATAATCGCGCCATCCCTGATAATCGCCGCATTTCTGCAGTACCGCTTTACCTCCGAAATCACATGGGAAGATAAAAAACAGGTCGTCCCCTGGGCGTTATATTCCAGTATCAGTTTGAAAAAGGCTTCCTGCATCAGCGGGTCAAGACCGGAGGTTGGCTCGTCCAGTATAAGGAGCCTTGGTTTGTGCTGCATTGCGCAGACAATACTTACCTTCTTCCGGTTCCCTAAAGACAGCTCCTCGATTTTCTTTTCCCTGTCCACCTTGAGAAGATCGCAAATCCGCTCTGATTCTTCCGCGCAGTCCCTTCGCCCTGCCCCGGCGCTCCCTGACGCGCCGACGTCGCCAATCTCCTTCCCTGCGCTTCCTGCCGCGCCGGCTCCGCCAGTCTCCTTCCCTGCGTTCCCCGCCGCAAAGCCAGCCGCCCTCCCGGCACCGCTCGCCTCCGCCGCAAAGGCAATCACATCCTTTACTTTCATTGTCGGATAAAACATGGCTTCGGAGGGCATGTAGCCTATCTGGCTCAAAACCTCCCTGCGGTTTTTGACCGCATCTCTTTGAAGGAGCTTTATCTGACCTTCCTGAAAGCGTATAAGACCTAACATGCTTCGTATGGTAGTAGACTTACCCGCCCCGTTGGGGCCCAAAAACCCGAAGATGTCGCCCTCCTTTACCGTCAGTGAAATATTTCTTACTCCCCGGTGCTTCCCGTAATTCTTGGTCAGGCCGCTGATTTCAATTGCATAGCGCTCCGCCCCTCCGTTTACGGTTTCCTGATTTCCCTTAATTTGTCCTTCTACTCTGTTCATTTTTCCGCCCCCTTCTTGAACTCCGACAGCATCTTATTCAGGTTATTGGTGTCAATCATCCTCTTTGCCTTGTTCAGCCAAAAGACGCACAGATAGACAACCAGCATATACAGCGAAAACAGGACGCTTGCCATAAGGCTTTTATCAAACCAGCCAAGGAGATACGAAACGCTACTGTAAACGCCGGTGCCGAAAATAATTCCCATTACGCCTTTTCTTTCAATCTGCTCCGCTTCGTCAAAATTCTGGAAGACATATACCTGAAAGTATCCGACAAAATATGCCGCAAGTATCATCTCAAACATATAAAGAATACTTCCGAAATATGTCCTGTTATAAAGCAACCACGCGAAGTAAAAGAACAGGATGCACGAAAAATAAAGGCACGCCTTATACTCTATCATGATTTCTTTGCTTAAATAATCCTTAAACCAGGTCCACAGCCTATTCTTCATCCTTTCCCGCTCCCCCTTTCAGCACCTGACGCAGTCCCTTCGCATATTTTCTGGAAATCATTACTTCCTCGCCGTTTTCCATTGTGGCGCATATCCGGCCGCCCGGCTTGCTCTGCAGATAACTGATTCTGTAAATATTAATCACCATGGACTTGGAGCAGCGGAAAAAGCCTCTGCCATCATAGCATGCAGCCGCTGTCAGAAGGCTCATCTGCACCCTGCATACCTGCTTTTCCAGATAGGCAAAGGTGGCACCGTCCACGCTTTCCAGATAGAGAATATCCTCCGGCAGAAGAAGGAATGTCCTGCCGTCCGCACAGGCGCTTATCTTCTGCGAAGCGCCCTGAACCAGCCCGGCAATCGCTTCTATCTGTTCATTCATCTCACGATATTTTATGATGACCTCATCCTCGCCCTGCGCGATTCTGTTCATTGTCAGTTTCATCCGTCAACGCCCCTTTGCTTCTTCCCGCCTTTATCTGTATTGTAACAAATTCCGGCCGCTCCGCAAGACGGCTTTCCCTAAGATGCGTTTTTAAAGCGCCAGGATGCGTTTTCTCTCTCTAAGGACAAGATACAGGGATAAGATTGTCGCCAGTAAATCACTGATTGGCTGTGCAAAAAATATGCCGTTTATCCCAAAAAGAACCGGGAAGATAATGATGAACGGCACAAGAAATACTATCTGTCGTAATATAGTTATCGCAATAGAGGGTGCCGGGCGGTTAATAGACTGAAAAAAGGTAGTTGCCAGCATTACAAAGCCTAAAACCGGGGTAATGCAGAAATTTATCCGAAGTCCTGTTATTCCGATGCGGAACATCTCTTCCGTCCCTCCGAACGCCGCAAGTATCTGCCTTGGGAAAAACAGAACGGCAAGCCAGATAACGCACGTTATTGATACGGAGAAAACCGAAGCCTGAAAAAGCGTCTGTATTACCCGCTTATAATTTCCTCCGCCGTAATTATTTCCAACGATAGGCTGAATCCCCTGACTGATGCCGCTTGCGGGCATGATAACGAAGGTCATAATGCTGGAGACAACGGCATAGACGCTGATGGCAATATCCCCTCCGTATTTTCCTAACTGACTGTTGTAAACAAGGCTGATAAACCCCATAGCCATCTGCGCTACGAAAAATGAGAAGCCGCAGGAAATGATTCTCTGGCACAGCCCTTTTTCCAGACGGAATATGCCGGGGGAAATCGTGACCTGCGTTTTCTTTCCAAAGACAAGATATGCGCCGAACAGGGCGGAAAAAATCTGTCCGATTACGGTTGCGCCGGCAGCGCCAACCACGCCCCAGTCAAAAACAATGATAAAAACGGCGTCCAAAACAATATTCGTGGCGGCTCCGATTCCCATTACGCACATACCAAGAACCGGCTTGCCGGAAACACGGACAAAATCGCAGAACAGCTGTGAAAGCCCCTGAAACAGACAGCCTAAGGCAACGATTCTGTAATAGGAAATCGCATAAGGATAAGAGGTTTGGGTTACTCCAAAAATTTTCAGGACGGGAGCAGGAAACAACAGCAGTAAAATTGTCAGCATAATTTCAAAAAAGCATACCAGTACAAAAGCATTTCCAAACGACTTATTCATTTTATCTTCCTCATTCTGCCCGGAAAACAGACTGAAAAAAGTGGAACCGCCCGCGCTGCACGTTAAAGCAAACGCCATCATCATATAAGATAAGGGAAAGCAGACAGACAAACCGGCCAAGGCGGAGGTGCCGTTAAAATTGCCGACAAACATTCGGTCAACAATGTTGTAAACAGCGGTAATCAAAAGTGAAACCGCTGCCGGAATTGAAAATTTCAGTATCATAGGAAATAACCGCCCGTTTAAATAATCTACAGATTTTTTATTCATTTTGTATCCTCCAGGATTTATTTCCGCAGACAACAAGCCAGACGACTGCTTTCAGTCATTTGACGGCCGCCGCGGAGCTTTTTGCTTAGTTTGCTAAGTATTTGGGTAAAAAACACCTGATAACGGCTTCATGAAATATTATCAAGCATTTTTTCGACTACGCTGAAGAAAACATCAAGGTCATTTTCCGAAATCCCCTGCGTCAGTTCTTCTTCCAGGTTCAATATGTCAGCCATGACAACATCCTTGTATTGCAGAGCCTTTTCGCTGACAATTATCTTTTTCCACCGCGCGTCATTTTCAGCGGCTTCACGGTAAATCAGTCCGTTCTGCTCCATTTTTTTCAAAAGCACGGTTGCCGTCGGGGGACGCAGACTGTATTCTTCCTCAATATCCTTCTGAAAAACATCATTTGTCTGCGCCAGAAGGAAATGCAATACCTTCCCCTGCGAACCGCTGAAATTCTCACGGCTGGAAAAAGCGTCGATTTTCCTGCGCAGCTTGTTCGACAGCTTGCCGATATAGCGCGCCGCGTGTCTGTTGTGTTCCATAAACTGCCCTCCAAATTACTTAGTATGCTAATTATAGTCAGGAAAGCAATTATTGTCAAGGGCATAACGGAAAACAGGAAAAGAAATGGTATATTAAAACGGGAAATCCGCATTGATATGCGGAAAGGGAATCAGACAGGCGCGGGCTGCGCCTGTCTGGCTATTCATGGTACTTCTCCTGCAAATGTAAGGCTGAACGGATAGATAATGTTGTATCTACAGCATAGACAGCGACAAGTATTGCACTCAAAAAGCCGGCTGTTGCAGCAGGTATCTCCAGTATGGCCCTTTCAAAGAGAGGGTGCAGGAGCTTTATTTGCGCCACCGAAAACAATCCCCAGCCAAAGGAGTAAAGCGGGCAGATATATCCGTTCAGATTAAAGCGATTTCTCCTGTAATCCCAATATCTTGCGCGGAACAGTCTTTGCATGACCACGCCGGTTACATACTCCAGGGCAGTTGCACTCGCCATTCCGGCAAGAAAAATCATAGGTATGCTGTCCCGCACCGGTAAAGTAATCAAAAGAACACTAATTGCACCAAACCCATAAATCGGCGCCATTGGACCGTATAAAAATCCCCGGTTAATCCACTTTCTTTCATATAATGAAGCATACAGACATTCCCCAATCCAGCCGAGAAAACAATACAGAAAGAAAAACAGCAGCCATTGTGTCAAAGAATATTTCATGAAATTGTTTCCTCCTTCGCATGTTCTTAATACCATTTTGTCATTGGAAGTTCATTGTTTACATCGTTAGTAAAAATAATCTGATGAAGGTCAATAACCCCGTTCATAAATGTTGCCGCGCAGGCTTGGAACCACTCCTCCGGGAAAATATATTTTTTTATCCATGCATCTCCGGGATATTCTTTCAAGCCGCTGATAAAGTGAAGCAAAAAGATACCTCCCGGCTTCAATACCGATTTTACGCACCCCATAAATTCTTCGTATTTTCCCATCTGTCCCAGAAAGTGATTTAACGCATGGTATAAATCCCCTTCAATCTCCAAATCGCCATCCATATACGCTTCACCAAACGCAAGGGAGGTGCTCGTCATAAGAGAATGCATAGAAACCGGCCTTTTGAAATTCACTGTAAATTCCGGCTCCCCTTCCCCGATTTTATATTCGTCCTGACCAATCTTCACACAAAAAGGATACTGGTCAAAATTACTTAAATATGATGTTAAAACATTATCCGACATTTTTTCATCCTTCCGCCAATTAAAACATTATTGTCTTTTACTGAGCCATTTCCTGTTTATCCACACGCTGTTTCAAAACTAAAGCTAAAAGGGCAGACAAAATCCTTGCAAAAACCGTACTCCACCAAATCATAATCTGCCCGCCGAACAAAGGCGGTAAAATAAGCATCAGCACCAGCATAAGCAGCGGCTCTATAAAGGTCAGTAAATAAGAAAAAGCGCTTTTCTCCGTTGCATAAAAGCTTGCCGTTGTAATACGGAGAATTGCAACAAAAGGAACAGAAACCAGAAAAACAGGCATAATTCTGGCAATCTCTGCGTTTACTTCACCGGACGCCCCAAATAAAACTCCAAGGCTTCCCCTTGTCACATACATGATAACGCAGCCTATGACAGACAATGCAAAGGCAAATCCATAAGCCAATTTCCGTACATATTTCATATCGTCCCAGTTTCTTTCGCCATAGCACTGACTAATCAGCGGCTGGCTTCCGTCCCCCACGCCCTGCAAAATAAGGTAAATAATGCAGATGACATATGCGATACACGCATAGGTGGCAATTGCTGCATCCCCGCCGTAGGAAACAGAAAAACGGTTGATAATAATCAAAGAGATATTAGGCGACATGGCAAGCCCAAAAGGCGCTATTCCGATTTTAATCACGGAAGCAAATACCGTTCCTGTTTTTGAGAGAGAGATACGCAGCGTAAATTGCTTTTTACTCAATAAATAAATCAGTGCAATCAGCATCGTAACGCCCTGCCCGATAATCGTAGCCCATGCCGCGCCTGCAACGCCCTGTTCCAGCACCCATACAAACACATAATCCAGAATAATATTGGTAACAAATCCCGCAATCATGGATACCATAGCATAAAAAGAACCTCCGTGATTACGGATAAAGGGAACCAGTCCCGTACCGATTACCTGCAGGGCTGCCCCAACGGCAATCACAGCAATATATTCCTCCCCTAAAGAAAGGAGCTGTCCCCTTGCCCCTAACAGCCTTAAAAGCGGACTGTTCAAAAGGAAAATCGAGACTGTCAGTATGATACTCGAAATAATCAAAAGCCACATCGCACCTGCCGTAAACGCTTTCGCTTCATCGTCCTTTTTCTCCGCTTTATTGATTGAATAATAAATCGCTCCGCCCATACCGATTCCGGTTCCCAGCGCCTGAATGACAGCTACAATCGGATAAGCGATGTTTACGGCTGAAAGCCCCATATCACCGATACTGTTGCCAACAAAAAATCCATCTACGATTGTATAAACCCCTGATAGTGCAAAGGATAATACTGAAGGTATTACATATTTAAAAAAAGTTCTTACGTCACGCATTTGTTTCACTACTCCTTCCCGCCTCTTTTTTAAAAAGCGTAACAATATTGTGTATTACTATATTTTTATATTTAGTCCGTACATGTACTATATGACTATTATAGTCTGTATTCGGACTAATTGTCAAGTAAAAAAATTTACACTAAAAAAGCACCAAAGTATTTACCTTGATGCCCCTTCAATGCCTTTAGACTTCCTTCTCCATTTCCTTTTCAAACACAGTATTAAACAATGTAATATTGTCTACCATTTGCCGAACCCTGTCATCACCCATAATCTGGAGCGCACGGTGCTCCAGCTCACGCAAAGGTGTTATGAGTTCTCTGGAATAGGCAATCCCCTTCTCGGTTAATGTAATCTGCTTTTCCCTGCGGTCCTCAATGCCTGGAGAAAGTTCGATGTATCCGTCTTCCTTCAGGGAGCGAATAACGCTGTTGACAGTCTGCTTTGCCATTCCGGTACAGATACAGATTTTTTTCTGCGTCATTGTCTTTTGCCCTTCCAGCGCGTACAGAACAAGCAAAAGATAATAATTAATATCCTTTGAAGCCGCCCAGGAGCTGTATAACCCATTTGCCTGTCCCCATACTCCCCACAATTTCTGTTCATCTGTAGGCATAGTTATTGCCCTCCCCGTTTTATTATGTTAATTTTATTATAGTATCTATATATACTTTTAGCAATAGTGGTATTACTTTCCCAGACTTTTTAATAATACAATTATGTTCTGATAATTACTTTTGCATTATTTTCTTCATGCATCCGTTAATAAAATAATGTAAAATATCATTATTGCATGATATAATTTAGCTGCAATTACGCTTTAGAATATTGGAAAACAAAATGCGCCTTTCTTACGCGGCACAGGATAAAAGTACGTTTTATTGGACAGTACCAATGGTATAATGAATTTAGTCAATTCTTAATAATATTCAACGTTCGGAGGGCGGCATGGATTTAGAAAAGCTAAAAGAACTTGTAATAAAATACAACAAATACAGAAGCTATTACCATGATGCAAATAACAAGTATAATGAAACGGAATGCAGAGATGAATATATAAGTCCGTTATTGGAATGCTTCGGCTGGGATGTCCAAAATGTACAGGGAAAGCTGCCTCAATATAAAGAAGTAATAGTTGAAAGATTTTCAAACAGTGCAGAAAGGCCAGACTATTCACTGACACTTAACGGTGTCACAAAAATTTTCGTTGAAGCCAAAAAGCCATGTGTTGACATTACAGCAGAAACAGAACCGGCCAACCAGACGCGGAAATATGGCTGGAATGCAAATCATGCTCTTTCTGTTTTGACCAATTTTGAAAATCTGATTATCTATGATACAACAAATCAGCCACAGGCAGATGACGATGCTAAAACATCATTGTACCGCAGATATTATTTTGACGAATATGTTGAAAAACATCAGGAAATAGGGCAATTGATTTCTAAGGAGTCCGTATATAGCGGAAAATATGATGAATTTGTTAAAAACAATTTTCAGGATAAAAATCGATACAGTACAGAAATTGACGAGACCTTTTTGAAACATATTAATAAATGGCGGTTAGAACTTGGCGAATATCTTTATCAAAAAGAGAACCGGTATAAAAATCTTCAGGTACTTAATGATGTTGTAGAGGATTTTATCAATCAAATTATATTTTTGCGCATCTGTGAGGACAGAAAGCTGCCTTTATATAAAAAATTATATGAGATGATTTCTAATAAAGAGGAGCTGCAGGCCGTTTTGACAGATACATTTAAAAAAGCGGATAAACGATATAATTCAGGTTTATTTGATGATAACAACATTATTTTTGACCTTAACAGCAATATTATCTTTGAAATGATTGAATCATTATATTATCCTAAAACACCTTATCTGTTTACAATGATTGAACCGAATATTTTAGGGAAAATATATGAATCATTTCTTACAGAGAGTCTGACTGTTTCAGACAATAAAATTTGCCTGGCAAAAAAGAACGAATACAGGCATAAATCGGTTGTGAGTACGCCAGTAGAAATTGTAAAATATATGGTTAAGAATACCCTGGAAACTATCTGCGCCGGTAAAACGCCAAAGGAAATATTAAGGTTGAGAATTATTGATATTGCCTGCGGTTCGGGTATTTTTTTAGAAGAGGCATATCAATATTTAATTGATTACTGCGTCAAATGGTACATAGATAATAATCCTTATTATCTTTTAGATACAGATAAAGGACAGAAGAAATTGCCTGTTGAGGATAAAAAGGAAATACTGCTTAACTGCATATTTGGCATCGATATAGATAATCATGCGGTGGAAGTAAGTAAATTTTCATTATTGCTTAAATTAATTGAAGACGAAACAGAACCTTCCATAAAAAATGCAACGCCGGTTCTGCCTGATTTATCTTCAAATATAAAAGCCGGAAATGCGTTAATTACAAGAACTGATATTCAGGAAGAAAATCTATCGGTGGATGACCTGCTGACAATAAGACCTTTTGATTGGAATACCATTAACGATGGAAATAAGTTTGATGTAATACTCGGTAATCCTCCCTATGTAAAGACAGAGGATATCCACACTCTTTCCAAAGAAATTGAATTTAAAACCTATAAGAAAAAATATAAGAGCGCTTATAAACAATTTGATAAATATTTTTTGTTTGTTGAAAAGGCAATATCTTTATTAAATAATAATGGTATTTTGTGCTATATCATACCAAATAAATTTTATAAGATTGCCGCCGGCCAGGAATTAAGAAGACTGGTTTGTAAAAATGTAATGGCAATTGATGATTTCGGCGATGCCCAGCTATTTCCGGATAAAACAATATACAGTTCAATAGTCACGATTGGAGAAAAGAAATGCGACACATTGAATTATTCTTATGTTAAATCGATTGTTGACCTTTGGGTTGGTCAAAATATTGAAAGCGTTAAAATCCAGAATGAAGACCTCTCACAAACTCCATGGAGTTTGTCGTCAGATATTGAATTTATGAAGATAATGAATGATGTTCGGACAAAAACGATTCCGCTTTCAAATATTGCCGAAGTGTTCAACGGTATTCAGACAAGTGCGGAGCGCCCTGAAAAATTCTCTGATAAAAAAGAAGTTTACTGGTTTGATAATTCATGTATAGATTCTGAGGATAAAGATTATATATATGTACGCAAATATGGAAAGAAATATACAATTGAAAAGAATATACTAAAACCTTATTTCAAACCGACGAAGGCTTCCGAAAAAGGTATGGATACTTACTCTCTGCCTGATACAGATAAACGAATTATTTTCCCTTATGATAAAGAGGGTAAATTATACAATATCGAGACAATGAAGACAAGTTTTGCAGGTGCATTTGAATATCTGACAGACTGCTATGACAGGTTAATACCGAGGTGCCTAAATGACGGCATAGGAAGAGATGTGCCGGACGCCACCCCTGATACATGGTATAAATACGGAAGAACCCAGGCATTAACGGCCTTTATCAATACACCCAAGCTTATAGTCCGGGTATTAAGCAAAGAGCCAATGTATGCATTTGATGACAAAGATATGTTAATTGCCTCCGGCGGAACAGCCGGTTACTGTGCTGTCAGCAAATTGAATGGCAGTAATTATGCTCTGGAATATATCCAGGCATGGCTTGCGCATCCGTATACAGAAAAGCTCTTCCAGATTCAGGGAAGTGATTTTGAAAATGGCTTTACAGCAAGAGGGACTTTTTTATTAAAAAGGCTACCGTTTGTTGTATTGAATTTTAGTGATGAAAAACAGAGAAATTTATATGAGAATGTCGTTTTGAAGACAAAGCAAATTTATAGATTAAATACGGAAATGAAAAGCCATCCTGACAAGATGTCAAAATGTATTCTGGCAAATGAGAAAAAGAATCTAATTATAGAAATTCAGGAGTTAATTACCAGAGTATATCAGCAGAAATTTTAAGGTGATGATATGAAATTAAAAGAGGTCAGCTCTAAACAGAAGCTAAGAGGTGCATATTATACCCCCCTTCCCTTAGCTCAAATGATAGTAAATATATTTTCAGCAGAAAAAAGTATAAAAACAATTTTAGAACCAAGCTGCGGTGACGGTGTTTTCTTAGACGCCCTCATCGGTACATCGCTTGCAAATCAGCTTGAGGCTGTCACTTCGATAGAAATTGAGAAAGATGAAGCTCTCAGGCTTAAAGAGCGTTTAAAAAATTACCCATATATAACGGTTCTAAATCAGGACTTTTTTGATTTCCACCAAAAAAATAATGATAAAAAATATGACCTGATTTTAGGGAATCCCCCATACATCCGTTATCAGTATCTTGAGGAACAGCAAAGAGCTTTAATGGCAGCGCTTCTTACCTCTCAGGGGATGAAGTCGAATAAGCTGGTAAATACCTGGGTTGGTTTTATGGTCGCATGTGTTAATATGCTTTCAAATACAGGAAAAATAGCATTTGTAATTCCGGCAGAAATCCTTCAGGTTGCATATGCAGAAGATTTGAGACTGTTTCTCGCGAAACATCTTTCAAAAATTACATTAATTACATTTGAAGAACTTGTGTTTCCTGATATAGAACAGGAAATCGTGGTTTTCATCGGTGAAAAAGATAATGACGAAAAAGGAATCAGAATCATAGAATTAAACAATCTGGATGACCTGAAAGAATTTAATATCACCGCAAACGGTTTTCAACGGCTGCAACATGTACATGAAAAATGGACAAAATATTTTACTGATGCCAAAGAAAATGTGCTCGTGTCCAGGATACGTTCAGATAAACGTTTTCAAAGGTTATCGGATAGCGTATTAATAAATGTAGGAATTACAACCGGAAACAATAAATATTTCTCAGTAACACAGGATACCGTGGATGAATATGATTTACAGGATATCGTAAAGCCTTTGATTGGAAGAAGTGCGCATGCCCATAGTATCTATTTTGAAAAGGAGGACTGGAAAAAGAATGTTGATGCAGGCAAGGCTGCATATTTAATTGATTTTCCGGAACTGGATTTTGAAAAATATCCGGAAAAGCACAGGGAATATATTAAAGCCGGTGAGGAAAAGAATGCTCACAAAGGCTATAAATGCTCTATCAGAGAACGCTGGTACCGTATACCATCTATCTGGATTCCGGATGCTTTTTTCCTGAGGAGAAATAATCTGTATCCTAAATTCGTATTAAACTGCTGTGACGCCGTATCAACAGATACGATGCACAGGATTAAATTTAATGAAGGTATTGAACCGGAGAGGATACTTCTTTCATATTACAACAGTATTTCGTTTGCTTTTACTGAATTATGCGGACGAAGTTATGGCGGCGGGGTGCTTGAGATATTACCCGGTGAAGTCGGAAATATTCTGGTGCCTAAATTAGATGATATCCCTATAGACAGAATAAAAAAAATTCTAAAGCGAGTGGATCGGATTATCAGAGATGGCGATTCAATCGAAAAAGCCCTGGATATCGTTGACAGTGAAATACTAATTAACGACCTGGGAATTTCAGCAAAATTGTGCACAGACGCCCGGGGTATTTGGAAAAAATTACAGAGCAGGCGGTTAAAACGGGGATAAAGTTGAAACCCTCTCCGCCTGCCAGAAGAAGGGGCAGTCGTATTTATAAACAAAAGTACGCCGCCCCTTGCCATCACATATTCTCGCTCACATAAATCCGAACGCGGTTCTGTATCACGTCCGCCACATCCTCCACGCTTTTCTGTCCGCTGTAGTAAGCCTGCGCTTCCTCATTTATGATTTTGGTAATCGCATCGTCCTCCACATAGAAAGCCGGTGTCGCCTTCTTCAACAAATCAAGTGTCGCGTTAATTTCATCCCATGTCAGGGCATGATACTGAAACTCCCATCCATCCTCAAATATATCGACAGGAAACCGGTCCGGCAGCGTCTGGCTGTCTTCCTCTATTCTATATTCCGCCACCATATCCAGCGTCTTTCTAAGGGCCGGAAAACCGCGGTGGAAGCTGTACAGTGCGGAAACCTTCTCCCTTTCCATATTGTCGGTGTCTCGCCGCTTCAAAACGCTTTCTATAAATTTCCATGCCCCGCTTTTATTTTTCGATGCAGCCGTAATTCCAAAGGCATTTTCGGTAAACAGCAGGGTTCCTCCCTCTCCGTCTTCGGTGGGAAAGCCGATACACACCCCGTTTTCCTCAAACATCCCCTCATATAGCTGGAGCGAACGCAGTTCATCTATGTCCGCTATGGCAAACAATACCTGTCCGTTATGAATTTTGACAGGCAGGGAATCCTCCCCCTGTCCGCCCGCCGCATCGTCAAGGAAGCGTTTTACAAGCTCAAGAAGTTCCTTAAATGTGTCCGAATCAAAATGACACTCGCCGGTGTCCCGGTCAATAAAGGTATCCTCGTTAAACATCATAAGGTACTGCATCATTTCTTCTTTCGTTATCCCGTCAAAGGGCAGCGCTCCGGGATTGTTACGGGCGGCTGCAAGCAGTCCCTCCAAAGACAGGCCGCCGCCTGATGTCCCGTCTCCCACTACCGTCTGCAAAGTGAAGCTCTCCGGGATTCCCACCAGAGTGCCGTCAAATGTATATACCCCCAGTATTCCGTCCACAAAGTCGGAGCTGTCAAAGGCTTCCGATTCCTCCAGCCAGGGTGCTAAATCCTCAAAAACCCCCTGCCGGGAAAGCCTCTGTGCGTTGACGCCGGACAAGTCAATGATGTCCATGGCCTCCCCCGCCAGTATGGCGTTATAAAGGTTCGTCAAAATTTCATAATTTTTCACGGTGAGATGGTACTGATTATTGCTCCTGTTGAACTTTACCGCCAAAGCGGTCAGAGAGCTTCCCCCGTTCACGGAGACGAGCACCATGTTTTCCTTCTGTGGGGCATCCTCCGTCCTCATTTTATCGAGTATTACAACGCTCCTGTCCTCATTCTCCCAGTCCTCTACCACCGCATAATATCTGCCGTCCGCCGACAGGCCGAAGTTTCTTACAAAATATCCGTTGATATCGCTGTCCGCCCAGTCGAACAGCTCCTCCTTTTTCTGCGAAGCTAAATCGTATCCATAGACAGAAATATCGTCATATAAATAGAGGTCGTAGTTTCCGCTCTTATCTTGCGGCGCCAAATCCTCGTCTTTCTGCGGGAAATCCCCACCTGGCTGCGTACGGACTCCGCCCGGCTCCTTTCCCCCGCCAATTCCGCTGATATCGGGAAAATCCTTTATAAATTCCGTCATCTGACAGCTCTCAAAGTTTACCTCCATCAAAGTGCAGGAATCCGCATTTTCCCCTTTGCCGACGCAGACATAGAGCTTGTCGCCCTCCCCGTCTGCGACGCCCTTAACCTGAATGCTTTCCTCTGTGTCATAAGGTATGGAGCCGTGAAAGTTTCCGTTTTCATCATACAGCCAGATACCGGTGTCTTCGGTAAAGATATAGCTCCTTCCCCGCCCGTCCGCTGCAAGCTTTCTTATGGAAGTTTCTCTCCCCAACTGCTCTGTAATCTCTCCTGAAAAGATATTATTCCCCTCCAAATCAAATCTGCATAAAAAACGCCGCAGCTTGCTAAAATCCGCGGGATAGGCGTTGACCACCATACATACGCTGTAATCCTGATTGAACGCATAAGCGCTGATTTCCCGTATTTTCCCATCCGCCGGCCATTCAACAGGCGCTCTGTCCAGCTCCTTGTTTTTTACGGAATACCGGCAGATATTCTGCGTATTGCCATCTATTTCCCCGTTCATTGAAATGTAGCAGATATATCCGCCTATAAACCGCATATTTCCGTAGTCGGCTTTTTCATCCCAGGTTTCTATCATTTCGGGTACATAAACCCATTCCCTCTCCTTCTCCTTAATGCTGCCAACCGCCTGATTTCCCTTTGTAACATCGGCATTATCCGACTCAGCCGTGCCGCATGCTGTCAGAAAAACAGACAGGCATATTACCAGACGGCACATCAAAATTTTCATTTTCCCGTTCATATTCATAAAAAAGACCCTGCCTTTCATTAGTTTTGGCTTTGACTTTATCACAGCAGGGTTCTTTGTGCCGTTTCATGTCATAATTAATATATATTTTTGTAAAAATTAATGAGAGCCTGACCCTCTCTGTCATCATGCTCTCATCTTTTCAAATCCTCCATGT
This sequence comes from uncultured Lachnospiraceae bacterium, assembly GCA_910577275.1. Classification (GTDB taxonomy): domain Bacteria; phylum Bacillota; class Clostridia; order Lachnospirales; family Lachnospiraceae; genus Suilimivivens. Next base: position 163,556 of record CAJTMW010000006.1, read on the forward strand.
CTTTATTTTTCCATTTTTGACATATACAAAATCAGGTTCACACAAAAAATGTCCTCCTGCTGTGTGATTGCCATGGTTCCGTTATATTTGTCCACGATTCTTTTCACATTCTTTAATCCGATTCCATGCTGCTCCTTAACCGGCTTTGTTGTCGGGAAAGCTCCATTCCCTCCCTGCTGCAACTGCGGACGGCTATGGGAGACGTCGAAGCTGTTTTCAATTTTTATTTTCAAAACTCCTCTTTTTAACGTGATAAAAAGACCCAGATATTTTTTGTCCGTCTGCCCTGCCGCCTCAATGGCATTTTCAAGCAGATTTCCAAGAAGTACGTTGATGTCAAAAGAATGCCTGACCTCCTCCGGCAGCATGACCTTTACCTCAACGGTTTCCAGTTCCTTTTCTGCCCTTTGCAGCATATAGTTCAGTACGCTGTCTATTTCTGTATTTCCCGAGGCGATAAGTTCTTTCGGATTTTGAGCAAAGGCTCCCATCCGGTCAATATATTCCTGTATTTCCGGTACGCCGTGCTTATTCGCCAGCAGCATCAGTTCATTCAAATGGTGCTTCATATCATGCCGCAAAGCCTTTATTCTTTCTTCACCCTGCCGGATAACCTTAAGCTGGTTAGCATATATCTCCACTTGCGTCTTAAGCATTTCCGCCTCATACTTTTGTGTAATATAGTGAAGTAATAAATTGTAGAGATACAGCATGAAAAAATTCATAATCATCAGACCCAGACTGGCAACGGCAAGTCCGGCTCCCTGGCAGGCGTCCGAATATATCAGAATCCCAATGATTAAAATACTGCACACGGGCGCTGATATCAGTGAAAAATTCAAAGACGCCTCCGTATTCTTATGAATCGTAATAATTTTTTCAACCACAAGCTCACAGACAAAAATAAGAAAAATCGATATGATATCGTAAATCTGACTGTGCACTTCTCCGTCCCGGTAATTGATAAACAACGAAATTGCCGCCACGTCGCATCCGCAGTTTACCAGATAAATCGAGCAGGTTACAAACAGATTTGTTTTAACGGACTTTGTGTGCAGCCTCACGATTGCGCTTATTCCCGCCAGATTACAGATGATATTTATCCAGGCGGTATGAAGTTCCCAGAATAACACGGTATTTATAATGTAAAAACAGGCGCAGACAAATATTTTTTTCCTGTTTCCGTTTTCTTCCTTTCCTAAAAATACCGACACAAACCGGTCAATCAGAAATATTCTGAAAAGATTTGTCAATGCGCAGATAATAAAATCCGTCATATCTGTTCTTCCCTCAAAATTCTCTCCCGCACCGCTTTCCGTCTGGCCGGGCTAATCGTCAGAATCGTACCGTCCATCATCTCCACCATTTCATAGGTATACCGGAAAACATATTCCGTGTTTACAATATAAGACTGATGTATTACGATAAAGTCTTCCGATAACCGCTTTGCGGCTTCCTTCAATCTTCCGTAAAATTCAAACGTCTCCTTTTGTGTCACGACCCTGATTTTCCGTCCCTCGCTTCCCAGATAGACAATGTCCCCCATAGGAACATAATAATACTCTCTTCCCTGCTAAAATTCAAATTTTTCCTTTTTCTTATTGATGATTCTGACTGCCGTTTCAATAGTCTCGTTTATCTGCTCCTGCAGGATTGGCTTCACCAGAAAATCCAACGGCTGGGTCTTGAATAACTGCTGTGCGTAAGATGCTTTCCCTGAAATGTAAACAATCTGCATCCCCCTGTCATCCAGCTGCTTTCTGATATAATTCCCCACTTCTATCCCCGTTATCTTAAACAGCTCAATATCCAGAAACAAAATATCCAGATGATTTCCGGCTTTCAGGTAATCCTTAAGCCCCTCTCCCGTATACCAGATATTGACGGTAATCTGAATGTTATTTTCACCCGCATACTGCAAAAGCATATTTTCAATAGAAGTACAAATATTTTCCCCGTCGTCGCAAATTCCTATATCGTACATAAACCTCCTTTTCGTAAAACAATTCAGGCAGAGGAAACATCCCCTGCCCAAAACTCTTTCACCAGTTTTCTTTACCCTTTCGTATTATACTTACTCCCTCCCGTCAGCATATCGAAGATATCGCTTCCGTACCTGTCATAAGTATAATTCCCCGCATACTGCGTCTTATTTAAAACCGCCAGATTCGTCTCCGCGTTTGCCTCGACGTCTTTGGCTCTTTTTCCAACGTTATCAATAAAGGAACCTGACGAGCCCAGAACCTTCTTTATCTTCTGGACATCGCTTTTCTTAAATTCCTCCCCATTCACCGACAGCGTTCCGTCGTCCTTCATGGTGATTCCCAGCTTTTCCAAATCGGACTTTGAATTATCATAGTAATTCTTAAGCTGGCTCAAATAAATCTGATTGACCTTTCCGCCTTCGTCCTTCATGCCCTTGACCATAACGTTAAAGTCGTTGACAAAACTGTTGACCTTTGAAAGAGCGTCCTCCCTGTAGCCGGTAATCTCCTCCTCCGTCATCTTATCCCATTCCTTATCCGGCAGAGCCAGCAGATTCTTTACACAGGACTGCACGCTTCCGGCTGCTTTTTTGATGGTGGTGTAATATTCCTTCGATTTTGCGTCGGCAGCGCTTAAGCTGTTCTGGTTTTTGGACTGGTTCTTAATGGCATTCAACCGGGAATCCTTGCCATTGCTTCCGCTGCTGTTACGTAGTACGGAGCCGATTGCCGCGCTCTGCGACCTTGACCGGGATTTTGCACGGCTGATAAGTCTGTTTTGTGTGATAAGTGAACTGATTCCGTTTAAACTCATTTATTTCTCCTTCCCCTGAAGCATTATCGCCAGTAAAAACTCCTGATTTCTGACTTCCCACCTCAGCGTGCCATAATATTTTTCGGCACAGTTTTTCATATTCTTTATACCTAACCCATGGATGGATGAATCCGGCTTTCCGGTAATTAAGTTTTTCCCTGTCTCGTCCAGCGTCAGTCTGCCGGAAAAAGCGTTTCGAATTTCAATAAAAAACATATTTTCCTTCCGGTAGGAATCCAGCCGGATATAAGGGTTATCTTCCTTTTCCGAAGCCTCCAGCGCGTTGTCCAGCCCGTTATTCAATAAGATACTGAGGTCAAAGGCGCTGATGCCGATTCCTTCGGGAAAAATAAAGTTACACTCGAAGGGAATTTCCTGCGCCCTTCGCATCTTACGGCTGATTACCACATCGGTGACAGGATTACCCGTGCTGCACTTCATATCCAGTTCTTCCATGGAAAGATAGAGTCCGTCCAGATACTTCTGTACCTCTTTTCCATAATCCCCGCAATTCTTTCCGTCATGCTGCAAAAGAATTCCCAAATCCGCCACGTAGTTTCTCATGTCATGGCGCATTCCGCGGATACCGTCATAGAGGTGCTCCACATCCTTCATATGCTCCTCCATATCATTTATGCGGTTTTGATAAATCTCCACCAGCATCTCCCTTTCGCCGCTCTCCACAAGCTTCCGCAGTATCACGGCACTCAGAATGATTGAAAAAATGCATAAACCGGATATCAAAGGGATGAGCAGGCGGGTCTCGGGGTATCTGTCCATCAGAAACTGATTGTCCATATCCTTATAGGAATACATGATGCTTCGGAGCATGATGCCGATACTCATTCCCGTTGCGCTTGGAACCGCAAGAAACAGCTCCTGTACTCTGCTCAGTTCTTTGCTTTCATATATTAAATTTTGTTTTAATATTTTAGTTATATAATAAAAAGCCAGGCAGAGCAGCGTTTGAAAGGACAAATTCCAGAAAAACTGGTAGATTTCAAATATCGTCCAATAGTTTTGAAGGAAAAATTCATTTCCTTCTGTCACCTGCTTTGTCAGCATATCAGACATACCGCCAAGCAATGCGACAAACAGCGAATGAAGCGTAAACATAATCAGCTCGTTCAGCGTATATATTGTAAAAACCGTGTAGCAGATTTTGCTCTTTTTCCCGGAATAAAAATACAGGCTGTAAACCAGCAGCAGGGCGATATTCAAAAGCAGCGGCAGAATGCTTCTTCTGCTTTCCAGCATCCCTCGTCTGTCCCCGTATAAAAGCAATGTAAAAACCGACAGGTAATTTGCCGCCATATAGAAAGCCATGCTTAAGGCCACATACCCCGCCGCAATCTGCTTTTCTTTTTTGATAAATCTGCCTTTCACCGAAAGTATGCCGCAAATCACATGAATCATCAGATATCTTCTTAATACGGCACAGAGTAAATCCTGAATAAAATAAAGCGGTTCTCTCAAAATAACCCCCGTTATTTTCTGCGCAGGAATTCCATATACGCGGATACGAAAGCGCTGTATTTTTGCTTGGCCATCAGGATAGCCTCGCCGTTTTTCAGCCAGATGCTTCCTGTATCATAGCTTTTCACCTCGTTTAAGTTTACCAGATATCCCCTGTGGCATCTGAAAAACTGCCCGCCCAGTATCTTCTCCAGCTCGCTCATCTTCGCATAATAGGAAATCTGCTCCTCCTTCAAATGCAATACGACTTTTCTCGCGTCATTTTCAGCATAGACAATATTTTCCCGGGGGATACTTCTGTAGGTTCCTTTGATTCTGATAACAAGGGGCTCCGTCCCTTTGGCGGAAAGGCACTCGGCCACCGCGTCGTCCAGTACCCGGAAAAATTTTTCCTCATTGACCGGCTTTAGCAGATATTGGAATGCCTGCACATCAAAAGCGTCAAATACATACTCTTTAAGCGCCGTCACAAAAATAATTACCGCCCCGGAGGTTTCCCTAAGCTTCCTTGCCATGTCAATTCCGCTCATATCCTTCAAACCGATATCCAGAAAAAAGATATCGTAGTTTTTTCCGCATTCAAGCAGTTCCTGTCCGGCTTCAAACACTTCAACCTTATATTCCGTCTGACCTGCAAGTCTCTTTTCTATCAGCTGTTTCAGATAACCGCCCATGGCCTTTTCATCTTCGCAAACTGCAATCTGAAGCATCTATTATCATATCCTTTCCTGTAAACTGCCTGTTGTCCTCGTCATGTCTTATATACTTATATCGGTAAATTTTCGAAAAGGAATATTTCTGTTGTAATAAAAAGGCTCATTTCTGTCATCAAAGCAGATTCTACTTTACTTTCTTATCCGCTATCAGCATCAGCTTCGCTATCGGCAGCATTGGCGTGGCTCCCTGGAAATCATACATATGTTCATAATCTCCCCTTCGGACTGCGGCCTCCTGATACACATGCTCTAAAATTTTCTTTTCAATTGCCATTTCTTCCTGCAGCTTCATATATTTCTTATGCCGCTTTCTGCGCTTTTCCCAGAAGCTTTCCTCCGCTTCCTTTTCATACACGGAACGGCCCCTTCCTCCCCGGAAGCCGGTATACCACTTATCGCCCCGGTACTCCTCTCTGGTTGCCCCGAACCGGTGCACGGAAAAGCTCTCGCCGCATACCTCCGCCCAGGGGTCGTTCATTCCGAAATTCCGCCGAAGGACGTCAAGCACCCACTTTTCATACTCCTCGTCATTTCGCATTGCCTCAAAACCGGCGTCCGTAATGTGAACCGCCGCCGACATCATATGCTGGGAAGGGTGGATGGGAATCTGTGAAATTTTCTGATAAATATACTGCTTATATTCCTCCAGGGGCATATTTTCTCTGGAAAAGGAAGCCACTCCTCCTTTTTTATCCATTGCCGCCACCATATCTTTAAAATCCATACCTTTTATGGAAGGTTTTCCCGCTTTTTGGACTTCCAGAACACCGTAATAAGCTCTGACCATATCGTTCACAAAAAAACTGTTGTTTGCCACTCGCACTCCCTCCTTCCCTCTGAATATGTAAAGTCGGTTCTCAGATTCCAGGCGCCGTCTCTGCGCTGCCGGAACAGCTTCCGGCACGGAAATTTCCTGTAAAGCCCCTACACTGATATATCGATACTTACCGCACAGGCATCTCCCGCTGCTCCGGCTACGGCACCTCCGGCCTCCATGCCTGCGCCGGCAACCGCATACGCCGCTGTCGCGCTGTCCACACCCAATTCCAAATCACTTGTTATTAAATCCTCCAGAGCCATATCGCCTGCGATTCCTGACATGCCGAAGTCCTTTATGGATACGGGTTCACCGCCTGCCACGCCTCCGTAGTTGGCGCCCATTCCCATCCGGCTCTCCTCCACGTCCTTCTTTTCCCTGTTCTTGCGAATCGTTCTGCGCACCTCAAGCTCCCGGCGAAGCCTCTCCTCCAGCTTCCGCTTCTTTGCTTTCTCGGCATTTTTCCTCTTTTTCTCTATTCCTGCTTCTTCCTTCAGCTTTTTAATCTTTGTCTTGAGCTTTCCAAGCACCTTTTTTAACTTATTTACTGCAATCTGAACCTCGCCGGACTTCGCCCCGCTTGCCTTTACGGTCCGTATTTTAAACATCAGGCGCACCTGAATCGCCTTGAGCACCGTCTCCCTCTCCGCGCTTGCAATGGCCATCAAGTCCATAGTGGCGTCATAAAGATTGGTCTGGTTTTCCCTCTGTTCGTTAAGGGAATTTTTCATCGCCTCGGCCTGCTCAAGAAGCTGCGATACCAGTCCCTGCGTTTCCTCTTCCTTTTCTTCTTCCTTCTTTTTCTGAATGCTCTCTAAAGTAAGAACCGCCGGCTCCTCCTCCGGGAAGCCTTTGCCTTTCTCCTCCTCCGGTTTTCCGGTTCCGGCTGCGTTTTCCTCAGCCGCCCTTCCGCTACCGGAGACAGGTATCTCGTTTTTCTCCCCCCTCGCTGCCGGTTCCGCGTTTTGTCCGGCGCTGTTACTGTGTTTATAATAATATGGTGACGAATAGTTTGTGTTTTTCACTGAATACATAAAAGGCTCCCTCCTTTTTACCAGCAAACGCCGCTGCGCTCCGCGAGTCGGCTTATTGCAACAAAAGACTTCCTGTCTTATGTTTTATATCGGCTGATAAAGGAGGGAACCTCATAGCTCCCGGGTCGTTATGGAACAGAATGGTTTATTTATGTAACGGAAAAATTTTATACAATTATATCGTGATTTTGTTTATTATACAAAAAATGTCTAACCTCCATAATCTTATTGGAATCTGTATCCTCTATCACTACATAATAAACAACAAAATTTTTCACATATATACGGTAATAGGGATATCTCCGTTCTTTTAACGAATGATACGGCTCAAAAGATTCTGCATCAGGTAATCGTTCAAGTATTGCTTTTTCAACCGCGTCCAATAAATCATTTGCCGCCTGTGGATTTTTTAGTTTCTCGGCGATATACACCACTTTTTCCTCTAATTCTTCATAAAATAGGGGCAGATATCGCAAAGTATATCTTGTATTAGCCATTTATTCTTTTTCTGATTCCTCCAAAAACCTCATCATGTGTGTAACGCATTTCGTCGCTTTCTGCCGCCAAATCCGCATTATCCAAAGCCGCCTCCACACCGTCCGTCAGTCTGGAATATGCTTCAAGGCTCAAGACCACCATAGCACCATATCCATTTTTTGTTAAGTAGACAGGCTCACCTCTGTTGACAATTTTTTCGATGTCAGGAAACTTATTTCTCAAATCAGAAACCGGTTTAATTTGTATCATAGCATCACCTTTATCATTATATTATCATAATTTTATCACTGATTATAGTCTAACTCAAAACAGATTAGAATACAAGAAATAATTTTTTATTCCCCGCCTTCCTTCCAATGACCCATGCAGACAATCGCCTGCACCTGTCTCGGCGTAACACTGTACTGGAAAAAGGACTGGACGTAAATTGTACCGGATGCCAAAAGGCAGGAGAATGTTTTTCTCCTGCCGCACTTTTGTTAAAACAGCTTCTTTATGGCGTCCACCGCTCCTGCCGCCTTGTCGGCCGTGAGCTTTGCCTTAACGCCGGCAATCACCTGATTGATAACGTCGTCCGGCAAATCCACACCGAGCACACTCTCTAATGCCTTTACCGGGTCTTTCTGAAACTGCTCCTGAAAATCCTTGTCCCTGGAAATTTTGTCAACCACCTTTTTAATCTGTTCTTTTATGTCCATTTCCATACTCCTTTTCTTTTTTTATTTTGATATTAACTTACAGGGCGGCGGGTTGTCAATCAAGTTATGGGTAATTACTTTTTCTTACAGAAAAATCCCCCGTTTCTCCACTTTGTATGATATGATGGACAGTAGAACACGAAGTCAGCATACCGGAGAGTATACGGCAGTTTCAGGATGGTTATGCCGGCAGAATTGCAGTAAGAATCCGTACACAAAAGCGCGCATACAGAACAGGAGCCTACTTATGAACAACATCAGCCGTAAAAACTGGATTTTAATCTGGGTACTGGGAATGGCAGGTCAAATCTGCTGGAACATTGAAAATTCCTGGTTCAACAACTTTGTATATGACAAAATCGCCCCGGAACCGGCCATCGTTTCCTGGATGGTGGGCGTCAGCGCCGTGGTATCCACCTTCTGCACCTTTCTGGTGGGAACATGGGGCGACCGCATCGGAAAAAGAAAGCCTTTTATCTGCGTGGGATATATTTTCTGGGGAGTATTTACCTTCCTTTTCGGCGCAACGGAAATGATTCCCAAGAATCCCCTTTTCATTGCCGCCACGGCGGTGGTACTGGCGGACGCCGTGATGAGCTTTTTCGGCTCTCTGGGAAACGACGGCGGCTTTTCCCCCTGGACCACCGATATTTCCAACGAACACAACCGCGGAAAGCTGGGCGGCGTACTGGCCGTCATGCCTGTCTTTGCAACGATTTTCGGTGCGGTGGTATCGGGCTTTTTAATTGAAAAACTGGACTTTTTTGCCTTTTTCGGCCTCATGGGAGCCATCGTGGCTATGATGGGTTTTCTTGCCCTCTTTACCCTGCAGGATTCCCCCACCCTTGTCCCCAAACGGGATGAAAAGGGCTTCCGGCACCAGTTTCTGTCGGTGTTTAACTGGAATACCATTCGCGAGAATCAGGAGCTTTTCTGGGTATTCGTGGTGATGACGGTGTATTTCATCGGTTTTAACGTTTACTTCCCTTACATCACCATTTATTTTGTCAATTATCTTGGCTATGATTATGGAATGACAGGTGTTATTCAGGGCGTCGGCCTCTTAAGCGCCGCCCTTTTGACTATTCCCGCCGCAAAATTTATCGACAGAGGAAGGATGGCGGCAGTCATCTTTGCCGCCTTAATCTGTAACACCACAGGTCTGGTTCTGGTAAGTATTACCCAGAAGCTGCCGGTACTCCTAATCGGCGTATTCGGCGCAGGAATCGGTTACATTCTGGTGCTCCAGTCCCTGACCGCATGGATGAAAAACCTGTATCCCGAGGAACAGCGGGGACAGTTTGAAGGTCTGAAACAGATTTTCTTCGTATGTATCCCGATGATTGTGGGGCCTGCCATAGCGACGCCCATCATTAACCATCTCGGCATTGAAGCGGAGATTAACGGCGCGGCGGGAATGGTTCCCGCTCCCAGCCTGTTTCTCATCTCCGCAATTTTAACCTTATTTACACTGATACCCTTAAATATCGCCGCAAAATTATGCCGGAAACGCAACCGGGCATAGTTGCTCAAAAGAACAGGAGGTAAACTATGGAACGAGAACTTTTACAAAGCGGGCCGGTTCTGGACAAAAAAGGCCGACCCTTTCCCGGATTTTCAAGGAAAAGCACGCTTATCTATCACCGAAACGCCGTCAAGGCTCCACCATGGCGGGTAAAGGAGTGGGATTTTTATCAGATTTCCAACGACCATCTCTGCCTGCAGCTCACCATCGGCCACGCTGGTTACGCCGGACAGGTAAGCCTGATGCTGTTTGATTTTCAGAAAGGGAAAAAATATTTTGACCTCTGCCAGACGATTCCCCTCCCCTTCGGCTCCTTCCATATGCCGGAGAATGCGGAAAAGCCCCATACCCTGACCTATCCCCGTCCGGGCTTTCCAAACGTGGACAAAAAGGCCGGTGTTTTTATGAACTTTGACGTCACCGCAGGAAGGCGCACCCTGACCTGCCGCTGGCGGGGGCTGGAGGCTGTCATTTACCTCGAGAGGCAAAATCCTGATTCACTGGTAATCAACCTTCCCTTTGACGAGTACCCGCAGGCCTTTTACTACAACCACAAAATCAACTGCATGACCGCCGAGGGCTTTGTCCGCACGCCAAAGCATGAGTGGAAATTCGACAAGGAAGATTCCTTCGGTATTCTGGACTGGGGCAGAGGAGTGTGGCCTTTCCATAACGAGTGGTATTGGAGCAACGGAAGCGGTTATCTTGACGGGGAGATGTTCGGATTTAACCTGGGATGCGGCTTTGGAAACACGGATACCGCCAGCGAGAATATGCTTTTTTACAAGGGCAAATCCCATAAGCTGGGAAAGGTCGCTTTTACCCTTGGAAACGATTATATGGAGCCCTGGCATTTCACTGACGAGGAGGGGCGGCTTGATTTGTGGCTGACTCCCGTTTACGACAGAGAGACAAAAATAAAGCTTCTCTGGGTGGACAACCACTGTCATCAGATGTTCGGAAGCTTTTCCGGCACCGCCGTACTGGACGACGGTACTAAGCTTGAGATAAAAGACGTGGTTTCCTTTGCGGAACACGCGGTGAATAACTGGTAAACAAACGCTGTCATGCTCTGCGAGCCGGCTTATTGTAACCAAAAACCGGAAAATCGGAGTCCATTTCAAAACGGATTCCGTTTTCCGGTTTTAAATATTCTGTCTTTTACAGACCATGAACCTCCGCCGCCAGAAGGCAGAACATGGAATCCGCCCATGCGAACCACGGGCGGGTGAATTCCGCCGGTCTGTCCGGGTGAAAGCCTTCGTGCATATGGTACGTTCCTGCCGTGGTATTGATTAAAGTATTTAAAATCTCTCTCTTTTCTTCTATGGAATCCGCAGTCAGTCCCTGTACGGCCAGGGCAATATGCCAGACATATCCTTCCGGGGTGTGCGGGCTGCCGATTCCCTTCGCCCATTTTCCTTCATAATAGAACGGGTTAAACCTGCTTAAAAGAAATTTTCTGGTATTTTGATAAACGGGACAATTCGTTTCGCAGAACCCAAACCAGGGCGCGCCCAAAAGGCTGGGCAGATTGGCGTCGTCCATCAGGCGGTAATTTCCAAGTCCGTCCACCTCGTAGGCAAAGATTTCTCCAAATTCCGGGTGTCTGACCACGCCCCATTTATAAATGCCCGCTTCTATCTGCCTTGCCAGTTCTTCCGCTTCCTCCACAATCTCCTTTTCCAGAGGAAGGTTACGCAAACCTTTTAAGACTACTGCCGCCAACATGTTCGCAGGAATCAGGTAATGGTAGGTACAGGCGTCGTCGCTTGGCCGGAATCCCGACCATGTCATTCCGGTATATCCCACCGGAGAGCCTTTTCCCTCGTTACTTAAGGTTTCCGTAGGAAGCTCACTGTCCCTCTCAAACCGATAGGGCGAGTTCTCGTGGCTTTGCTCTGTTCTCCACACCCGAATCACGGCACGGACTGCCTCTTTTACCTTATCTGTAATTACAGCGTCCTTCGCTCTCCTGCAATATTCCTCCAGCAGAAAAAGGGGAAAAGCCAGAGAATCCACCTCATACTTTCTCTCCCATATGTAAGACCCCATTTCCGTCTTGTCCCTGCGAAAACAGGCGTAATCTCCGTTTCTGTTAAAGGCATTGGCATAAGGGTCCGTCAGAATCAATTCCGCCTGCTTCCAAATCAGCCCCTTTATAGCGGCGTTTACCTCCTCGTCGGCAAGCGCCCGCAGGTAAGGAAGCACCTGCATGGAGCTGTCCCGCAGCCACATGGCATCAATATCACCCGTTATGCAAAAAGAGGTTCCGTCCTTCTGCCTTTGCAGGGTCGTATCCCAGGTACAGCCAAAGCAGTTCCTGTAGACCTTTTCTGCCTCTGCATCGCCTATACGGCGGCAGTCTTTATCGAGTAAGTTCTGCATTTCTTTTGTCATTTTTTCTCCCCCTGATGAACAGCATTCCGCTTGTCATACACCTCTTTATTCCACGCATCTTTTGAGTCGAAGCAGCTTCTCAGACACCGGATTTTAAATAACCCATTTTTTTCAGGATACGGGCATAACGGGATATTGTGTGAGGCAGTACGTTAATCGTTTCACCATGTACCATCCAGTCCACCACTTCCATAAATCTGTTGCCCCGCTTCCAGATATATGGCGAAAAGGAAACCACAGGAGAGTCGAGCACTCCGATAATCCATCCCGGAGCAATTCTCTCACATTCTACAATATCTTCCATCACTGACATCCTGACATAAGGCGAACCAATACAGACATTCCTGGGCGTCTGATTAAAGGTAATCATAGATTTTCCTTCATACAGAATCCTGTTTCTGCCCGGAAGGGCTGATGATATGAAATATTCCATCTCTGCCTCCTCCACCGCCCGATACAATTCTGTGTTAATATGCGTCAAGGTCTTTAAATCCGTATCCAAAAATGCCATATATCCCTTTGGCATTCCTGCTTTGCCTGATATTTTACCAATTTCATAAAGCGCCTGTCTACAATTTTCTTTTATAAATTGTACGGGGCATCCAATCTCTGCCATTATTCCAAGGCCCCCGCAATGCAGTATCGGCTCTATCAGCCCTTTTACCCCGCCCTGAGAACGGCTCACGGAAAATAATTCCCACAGTTGCGGACATGTTTGATATCTGGCCGCATGTACGCCTATTCCCATCTTTATTCCCGTAAACGAAGACAGCTCCATTAAGTTAATCATTGCTTCATTATGCGCCATTTCCCCCGAATGCCACACAAGAGAAGATAAAATTTTTCCCTGCTTTGCATACTTTATAAGCTGCTCGTCAGAAGGTTCTTCCTCATCCCATCCCCTTTCTCTGTTCGCCCATACATAGGGAATTGTCATAACGCTGGGAAACGGCGGTCTGTTAGGGTCCATAATTTTGATACAGATTCCCCTTTTTCCCCACTCGAAAATGTCTCCGTCCCCTGTCTGCCTCCCCACAATGACACGGTTTCCTGTTTTCTTTACCAGGTCTTCAATGTCGTCCATCACTGTCGTATATTCTTCCGTATAAGCGGATACCTCTACTTCTCTGCTGCCTTTTCCTTTCACCTGGCCAAAAAGAGAAACATAGCGGTCACGGCACAGAGTTGCCATCATAGACAAAATAGCGTCAGGGTCGCCAAATGCCACCCCCTTTGCCATATCTTCATATCGGTGAGCTGTTTTGGCGGATATTTTTTCTACGGTTTCTTCGTCGGAAAGTTCGTCAATAAAAGCCACGACTTTCCTTTCCTCAAATTCCTGCCGTTCTCCAAGATATCCCCAGGCTTCCCTGAATAAGATTTCAGGATAGAAATAGGGAAAAAATTCTCTGCTTGTAGTCCCTTTACTTGCATATGCCTTATCAAACAGCACAACTTTTTCTTCCTCTATACCAAAATATTTCCTGACTCCATCATAGAGTTCTCTGATGGAATCCGTCCGTACAATCACATCTGCATCAAAGGTACGTATGGAAGATTCAAGAAGTCCTTCCTCGCCATAAATGCAATAAATAATTTCATAATATGCACTGAGATAATTAAACTGTTGAAAATGATTTCCTCCAATCACCGTGCTCCCCGTCTTGGCAAAAAGCGTTCCGTCCCTCTCGCTTTCCAGATAAGCCTCGAATACCATCCCCTGTTTTTCCGCCACCCAGGAAAGCGTCGGGATAATGACAGAAACCTCCGTTTTTTCCAATTTAGATATCAGCATCAGCATTTTTTTTCTGTTTTTTTCATTCCCTGTATGTTTCATCTCTGTCATACTGCCTTTCTGTCAATTTGTTATTTAACCGCACCCTGAACCAAACCGTTATAAATATATTTCTGAAGCAGGATAAACAAAATAAGTATCGGTAAAATGGTAATAATCACGCCGGCACAGATTACTTCCCACTGTGTTCCGTATTGCCCTCTGAATTGAAACAATGCTGTCGCCACCACACGCAGCCTGTTTTTAGGCATATATTGATACGGTATATAAAAATCATTATAAATGCCTACGCCCTTAATAATTGCAACCGTAGCAACTGCCGGTTTCAGTAAAGGAAGAATAATTTTCTGATAGATGGCAAGATAGCTGGCGCCGTCCAGCATCGCAGATTCGTCCAGTGAAACCGGAATGGAATCTGCCTGCTGCAGAAAAATGTAAATGGAAATAATATCTGTTCCTATATAAAGCAAAAATCCTGCCATCCTTGTGTTATACACCCCAAGCCTGCTAATCATCTGATAAAGCATAACCTGAATCGTCATTCCCGGAACCAATGATGCGAATAAAAACAGACTCTTCAAAATCTGCTTACCCTTAAACTCAAACCGGCTGAACACATACGCCACCATTGTTCCGTTTATGATTGCTCCCCCCAGGGCAACTATTACCATGATTAATGTATTTTTAAATCCGGTCATCATATTTCCATCTACAAACGCCGTCACATAATTTTCAAAATGGAGCTGCCCCGGCAGTTCCAACACGCCTAAATCATATACCTCGTTCTTTGATTTCAGCGAGGTCAGGACTGCCAGAAAAACAGGACCGGTTGTCACGAGTGTTATGAGCGCCAGCGAAAAATATTTCAGTACTTTTCCAATAATCCTTTGAATTTTCACGTCTTCTCCTTTCCGATTACCATCTTTTGAAACAGCGCCGTCAAGAGGATAATTATCAGAAGCACCACCGACATAGCCGAGGCAACTCCATATTTGTTATATTTAAATGCCGTATCCAGAATGTTCATCAAAAAGGTTTTGGAACGGTTCGCGCCGCCCGTCATAATATATGGCATTTCATAAATGCTGAGCGCACCGCTCAAATTAACCGTCAGATTTACAAAAATCACCTGTCTGATTCCGGGAAAAATAATATAAATAAATTTATGCCATGCATTTGCCCCATCAACCTCAGCCGCCTCATAGATTTCCGAGGATATGGAGGCGATTGCACCGTAAAAAATAACAAACATGAGCCCCATATACCTCCAGATAGAAGTTGCCACAATAGACCAGTTGACCACATCGGGATTTCCCAGCCACTTCTGAATCAGGTTCCCCATTCCCAGAAATTTGAGCACGGTATCCAACATTCCGTCCGCCCTGTAAAACAGAAGGAAAATAAAGCCGATTGCCACTCCGTTTATCAGATAGGGAAAAAAGATAGCCGCCTTAAAAAAATTACGGAATCTTACTTTAAAGCTAAGTATTGTTGCAAAATATAGCGCCAGCACCGTTTGAACAAGAGTTCCGCATATATAATAAAGCGACACCTTTAGTACCGCGAACTGCTCTGCATCGGTAAAAATCTTTATATAGTTGCCAAGTCCCACAGGCGAATATTCCCTGCTCATACCATCCCAATCGGTAAAACTGTAAAAAAACATTCTGCCAAGAGGCAAGTAGCTGAAAACTGCCAGAAGCAGTACAGGAAAAAACAAAAAGCAAAAAACAATTACCTTCCGCTGTGTCTTATATTTCAAATCAGAAAAAGTCCAGATTATTTTTTTAGTTTTCATAGTCTCTATTCCCCACCTGGGCAGGCGGAAGCTCCTTCCGCCCGTCCATAGCTGCATATATCTGTTTATTCTACTCCCAGAGCATCCATAGCCTCTGTCCAGCGTTTATTTAAATCTTCCATAATTTCATCATAGGTTTCATCTCTGTTTCCGATTCCCGCATCAATAATCCGTTGTTTAAAGTCAGGCTCCAACAGACCAACCTCCGATTCCTTGTCCAATCTGTCGAGCAGCCCCTGGTCGTCTCCCTCTGCCGGAGTACAGGGCATAAATTCAACTCCCAGGTCATACCAGTCCGTTGCAATAGCCGGAAGTTCGCCGCCTTTAATGGGCGATACACTGGAGGAAAGCTCCGTGGCATATTCCGTTTCTGCAAAGAATTTTACCCATGCCAGAGCGATATCCTGATGCTCGGAATGGACACTCACGCCGTTTACATAATCTCTTCCCAACCGTACTATCTGAGGATTTCCCTCCTCAGGCACAGGATACGGCATATAGCCGATTACCTCCTCTGTCAGACCGGCTTCCACAGCCGCCTCCTGAAACTGGCCGATTGCCCAGGAGCTGCATACACAAGTGGCCGCTTCTCCCTTTGCCAGCATTCTCTTTGCCTCGTCAAAGGTTGCCGTTGCCGGGTCGTCCTCAATCAGCCCCTGTGCCGACGCTTCATACATAATTCTGTACAGATTATAATTCGGGCTGCCTTTCAAAAAATTATTCCTGTCATGAGCCTGACCCACATACGGATAATCCGGTTCAGCCGCCGCTGTAAGCGTATTGGCCTCCCACTGGTTTAATGTCCACTGGTCCGCATATGCCGTATAAAGAGGCACGGCATCCGTAGTTTCTTTAATTTTCTGCAAAGCGGCCATAAATTCGTCAATTGTTCTCGGGATACCTTCAATTCCCGCTTCCGCAAAAACATTTTTGTTGTAGAAAATTCCTGTAAACTGTACAGAAACAGGAATCCCGTAAACAACATTCTCATAGGTTCTGTCATCAATACACTGGTATTGTTCCGACAGTTCTTCATAGGAACCAAGGGGAACAAAATACTCGGAGAGCTTCGCTACTTCCACTGTATTGGGAATCAAAAGGACATCTCCATAGTCTGAAGATGAAAGCCGGATTTTTACCTGATTTTCATAATCGTCTATGGATTCAAATTCGACTGTCTGTACCCCCGGGTACAAATCATCAAATTCCTCCGCCCACTCCTGCATTTTCTGCAGCCGGTCGCCTTCCGTGACATTGGTAAGTACGGTAATCGTTCCCTCTCTCATCTCGCCTCCCTGCGGCGCTTTCCCTGTTTCCACATTTTCTCCGTTTTCCGTTGTCTCCGTTTCGATGGTGTTTGTCTCTTGTACCGGCATATCCTGTTCCTTTTGTGTTCCTCCGCAGGCAGTCAATCCCAGACAAAGCACAACTGCCAGTACAATTCCTGTCCATTTCTTCATAAGTAAATCCCTCTCTCTTATTTATTTCAATCTGCTGATTGATAACGCCATTATAACAATCTGTTATTTCTTTCCTATGTGTTTTCTATTCTCCTTTTATGTCTTTTCTTATCCCTGTATTTCCCCGCTCTCATACATTTTTCTGTATTCAAGGGGCGTTTTCCCAAAATATTTTTTGAACTGTCTGGCAAAATTATAGTAATCTTTATAGCCTACTGCTTCCGCAATCTTACCGACCTTTCTGTCCGTCTGTATCAGAAACGCCGCCGCCCTTTTCATTCTTGTATCTATCAGATACCTGTTAATATTCGTTCCCGTCTCTCTTTTAAATGTCCTGCTGATATGAACCGTCGAATAAGAGAGCAAAGCGGAAAGCAGATTAAGGTTAATATCTCTGGCATAATTCCTGTCAATCACTTTCTTAATCTGCCATGACAACTTCTTACCGTTATTCCCTTCAATCCCCTTATCCTCACACATCAGGAAAACAATCCTTTCCACATCCTCAAGGAGCTGTCCGGTACAGATATACTTGAAGTCCTTTGCCTGATTTTCTATATCGGACAATAATCTGCAGATTTCATCAAATCTGCTGACAGAAAGTCCGGCCATGCATTTCAGAAATTCCTCAATCTTATCCCTGTTATTCTGCATCAGTGTATAATCGTCTTCTCCCGCCGGATGGAGTTGCTTCTTCAGGGAATTTAACATCCCCGAATAATTTGCCATAGACCAGTAAATCTCCATTTCCTCTTTCATACTTTCCAGAGCAAGCCCTTCCTCCCCTGAAACTTCTTCTGCTCTGAAAGCCTTTAGCGACGCTTTTCTGGATGCTTCCTTATAACACTGTTCCACAGCATCTATATCCGTGATTCCTGTAACCTCTTTCCATCCAAAAATGCATCTTTCCCTTTGCGAAAGTCCCATAAAAACCTTCTCCAGTACGTCTTTGGCGGCTCGTTTTTCCAGAACCAGAATCAAAAGTCCCAGTTTGACAGTCTGCACCGGAAAAATCTGACCGGCAGAGCCTATGGATAGTTCTTTTTCCAGCTCTGTTACATCAGGCATCCCTTTTCCTGTAAGAAAGAAAAAACGATATTCCTTCTCCAACGAATAAAAATTATTTAAAACCTGTTCATAAACGTTGAACAGTTCCTTGTCAGAGGTGATTCCCTTTTTCTGTATTGTCCGAATTGCCGTGCGTATTGTATCGTTCAGTTCTTCCCCGTTAATCGGTTTTAAAATATAATTAATACAGCCTGCTCTCATAGCCTGTTTCGCATATTCAAAAACACCGTGGGCGCTCACTACTATCAACTGAATATCGGGATAATAACGGTGTAGCTGCTTCATGAGATAAAGCCCGTCTTTTCCCGGCATTCTGATATCTGTAATTACAATGTGGGGATGATGTTCTTCACAGAGTCTGAAAGCTTCCTCGCCGTCATGCGCTGTGGCTACCAGCTCCGCATTATGCCTTTTCCAGTCAATCATATTTACCAGGCTCATTCTGACCAGCGAATTATCGTCTGCAATTAATATTCCATACATAATCTGTCTCACCTCCCGTCACAGCCCCGATTGAAATTCTGCTGATTATAAGTTCTGTTGTCCCAATTATAAAAATTTTGCCGGATTTTATTATGTATTTGTTTAACAGATTTTATGACAGAAACAGACATCTAAAACAAAAGCACCAACCGGCAATTTTTATTACCGGTCAGTGCTCTGTCCTTCCAATTCCGTATAAAAACTGAATTTACAACCATATACCGCAGTTCTTCAAATCCTGCAGGCGGCAATTTCCCTAACACTCCCACCCGCACACCTTCATATCCACATGATTCCCGTCCTTAAATTTCACATTCTCCTCCTCCAGCAGACGTTTCTGCTCCGGGAAATGGGGAGCCAGCCTTCCCGCATGGTTCACCACGCGGTGGCAGGGGTACTTGCCGTAGTATTCCGCCATACTAAGAACCTTTCCCACAAGCCTTGCGTTTTTATCCCGTCCAATCAGGCGGGCAATCTGCCCGTAGGACGCAGCCTTTCCCTCAGGTATTTCCTCCACCACCGACAATATTTCATAAATCAGGTCTTCTGTCAGAACTTCCGCCATTTTGCTTCTCCCGTCTCTGCCCTTTTCTTCCTTATATTATAACGTTTTTCATAACCCGCCGCACCCGGAAAGCTTATCTATTGCGCCGGAGCGGTCAGGCTGAAAATAAAAGTCCTTCCCCCGGTTGCTCTCGTACATAAAATCCTTCAGAGGTTTACTTGTATACTTTGAAAAATCTCCGTATACCGCAAACCTTACACCGTAATTGATGAATTTCTGCAAAATCTCTCCTGCCAGGCCGGTGCTCAGAATAAAGAAATCGTCTGCCACCGCAGCTTTATTTATTGCAATATCTGTGCAACCCGTTTCGTATTTCACAGTCATAATCAAATCCAAAGCCGACTGAACATCCGTAATCAGCTTCTCATCGCTCTCCACTACTGCAACTGTCACGTTATTTTTTGTCACTGTTTCTGTTTTCATTTCTACCTCCCTTTACTCATACAGGCTGTCAGTGAATTGGTCAGCCATAAAGTCAGACGTCAATGTTAATTCCTTTTCCGGAAAATGTCAAGCGATAATTATTCCATCCCCCGCATTTGTTCAATCAAAGAGTATTTCTTTTGTCTGCGGATTACCCACACGGACAGAAGCATTTGCATGCCAAAAAGCGCTGCTGTAAACAGTCCTGTTTCCAGAACCGGGAACCGGTAGGGCACAATTTCCCCGCCAAAGGACGCCTTGCTTATCTCTGCGCAGACGGCAATTGAAAGCGGGATTCCCGCCGCCAGAGTAGTTAGTGAGGCAGAAAACGCATAGCATATCCCTTCGCAGATATTCATCCGGCAAAGCTGCTTCCCGGTCAGCCCCACAGAGCGCATAATACTGTTTTCCCGCCGTCTGGACATCTGATTGGAAAGCGTGGTGTTAATCAGGTTGACTGCTCCGAACAGGAAAATCAGCCATGAAAGCCCCTGTATGCCGCCAAGGAGTACTGTATTTTGCATTTCCTCAAATTCAATTACCCCGCCTATTTCATCAAGGGCAATATTACTGTGTCCGGCAACGATATTTTCCAACCCCTCCTTCACGCTCCGGGCTTTTTTCGGGTCGCTGACAATGCTCCAGGAATAATCAAAGCTTTCGATTTCAGGAAGCAGCTCGCGGAAAAGCTCCTCCGGCGCATACAGCATCGCTCCGTCCATGGTAAGCGCGCCATGTCCTGACGGCAGTTTTTTCGCGTCAAATAATCCCGCAATTTTGACAGAAACAGTTTTCCGCCCCAGAGTCAGCTCGAGGGATTTCCCTGTGTCCATGTCTTCAAAACGTTTGTAATTATTCCAGTCAAGAATAATGCTGTGCGAGTCCCCCGGCATGGAGCCGGATACCAGCGCGGCTTCTGCTTTCGCATAATTGGCATCGGTCAGCATATCGCACATACCGGCCGAAGCATTTGCGGCGGTTCCGAAATCCGCATGGACGGACTGGCGGGTAAGCAATACCTCCGTTATCCCGTCCACGGAGAGAAGCTCCTGCTTCAACTCTTTATTCAACGGATTTCCCGCAGCCATAATTTCCGCCTCCGGCTGTTCCGAAGACAGATAGATTTTATAATCGCCATCCGGGAACAAACGTCTTGCATACTGCTCCGGCGACCTTGTGTCAATCGCCGAGGACACAATCAGAAAAAGAATCCCTCCCAGGCTTAAGGATGCCACAATACTGACGGTTTTCTTAGGCTCCCGCTTAAAATTTGCAATTCCCATTGAAACCGGGTTAAGGCGAGGCGTTTTCTTCCGGCGGCGCACAGTCTTCTGCTCCGGGACAAAGCGCATCGCTTCAACAGGAGAAATCCCTGCGGCAATTTTTACCGGCTTGCGGATAGCGACGGACACCATAAATCGGCAGATAAAAGCAGTTAAAAGAATGACCGCCGCATAAAGCAGGGCATGGAAGCCCTCCGGGAACAGAACAAGGCTTCCTGCCGCTCCCGGTATTATCCCGGCTAAAATTCCGATGCTGCCGAGCCGCCGCCCCTCTCTTTTTACAATCCGCCGGATTTGCTTTTGCGTCGCTCCAATGGTGCGAAGCTGTCCATAGCTTTGAATCTTATCGATAACGGAAATACGGAAAATGCTCTGGATGACAATATACCCCGCAATCAGTACCAGCGCTGCCAATCCGGCGATTAAGGTATAATCTGCGGGCTTTCGATAAAATTCAAAATAGGCGCTGTTCATTCCCGGCGGCGGCAAGTGAAGCTTTTTTGCAATCCGCCGGCAATAAGCGGTCATTGTCTCCTCATCCAATTCTCTGTCGTTTTGAAAATGCACGTAGGCGCGGTATCCGGCGGGGTCATAATTCTCCCATGCCTTTATGGCGTCCTTTGAAATAACAAAAGGGTAGGTTCCGCTTTTTTCATCCGTCAAGGCATCTGTCAGGCCGGAAATGACGTAGCTCCCCCCAAAGCTCTCTGTATCCAGAAGGACGGTTCCGCCAATCTGTGTATCCGGCGAGTAACGGGACAGCCAGCTCTGGCTGACGGCAATTTCATTTTCTTTTTCCGGCAGGCGGCCATTTATAAGGCGCATCTGCTCCCGTCCTGTATAGAGCATTTCACCGTCGCAATACGCATAAGACCCGTGGTATCCCTGTTTGGAATGTTCGGTTCCTGCCAGATAATACTCTCCTACGCGGGCAAGCTCCGGCAGCTCTTTCAGTTTTTTTACATCCTGCTCCGTGACGCCGCTATAGACGGCCTCATAGGTATCCGCAACCCGGCTGCGCTGCATCTGGATGAGGGAGGCGGATACCAGCCCGGCGAAACTGATTAGCGCGGCCGCCAGCGCAACAGCTGCCGCCACCATAAAATTCCGGCGTCTCTCGCCTTTTAAGCTTTTCTCCGCCAGCTTCCTGACAATCGCGCCGGTATCGTTTTCAAAAGGCCATGTCATTGTCCGTCACCTCTCTTATCCGTCCGGCCTCCTTCTCCGGTAATCCTGCCGTCCTCAATCCGCACAATGCGGTCTGCAAGCCGGGCAATCTCATTATTATGCGTAATCATTACAATTGTCTGATTAAATTCCGTGCCGGTACGCCGCAAAAGCCCCAATACGTCGCCGCCGGTCTTGCTGTCCAGATTGCCCGTCGGCTCGTCGGCAAGGACAATAGCCGGCTTGGTAATCAGGGCGCGGGCAATAGCCACTCTCTGCTGCTGTCCCCCGGAGAGCGTACCCGGCATATTTTTCAGCTTGTCCTTAATGGCAAGCATCTCCGTAATCTCGTCCATAAATTTCAGGTCCGCCCTGTCGCCGTCCAGCTCCACGGGCAATACAATGTTTTCATAGACATTCAGCATGGGAACCAGATTGTAATTCTGGAAGATAAATCCTATGTTGCGGCGGCGGAAGATGGTCAGCTCCTCATCATTTTTTTTCGCCAGCTCATCTCCGCGGACAAGCACGCTGCCGGAAGTGGGCGTATCCAGTCCGCCCATCATATGGAGCAGGGTGGATTTCCCGCTGCCGGAAGTTCCCACCACCGCCACAAATTCCCCCTGCTCCACAGAAAAGTCCACGCCGTCCAGGGCGCGGGTGAGATTCTGCCCGCTGCCGTAATACTTTTTCAGTCCAATGGTCTGTAATACCTTCATGATAAATGCTCCTTTCAAGGCTTTCCGATTGCTTCTAAGACCATTATAAAATTCAAATGTCACAGAAATGTCCGAAACGGCCTAGCGCACAGGAAGCATGATGGAAAAAGACGAGCCTTGCCCCGGCTCTGAGACCACCTTGATATAGCCGCCCTGCCGCGTCACAATCTCACGGGCAAGATACAGACCGATTCCCACGCCCGGCTGTCCGCATACTTCTTCCTCCCGATAGAACCGCCGGAAAACGGCCGCCTGATTACTTTCGGAAATCCCCCTGCCCGTATCCGTCACTTTGATTTCCGCGTACATTTCCCACTCCGTTACGCTGACGTCCACTTTTCCTCCTGCCGGCGTGTACTTCACCGCATTGTCCAGCAGATTAAAGAGAGCCTCCGCCGTCCACTTTCCGTCATGAGGCAGACGCAACTCATCCGGGCACGCCACTGTCACGCAGATATCCTTTTTCTCCGCCTCATAAACTATACTGCTGCAGGCGAAGGCCACCGTGTCAATCAAAAGAGCGTTCTTCTTTTCCATACGGATGACGCCGGTCTCCAGCCGGGAGGTTTTCACGAGAGCCTGAAAAAGAAATTCCAGTTTTTCGCTCTGGCTGCGGATACCCTCAAGAAACTCCCTTCTCTCCTGCTCCGTGACGGGCTTTGTCAGCAGCGTATCCGTCACCATTTTCAGATTGCTCACCGGCGTTTTCACCTGATGGGAAATGTCCGACACCAGCATTTGAAGCTCCAGCCGTTCCCTGGATGCCTGCTCCCTGCTCTCCTGCATGATGCCGTACAGACGGAAAAGCCTGCCGCTAATACGGTCAAAAAGAGTTTCGCCGTCTCCGGGCCGAACCGGTTCCCCGCCGCCGCTTATCATGTTATCTATTGTCCGGCACAGCCCGTCGGTAAAAAGGGAAAGCCGTTTTCCAAAAAACCGCATCAGAAGAAACAGCCACAGGAGGGCGCAGGCCGTCAGCAGACCGCCGCCGGTCAGCACACCAGTTTCGCCGGTCACGGCAAAGAGGATAACGGATATTGTCAACATGGAAATTAACGCGCCGACGCAGACCAGCCAAAATAATGCTTTAACGGAAATATTCTCAGTCTTCATTTTCTCTCGCCTCCTGTCCATTGATACCCTATTCCATAGATGGTTTTTATATAGGTATCGCCGTCCGCCTCGATTTTTCCTCGTATACGACTTACAGTCGTGGTGAGCGTATGCTCGTCCACAAAGCGCTCGTCCGCATCCCACAACCTTTCCAGAAGCCGCCCCCTTGTCAGAACCTGTTTTGAATTTTTGCAGAAAAGATACAGCATTTTATATTCCATAGGAGAAAGGGCCATCGGCTTTCCGTTCAGAGAGGCGGCCTGCTCCGAAAAATCCAGAAACAGCCGGCCGTCGTCGTAAATATCCCTTGCCGGCCTGCGGTGCTCCAGCATAGAGAACATGGCGCTGATTTTTCTCTGCAGGGCTTCAATGGAAAAGGGCTTGGTGATATAATCCACCGCCCCCGCCTCATAGCCGCGTATCTGGTCGCATTCCCGGTCGTTAGCAGTCAGAAAGATAATCAGCGTATCAGGATACTCCGGTTTTATAAGCCTGCACAGGTCATAACCGCTGCCGTCCGGCAGATTGACGTCCAGCAATGCCAGGTCGTATTCCGTTCCCGCCAGCAGCCCGGCGGCAATCTGAAAATTCAGGGCCGACGCAACGTCATAGCCCTCCGAGGTCAGATTATAGGTCAGGGTTTTATTCAAAAGGACGTCGTCCTCCACAATCAAAATCCGTTTCATGGCTCCTGCTCCTTTGCAGTTTGAAGATAATATAGAAGGCAAATGTCCGCGAAATGTTACACGGCTGCCTTTTTGTGTATTTTCATTATAGAAAGGGAGCTGCCGGAAGGCAAGAAGGACAGAATATTTGCAGTTGTTACAATCAGGAAACCATGATAAGCTGAATATAGCCCTTTTTGTGCAGTCTGCGGACGGATATGCCGGCATATGGCCCGGCGCTGTGCCCTCGCGGCATTCGTCAAATGTATCAAACGAAGTTTGTATTGCTTCGCATCCGCTTGACTTATTGCTCGCGGGAATAAATGATATGTCAGGGAGGTTCCTTTTTGTCCAGACCAAAACGCCAGACAATAGAATACCGCAATTATCTTCTGCCCGCCTATTTCCCCGTTATTCTCCTTCGGGGAGACGAGTGGCATATTTCCGACGTGCCGTCAGGCGCCCTTCATTTTCACAATTGTCTGGAAATCGGCCTTTGCGAATCCGACAGCGGCGTTATGGAATTTTCAGGAGTTCCCTGCCCCTTTTCCGCCGGAGACGTGACCATTGTGGGCAGCGATATTCCCCATACCACTTACTCCTCTCCCGGCGCCGCCAGCAAATGGTCTTACATTTTTGTGAACGTGGAGGAGCTGTTTTATCCTTACTTTCCTTTAGAGGCCGTCTCTAATCTGGAAATACTTCAAAAGCTTCTGCGAAGCTGCAGCGCCATTCTTCCCGGAAAGGCTTATCCCGAAATTTATACGCTGGTAACGGCTGTTATGAATGAAATGGAGCGTAAAGAAATGAATTTTGCTTTCAGCGTAAGGGGACTTCTGCTTTCCCTTATGATGAAGCTGATTAACCTTTATTCCGACGCGGAAAAAGAAGGCAGGGGAAACATCCAGCTACATGAAAATTCTCTGGCTATTTCTCCTGCCCTTCAATATATCCGAAAAAACTATATGTCAGATTTTCCCATGGAAAATCTTGCCCCTCTGTGCCATATGAGTCCCACCCACTTTCGCAGAACCTTTCACGCCATTATGGGCTATGGCGCTTTGGAATATTTAAACCGCACCCGGATTGCAAAAGCCACCGTCCTTTTGCGCACCACGGAGCAGCCGGTTCTTGCCATCTCGGAGGAAGTGGGCTACCGCTCCGTTTCCAGCTTTAACCGGCAATTTCTGGATATCGAGGGGGTAACGCCGCTGCAATACCGGAAGCAGATGTCCTTTATCCGCAACAGGTCTATCCTGAAATGTACCGGGTGGATGACTCCGCCGAAGGATATTTAAATGTGCATTTAATTTTTTATACCATCAAGACACAATCCTCCCCATAATAAGGAATCAGAGAATCATGGGTAAGCAGCTTTAAATCTTCATGCTTTGCCTGCCCCAACAGCATTCTGTCAAAGGGGTCGTTATGCTTTGGCGCGTCCGCCGGTCTTGTTAAGGATTTTATCTCTGAAATATGTTCAACTTTTATCGGCAAACGTGAAAAACCGGTTTTATCGCATAATTCAACGAATTCATCTTCAGACACCGGCATTTGTTCCGGCTTAAGCTTATGTTTAATGGCAATCTCCCATACGGAAGCCACGCTGTAAAATACTTCATTATTTCCCGATGCAAGCAGCTTTATCACTTCATTTGAAAGCTTTGAGGTATCGGCGACAGCCCATAATGCAATGTGAGTATCCAGCAATATTCTCATACTTATTTTACTCCAAACATTTCTGCAATCTCATAATTGCACTCATCAATATCATCTGGAATCTCATACTTCCCATTCGCAATACCCAGTGTTCTTTCCGGCTTAGGTAATGACAGATGCATGATAAAAGGCATTGCCCTGTCCTCAACGCTCTGCCTTGCAAAGATTCTCACTGCTTCTGCAAAGGATGTTCCCATCTGCTTATACAGTAATTCCACCTGCTCTTTTAGTTCCGAATCCATTCTCACCTGCAAAGTCGCCTCTTTCGCCATAGCGTTCACCTCGCTTTTTGTATTTGTAATACAATTATATCTCAATTGTACTACATTTTCAATCTTTTTATGCAAACTTCCCGCACGCTGTCCCCTCTTTGCCTATTTTCCCTGCTTCATCCCTCCTCAATCACCGTCTCAAAGGGCGCCAGCGTAAATTCCCGCACGCCTTTTTCCGTCCAGACCTTTGTCTGAAGCTCCTTATCACTGTTGTTAATCACCACCAGCTTACCGTTCCCCGGATAGTATGCGCATTCCGCATCCGGGTTATCCGCAAGATAGTTCTGATTAAGAGGCAGCCCCATACCGTAAAGCATCAGATTGAGAAGCATCCGGGTATTGGCATTACTCAATGAAAATCCGCCAAGGTAAATCCCCTTTCCTTTTCCAAAATCATTGATGACGGCTGTGGGAATTCCGTTCTTTTCCGCCAGAACGCGGGCTTTTCCGTCTGTCAGCATAAGGTAAGGCTTCTCCGGCACATCCGCCCCCTCCGGCATCAGAAGCTTTGCGGTTTCCTTATCTACCGTATACTGCCATCTTCCGTGGCACACCCTTGCCCCGGTATCCTCGTCGATGCCCAGAACCTGCGCCATACGGAAATAGTCCTGGTAGCCTTCCGTTGCCGAGGGCTCGCCCACCCCAAGGAATACGCCGCCGTTATACACCCATTCCTGCAGGCGGCTGACAAGCTCCGCGTCCTTCCATGCATCGCCGCCGCTCCATGCGGTTCCGGCACGCCCGGCGTTGATGACGACATCCACGTCTTTTAATGCACCCGCCTTTACGTCCTCAAAGCTGATAAAGGAAACGTCCACCGGAAGTCCCGAAAGGGCTTCGTTGATATGAATCAAATCATGCATATAGGTCTCGTGGAAATGTCCCGAGAGTGTCCATGAACGCAGGCTCCCCCAGCTGTGGAGAACCGCCGCCTTACATGGCAGAGTATACACGCCGCCGTCTCCGTGCATTTCCTTTATCTTTCTGAACTCGTCCGCAACCAGTTCGATATAGTCGCAGAAATCCGGGTAGGGCTCTACCAGATGCAGATAGCCTCCAAGACCGATTCTGTCCACCGGCTGACGAAGGAGCGCCCGGCGGATGCTGACCCAGTATTTCTTTGCATCCAAAACCGGATTGCCGCCCTCCGAAAAGGTAGGCGCTCCGCCAAGTCCCACCGGGAACAGGTAAGGGTGCAGACGCAGCTCATGGGTATCCACCTTCGCCCCGGCGCAGAGACGCGCTTCATAACCTGAAAATACGCATTTAATCAGTCCGTCGAAGCCAAACTCGGGGAACAGCTCGCTGTAGGGCTCCACTCCCACCCAGCTGTCGTCATAAAATACATAGGCCTTTTTGCCGTAGCGGTGCACCAGCTCCACCAGCTCTTTTCCGAAATCCACTACATAGCGGTTGGTAAAAGCCATATAGTCCCGCTGCTTTTTACCGGCGGGCATATGGGTCACGTGAAGCTTACCCTGATTGATAAAATCCTCCGCACAAAGAGCATAGCCGTATGCCTTTTCAAATTCCTCCAGAGCCAGAGGGCTTACGGTAAAATCATAAGAACCCCAGTCCGTATAGAGGTTCCTGTTTTCCTCTTTGCTTCCCCATATCCAGACAAAGTTGTAAAACAGGGAGGTAAAACGCACTACCGTAGTGTCCGGGTGGGCTTTGCACCAGTTTTCCAGCCACTGGTAAAGGTAGTCCCTGGCCTCTTTTTTTCTGGGGTCTATGGGTACCAGATGCTCCTTGTCCCAGTTATTGGTCACGTGATTGTACATGGAAATTTCTTCCCAGACACGGTACGCCAGAAAGCTTACCGTATAATTATGGAAGGGAACCGCCTTTTGAATTACCACGTTGCCCGCTTCCTTTTCAAAACACCACTGTCCATTCGGGAGCTTTTCTTCCGTTGTTCTGTCATAAACCTCCCAGTAACGCAGGGATTCCTCGCTGTCGTTGACGACGAACTGACCGTCAAAAAAGCCGTCCATCAGATGAACCGATACCACCTCGTCGTTTGCCGTTACCGGGGCGGTCATCAAAAAGGACTGCTGTAAATTGCCCGGGTGCGCTTTTGCCCACTCGTTGTGCTCCCTGATAATACAGATGGTGGAATAAATTCCGTATCCCGCCTGCACAATCTCCTCCGAAAGCTCCGTTCCGTCGCTGTCGCGAATCACGTCGGCTCCCCATTTTTCCGCCATTTTCAGTGTAAGCGCTTCATATCCCGCTTCCCCCGGAAGGGTGAAGCCCCCCTTTGTTTTTGCCATAGCTTATCCCTCTTTTCTTTCTTTTCTGCGTCGCTTTGCGCACATCTCTTTTTTGCGCTGCCTTTATGGTTTGGTTTTGCCAAATCCATGCGCAGCCTTCTCATTTTCAGCTACGATTATTATATAAAATTGCGGGACGGGTTTCTCTTTACTTTATATTTAAAACTTTGCAATTTTGACCATTTATTTCCACGGTCAATGAGTCAAGCGGATGCGGAGCATTCATTTGACGGATACCGTGAGGCTTATCTGTTCTTCAAAGAAGAGCAGATGCTGCCCCGGCGAGAGGTCAATACGTTGACAATCAACACTCAATTATGTACAATATATTTAGAAAACTGTATTCTCAGTTTACGAAGCAAAAAGGAGGAGCCTTATGAATTTTTATTCCGTACGTGATTTAAGAAACGATTCAAAGGGTATGTGGGAAAACCTGAAAGGAAACGGAGAAGTCATCATTACGAACAACGGCAAGCCTGCCGCGCTTATGCTTGATATTTCGGAAGATAATTTTGAGATAATGCTTCAGGCAATACGTCAGGCCAAAGCAATGATTGC
This sequence comes from uncultured Lachnospiraceae bacterium, assembly GCA_910577275.1. Classification (GTDB taxonomy): domain Bacteria; phylum Bacillota; class Clostridia; order Lachnospirales; family Lachnospiraceae; genus Suilimivivens. Next base: position 192,883 of record CAJTMW010000006.1, read on the forward strand.
TTTTAACAGTATGCGCAGCCGCGCGGCCGCAAACGGCTTTATGAGCGACGAAGAAATTGAAGCGGAAATCGCAGCCGCAAGAAAGGGAGAATAATTTATGAATATCGTTCTGGATACAAACGTCCTGGTTTCCGCCTTATGGTCGCCGGACAGTAAACCTGCAGGCATTGTCAATGCCGCTTTAAGCCGCCGGTTTACAGTTTGTTATGATTACCGCATAATAAATGAATATTATGACGTCTTAATGCGGCCCAAGTTTTGCTTCTCCGACTGGGAAGTCCAAAGTCTCCTTGATTTTATAACATCAAACGGTATTTCTGTTGTGGCTGACCCGCTTTCGGATATCTGCTTTATCAATGAATCTGACAGAAAATTCTATGAAGTGGCAAAATATTGCCATTCGCCGCTCATTACCGGAAATATAAAACATTATCCACAGGACAGCCACATAATTACCGTAGCCGATTTTTACGGCAAGTTCTTTTAGTTCAGAGTCTCCTCGCTGCTTCTTACCTCAAACCAGTCGAAATCCGCAGCCTTTCCGAATCCGGTCAAATCCTGACAGCAGATTCCAATCATTGTCCCGGTAAAGCACCCCTCAAGACAGCCTTCGTCGGATAAAAATCCGGCGTTTACCAAAGGCCCCGCCTTTTCCCATTTCCCCTCCTGATACCCGTAGAAAAACTGCGCCCGGCAGCCGCCAATGGCAAGCTTTAAGTACACCGGCTTTTCCGGCGAAAGGGGAAGATAATCCGTAAGGTATTCATACTTTTTATTTTCGGCCTTTAACAGCGTAATGCACTTTCCTACATCCTCGTCATGGGAAACATGAAGGTAAAGGTAATTGTCCGTATCATACATCAGAATGAGCCCTGCCATCTGCTTGAAAACCTCAGGCTCAAACTCCATACATGCCGACGCCTCCATATGATATTCCGTAAGACGCCGGGCAATCAGTGTCTGGGCAAATTTTGAGGCAAGCCCGCTTCTGCCGTACATGCGAAGATAGCCCGGCCGCTCGGTCAGGGAAATATGATAGTTATCCATGGGAACCCGCAGGGACTGATAATCCAGATTCAGCTCCGGCTCATTGAAATCATCCCGCACGAGCTGCTTTTGCTCTGCGCTGTCCCCGGCATCGGATGCTTTTTCCCCGCCGCTCTCCTTTGGCGCCTTCCCTTCTGTCTGCGCCCTTCCGCTTCTCTCCCCCGGCGCCTCCGCCGGCCCGGGCTCTCCGCACACTCCTTTCGGCGTCTCCACCTCCAGCTGCGGCGTATTCCCGCCGCATTCCATCACCAGCCATTCATCCTCCGTCCACTTCATTTTCTGAATGGCGGTTTCCCGCCCCAGCATGTAGCGGCGGCTTCCCGGAAAGCGCGGCGCGTCCGCAGGGTTTCTGTCCTCCGACGCCCGGCCGCACAAGTGTACCGCGTACCACTCTCCCTCCGGCGTTTCCACCAAATCACAGTGGCCGCTCTTTTGCAGAAGAATATCCTCATGATGCCTGCTTGTGAGAATGGAATACGCCTCGCCGTCCGAAGTCCGCTCCATGAAATCCGCCCGGTACATCTCGTAAGGTCCCCAGACGCTTTCGCTGCGCTGGATGGTCTGTCCGTGGGCTTCCCCTGTTCCGGTGTCGGCGGAAAAGAGGTAATACCATTTCCCATGCTTAAAAATATGAGGCCCTTCAAGGAAAATCTTATCCGCCTGATAAATATCCTGAACCGGCCCGGTCATTTCCTTTTTTACAGGGTCATATTCCTGCAAAACCAGCCGCCCCGCATATTTCTTGGGAACCCTGTGGTCAGTGACCATACTGACAATATACTTCCTGCCGTCAGCGTCATGGAAAAGGGAGGGGTCAAAACCAAAGTTATTTAAAGCCACAGGCTCCGACCATGGTCCGTGAATATCGGAAGCCGTCACAAGGTAGTTATGGGTGTCATACATGTTACAGTGAAAAGCCTTCACCACCGTATAAACCAGAAAAAAGGTTCCGTCACAGTAAGACAAATCCGGCGCCCAGATTCCCCAGGAGGCGCTTACCCCGCGCAAATCAAGCTGGCTCATACGGTTTAAGGGATATTCTATCAAATCCCAGTTTTTTAAATCCCTCGAGTGATGCAGACGCACTCCCGGCCACCACTCAAAGGTTGACGTGGCAAGATAATAGTCCTCCCCCACCCGTATAATCGAAGGGTCAGGGTGAAATCCCCGCAAAATCGGATTTACTATTTTTTCTCTCATAGTCAGTTGTCTCCTTTCGATTCCCGCACCCGCTTCCGGTAGCTTCCCGGCGTCTCCTGATAAATTTTCATAAACGCCGTGTTGAACATTCTGATGTCCCCAAAGCCCGCCTTCTCCGCTATTTCATAGGTTTTCATATCCGTTGAAAGCAGCATGGACATTGCATGTTCCACCCGAATGCGGTTGACATAGTCCTTAAAATTCTCCCCGGTATTTTTCTTAAAGAAGCTGCTGAAATAATAGGGGTTCATGTGAATCTCCTCCGCCAGCACGTTCAGCGAAAGATTTTCCATATAATGTTTTTCGATGTAGTCCCGCGCCTTTAAAATATCCTTTTTATCGCTGTTTGCCGCCACAGCTCTGATTCTGTCCGGAAACCGCTCAAATTCCTGTTCAAACATGGCCTCCATTTCTCCAAAGCTTCCGCATTCCCTGCTTCTTTCCAGGAGCTCTTTCATCTCAGACTTATGGCCCGGCAAATCCAGAGCTTCGCATCTCTCCTCCATAAATCTCACCGCGGAGCAAAAATAAAAGCACGCGTCCTCCTTCTTTCCCTCGGACAGCCGCAGAATCAGCCTCCCATACTGCCTGACGTTTTCCTTCATCTGCTCCTCATTCTGCGCCACCGCCGCATCAAAAAGCTTCTGCCTCACTTCCCCCAGCATATGGGAATCGCCTCTGCCGCCAAACACCCTTTCATGGAGATTTATCACGGGAACCGTCATCTTATCCGCGAAAAAAAGATAACCTCCTCTCTCAAGGCACTGTCCGAACATCCCCGGTATCTCTCCCATGGAACGCACCGCATCTCCGATTACAAAGAAAGCCGTATGTCCCGTCGCCTTAAGGGATTCCGCACATATTTCTTCCGTCACCTCCCGGGCTTTTCCTCCCTCTATCCCCTTCAAAACCATTACAATCCGGTTGTTTTTCTGAAACACAATTCCCTGTCTCGTTTCGTTTAAATATTCCTCCAGAAAGCTGAACAGGGAAAAATGAATCAGCTTCCGCATCTGAGCGTCTTCCTCCTTCTTATAAACGATGTCCGCATAAACTGTTACGTAGACCGTCTCCTCGTTCTCTATCAGCCGTTCGTAACCCGCGTCCTCAATATTTCTCTTATTTCTGCCCGTTTCCAGGTTCCCGGCTTTTCCCGGACCGGTTACGGATATACTTTTTTCAATGGCCCGAAGAAGCTCCTCCCGTATGACGGGCTTTAACAGATAATCCACGGCTCCATACTGCAAAGCCGCCTTTGCGTACTCAAAATCCTGAAAGCCGCTGATAAAAATAACGGATATGCCGTTGCCGATTGCCCGGCACTCCTTCAGAATCTCCACCCCCGACAGTCCCGGCATGGAAATATCCAGAAGCGCAATCTCAGGCTTCTCCCTCACGATTGCCTCAAAAGCCTTACGCCCGTCCTCATATTCTCCCACAATCTCAATCCCCAGCGCTTTCCAGTCAAGGAGCTTTTTTATCCCTCTGGTAATCACCGGTTCGTCGTCCGCCAATATCATCCGAATCATTTATCTTCATCCTTTTTTGTAATGCCCTGGGCGGGGAGCAGTATCCTCACAATCGTTCCCACCGCCACGGTACTAGTAACCTGAATCCCGTATTCTTCGCCGTACAAAAACCGTATCCTGTCATGCACGTTTTTAAGCCCGATGCTCTGCCAGTTATATTCATTCTTAATCCCCGGCTCGTCGCCCTCAAACAGCCTCATAATCTTTTCCACAGCCTCCTTGTCCATACCGATGCCGTTATCCATAACCGAAATTTCAAACCGCTCCTCTGACCTTGCTGTCTCAATCATGATACAGCCCTTCCCCTTCCTGGGCTTGATGCCGTGGACATAGGCATTCTCCACAATGGGCTGCAAAATCAGCTTCGGCACCTGCGCCCCAAGTCCGTCCCTGGCGTCCACCATGAGCTGGACTTTACTGCCGATTCGGCAGTTCAGCAGGTAAATATATTTTCTGACAATATCGATTTCCTTTTCCAGAGGCACCATATCCTGCATAGGGCCAATCAGATAATGAATCTGCCCGGAAAGCGCCTCTATCATCTCTGGCACCTTCTCCCTGCCCTCCTCCTCTAAGGCCGTCATGCGGATAATTTCCAGCGTGTTATATAAAAAGTGGGGATAAATCTGGGATTTTAACGCCGTCAGCTCCGCCTCGTTCTGTTTAATCTGCGCCACATAGGACTGATTGATATAGGTTTTAAGCGCCCTTGACATCTGGTTAAACCGCTCGGACAGCACGCCAATCTCATCCTTTGAGCGGATAGGAAGTTCGATATCAAAGTACCCGGTTTCCACCATGGACATCTGCTTCATCATTTCATGCATGGGGCGGGTAAGCCTTCTGGAAAAATAAAAGGAACCGGCAAACAGCGCCGCCACCGATACCGCCACAAAAAAGTACATGGTTTGCTGCATCCGCCTGATATCCCCGAACGCTGTCTCTGCGTCTAAGGAAACCACCACCGACAGCCCGTAATCGTTTTCCGGCGTTCTGATTACAAAACGGTCCTTCTGCTCGTCCACAGCGGCAATTATCTGACTGATATTCTGACCGGTTAATCCCGCCTCATTGCTGTAAAAGCAGTCGTTTTCATCGTTTACCACATAAAGAACCTCGTTGCCGGTAAACTCCACGCTTCGGAAAATCCCCTCCAGCTTCTTTAAATCAATATCGATAAAAATCGTACCCACATAAGGCGTATTTCCCACCTCTCCCCGAAGGTCAAAATAGTTGCGCGCAACTGTGAGGACCATCTCGGGCGTCCCGTAAAAGTAGGCGGTGGTATGGGGCGGAATAAGCATCAGATTCTTTCCGCTTTTATCCATTTCCTCATAAGATACTGTCTCCTCAAACAGGTCGGCGTCCAGAAAAAAGCGGTTGTAGACGCTGTAATGGAAAGACTGTCTTTCTCCGCTTTCCTCCAGCGCAATCACATGGACGCCGTTGATATAGGAGTCCACGCTCTGGATGTACTGCAGGAAATTCCCCATATCCCGCTTCCGCTCCTCCTCCATGGTATCCGGTTCATACCCCTCGCCGTACAGAATCTGCCGGAAGTGGTCAAAGGACAGATAACTGCCCTGAGCCCCATTTGCGTTAAAATTGTAATAATAGGGCATCTTGGATATGGTGTTATAGGAGTCCAGCATAGATTCAATGCTGGATTCCACATATCCCGCCGCCTGCTCGTACTGCCCCCGGAGGGCCAGGGAATAATCCTTAATCATCTTATTGGCGATAAAGGTTGCCAGTACCGCCATAGGCAAAAGCCCCAACAATATGATTGTCAGGGCAAATTTTTGATAAAGGCTGAAGCTTTTCACGGTTTTCCTCCCTGCCGCCAAAGCGGAGGCGCGGCCTCTGCGCCACGCCGCATCTTTCTCACTTTCGTTTGGCGCTGCTGACTTTAAGCATAACAAATCTGTCGGAAAAGCGCAATCAGCCTTTTGCGGCTCCCGCCGTTATTCCTTTCACAAAGTACTTCTGGAACATACAGAAGATAATAAGGGCCGGTACAATGGAAATGATGGTTCCGGCAAAAACAATATCCCATCTGGCAGTATACTGTCCCACGAATCCGGCAATTTCAACGGTGATTGTCTTGGCCTTTCCGCTGGGAAGCACCAGGTATGGCATCAGATAATCGTTCCAGATTCCCAGACCGTTCAGAATCACCATGGAGCCGGTACAGGGGCCAAGCAGGGGGAAGGTTACCTTCCAGAAGGTCTGGAAAGGCGTGCAACCGTCAATCATAGCCGCCTCCTCGATTTCCAGCGGAATTCCTTTTAAGAAGCTACAGTAAAGCAGCGCGCCGAAGGCAATGGAGCCCGCGATATAGTTGACAATGGGACCCGCCATGTTCCCGAACAGATGAAACATTCTCATTTCCTTAAAGAGAGGGAACATATACAAATGAAAAGGAATCATCATACCGGCCAGAAAATAGGTGTAAATCAGGGCGGTTGTGCGGCTTTGCCTTCTCTCAATCCCGTAGGCCGCCATGGGAACGATAAACACAATCAGCACTTCCGACACCACCGTCAGAAATACAGAGTGGAGAATCGCGGTCAGGAAATCCGACTGTGCGAACAGGTCCTTAAAGTTCTGTATGTAAAGGCTGGTGGGAAAGCTTATGGGGCTCTTTAAGATATCGCCGTTGCTCTTAAAGGCCGACATCAGCGCAAACAGCACCGGATAAATAAACAGAAAGGCCAGAAGTATGGTAATTACAAATAAAACATAATCGCCGGGTTTTACTCTTTTTTTCGCTTTATTCATTACATCTGCACCTCCCTGCTTCTTAAGAATTTCTGCTGAATGGTATTGAGCACAATAATGATAAATAGCAGCATAATACCCACCGCAGTACCGAATCCCTGCCTGCCTTCGTTGAAGCCCACCTTATAGAGCAGATAAACCAATGTTTCCGACGTAAATCCCGGGCCACCGTCCGTCATCACGTTAATCTGGTCGAAAACCTTTAAGCCGTTAATGAGGGACAACGTAAAGTTGATGGTAAACGCCCCGGAAATCAAAGGAACCGTGATGGCCTTAAATCTCTGGATGGGGCTTGCCCCGTCAATCTGGGCAGCTTCGATAAGGTCCGTGGATACGCTCTGCAGGGAGGCAAGATAAATAATCATATAATAGCCGGCCCCTTTCCAAATCAGCACAATGCCAATCATAAGAAGGGTCAGGGCGCTGTTTCCCAGCCAGTCCTGTTTCCATGAGTCCAGTCCCAGATTGCCAAGCACTGCGTTAAAAGTACCGAAATTGTAATTGTACATAATTTTCCAGATAAAACCGGACACAATGCCGCTGATTAAGACGGGAATGTAAAAGCCGCTTCTGAAAAAATTCTTCCCCCATCTCACATTGTCCACAATCAGCGCAAGGGCAAGGGCGATTGTATTTTCAAAAATCGAGATAAATACCGTCAGAATCACCGTGTTTTTCAGGGCGTTGCCAAAACGGTCGCTGGTAAATATCTCCTTATAATTTGCCAGACCGATAAACTTAATCTCAGGGCTGATGCCGTCCCAGGAGGTAAGGCTGTAGTATACGCTGGAGACGGTGGGAACGATAATAAATAATGTAAAGAGGATAAATGCCGGCGCTATGAACATAAATGCCGTTTTGTCAAACTTCTTTTTCTTTTTCATTGAAAACCTCCGTGTCTGCCGGTTCTTAGGGCTTTGGCTTATGCGGCAGCCGCCAGACGGGCATACCGGTATGCCGCCCGGCGGTCTTTTTTGTGAGAAGAAAATCCCGTAACTGCTCACACAGCCCGGGATTTACTTCTGACCGCATTGCTGATTATTCGATTCCTACTCCTGTAATCGGGTTAAAGCTCTGCATACTCACCTGCCAAGTTTTGTTTAATTCATCACATGCCGAGTCGATATCTCTGGTTCCCTGCAAAACCTCAATGAGGGTCTTGTAGGTAAAGTTTCTGAAATCAGGAGGAAGCTCGTTCTCCCCCACTCTTCCGTTCCACATGGGAGCCAAATCGTCCGCCGTTGCATTGGCGTCAATTACCTCCTGGAACACATCCATCGCTTCAAGAGAAGGCGTTTCCACGGTGGAAGGGATTGCGCTTAATTTTTCACAGTAAACCTTATAATTATCGGGCTGGAAAAAGAACTTGATGAAAGCTTCCGCCGCCGCTTTTTTATCCGGGTCCTTTGCCGCCTCTGCGGAAATTGCCAGGCCGCCTACACCGCCGCCGCCCACAAGACGGGTCTTTCCGTCCGGACTGGGAACCGCGAACCATCCCATTTCAAATTCCGGGTCTGCCTGAGCAATCTGTGAAAACATATGAGTGCCGGAATACATCATGGCTGCCATATCGTTTACAAGGAAGGTGGTAATCTGTGCATCCGGTGTGGATACCCAGCCATCCTGCGCATACTGCATGATGGTCTGCATTTCCTCAAAGGTTGCCTTTATGGTTTCATCTGTAAAGTCCTTGCTTCCGTCATAACAATGCTTGATAAAATCGGGGTCCTTGCTAAGTACCTGGTCGTTGTAGGCCTTGTGGAACCAGAATCCCATATGCCAGATATCCTGTCCGCCCACTACCAGAGGTGCCATGTCGCCTTTGTCCGCAATCTTCTGGCACAGCTCGATAAACTCGTCGTAAGTTGCCGGCTCGCTCCAGCCGTTCTCGTCAAAATATGCCTTATTGTAAATGATTCCGTTGGTGTTTTCTCCGCCAAAGGGAGCCGTATACACCTTGCCGTCAAATGCCGTGGTGGTTCTGAAAAGAGATACAATCTCGTCAGAGAGCGGCTCCAGCTTTCCGGCACGGACATACATTGCCGTATCTCTCATTTCCATCACGTCCGGGAACTCTCCCACACTGTCCTTGGTCTTGATAAACTCGCTGTAAGCGCCGCCGTTACCGGGCTCAATCGTCACCGTGATATCGGGATAGGTCTCGTTAAATTTATTTACGATTTCATTCATGGAAGCCTTTGCTCCCTCGTCGCCGTCGGCAAAAATATAAGTCAGCTCTGTGGGCGCTGAAACGATGGAACCCTCGCCCGCCGCATCTGCCGTATCCGCAGGCGCTTCGGTATCCGCCGCACCTTCATCGGCTGTGTCCGCAGCATCCGCCGCGGCGTCTGCCGCCGTATCCGCTGCTCCTGTATCTTCTGCAGGCGCGCTGCTGTCCGCATTACCCCCGCAACCTGTCAATGCTGCCGCTGCCATTGTACCTGACAGCAAAACTGCCAATAATTTCTTTTTCATACTTTCCCTCTTTCTGCGCCGCTTTTTTATATCATGAAGCCTGCGAGGGCGGCGCTGACGCAAACTTTCTTTTTCATTCCAATCCTTTGCAAAATCTATGCACTTGAAAAATGCGTGTACTTGAAAAGTGCGTGTACTTGAAAAGTGCATGTACTTGAAAAGTGCATGTAGTCCGGTTGGCCTTCCGTTTCTGTAATTGTACTATATCAGTTTTGATTTTCTAAAAAAATACAGGTTTTAAAGTTTCAGGTGCAGTTTTTTAAGAAGCTCTTTACAGAGAATCTTTCCCGGCCGCGCTTTCTCCTCAGCCAAAAAGCCCTTCCAGCATCACCAGAGCAGTATCCCGGTTCCTGTCAGCTTGTACAAAGCTTCAATAAAAAAGTAGTCTGCGTACACCATTGTAAAATGATGGGCGTCGCTGTGGTAAGCCCCGGTACAGTTCTGCACAATGGCGTCGCACCCCCGGCTAAAGTCCGCCCTGGTGTCGGCTATGGCTTTCAGGAGCTTTACTGCGGTGCGGACATACATCTCCTTTTCCGGCGCCGTTACATGCCTTGCCACCTCCAAAAGCCCTCCCGCAATCACGCAGGCCGCACAGGAATCCTCCCATGCAGGCTCCTTCGGCTGTCTGAAATCCACCGGGATAATTCCCGTCTCCGAAATGTTGGCCATGCAATAATGGGCGCAGCGCTTGGCCGCATCAAGATATTCCTGCTTTCCCGTGTGGGCGTAGCTGTTTGCAAAGCCGTACACCGCCCAGCCTTGCCCTCTTGTCCAGGACGAACCTTCCCCGTAGCCCTGTCCGCCGTGGCTTCTTATCATACCGCCCTTTTCCGGGTCAAATTCCACAATATGACAGACGGAGCCGTCAGGCCGGATGAAATTCTCAAGGACAGTATCCGCGTGCATCATGGCAATCTGCCGGAACCTGGCATCGCCGCTCTCCTCCGACGCCCAGTACAGCAGAGAAATATTAAACATACAGTCGATAATCGCCCAGCCTCTGGTATCGCTTCCCCCCACTTCGTTCCATGCCCGTATGAATTTCCCCACCGGATTGAATCTCCCGGCTAAAAGGTTTGCTCCGTGCATGGCAGTCCTTCTGGCCGCCTCGCTGCCGGTAAGCCGGTAATCCGCAACAGAAGTGGGAAGAAACATAAAGCCCACGTCGTGGTGCAGTCCATAGAAGGTTTCAAAGCATTTTTCCAGCTTTTTCTCCGATTTCCTTGCAATGTCTGCATAACGCTCTTCCCCTGTATCCTGATACAGAAGCCACATGATGCCGCCCCAGAAGCCGTTGGTCCACCAGTTTAAGCCGTCGTCCATGCTCCAGTTTTTTGTCTCGTCCGAACGGTCGTCGTAATTTCCGTTTTCGTCTGTGGTGTAGGGGATTTTGTCTTTGTTTTTCTCACTGACCCACGCCATTTTTTCCCGTACTTTCTCAAGGACGTCTTCCGCCCATACCTTGTAATCTTCCATTCTCTCCCTCATTTCCGCGCAGTTTTTTGCGCATAAATTTCCTGTTTCAATACATGGCACCCTTCCACGTAATAAGGTTCCCTTTCATCCGGCTCCGCGCTGGAAAACCGGATACCGGATAAATAGAGGTCTTCCACATTGCGGATATCCATAAAGGCGGCCCTGCTCCAGTCCGGGTAATAATTCTCCGATACCTCTGCCCCGGAATAAATACGCCTGTCCAGCACTTCCGGGTAATATTCGGGAATATCCTCTTTTTTCACCCCGCCGATGCTGTGATACCTGATATTCGTCATGGTGATTCCCGTAATCGGATGGTTTTTTTCCGCATCAATCCGGATACCTTCAAATTTCGGTTCGCCCATAATGTCATCTCCGAACCTGTAATGTGCCTTTTTCATCTCATGCGAATCTCTGGCAATAATATTGGAAAATGTCAGATTTTCCATCCTGCCAATCTCAGGCATTTCCTGCAGTTCCACCGAACTTCCATAATCCTCTGTCTCAAAGCGATTGTTTAAAATGACAAACACCGGCCTTGAAACATCCCGCATCACCACGTTCTGGACGGAGATATCGGTGATACTCCCGCCCTCTGTACATTCTATCTTGATGCCTTCCCTCCATACCCTTTCCATCGTGCAGTTGCTGATAACTACATTATAAATATCTCCTATGGACTTTAAACCGATGCGGACTGCCGCACAGAGAGAGGAAAATTCGCAGTTGCTGATATGGACGTCTCTGACCGGATACCTCCTGCTGCTCGACTGCAGGCACAGATTATCGTCCGTTCCCGAAATACTGCAGCCTTCTACAAACACATGCTCGCACCCGTCAAAGTCCAACCCATCTCCGTTATATTTTTTATCATTAAATATATGTACTCCGCTTACCCAAATATAAGAGGAATCCAGAAACGCCGCCGTCCACGCCGCCGACTGATACAGCTTCACCTGCTCCATACGGATATTTCTGCACCTCAGGAAGCGGAACATCATCGGCCTGTAAATACTTCCCTCATTGGGAAAAGCCTCCGCGCTGCCGTTTATCTCCCCGTTCCCCGTAATATGAATGTTCTCCTGATTTTCCGCATAAATAAAGCATCTGTCAAGAGCTTCCTCATTACGGTATCTGTTGTGATGCACCTCCTCCCGATAATCCCGGATATCCGGGTCTGCTTTTAGTATCCCGCCTGCCGCAATCTCCAATGTTACGTTGCTTTTAAGGAAAATAGTTCCACATAAATAAACCCCTTTGGGAATAAATACCGTTCCGCCGCCCTCCTCGCTGCAAAGGTCCACAGCCTTTTGGACTGAAAGGGTATTGACTGTTTTTCCGTCGCCGACAGCCCCCAGCTCAGTTATATCAATCGTCATTTTCTCCCTCCAAATCAATCAGTTCAAAGTAATCAAAATCCGCATAGTTTTTTCTGAATACACCGTCTGTACAGGCGATTCCCGCCATTGTCCCGGTAAACTCCCCGCAGAATTCATCTGAAAAACGGGTGGTATCAAACTTACCCCCTATCCTTCTCCAGTCTCCTTCACAGCTCCACTCAAAATACGTCTCTTTTCCGTCAATCACCAGCCTGAGATTAATCGCCCCCTCTGTTACCGGTGTTCTCGTCTGCGTCAGTTCCTTCACTTCTCCCTTTTCCGCATGCACAATGGACAGAGCGCTTTGCTTTAACGTATCGCTGTAATACTTTCTCAGATACAGATAATTCAGATTATCATAATATAATACAATCCCCGCTGTATGCTGATGAACCTTTGGCGTGAATTCCATTCTGGTAGTCAGGACCATATGGACAGAAGTCAGTTTTCTGGTAAGAACGCTTACCCTGTCAAAAGAATCCAGCACTTCCTGTCCCCGCAGCCGTACATATCCTTTCCGTACGCCTGTATCCGCAAAGGTATCCGGCATATGCCGCGGTGCATAATAACCTAACCCAAGCTCCGGTTCATCAAATTCGTCCCGCTCCGGCATCCGGCGCACAGGCATCTTTGCAATTTCTTCGCCTTCACACTCATCTTCCGGAAACGGCGAACCGTTTTTCTTCCGAATCCATCCGTCCTGCGTCCATTCCATCTCCTGTATGGCTGTTTCCCTTCCCATCACACATCGCAGCTCCGGTACAAAGGGTCTGGCGCATAAGTGCGCCGCATACCATTTCCCTTCCGGCGTCTCCACCAGACTGGCATGCCCCGCCTTTTGAAGCCGTACCTCCGGATTATAAAATTTATAATCCTCTGATGCTTTTGTCCTCACTTCTTCACCCTTATCCAGGCTGGAAGTGATAACAGGATTTCGAGTATCCCGCTCAAAAGGTCCCCGGACACTTCCGCTCCGGCCTACAGACACACAATGATGATATCCTGTCCCTCCCTCGGCGCACAACAGATAATACATCCCGTTATGTTTATACATATGCGGTCCTTCTACCCATCCCCTTTTCGTTCCGCCATACCAGATTCTTTCAGGATAATCCAGAATTCTTTTTTCCCCGGGCGAATACTCTGCTATACAGATTGCTCCCGGCCTGGTATAACCTTCCCTCCTCTCCCATTCCAGGGAAAGCAGCCATTTCTTTCCGTCGTCATCATGGAACAGGGAGGCGTCAAAGCCGGATGAATGGAGATAGACAGGCTCGCTCCACGGACCCCTGATGTCCTCTGCGGTAATCAAATAATTGTCGATATTCATACCGTTTGGAACCATACAGCCGTAAACCAGATAAAACAGTCCATCCTGCTCACAATAACTCAGACAGGGAGCCCATATTCCCTGCCCGGTACGAAGCCTTGATAAATTAATCTGCTTTTCATCCGTCAGAAGATGCGTCAGAAGTTCCCAGTTTTTCAAATCCCTTGAATGATAAACAGGTACTGCCGGAAACCATTCAAAGGAAGATACTGCAATATAATAATCTTTGCCTTTTCTGCAAATGCAGGGGTCAGGATTAAACCCTCTCAGTATAGGATTTTTAATCATTATGAACCTCCGTTTCCGCGGCGATTTTATTCATCTGCCCTGATTCGGCATCTCTCTTTGCCTGTAATACATGCGGGCTTAACCGCCAGTTTAATATACCAGTTTGACGCCGGTAAATAAATTCAGTTTTTTTAGGGGGAGGTGCAGGTTTTTAAGGGATTTCGGGCA
>CAJTMW010000007.1:0-81078 GCA_910577275.1 uncultured Lachnospiraceae bacterium
TGCTTGCTTGCTTGCTTGCTTGCTTGCTTGCTTGCTTGCTTGCTTGCTTGCTTAACAGATTGTACGCTTTACCCATCTTTTTGCAACCCCTTTTTCGTAAACTTTTCACATTGCGGATGCGACTCGCATCTGCAGTTATGCTTTATTTTACGCCATTCCTCCTGCCAAGTCCACTCTCCAAACGGATAGTCCGGGGCACTTTTTTCCGGTTTTTTTTCAAATTTATTGTATTTTTTTAGAAACAATTTCAATTTTTTCCGTCTGCCAGGCTTTTCGGGCGAAAAAAGAGCAACCGTTTCTGATTGCTCTGGTTAATAAACATTATCTTGCCTCCTGCAAACAGGCAGCTGCCAATTCCTTTAATAAAACTTTTTAGCTATCTTCATCAGCCATAATGAAGGGAAAATCCTGCTGACAACTCTGTAAAATTTATAAAATGTACCCGGAGTATATACACCTTTTCCTTTCTCCGCCTTCTCCAATGCCTTCGTTGTAAGTATGTCCATATCCAAAAATGGAAGCCGGTTAATTTTCTGCCCCTGGCTTTCCTGACCCTTTGGATTCATTTCAGTATCCATATTTCCCGGGCACAGAAGGAGAACATTGATTTCTTTTTCCAATAATTCTTCCCGGAGCGCTTTTCCAAAATAATAAATATATTTTTTGGAAGCGCTGTAAACCGTCTGGCAGGGAACAGGTGCAAAGGAAGATACGGAACAGGTGATAACGGTAAAACTGCCTTTCTCCATATAGGGAAGAAATGTTTTTTGAATCATCGTCATTCCCTTGACATTGACCGAAATCATGCTCAGGATATCTTCCTGTCCCATATCAGAAAACATACCCGATTTCACATATCCCGCATTATTAATCAATACTTTTACATGCGGCTTATCCTTTTCCAGTCTTTCTGCTATCTTATCATATGATTTTTCATCGCCTAAGTCCGCTTCTATGGGAACAATCTTTTTATCTTTGTATGCTTCTGCCAATTTCTCCAGTCTTTCTTTTCTTCTTGCTATAATCCAGTATTCATCCAGTTGTGGATAACGATGGATTACCGCCTCCAAAAATTTAACGCCAAGACCTGATGATGCTCCCGTAATTACCGCTAAATCTCCCATGATAATATCCTCCTATATCTGGGTGTAAGGATTTCTGTACGTGCCATAGCTTGCCGGAAAAAATACATATCCGCAGTTTCCATTGCCTGTAGCGCTGAAATACAAAATCACTTTCTATGAGCCTCCTTTTCTATTGTGCCGAGCAAAAATCTGAGGGACTGCACGGCTTCTTCCTTATTTAGCGGAATTTTCTCCAGGAAGCATTTCTCTAAAAGCATTTCAACCGTTACTGCATAATAATCAACCATAACATCTTCGCGCAATGGAAAATCCTTAGTATAAGGGCATCTGCTTACAATATCCTTTATCTGCCCCCTCATAAAAAGGCGGAGGGATGACATACACCTTCCATTGAGGCTGTTCTTCGATAAAATCTTATGAATCTGCGGCCTGTAACCGTCAAGATAGTCATACATTATCGAAAATATCCCTTCCGTTCTGTCTTTTACCGGAATTTTCATGTATTCATCCAAATTCATATCTTTAACAATTACAGTCCAGCAATAATCCATCAGGTCATAAATATCATCAAAATAATTGTAAAAGGTTGACCTCGGATAATTACATATATCGCATATCTTCTGGACAGAAATTTCTTCTAATGACATGTCTGCGAGCAGCATGAGCATTTTCTCCGAAAAATCTGACAGCGTCCGCCTCGCAAATCTGCCTGTCTTGCCTGATAAATCTACTTTCATTCATATTGCTCCAATTGAATATTCATGTACAGATGTCCATCTGCTTATACTTTATCAACAGCATACAGAAAAATCAATCTTCAATAATCAGTTTTTGTTCACTAATGGACACTTTGCGCGAATTGTCCATAATTCAAGGGAAATTTATCAAGCCTGCTTGAATAAATTTCCCTCTGCTTCTACGTCTGCCCGGACTTTAGTGCACGAGCATGTTTTCAATAAATATCCCGTATCCTCGGGTGGGGTCCTGTACCAGTACGTGGGTTACTGCGCCGATTAGTCTGTCGTTTTGTATAATGGGGCTGCCGCTCATTCCCTGGACAATGCCACCGGTGGCAGCAAGGAGCTCGGGGTCTGTAATTTTGAGGACGATTCCTCTGTTTATATTATCGTTTTCCAGATTGATATCCGTGATTTCGATATTGTATATCCGTGTCTCATCTCCCAGCGAACATATAATCTGTGCCGGGCCTTTTTGGATTTCCTGTTTCAGTCCAAGGGGATAGTAATCGTTATCCGCATTGGTTTCTGTTTCCGGCGTGCAGATTCCAAAAATGCCTCTGGGCGTGTTGGCTGTGATTTCTCCCATAATATTTTTATCGTCATACTCAATAAAACCCGTCAATTCTCCCGGGGAACCGTTAGCGCCTCTTGTAATTCCTATAATTTCCGTGTGATAAAGAGTTCCCTTGGACAGGCTCATCAATGTACTGGTATCCACATCGTTAATGCCATGTCCCAACGCGCCAAAGCATCCATGCTCGTCAATATAGGTCATGGTGCCCACCCCTTGGGCATTATCCCTGACCCAGACGCCCAGCTTGTACTCTCCGTTCTGATTCATCTCCGGTCTGGTTTTCACTTCTATCAGGGCGTCTCCGCGTTTTACTTTAAATACCATTTCCTGCCCTTCGCTGTGGCTGACTCTTTCTATTAGCTCCTTTTTTTCATTGATTTCCTCATCGTTAATTTCCAATATATAGTCTCCCACCTGGAATACATATTTCCCCGGGGTAAATTTTTGTCCGTCCTCTCCTTCAAATTCTCCGATTCCCACCACCAGCACCCCTTCTGTCTTTACGTAAATTCCGATAGGGATACCCGCCGGCTTTAGCTGTAAATCCTGAATGACCTCTACATCTACTTCCTTTAGGGGAATAACGCCAAACAGCTTTAGCTGAAGCTTATATTGCTCGACCTGGTTTGCTTTTACTGTAACCGGCCTCCCCAAGTCAATGTAAAGGCTTCCCTTCGCTTCCGGGGCTGTGACAACAGGGCCGCTCGCCTCTACTGCTTCCCGATACAGTTCACCGGTGGCCGGTACCTTAAAATCCAATTCCTGCTCCACCCCCGCCTTTATCATGATGGTGGACGGAACACTGAGCCACATAAAATAATAGAAAGAAATCATCACTGCAGTTATGCCGAAGACAAGCATGACATATAGAAATTTTTTATATCCGGCAGCCTTGCCATGATTTGATTCATCTAAGTAGTTCAAGTTTCCACATCCTTTATTTTATAGTAAAAGAGAAAATTTCTATTTTAGTATGCGAAAAACTTTGAATTTTACTTTTAGATTTTCAATTTTTTTCTTCCAATTGTTTCTATTAAAAAATTGCACAACACATTATCTTGTAGTGAAGCTCTCACAATATCAGATACTATACTATATATTGATTAAAATACATTATATAAAAACATGTTTCCCGTTTAATTTCTACATCACTAAATTTAAAAATATTTTGTTTTTCATCTCAGACTGTGATATAAGTATTCTATCACTTTCTATTTTTTATTTCTTTCATTTTTATAAAACCTGTTTTTTCAGATAATAAGATTCATTTCAATCCAATTTCAATCATCAATTCCCATTTACTTGTGGAAGCCTAAGGTACTTTTATGCAGCATAAACCGTTATCAAGCCGCCGGGTCAACTGGCATGAAGCAGCTTCATGCGCGATGCAGATAGAACTGCGCGAATACTCGGATATATTAGAATACAAGTCTGAATATCTTCTTGGCAAAAACAACTATCGTATTGACCTCCTTATCATAAAAAAGCTGGCGGATATAAAGATACTCAAAAATATCGCCCGGATTTTTCAAACATTTAACCTGTTCGAGATAAAAGGTCTGGGCTCATCAGTTGATATGGATTCCTATTATAAAACTATCGGTTATGCCGGACTCTTCATCAACCAGACCGGCAAGAGGGGGCAATATTCCAGTCTCGACATCAGCCTGTCGTTTTTAAGCTGTCATTATCCCCGAAAACTGATAACACATTTACGTAAAGAAAGAAAAATTATAGTTGAAAAATCTTCACCGGGGGTATATCATATCAATAAAGAAACATTTGACGCACAGATTATCGTCACAAAGGAACTTCTTCCCGAACAAAATCTTTATCTTCGCTGTCTTACCAACAGCCTGCAAAACAGCAGACTTGTTAATCAGCTTATCGACGATTATAAGCTTCATCAGGAACAGAATATTTATATCAAATATATGCATCAGCTAACAATTGCCAACTCAAAGACGAAAGGAGACTCGCCAATGATTTCTGAAGGAACCTTAAATTTATGCAATATCATTTCCGCAGACATTATCGAACGTACCAAAAAGGAGGAGGCCGAATATTATCTGCCTAAAATCAACCTCTTATCATCTCAAAATGAATATTTAAAGTCTCTGTTAAAACAGAATAATATTCCGTTTCATCTGGAAGCCGGTATCGATAATAAGTAAAATTGCGTCCTGAACGCGGCATTCGCAGAATGGGCGTGCAAGCACTTGCCCGGCTCGTTGCCAACATTAATAAAGGAACCGGCTTCAAACTGCTCCGGTTCCTTTACTGTCTTTATTATATTGTCCGGTTCTATAATACCCGGACTGCTCTCTGCAAAATCGTATTATCTTGCAGAAACATATTTATGCAATGTCTTTCTCACGGCGCCGGGACCTGCGTACAGCTCTGCCACCATGCCTTCGATGCGCTCGCCGAGGCCTGCTTCATACAGGTCCACGCCAAACACGTCCTTGCGGCTGTAGAGTTCTTTCAGGCAGGAGAAGTCCTGTTCACCCTCTTTTACCTCAAGAGGAGCTACAATCGCCGAAAGCTCTGCAAGGAGCGGGTCGGGCGAGGGCTCGAAAGCCTTTCCTTCATCATCGATTCCCTTGATATAACGGGCATATCCGGCAAGCACCAGAGGTATCAGAATCAGCTCATCCATATTAAGGCCTCTCGCCTGATAAGCCTTGATGGTTTCGCCAAAGCGGATGGACAGCTTCTGGCTGGTATCCGTTGCAATACGCTGAGGCGCATCGGGCATGAACGGATTCGGCAGACGGCGGTTAAGCACAGCGTCGATGAAATCAGCCGGCTTTAAAACGCCCGGGTCTACCACAACCGGCATTGCCTCGATGTAGCCCATCTTCTTGATGAGCCCCTTGATGTCCTCGTCTTCCATTTCGGCGGAAATAAGGTCATATCCCAGCATACAGCCGTAAATTGACATTGCTGTGTGCAGAGGATTCAGGCAGGTGCAGACCTTCATTCTCTCCACCTTGTCAACGGTCTCGCGGTCAACATACAGCGCGCCGCCAAGCTCTAAAGGAGGACGTCCGTTAGTGTAGTTATCCTCCACAACCAGATACTCGGTTTCTTCCGCATTGACAAAAGGAGCCGTGTAGGTACGTTTTTCGGTAATAATTGTGTAATTGTCTTCAAAACCGTCGTCCTCAAGCATTTTCTGAACCTTGGGGTCGGGACGGGGAGTGATTTTGTCAATCATGCTCCACGGGTAGGTAACCTTTGAAGAATCCTGTACATAATCCAGAAATTCCTTCGGAACCAGTCCCTGCTCTACCCACTTGGAAGCATAAGCGATAACGGCAGCCTTTACCTTATCGCCGTTATGGGAGCAGTTATCCATGCTCTGTACGGTCAGCGGCAGCTTTCCGGCTTTGAAACGCTCATATAAAAGAACCGTAACCTTACCCATAATCAGAGCCGGCGTCAGCCCCTTTTCAAGGTCGGCAGGCGCAACGCCGTATCCCTTTTCCGTGATGGTAAAGGAAATCATCTGAAGGCTGGGCTTGCAGAAAATCTCCACCAGTCTGGCCCAGTCGTCGCCAAACTGCGGGTCGGCTTTCAAGCCTTCCGTAACGGAAGCAATGACCTTTTTCTGAATCGTTCCGTCCGACTGCAGGCAAACCAGAAGGCTCATGTTGTCGTAAGGCTCATAAGCCTTGTCAATAATCTCAAAGTCAAAGCCCTCGGCCACAATAACGCCTCTGTCATACTGCCCGGAGTCAAGAGCCTGCTGCAGAATTGCCGCCGGAAACGCACGGAAAATATTTCCGGCGCCGAAATGAAGCCAGGTAGGCTCGTCGTGGGTTTTAGCGCGAACCGCTTCAATATCAAATTTCGGCATCTGATAGCCCTTTGCCGCCCACTCCGGTCCAATGCCGTTTTTAATATCAACAAGTTTCATTGTAATATAACCCCTTTCGTTTTTGTTTTATTACTTCTGTGCGTCCAGCTTATCAAGCATATCCCAGATACCCCACATATACATGATGCCAAGCGCGCGGTCATACAGGCCGTAACCGGGACGCACGTTCCCCGGCCCCTCGTCCCACAGATGTCTTCCGTGGTCGGGACGGATATATCCCTTGAAGCCGCAGTCATGATATGCCTTGATAATATCCAGTATTCCCGTATCTCCATCGCAGTCGCGGTGGCTCGCCTCGGAGAAATCTCCGTTGGGGAAATGCTTCACGTTACGAATATGCGCAAAGGCAATACGGTCGCAATGCTTGCGTACAATTGACGCCACATTATTCTCGGGATTTGCATTAAGGCTTCCCGAACACAGTGTCAGGCAGTTGTAAGGGTCGTCTACCAGTTTAAGGAATTTGTCCACAGACTCCGCGTCCACTAAAAGGCGGGGCAGGCCGAAAATATCCCATGGGGGGTCGTCCATGTGGATTGCCATTTTGATGTCGCATTCATGGCATACCGGCATCAAAGCTTCAAGGAAATATTTCAGGTTTTCCCACAGCTTATCCTTGGTCACAGGCTTATATGCCTCGAACAGCTCATCCAGCCTTGCCATACGCTCCGGTTCCCAGCCGGGGAATGTAAGTCCGTGCAGATTATTCAGAATATAATCCGCCATCTCCTTCGGGTCGTCGTGAATCTTACTTGCCTCATAATACAAGGCTGTGGAGCCGTCCCCTACCGGATGGAACAAATCGGTACGCGTCCAGTCAAAGACCGGCATGAAATTGTAACAGATTACCTTTACGCCGAACTTTGAAAGATTGCGGATGGTCTGGATATAATTTGCAATATATCCGTCCCTTGTGGGCAGGCCGATTTTGATGTCGTCATGAACATTCACCGACTCTACCACGTCCATGTTGAAGCCATAGGGCTCCAGTTGTTTTTGCACTTCGGCAATCTCATCTACCTCCCAGATTTCTCCCGGAAGCTTGCTGTGCAGAGCCCAGACAATGCTTGTCACGCCGGGAATCTGCTTGATGTCCGACAACTTAATGTCGTCATTGCCTTCGCCGTACCAGCGAAAACCCATTTGCATTTGCATAATATAACCTCCAATCTTTTTTTATTATACTACATGAAGAAAAACAAATACATGTTTACTTTGGAAAAAACTTATAAAAAATTTTCCTGTTCGTTCTCCTTTTTAGCAAAAATCCCCACAGGGCGCACCCCTGCGGGGACAAAATATGTAACTACCATACATTACCATTTTAAATGTCAGTCCACTTTTTGAACAGTGAATATTTTTGGTTTTTTTAGTAGTATTTTAGGATTCCCGTCATTCTTCCACTCCATTTCGGGAAAGCGGTTCAAATATTTTTCTTCTCCCCGCCATATAGGCTGCCGTCAGGAACACTGTCATAAGCACCCACGTAACAGGTTCGGTAATACTGGTCCCCAGAAAGCCCATACGGGGAATCAGCCGCCAGGCGGCGAACATTTTCATGGAAAGCTCGATAACGCTTGACGCCACGGGCGCCGCCTTAAATCCAATGGCCTGCATGGCGTCCCGCATACAGAGCAGAATCGCCAGTACCGGATAGAAAGAAAACTGAATCCGCATACAGCTCACCGCCATCTGAATCATCTGACGGTTCTCCGACCCTGTAATCAGCCTTATCAGGCTGCCGCCAAACAGCCATATGCAAAGAGTTGCAAAAGAAGCCCACAGCACTTCCAGTACCAGCACCTTCTTTAGCGCTTCCCTGATTCTGTCAGGCCGCCTTGCCCCCAGGTTCTGTCCTGCAAATACGGAATTGGCAACGGCTATGGTGCATACCGGCTCAAGGAGCGTTTCCAGAATACGTCTTGACGCTGTAAAGGCCGCGATTGTCGCCTCGCCAAGCATGTTATTTGCCCTCTGGAATATCATGGTTCCCAAATCCACCAGACTTTCCACGAGCGCCATGGCAATTCCCGTGGAAAGCAAATCCCTCCGAAGCGATTCCGGCACGCAAAAATCCTCTTTTTTCCGGGGCAGTATTTCCCGGTAATTTTTCACAAGATAGCCTCCGCTCAAAACTGCCGAAATCGCCTGCGCCGCAATGGTCGCGGCAGCCGCCCCTGCAACGCCTCCGTGCAGCCACACCACCAGTATGACATCCAGCACAATGTTGATAAGCGACGCCATAATCAAAAAGTAAAGGGGCGCCCGGCTGTTTCCTACCGCCCGCAGAATTGAGGCGAACATGTTATAGCATATGGTAAAAATCATACCTGCGCATAAAATGACAATGTACAGATACGCCTGCCCGAAAATCGCTTCCGGCGTATTCATAAAAACAAGCAAAGGTCTTAAAAACACAAGCGCAATCGCTGTCAGTAAAAGCGTAACCACAGTATTGTAGGTTATCATTCCCGCGACAGACTGTCTCAGCTCCTTTTCATTATGGGTGCCAAAGCACCGGCTCACCACAATTCCGTAACCGTTGTTCATTCCGAAAGCAATACGGAAAATCAGGCTGTACAACGCGGACGTCGCCCCGATAGCCGCAATTGCGTTATCTCCCAGACTGTGCCCCACCACCATGGTATCCGCCATGGTATAAAACTGCTGAAAGATATTTCCGATAAACATAGGTACGGCAAAGCCAAGTATCAGCCTGACCGGGCTGCCCTTCGTCATATCCACGACCTGCATGGATGTTTCTTTTTTATTCAGTTTTTTCATGGTATCCTCCTGTCAAATAAGTTGTAATTTTCAGCAGGAGGAATTAACAGAGGTTACCGCCTTTCTTTTTGTCATCAAAACCATAAGATTCATCTCCTCTATTTTAAGTCTTTCTGTAATTATCTGCTTTCTTTCACTTTCTCCGCAGTCTGCCTCATCTCCCTGGCATTGCAAAGAACCGCTTCCGTCAGCTCTCCGCTTCCAAGAAGCCTTGCCATTTCCTTAAGGCTTTCCTCTCCCGAAAGCTCCCGGATATCCGTTACCGTCCGGTCGTTTTTGATATTCTTTTCAATGAGGAAATGGGAATCGGCCATGGAGGCAATCTGCGAAAGGTGCGTAATACAGATAATCTGGTGATTACGCGAAAGCCTTCCCAGCTTTTCCGCCACCTTCCAGGCCGTCTTTCCGCTGATTCCCGTGTCAATCTCATCAAACACCAGCGTATCCGTATCGTCCTTGTCCGCAAAAACCGTCTTAAAGGCAAGCATAATCCGTGACAGCTCGCCGCCGCTGGCAATCTGCCACAGGGGCTTTACCGCCTCCCCCGGATTTGTGGAAATCATAAACTCTATCTGGTCATATCCATCCTGTGAAAATGCCTTTGCCTCCTCCGTAACGGAAATAAAAAATTCCACATTCAAAAAGTTCAAATCCGTCATGGCTGCTTTCAGCTTCTTTGCAAGAGGCCCGGCCGCCTTTTTCCGAAGCCCGGAAAGCTTTTCGCACAGCCCGAGGATTTCCTCCTCCAGCTCCTTTTGCCGTTCCCGGAGCTGCTCCATATAAGCCTCATAATTGCCAAGCTTTTCAAGGGATTTCTGTTTTTCCTCCCAGGTCTTTAAGATATCGGCAATGGTGCTGCCGTACTTATCCTTCAAATGGTTAAGGACGTTGAGCCGCTCCTCCAGATGGGCAAATTCCTCCTCGTCAAACTCAAGGCTGTCGCTGTACTGCGCCATGGAACGGTTGAAATCGTTCAGCAAATCGTCAATGTCCGTAAGCTGGGAAATCAAAGGCTCGCTTTCCTCGTCATAGGCGCTTATGGTTTTCAGCTCGCGGAGCGCATGCCCCACGGCAAGACCGGCGCTGCCCTCCGTCTCATAACCGGTAAGAGCGTGCACCCCATAAACCACTTCTTTTACCCTTTTCGCATTTATCAGCCTCCGGTATCTCTTTTCAACCAGCTCGTCCTCCTCGGGATTCAAACCGGCGGCTTCTATTTCGTTTACCTCAAATTCCAGAAGCTGCGCTTCCCGCGCGCGCACTCTCTCATCGGTGTCCTGGCTTTCCAGTTCCTCCCGGCACTCCCTGTAATCTGCAAGCTTCGCCTTAAGCGCCTCCTTCACCGCCTCAGCCTTTTGGCCGATGTAATCGTCCAGAAGCTTTCCCGCGGCGGCAGGCTTTAGCAGCGACTGATGCTCATGCTGCCCGTACATATCCAGCAGGCATCCCGCCAGACTTTTCAGCTGGCCGGCGCTGATGCTTTCCCCGTTTGCCCGGCAGATACTCCGTCCGGCGGTAATTTTCCGCTGCAAAATCAGGGTATGGTCCTCCTCTATCGGAAGCTCCATTTCCTTAAGCCGCCCGCATTGCTGCTCGTTTAGGGAAAATACAAGCTCCACAAGGGCATACTCCGCTCCGGCGCGGATATATTCCTTCCCCGCCTTCGCTCCCAGCGCAAGATTCACGGAACCTATGATAATGGATTTCCCCGCGCCGGTTTCTCCTGTGAGAATGTTCATTCCCGGTGAAAACACCACCTCCTGCTCGTCAATAAGCGCCAGATTTTTTACATGTAAACTTTCAAGCATACGCTCCCTCCTTATGCCCCTTCTCTCAAGCGCACAGTCGGTTATTCGTCAAGCACGTCATAGATTTTATCCATGACGCACTGAGTATCCTCCACGGTTTTCACCGCCATCATAATGGTATCGTCCCCGGCAATGGAGCCTACTATCTCTTTCAGCTTCATGGCGTCTATGGCAGCCGCAACCGCCATTGCCATCCCGGAAACAGTCTTTACTACAAGAATATTCTGGGCCATATCCATAGATACAAACCCGTCTTTAAGCACCCGGATATACTTATCGCTCAGATAGTGCTCGCTTTGCATCAATATGGTATATTTCTGCCTCCCATTACCCATAGGAATCTTGGAAAGCTTTAATTCTCTGATATCTCTGGACACCGTGGCCTGGGTAACGGTATAGCCGTCCCCCCGAAGCCTGTCCGCCAATTCCTCCTGGGTCTCGATTTCAAATTGTTCCACCAGTTCTTTTATCCTCTGATGCCTGCTCTTTTTCATAACGCAAATCCACCTTATAAACAAACGCCGCCCCCCTCTTCGTGAGTCGGCTTATTGTAGCAAACGCCGTCTTCCTTCACGAGTCGGCTTATTGTAGCAAATGCTGTTTTTATCCGTCAGTCGCTCATTTTGCGGTGTAGCACCTCAAGAAAGCTTACCTGGCTCAGCTTCACAATCCCTGTGGTCTGACCGGATTTCTGAATTTCAATTTTTTCCCCGGTACGCAAAGTAACCTTATGGCAGCCGTCAAAGATGGCCTCCACCTCCTGTATCTCTCCATCCCTTCCGCTTTCTATCTCCACCGTGACGGTGTCTTTCGGGGATAACACAATGCTCCTGCTCTGCATAGAGTGCGGGCAGATGGGAGAAAGCAGAATAAGCTCCGCTCCCGGCTCCACCACAGGACCGCCCGCCGAAAGGCTGTATCCGGTAGAGCCTGTGGGCGTGGCGGCGATTACGCCGTCGGCGTGATAGCGGTGCAGGAACTGCCCGTTGACATAAATATTTAAATTAATAATCTGCAAAGAACCCTTCCGGGTAATGACAATATCATTGAGAGCTACTGCTTCGTCAATCATTTCCCGCCGGTTAAAGCTCTTTCCGGCCAGCATCATACGTTCTTCAATCTCATATTCATCTTTTATCAGCTTGTCAAGGGCTCCTTCAAATTCTGTCTGCCCTACCTCGGCCAGAAAACCCAGCGTCCCCATATTGATTCCCAGAAAAGGTATTCTTCTCTCCGCCAAATCCGTGGCCGCCTGCAGCAGCGTTCCGTCTCCGCCCAGCACAATAATGCAGTCGGTCTCAGCGCTTATCTGTCCGTTATAGGTGTAGCCTTCCTGACCTTTCTTTCTTGCGCCCACATCGATTGTGCAGGTTTTCCCCCGGCCGGTCAGATAGTCCCTGATAGAATGGGCGGTTTTCAGTTCCGCGTCCTTCGTAGGGTTTGCTATCAAATAAAAATGCTCCATCACTTTCCTCGTTTCGCATTGCTGCCTCTGCCTGAAAAATACGCTCATTCCGGCACACTTATCGTAAAAACCAATAATATCTAACTGTCAAGACTTTCATGGGCCCGCGCCACCGTCTCTGTAATCAGCTTTAAAAAATCCCCCTGCCGGGAAAGACCGCTTTTTTCCTCCAAAATCCTCTTAAGGCCGTCCTCGGCCAGGCTCTCCGTAAGCTCCCCCGCCGCCTCTGCTTTTTCTGCGTTTTTTTGCAGATACAGCAGGTATTCTATATTTCCCTCCGGCCCTTTCACCGGAGAAAAGTCAAGGTCTGAAACATCAAACCCGATATAATCCGCATAATCGATAACCTTTCCGATTACCTCCTCATGGATTTCCGGTTCCCGCACCACTCCCTTTTTACCGACCTTCTCTCTACCGGCCTCAAACTGCGGTTTAATCAGGCAGACCATTTCTCCCTTTTCTTTCAGAATGGCTCTTGCCGGAAGCAGGATTTTGGTAAGGGAAATAAAGGAAACGTCCACAGAGGCAAAGTCCGGGCTTTCGGAAACATCTGAAGGCGTCATAAACCGGAAGTTGGTTTTTTCCATACAGATTACCCGTTCGTCGTTCCGCAGCTTCCAGTCCAGTTGTCCGTGCCCCACATCGATACTGTACACTTTAGCCGCCCCGTTTTGCAGCATACAGTCGGTAAAGCCTCCTGTGGAAGCGCCGATATCCATACAGACCAGACCTTTTAAGGCAAGTCCGAAGCTCTCAACTGCCTTTTCCAGTTTCAGTCCGCCCCGGCTGACATACTTTTGTCCTGTGCCCTTCACTTCAATATGTATCTTATTCAAATCAAAAGAAGCGCCGGCCTTATCCTCCCTCTGTCCGTCCACAAAAACGTTTCCCGACATGATGATTGCCTTTGCCTTTTCCCGGGAAGGCGCAAGCCCTTCCCTCACGAGCAATGTATCCAAGCGCTCTTTCATTGTCCGATTTCCATTTCTTTTTTTATTTTCTCCGCAATTGTTTCCGCGTCTATACCGATTTCCTTTTTCAGCTGCTCCACGTTGCCATGCTCCACATACTCGTCGGGAATGGCAATCTGCATAAATTTTGTGGTTTTATAGTAAGGCGCCACTATTTCCCGAAGCTTCTCCCCATAGCCTCCGCTGGCAACATTTTCCTCCATGGAAACAACCAGCCTGTGGTTCTTCGCCGCCCACCTTACCGCTTCCTCATCAACAGGCTTCACAAACCTTGCGTTAATGATACTGCATTTATAACCGCTCTCATTCAGTAACGCCTTTACTTCCTCCGCAGTCTTCACCATACTTCCTACCGCCATCAGACAGATTTCTCCCTCTGCGCACAAAAGCTCCGCCTTGCCGGGCTCCACCGGCGCGCGGTACTCCTTAAGCCCTGCGTAAGCCTCTCCTCTGGGGTATCGGATGGCCACAGGCCCGTCAAAGGCAATGGCAAATTTCATCATATCCGAAAGCTCCCACTTGTTCTTTGGCGCCATGATATGCATATTGGGAATAGAGGAAAGATAAGACAAATCAAAAATTCCCTGATGGGTTTCCCCGTCGCTTCCCACCAGTCCTGCTCTGTCAATGGCGAACACCACCGGAAGGTTCTGGATACACACATCATGGAGAATCTGGTCATAAGCCCTCTGTAAAAAGGAGGAATACACCGCCACCACAGGCTTAAGCCCTCCGGCCGCAAGACCGGCCGCAAAAGTAACCGCGTGTTCTTCCGCGATGCCCACGTCAAAAAATCGCTCCGGGTACATATTCCTGAACCGTTTTAAGCCTGTTCCGTCAGGCATCGCCGCAGTAATGGCAACTACCTTTTCATCTCTTGCCCCAAGCTTTGTCATGACTGTTGAAAAAATGTCCGTATAGTTTGCCACGTTTCTGGCTTTTGAGGGAAGCCCTGTTCCGATATCGAAGGGCTCCGCACCGTGAAACCTTGCCGGATGGCGCTCCGCCGGCGCATACCCCTTGCCTTTCTGGGTGATTACATGAACCATCACCGCATTCCTTGTTCTTTTTGCATCCTGAAACACCTTCAGCATTGCCGGAATATTGTGCCCGTCCACAGGCCCTAAATAAGTGATTCCCATATCTTCAAACATCATTCCGGGAACCACAAGCTGTTTAAAGCTGCTCTTGGCTTTTCGAATGCTTTCCACCACCCGTTCGCCCCGGGGGATTTCCTTTAAGGTGTTATACACCCCTTCCTTGATATCCAGATAAGCGTTGGCTGTACGGATACTGTTCAGATATTTTGACATGCCTCCCACATTTTCGGAGATGGACATGTTATTGTCGTTGAGGACGATAATAAAATTGGTTTCCAGTTTTGCCGCGTTATTAAGAGCCTCGTAAGCCATGCCGCCCGTAAGGGAGCCGTCCCCAATCACAGACACCACCGTATTTGTACCGCCCTGAATATCTCTCGCCTTTACCAGACCGAGGCCTGCCGAAATGGACGTTGAGCTGTGTCCTGTATCAAAGCAGTCGCAGTCGCTTTCCTTCCGCTTGGGAAAACCGCTCATCCCTCCAAACTTCCGAAGATTTTCAAAGCCTTCCCGCCGGCCTGTCAAAAGCTTATGGGTATAAGACTGATGCCCCACATCCCAAATCAGCTTGTCCTCCGGGAGATTTAAGGACAGATGCAAAGCCATGGTAAGCTCCACAGCGCCCAGGTTGGAGCCCAGATGGCCTCCTGTGCGGGATATTTTTTCAATCAGAAAATCCCGTATCTCCTGCGCCAGAAGCGGATAATCGGACGGCGCTATATTCTTAATATCATTGACACCCTTAATATTATCAAGCAGCATTTTATCAACCTTCTTTTGTCTGATTACTTTTCTCTGGTAATAAGCATCTTCACAAGTTCCTCCAAAAATTCATTCCGGGTTTCAAAGGAACTCAATATTGTAAGCGCCGTCTCGGACATACGCTTTACCTCTTCTTTTGCCTTTTCCAATCCATAAAGCGAAACATAGGTGAGCTTATGATTTCTCTCGTCGCTCCCCACCGGCTTTCCCAGAACCTCCTCTGTGCTTGTCACATCCAGAATGTCATCCTGAATCTGAAAGGCAATTCCTATATTGGATGCGGCGCTCTCCATCGCCGCGATTTCCTTTTCTCCTGCCCCTGCAAGTACTGCGCCAATCATCAGCGCCGCCTGAATCAGCGCCGCTGTCTTATTTTCATGGATGAATAAAAGGCGTTCCCCGCTTATCTGCCCGTCAGATTCAGCCTCCAAATCGGCGGTCTGGCCTCCTATCATTCCGTAAACTCCCGCTTTCCTTCCGAGAATCTTAAGAGCCCGGGCAGCGCGCTTTATGTCCTCCGTATCCTCCGCCATGTCAAAGGAAAGCGCCGCCGTCTCATAGGCAAGATTCAAAAGTCCGTCTCCTGCAAGTACTGCCATGCCGTCCCCGTAAACCTTCCAGGTGGTTTCCCGCCCCCGGCGGTATTCGTCGTTATCCATTGCCGGCAAATCGTCATGCACCAGAGAATAGTTGTGTATCATTTCAAGCGCCGCCATAAAAGGCTCGATGACCTTCCCGCTTCCGCCAAATAAAAGGAAGCTCTCCTTCATTATCACCGGACGGAGCCTCTTTCCGCCTGCCGTCGCGCTGTAATTAACGGCTTCCAGAACCTTTTTCTGAAAACCTTCCTCTATGGGAAGATACTTTTTTAGAATATCCTCTGCGTCTTTGGTTTTCTTCGCCAGTAACTCGTTAAAATTCATGTGTTTCTCCATCCTCACTTAAGACCTGTACCTTCTTTTCCACCCGGTCGATGGCCAGGTTACATTGCTTTAGCAATTCCATCCCCTGCCGGTATATCCGAAAGGATTCCTCCAGAGAAACGTCCTCCTGTTCCAGAGCCTGAACGGTCTGTTCAAGCTTTTCAAAGGCTTCCTCCAGCCGGAAATCTTCATCCTGATTTCCTGCCTCAGCCTCCGAATCGAATCCTCTGTTTTCAAGTTCTTCCATATAATTTCCTCATTTCCGCCGCTTATCATTCATCTTCCTTAGCCCGGGCGGCAAAATCTTTCATAAAACTGCTTTCGGGACAGATGCCGGTCACCTCCGTCTCCATTCTGCCGTTTTTTACGTAAACCATAAGCCTGTCGCCAACATTAACCTTGCCGATATCCGTTACCGTTTTCCCTTCGCTGTCAGATACATAGGAATAACCCTGATTCAGCCTGTCCAGGGGGGAATTTCCTTTCATCTTCTCTATATAAATCGCCAGCCTGTGCCTGCTTCCCACAATTTTGTCCTTCATGGCGGCGTTAATCCTGTCTTCCAGATGGATGGCATAAAGCCGCCTTTCCCTGATTCTACCGGCGGGGCTGTTGACCTTAAGCCTTGCGCCAAGCGCCTTGTAATTTGCTCTGGCAAGCTTAATCCGCCCTGACATCTGACGGTTCAGCGCCGCTTTTATCCCTTCCAGCTGCCTGAAAACAAGAGAAATATCACAGACGGCAAGCTCCGCCGCCGCGGAGGGTGTGGGAGCCCGCAAATCGGCCACATAGTCCGCAATGGTGGTATCCGTCTCATGTCCTACCGCCGAAATCACCGGAATACTGCAGTCAAAAATCGCCTGAGCCACCCTCTCCTCATTAAACGCCCACAAATCTTCAATAGAGCCGCCGCCCCTTCCCGCAATGATGACATCCACCTGCGCCTCTTCCAGCGCATGGATACCTTTTACAATACTTTCCGCCGCCGCGTCTCCCTGGACAATCGCCGGGTACAGAATAATCTGCACATAAGGATTTCTTCTTGTGGCAATATTTATGATATCCCGCACCGCCGCCCCCGTAGGCGCCGTCACCACGCCAAGCGTCTTTATGAACCGGGGAACGGGTCTTTTATACTCGGAGGCAAACATCCCCAGCTCTGAAAGCTTTTGCTTTAACTGCTCAAACCGCTCGTAAAGCTCTCCCGTACCGTCGCGGGTAATTTGCCTGGCGTACATCTGATACTTGCCATCCCGCTCATAGACGTCGATGCAGCCCCGCACTATCACCTGCATCCCTTCCGCCATTTTGAACAAAAGGCCGGAACGGTTTCCCGCAAACATCACGCAGGAGATGGTTCCTTTTCCATCCTTTAAAGTAAAATAAATATGTCCGGAGGAATGGTACTTACAATTGCTTACCTCCCCTTTCACAGACAGGTCCTGCAACAGAAAATCCTGCACGAACATATTTTTGATATATGAATTTACTTGTCCAACCGTGTAAACATTCTGCATATGATAATCTTTCTATGCAAATTTTGCCAGAACGCCGTTGACAAAAGCGGACGAGGAATCCTGCCCGTATCTTTTTGCCAGCTCGACCGCCTCGTTAATGGCTACTCTGGTGGGAATCGTCTCGTCATACAGAATTTCATAAACGGCCAGCCTTAAAATCGTAAGGTCCACCTTGCCCATACGCTCCGTGTTCCATCCCTGCACCTTACCGTTCAATTCCCTGTCGATGTCGTCTAATTTTTCAAGAATTCTGTTGAATTTTTGAGTAACCTCGGCGCAGCCCTCCTGCGCCATTTTATTTTCTTCATCCTCGAAAAAAAATGCTTCCTGCTGCGGCATTTCTTCTCTGGGATTAAATTCCACCCGGAACAGCAGTTTAAAAACCTGCTCCCGCACTTCTCTTCTGCCCATAGTCTGCTCCGCGCTTTATTTCTGCATAGTAACGCCTGAAATACGGATATCCACATCCGAAACTTCAAGGCCCGTCATGTTCTCTACCGTGGATTTTACCCTCTCCTGAACCTTCTGTGATACCACCGGGATATTATGGCCGTATTCAACAATAAGAGCCAGTTCCGCCTTCACTCTCTTTCCAATCACTTCCACCTTAACGCCTTTGGCAAGATTTTTGACGCCTACCCTGCTCATAAGCTCATTCGTAATATTTCCCGCCATGGCGGCGACGCCCTGCACTTCCGTTGCCGCAAGCCCCGCAATCATTGCCACTACGTCGTCGGCAATCTTAACCGTGCCGAGGTCTTCATCCTCGCGTAACACATAAGTTTCCTGTTCTATCGTTTTTTCCATATTTGCAATCCTTTCTTTCATCTACCGCATTTGGTCTGACTCATTACCATTTATCATATCAAAATTTGAGCTTTTTGCATAGTCCCAGCCAGAAAATTATCCAAAATCCTGTGACTGTTCAGCCATCCTCAGGCTTCCGGATTCTCACAGCCAGAAGCTTAAGCTGAGCTGTTCTGCGTTTTCCGTATAAGAAACTGTTCCCTCAGGCGCGTTCAGATATTCAAAAATCCCCTGTTCCTCTATCAGATGAAGAATCATCCCGAGATAAACCTCGTTGTCCGCGCACTTAAGCGTTACATAAGTGCTTCCCTGTTCATAGGACGCCGCGAAAACCTCTTTCAGCTTTTCTTTATCAACCTGCGTGAAATACAGCCCCTCTCTGACATAATAGTTATCGATAAGGGAATTGCACAGAGGAATTTCCACAACAGGGTCGATGACATGGGTCTGCTCCAACTGGCTGGTTGTAACGCACAGATAATCATAATTAATCGGCGGAATACTGCCTGTGCTCTGAGAGCCTCCTCCTCCCACAATCTGATAAGAAGCGTCTCCCCATGTAGTATCTACATAATAGTAATTTCCATCCAGCCGGATTAAATTCCATGCATGTCCCTCTCCGCCGGAAACTCTCCCCATCACTAAGGTCGCCTCAATCCCCACTCTGCCGAGAAGATACTGGGTGGCCTTTGCGTAACCCTGGCACACGCTTTTGCGATAAATAAAGACAGAGCAGATATTCTGGTTATCGGGAACCTCCGCATCATATTCCGTCTGGTTGATGATATATTCATAAATATATTTCACCTTCCCATAGGAATCCAGGCCGGCGTCCATTCCCGCAAGACATGCGCTCACATACTCCTCCATCTGGTCCATGCGCAGCGCCGCTTCGTCCACAGACATATTGTAGGTCCCTGAAAAGGTAACCTTCTTCACCACATCCCCTAACGTATATCTGGTAAAGGTATACCCTTCCACGTAAAAAATTTCAGGGTGGTCGTTGAGCACACATTGGAAAACCTTTTCAATCATATCCGTCTCCGTGCAGGATAAGGCGGTTCCCCCGCCAAATTCACGGAGAATTTTCAGAATTTCCGCGTAGATAATCTGCTCCTCTTCGCTTAACCTGTCGTAATAAAAAAGCCCTGTCTGCTGCTTCCTGATAAAGGCAGTTTCCTCCTGTGAAACGCCGGTAATATTTTTTACCTCCTCTGCGTCCGCCTCCTGCCTCTGCCCGGAATCAGCGCCGGCGTCCCCGGCAGGATTCTCATCGCCGTAGCCGGTATCCCCGCTGTCTTCGTCCTGCTGCCCGGTATTAAGTTGTTCCTCCCCGTCGCCCGGCCTGTCCGCATTTTCCGCATAGCTGCAGCCCGAGAGCAGCGCCGCGCACAGAATGACCGCCAGTAATCTCTTTTTCATTTTCATTTAGTCACGCCCGAATTCTGAAAGTACCAATCCTTTATTTCGTTCCAGAGTCATTCCCACGCTCCATGCATTGATAAACAAAAGAAGCGGGTTGCCCTTTAAATCCCTGATTTTCTTCATATCGGATGTCCCTGTCAGGGAATCCATATCAATCTCTTTATTTTCAATCCACCTGATGTGCTCATAAGGAAGGTTGTCCAGCCTGATTTCCACATTATATTCATTTTCCAGACGGTACTTTAACACATCGAACTGAAGTACTCCCACCACTCCCACGATGATTTCCTCCATTCCGGTATTAAATTCCTGGAAAATCTGGATAGCGCCCTCCTGGGCAATCTGGGTAATTCCCTTGACAAACTGCTTCCGCTTCATGGTATCCACCTGTCTCACCCTTGCAAAATGCTCCGGCGCAAAAGTGGGGATTCCCTCATAGCAGAACTGCTCCTTCGGCATACACAGGGTATCACCGATAGAAAAGATTCCCGGGTCAAACACGCCGATGATATCCCCGGCATAGGCCTCCTCCAGTATTTTCCTCTCGCTTGCCATAATCTGCTGAGGCTGCGAGAGACGCATGACTTTATTTCCCTGCACATGCTTTACCTCCATGCTGGCCTCGTATTTGCCGGAGCAAATTCTCATAAAGGCAATTCTGTCCCTGTGAGCCTTGTTCATATTCGCCTGTATTTTAAACACAAATGCGGAAAAATCATTCTCCGCAGGCATTATCAGGCCGCTGTCAGCCCTCCTTGGAAGCGGTGTCGTGGCCATTTCAAGGAAATGCTTCAGAAAAAACTCCACGCCAAAATTGGTAAGGGCCGAGCCGAAAAACACCGGCGTCAAATCCCCCGAGCGAACCAAATCCAAATCAAATTCCGCGCTGGCTCCGTCTAAAAGTTCAATCTCTTCCTCCAGAGTTTCCTTTGCCCTGCTTCCGATTGCCCTTTCAAGCTCCGCCTCATCGCTTACAGGGATTTCTCTGGTCTCCCCTTCTTTGGTTCCCTTTTCCGTATCGGAATAGGTAATGACGCAATGCCTCTTTCGGTCGTAAACTCCCTTGAAGCTCTTTCCTGAACCGATAGGCCAGTTTACGGGACAGGTGGCAATCCCCAGCTCCTTTTCAATTTCATCAAGCAGCTCAAAGGTGTCGTTCGCATCCCTGTCCATCTTATTGATAAAGGTAAAAATCGGAATCTTGCGCATAACACAGACCTTGAACAGCTTACGGGTCTGAGCCTCCACACCCTTGGACGCGTCAATTACCATCACGGCGGAATCCGCCGCCATCAGCGTGCGGTAGGTGTCCTCCGAAAAGTCCTGATGCCCCGGCGTGTCCAGAATATTGATGCAGAACCCGCCATATTCAAACTGCAGCACGGAAGAAGTGACCGAAATTCCCCTTTCCTTTTCAATTTCCATCCAGTCGGCAACCGCATGTCTTGCCGTTGCCTTTCCCTTGACGCTCCCCGCCAGATTAATGGCTCCGCCGTACAGCAGAAATTTTTCTGTCAGGGTGGTTTTCCCGGCATCCGGGTGGGAAATAATGGCAAAGGTCCTTCTTCTGTTTATTTCCTGCGCATAATTGTCCACGTGTCGTTCCTCCAAATCTTTCATGTATTTCTTATCTATGCACTAAAGCACGGATTTACCGGCAGTCTTTCCCGGAATTCCCAGAAGCGCCAATACGGTGGCTCCGATATCCGCAAAGGTATCTCTGGTTCCCAGATTCCGGGGAGGGATATTCTTTCCGTAAATGATAAGAGGCGTATGCTCTCTTGAATGGTCGGTGGATACGGTATATCCCGGGTCGCAGCCATGGTCGGCGGTTATCACCAGCGCGTCTTCCTCCCGAAGCTTATCCAGCATGGCGGGAAGCGCCTTATCAAACTCCGCCAGCGCTCTGGCGTACCCTTCGATGTCGTTTCTGTGCCCATAGAGCATATCATAATCCACAAGATTAATAAAGCACAAGCCCTCAAAATCCTGTTCAAGATATCCGAGAGTCTTTTCAATCCCTTCCGTATTCCCTTTGGTGTATACATAGGAGGTAATTCCCCGGCCGGCAAAGATATCCCTGATTTTGCCCACGCCGATTACTTCCTTTCCGGCATCCTTTATGATATCCAGTATCGTGTCCGCAGGTGGCTCTAAAGAATAGTCATGTCTCCCCGAGGTTCTCTGATAGTTCCCGCTCTCTCCCGCAAAGGGCCTTGCAATCACTCTGCCCACGCTGTGTCTGCCGCTAAGAAGCTTCCTTGCCATTCGGCAGTATTCATACAGAGTTTCCACAGGAACCACATCCTCATGGGCAGCTATCTGAAAAACGCTGTCCGCAGAGGTGTATACAATCAGCTTTCCCGTCCTCACATGCTCATCGCCGTAATCCTTGATAACCTCCGTTCCCGAGTAGGGCCGGTTGCACAGGATTCCTCTTCCCGTCATCTCTGAAAAAGGAACCAGAATTTCCTCGGGAAATCCCTCAGGATAGACAGGGAGCGGCTTTTCGGAAATCACTCCCGCAATTTCCCAATGCCCGATAGTAGTATCCTTCCCTTTAGATGCCTCCCGCATTCTCCCGTAAACGGCCTTTGGCTGCGCTGTCCCTTCTTTCCAGTCGATTCCGTCAATATTGAAAAGCCCGAACTTTTCCATATTCGGCATATGGAAACAGGAGCCTGTTGACGCAGATTTCAGAGTATTTGTCCCCGCATCCCCAAAATCAGCCGCATCATCCATGGCGCCTATTCCCACACTGTCCAAAACAATTAAAAACACTCTTTTCATCAGGGTATTCCTTTCTTCCTTTCGCGTAAGTTCTTAACGATTATCGTCCTGTTTCCTGTAATAGGATACCACATTTTTCTAAATATAGCATCCTTTTATTCCCCGGGCAGAGTGCTGATGACAATTGCATCCGGCGACACCCCTGTTTTGCGCACGATTATATCCTCTATCTGGGCGCGCTGTGCCTCGGAAAGCTCGGA
Source organism: uncultured Lachnospiraceae bacterium (assembly GCA_910577275.1). Lineage (GTDB taxonomy): Bacteria > Bacillota > Clostridia > Lachnospirales > Lachnospiraceae > Suilimivivens. Next base: position 22,835 of record CAJTMW010000007.1, read on the forward strand.
AGCGTTTACCACCACGTCCACGGTGCTGTCGGTAATGCTGACCACCACATCGTCAAATCCCTTGCTTTCCAGAAGAATCTCGGCGGCAGTTTCCTTTTCCGCCACGTCCGTGATTGCAATCATATTATCCACGGCTTCCTGCTTCTGCTCCTCGCTGATATTTACATTATTGATAATCTCAAGCAGCGTCTCCTTATTCCTGGCCCTGGTCTGTTCCTTTAACAGTCTGGCCCCTGAAAGGGTATCCAGGCTTGCAGCCGAAGTAAATACCGCCTCCCCCGGAGTTTCCCCGTCGGAAAGCTGGTTTTCCGTGTTCTGCGCCATTTCCCCCGTCATATTTTCTGCCATGATTTCTTCCATGTTTTCATCTAAATAGTTGGATTCGTTTAAAACAACGTCGGAATCCATGCTCTGGATATCCGCCTGCTCCATATCCTCGTCGGATATCTCAAAAAGCGCCGCCACATCCGAGTCCGCCACATCCTCGCTCATCACCGTCCCCGAGCCTGCCGTCATAATTTCTTCTTCTGTAATTTTGCTTCCGGCAAAATTGAGGTATCCCGCAACCGCAATCATGATTGCCAGCGCCGTAATCATAATCTGATTCTTTTTCACCATATTTTTCAAGTCTGCTTCTCCTTCTTATTGTGATATCATTTTAACTATTTTAATTTTATGTGCCTCTATACCAAATAATGCCTGAATTGCTTCTGTTATATTCTGCACGGTTTTCGCATTGCCGCCCCCCTCGGCGGATACCGCCACGCCCTCCACCTGCGGAGCCAGAACCTTCTTTACATAGGGGCTGCCTCCGCTCCCCTGCCCGTTCTGATAAAGGGTTTCCTCACTGTCTGTGATGCTCGTGGTATTTCTGCTGCCCCCGGCGGAGTCCACCTCGGTGGTGCCGTTTCTGGTTTTGCTTACGTCCTTCTCCACAACGGCCTCTCCGGCATCCCTTAGCGTAACCATTACTCTGACCTTCCCCACGCCCTCCATGGTGGAAAGCAGCTCCTCCAGAGACCTTTCCATCCGGGCGGCATAAGAAGCAAGAGAACTGTCCGCTTCCTTATTCCCGGCTTCGCTTCCCGCGCCGCTCTCCCCATCTGACTGTAAACCAATCATAGCACTTTTGCTGTCCCATTGATTGGACTGTGATTTGTTTTTTTCTTCTACAGGCCAGGCAATCACCAGAAGAAGCACCCCCACAAGAATTACAATCAGAAAATTATCTCTTGTAAATTTTATTTTCCATTTTCCCGCCATGCCCTTTTCCTGCATACACAGCCTCCGTTTCCCTCTCGCTTACCATTGATAATCCCTTTAAACGCACAGGACTACCGGAAAATAATTTCAATATTCTCCCCGTCCACTCCTATCCGGCTTCCATAAAGCTCCTTTAACTCCAAAATATCGCTCTCCGGGACTGCCTGCCCTAAAGCCCCAACGGCTTCCCTTTCATTTTCTTCCCCAATCCTTACCGGCTCTATCTGAATCGTCTCCCGTCCCTCCTCATCCTGAAAATCCCCCTCCCTTCCGCTGTCCGCCTCTTTCACGGTGACAACCACCTTATCCTCTGCAACCTCCGCATTCAGAACATGATATTTTCCTCCCCCTGCCTCAAGTCGCTCTTTCAGCTCCTGCTCCACAGCCCTGTAAATATCCTGCCGGCTGTCCGGGACTGCAAACACATTTTCCTCACTATGGATACCTGCCTCCAGCGCTTCAATCCTCCGCCCTATCTCCAGCTTTTTATCTTCGCTCAGAAAAAGTCCGAATAAAGGCCCTGTAATTCCCATAATCATCATGATTCCCACCAGTACCCTGACATATTTCACATAGACGCTTCCCGGCACAAAAAACAAAACCGCCTGGGCGACAATCATGAAAATGCATATTTCCTTCACAACAGAAACCATACTCCGCCTCCTCTTAAAAGCAACCGGCCTTCTGCAGGCCAAAGCTGTCAGCCTCCCTTAAGGCGAAACCGTGACCGACACAACCGCAATCACAATGATAAAAAGCGCCGCCGAAGTAAAGACGCATCTTAAAAGCAAAAACCCCCCGCGCCCCACCCTGTCGGCACATTCCGAAATCCTTTTGTCGCTTACGATTCCCGTAATCGCCGCTCCCAGCTTCACAACCGCCGTGACCGCAGCTATTTTCAAAAGCGGCAAAAGCAGCGCCCCGAAAAGGAGAACCAGCAGCAAAACTCCCATACTGTTTTTAATCAGGACCGCCGAGCCCAGCATCAGCTCCGTTACCCCTTCCGCCACTCCGCCCACCCCGGGAATGGCGGAAAGCGCCTTCCGCATTGTGGATATTTTCAAATTGTTTATCACCGGCATAATAACGGCCTGTACAAGGCTTAAACCCGTTACAGCCCCCAAAGCCGCCTTCAGCGCAAAGCCAATCCCTTTTTCAATAAAATCCAAAAGCAATGTCAGCCTTTCCTCCGACCATAAACCGTTTAAAAGCGCCAGCATCACATAGCTGTAAATCAAAGGAATCAGCACCGCTTTTAACAGACTTTCCACCAGATAGGCAATCACCAGCATGAGCTGATAGTAATACACCGCGGCGGCCGTTCCCGAAGCCGCGCCTACCACCGTAAAATAGGTGGGAATAAACAATTTGATAAAAAGCGTAATATTTTCAATGGCTCCGCCTGCAATGTCCGAAAGAAAAAGAAACACCTTTGTCAGAATAACCATCAGGAACAAATAGAGAAAATAAAAGCCTGCCTGGGCAATCTGCCCGCCTGCAAACAAATCGGAAAACTCCGAGAACACCGCAGAAATCACGCCTAAAAGCAGGATATAAATGAATATATTTTTGAGGCCTGAAAGTTCTCCCAAAAGAGCCTCCTTAATCCCTTCCGCCAGCATACTAAAAGCCTCTCCCGCCTGGCCGTGGAGAATCATCTGAAGAAGCGTTTTTGCATCAATGGAAATCCCCGGAAAAAGACTGTCCATCCCCTCGTTGACCGCGCCTAAATCGCAGGAATCAAGCCAGCTGTCCACATAAGAAAATTCCGTATCCTCCTCCTTTTCAGCCGCCAGAAGATTTTCTCCCCGGAAATAAAATCCCAAAAGAAAAATTGTCAGAAATAGTAATACTTTTACCGCTTTTGATTTTCGCTTCACCCAGTTTCTCACCCCGTTATCGCACTGATATTTTCGATTACCGCCACCAATACCGGAATCCCCATCAGCAGAATCGAAAGCTTTCCAAAAATTTCTATCTGCCCCGCCACCGCCCCGTAGCCTGCGTCCTTGCAGATAGAAGCGCAAAACTCGCAGACATAGGTAATCCCTACCGCCTTGAACAAAAATCCCAGATATTTCCCGCCGCCGCTCAAATATTCCTCCAGAATCCCCACCCGCTCCAGCAGCGCTTTCAGCCCGCTCACGGAAAAGGTGAAAATCACAAGACAGACGGCTGCCCCCAGATAAAGTCCGTACTCCGGCCTGTTGGATTTAAACTGAAGCGCCAGCATCACCCCCGCAACCCCCAGAATTCCAATTTTCATAATTTCCATATGCTCCCCCTTCTATTGCCTGCGTCTTGCCAATGCCGGCAACCGGCAAATTCCATAAACTGCACGGCAGGCCCCGCCGGCCGGGTTTACAGGCTGAACAAGTCTACAGGCTGAACAAGTCCTGTATCATCACAAACAAATCATAGATATAAGGCAAAATCCACGTAAGCACCAGAATCAGCCCGGCAAGGCTGATTAAAAAAGCATGCTCCTCCCGCCCGCTGTGCTTCAATATCTGCCCTAAAATCGTAATCAGTATGCCGACTGCCGCTATCTTAAAAATCAAATTGATTTCCATAATTTCCTCATTTCCGCTACAGTAATAAAATAGAAAGCAAAACGCCGCAGGCCGCTCCCAGGCTCATAACCATCCTGTCCTTATTTTTTCTCTCGTTTTCAAGCGCCTCCACACAATGCCCTACCTCCCGGAGCAGCTTGTCAAGAGCCGCCGCCTGCGCATTTTCCTCCATAAATCCAAGGCAGGAGGGAAAGGCGTAAAAAAGTTCCTTCTCCTTATCCTTAAGAGGCGTTTTCGAAAGCGCTCTCTCCATATGCAAATGCCAGATACCGGAAAAATCGCCGCCTTCTCCATAACATTCGTTGTAAACAGCCCCGAACGCCGCCGCAAAGGGCTCTCCCTCCTCCTGTGACAAATGCAAAAGCGCCTCGGGAATGGTAGCCTTTTGATAAGCGATATAATACTTTAAATTTTCATAAACATTTCTTATCCGCTTCATCAGTAAAAGCCGTTCAGCCATATCCCGGCACACACTTCCGGCAAACCCGATACAGCCGCCTATGATTAAGATACATCCTGCCAGTTTTGGCATGTCCCACCTGCTTTTCCCGGATAGATTCTTTCTCCGTCCCTGTTTAAAATCTCACGCACCCGGCATTTCCCCTGTCTCTTTTCCAGAAACACATACCGCTCAAAAAGCTCCCCCGGACGATACGCCGCCGCTTCCTTCTTCCCTGAATATCCCGCCGCCATATGCCTTTTCATATCCTCCATGGAACTTCCGTGGAGCGTAGCCGCCACGGCGCTCCCGCACTGAAGAATCTGAAAAACCGCTTTCACGTCCTCAAAGCCGCCAATCTCGTCCACCGCCACCACCGCCGGATTCATGGAGCGCATAAGGAGCATCATCCCCTCCCTTTTCGGGCACCCGTCCATAACATCCGTGCGGATTCCCACATCATTCTGGGGCACGCCCATAAAGCTTCCCGCAATCTCCGAACGCTCGTCCACCACTCCCACCTGCCTGCCCCTTCCCCAGGAATTTCCGTTGGAAATCTGCCTTACCATATCCCGCAGCATCGTGGTTTTTCCGCAGCCCGGAGGCGACACCAAAAGGGTGCTGACAAAACGGCTTTCTTCATATAAATAAGGCATTACCCCATCCGCCGCCCCGATGATTTCATGGGAAATCCTGATGTTCAAAAAACGGATTCGTGTGATATTCCTGATACTTCCGTTTTCATTTAAAACCACCTGACCGGCAAGCCCCACCCGATGTCCTCCCGGCACGGTAAGAAAGCCCTGCCGGATTTCATTTTCAAAGGCATACAGTGAATGACGGCAGATATTTCCCACGATTTCATCCAGCTCCTGCTCCGTGATACGCCAGGCTCCCTTTTCCTCATCCCGGAGTTCTCCTTCGGAAGATAAAAATTTTTCCATTCCCGATATGCACAGCCTCACCGGCAAGCCTGCCCCGAGCCGGATTTCCTGTAGTTTGTCCGCAAATGAAAGGGCCTGCTCCCATCTCTTTTTCATTGCTCCCGGAAAAATCCTGAGAAGCTCTTCCTTCTTCGTCATTGCTTTCACCCCTTATCCCAATATATGATTGCGGCGGCAGGTTATGACTGTTTCTTTTTATATTTATGGAAGCAGCAGCCGGCTATTGTGGACGCCGCCCTGTTTACACACAAAAAAAGACGCCCATTTCTGAACGTCTTACATTTGCTCTGCTTATCAAAACTTATCCTTTCACAGCCCCGCTGAGCATTCCGTCAATAAAATTCTTCTGGAATATCAAAAAGAAAGCAAGCACCGGTATCAATGCCAGCATTGCGCCAAACATCACCGCCCCGTAATTGGTGACATACCCCGGCTGAACCATCAGTGACAAAATCAGCGGCATTGTATATTTTTCTTTTGAATTCAGAACAATCAAAGGCCACATAAAATTTCCCCACTGATTCACAAAAGACAGTATGCCAAGGGAAGTAAGAGCCGGTTTCATGGACGGCATGACTATCTGGAGAAAAATCCGAAAATCCCCCGCACCGTCAATATGCGCCGCGTCTAACAGTTCGTTTGGAAATCCGATAAACTGCTGCCGCATCAGAAACACACCGAAAACGGCCGCAAAACCGGGTAAAATCACAGCCCAGTTTGTATTAATCATCCGAAAAGACGTCATCTCAATGAAAAGGGGTATCAATGTTACCTGACCCGGAATAAACATAGAACCCAGCGTCAGGGCAAATATCACTTTTTTCCCCTTAAACTCATATTTTGCAAAAGCATATCCCGCCATAGAATCAATAATAAGGATTCCTGCCGTATAACCAAATGCAATTACCAGACTGTTGCACATATTTCTGACTACCGGAAAGGCAGCTTTTAAATCAATCGCATTTTGCTTCATATGCTCTCCGATTCGAAAGGACCACTCTATCTGATAAATCTGCGTGTTCGTATGGGTTGCAGCGATTCCGGCCCAGATAAAAGGGAAAACCGCAATCAGGCAAAATAAAAACAAAATAATATAAACCGGTATATTTTTCGTATTTTTCATTCAATCCTCCTCCCTGGATGCTTTCATCTGGATATAGGTAAGAACGGCAATCAAAATCACCAGAACATAAGACCCCGCAGATGCAGCTCCAAAATCAAAGGAACGGAAGCCTTTCTGATATAAATATTGGACAATAGTCAGCGTTTCATTAACCGGCCCTCCTGCAGTCAGGAGAAAAGGCTCGGTAAAAAGCTGCAGCATCCCGTTAACAGACAGCACCACGGCAAAAATCAGCACTGGCTTTAGCCCCGGTACGGTAATATAAAAAAACTGTTTTATCCGCCCCGCACCGTCGATGGACGCCGATTCATACAAATCATTGGATATGCTCTGCAGTCCGCTGAGCATAATCACCGTGTTATATCCTGTCCATCTCCATGTGATTGCAATCATCAGTACAGTTTTCGCCAGCCACCCCACGTTCAGCCATTGCGGCCCTTCCCCGCCAAGTAACCGTACAGTGTTATTTATCAGTCCGTTTTCATAATTAAAAAAGATACTAAATACTATGGAATAACTGACAGAATCAAGTAAAATCGGCATAAATACCAACATCCGCATCCATCCCCGGCCCTTAATCCCCCTGATATTCAGCAGGCAGGCCAGAATAAGAGCAAGCACGGTCTGTAAGGGCACCTGGATTATCATCATTATAAAAGTATTTTTCATCGCCTTATAGAATAACGGGTCGGTTAAAACATACCGGAAATTTCCAAGCCCCGTGAGCCGTAAGGCGGCTTTCTCATATTTTCCAAAGCTCAGCAAAAAAGAAAACACAATCGGGTAAGCCATGAAAACCAGAAAAAATAAAAGAAACGGCAGCAGGAAAATATAGGGAACCATCTTTTGATATAAGGATTTTTTCATTTTTTCTCCCATCTACTATAAAGACAGGGGATACGCAGTTATGTAAACTTTGCATCCCCCTTTTATCATAATAAGCTACTCACACAGCGTGACATTGCTTGTTATCCGGCCAAAATCAGTTGTTGTCAATTGCTCTCTGTGCCGCCGCGCTGGCTTCCTCAAGAGCTCTCCCTGCATCCTTACCGTTGACGAAAATCTCTCCGATTGCCGTAGATAAAGCGCTGGAAACATCCGTAAAATACTCGCCAAAATCAATCTCCGGGGAATCTGTCCACTGAGCAAAGGTTTCGCCAACCTTTACGCCAAAGTATTCATCCACTTCCTTATAGCAGTCCGCCTCATAGTAAGGTTTATATGCTTCAAACTGGCTCTGCCCGTACAGAATGTCCGCCTGTCTGACGTCCATCAGGGAAAATCTGACAAATTCCTTTGCCGCTTCCGGGCATTTACTGCCGGCAGATACCGCAAGAACGCTCCCTCCAAGGCAGACATAACCGTTTGTCCCCTCAAAAGCCGGCATAGGCGCATAAGCCCACAATCCTTTCTGGTCAGCCACAGAATCCTTCATAACCACGCCGTACCAGGCCGGGTAGGGAAGCGTACAAATCTGGTCTGCATTTAAAGCCGTAATTCTGTCGTTCCATTCATCCGGGAAATCCATCATAATACCGGCATCAATCATCTTTTTCAAAGTTTCTGCAGCAAGAATCATTTCATTCGAAGCCAGATTCACGGAACCGTCCGCATTATAATAGGAACCTCCCTGCTGGGCGAAAAGCATCTTCATATAATCCTGGCTGGTAGCACCGTTGAAATTAAAGCCTGTCATTTTCGTTGCTCCGCCTGTGGCTTCCAGAATTTTCTTTCCCGCTTCAATATAATCATCCCACGTTATGATATCTTGAACATTCACACCCGCCGACTCAAATATATCGGTTCTGTACATCAGGGCACAGGGGCCGATATCAATGGGAACTCCATAGTAATTCCCGTCTTTCCCGTTATAACAGGTTGACAGGGCAGACGCTACAAAGTTGTCCTTCTCCGGCTCCACCAAATCATTTAACGGTAAGAGCTGCCCTTCATATTTATTAGAAAAAGACTTGATATCGGTATTTTGCACCATAAACACGTCAGGCACTCCCTGCCCGGAGGCCAGCTCCGGCAAAAGCTTTGTGTAAGAACCGTCCACCTGCTCCACCGTGATTTTAACTCCCGGATTGGCTTCCATGAACCGCTCTGCCGTCTGGCTTAAAGCGGTCGCCATCTGTGTCCATGCATACACCGTCATTTCCCCTGACAGACCATCCTGTGAGCTTTCTGCAGATTCCCCTGCATTTCCTTCTTCGGTCTGTGTATCCTCCTGTGTTTTTGTCTGTGTGTCAGCCCCGGAATCCTTCACATCCGTTTTATTGCCGCACCCGGCGACCAGTGACATGGTAACTGCCAATGAAAGTAAAACTGCAATTATTCTCTTTTTCATATATCTTCTCCAATCTTTCCCCTGTTCTTCTCTCATAGAAATTACCGGCTATTTCTTTATTACGAATTTATTATACCATGGGCTTTTTAGGCTTTTCAAAATAAAAAGGTGCATAAAAAGTTCATTTTCAACCATTTTACTTCTTCATCTTTGTCAGAATATACCAAAAAAATCCGGGAATGCCATCCTCTCTCATTCAGCATTCCCGGATTATCCGAAAATATTTACTTCCGATGCTCTGCCGCATATTCCTCGCTGGCCTCAACGACATACCGCACTTTTTCCCTGCTCTGGTCAACCTGAAGGGAGCAATCCCCGCAAAGAATGGTTCCCACCTCTCCCGCCAGCTCAAGCTGCTTTTTCGTATATGTCTTAATTTCTTCCTCAGAGCCCCTGTACAGAACTCCCTGAGGGCGGTTATCAAAACCTCCCATCAGCGTAGTGCCCGGCTTAAAATATTCCCGGCCTTTGCGCATATCCATATTTTCTTCCACACTCACTGCCCAGTTAACGGTTTTATACTCATAATCTCTCCACAGCTCCAGACGGTTAGGTATACCAGTCCATGAACACATATGAATAATATTATATTCTGACAGTGAATTAGCATGCGCAAGCAGCCGCAAATCCCAGGGTCTTAAATACTCTGTATATTCCTCTCCGGTGAATTTATCAGTTCCTGCATTCTGTAAAGATATGAAAAGCCCGTCCACGCCTGTCTCATCCATAATTCTGTCAGCAAGCCTGAAAGTATCTTCCTCAATAACCTTCATGGCTTCCGCCAATATTTCTTTATCTTCACGGTAAAAATCCATAATCCCTTTCTCACTGTCAATGGTATGCTTAATCGTTGAAAAAGGAGTAAACAGCATATAAAACACCGCACCGTCACGGATTCCCTCGCGAATCCTTTTCGCCCGGTCTACCTGTCCGCAAAAATAAGCATGGTCTTTTGGCAGATTTCTTATCCCTTTCCAGTCAGAAAGCCTCCTTACTTCCCCGCCCTTTGGATACTGCATATAGCCGTCCGTTTCAATACACAAACAGTCCATATTGCATTCTTCAAACCAGGCAATCTGAGCGGGAACCGTATTATTTTTCTGTGCTTCCGGCGTCATAAAATGGGTATAAAAAGTAACCGGCACACGGTCTACCGGCTTATGGTCCATGGCGTTTAGCACGCGGGTATGTTTGTTCATAAAAGCCTCCTATCTGCGCAAAGAAGCGCACCTGCTGTTTATGAACAAAACTATACCATAACGCCGATTTTGCTATCCACATGAAAAAACACAAAAAAAGTTCAATTTCAACCATTAAACGGACCCGGAAATACAGAGTACTTCATATCTCGTTTACTCATGTGACGGCTCTTTTTCCTCCACTGCAATGGCGTAGTACCCATTATTGCCCTGAAATTCCGGTTATAACTGGTATTTCCCGAAAAACCGACCTGCAGGGCAATACTCAATACAGAATCCTCCGTATTGTATAAAAGCTCACAGGATTTATTGATGCGTATCCTGTTGACATAGTCAAGCGGCGTCTCGTTCATAATCACCTTAAAAAGCCTTCTGAAATGTGTCAGGCTAAGGCAGCAGACATCAGCTAATGCCTCAATGGCAATGGGCTCCATATAATGTTCGTCCACATACATAATTGCGGGATAAATAGTCATCTTATTTTTCTGATAGCAGAAATCCATACCGGATTCCCTCGGAAGAATCCGAATCAATTGAATCAAAAAGGAAATACACAGGCAGGCAGCGCTGGTCCGGTAATCCTCCTTCTGCCCGGTCAGCTCCGCCACTATCTGCAAAAAAAGCTGTTTCATATGCGGATAGGTTTTTCCGGAGACAATGTTGGGAAAATCCGGGGAATCAAACATCAGCAGGAAAGCGCTGGGAAAAGCGTCATGTAAATACTCCTGAAAAAGTGCTCTGGCATCTACATAAATATATTCCCAGCTGCTTGTGGTCCCCTGCCTGCTTTTAGAGATGTGCATGGTGTTGGCGCAGGTGATAAAAAAATCGTCCGTCGCAAAAGGGCGGGTTTTATTTTCCACAATAACCACACCCTCCCCCTCATGACACAATCCGATTTCGATGCAATTATGGCAATGCAGAAAAGTAATTTCATCATCCGGCAGGCTCCATCCGTCCCCCGTCAGCCCCAGAATCGGGAAGCCCACAGGCAGCTCATAATGGCTGTACTCCAACACATAAGTCTGCTTTTGTCTGTTCATCCTCTGTTCTCCTGTTGATACCTATAAGTCCTTTTCATATTACCCATAGTATATACAGTCCTTCAAATGACGTCAATCCCTGCCTGTGCGCTCTAAAAAACCGGAATCTCCCTGACGGAAATTCCGGTTCTTACGTTTTCATCTTATTTATAAATATTAGAGACACGCCGCCTCATAAGGCTTCGCCGTACGCAGTGCTCCGGCGCTTAAGCCGTGTCAGAGGACGCATAGCTTACGCCTGCGCCACATCCTTCATAGAGAAGCTCATCCTTCCCATTCTGTCCTTTCCAAGGCAAACCACCGTCACCTTGTCGCCAAGGGTAAGCACATCCTCCACGCGGTTGATTCTGCCTCTGGAAATCTTGGAAATGTGAACCATTCCCTCCTTGCCGGGCGCAAACTCAACGAACGCGCCGAATTCCTTGATGCTCACAACGATTCCCTTGAAAATCTGGCCTTCCTGATAATCGGTAACAATAGTCTTGACGTACTCAACGGCCTTGTCCATCATGGCCATGTCCGTTCCGCAAACCGAAACGTTTCCGTCGTCGGTGATATCAATCTTAACGCCTGTGCGGGCAATAATCTCGTTGATGGTCTTGCCTCTCTGACCAACCACATCGCCAATCTTTTCAGGGTCAATCTGAATGGAAATAATCTTGGGCGCATAAGGTCCAACCTCCGGCCTGGGCTCTGCAATAGCTTTCTTCATGCAGTTATCCATAATGAAAAGTCTTGCCTCGCGGCATCTTGCAATGGCGCCCTCTACAATAGGTCTTGTAAGGCCGTGAATCTTGATATCCATCTGGATTGCCGTGATTCCTTCCGTAGTACCCGTCACCTTGAAGTCCATATCACCGAAGAAATCCTCAAGTCCCTGGATATCTGTGAGAAGCACAAAATCATCATCCGTATCCCCGGTTACAAGACCGCAGGAAATACCGGCCACCATCTTCTTAATCGGAACGCCTGCCGCCATCAGTGACATACAGGACGCACAGGTGGAAGCCATGGAAGTGGAACCGTTGGACTCAAAGGTCTCGGAAACGGTGCGGATTGCATAGGGGAATTCCTCCTCGGAAGGAAGCACCGGAATCAGCGCGCGCTCCGCCAGCGCCCCATGACCGATTTCCCTTCTGCCGGGCCCTCTTGAGGGCTTTGTCTCGCCTACGGAGTAGGAGGGGAAATTATAATGATGCATGTAACGCTTGCTCACTTCATTCTCGTCCAGTCCGTCAATCTTCTGCTGCTCGGATAAAGGCGCAAGGGTACATACGTTGCAAATCTGCGTCTGTCCGCGGGTGAACATTGCGGAACCATGGACTCTGGGAATAATGTCAACCTCAGCTGCCAGAGGACGAATCTGGGTAATTTCACGTCCGTCGGGACGTTTGCGGTCCTTCAGAATCATCTTGCGGACCGTCTTCTTCTGATACTGATAAACGGCCTCTCCGAGAACGGCAAGCCATTCCTCGTTTTCCGCAAAGGCTTCCTCCAGCTTTTCTGTAATATTTCTGATATTTTCTTCGCGAACCTGCTTTTCGTCCGTGAAAACCGCTTCCTCCATCTGTGCGGGAGGCACGATTTCCTTAATCGCCGCAAACAGCTCCTCGGGAATTGCACAGCTTGTATACTCATGCTTTGCCTTTCCAACCTCGGACACTATCTGATTGATAAAAGCAATAATTGTCTGATTAATTTCATGAGCCGTGTAAATGGCCTCAATCATTTTATCCTCGGGAACCTCGTTTGCCCCCGCTTCAATCATAATCACCTTTTCCGCCGTAGAAGCAACCGTCAGGTTGAGGTCGCCTACCTTCCACTGTTCCTGGGAAGGGTTGATTACGAATTCCCCGTCAATCATGCCCACCTGGGTCATAGCGCAGGGACCGTCAAAGGGAATATCGGAAATGCAGGTTGCAATGGCTGCGCCAAGCATGGCCACCAGCTCGGGGCGGCACCCCGGGTCAACGCTCATAACCATGTTATTTAAAGTCACGTCGTTTCTGTAATCCTTGGGGAACAGGGGACGCATGGGCCTGTCAATTACCCTGCTTGTCAGAACAGCGTTTTCCGACGCCTTTCCCTCTCTCTTGTTAAATCCCCCCGGAATCTTGCCTACCGCATAGAGCTTTTCCTCATATTCTACACTCAGGGGGAAAAAATCAATTCCCTCTCTGGGCTTGTCCGATGCGGTTGCCGTTGACAATACGGTAGTATCGCCGTAATGCATGAACGCGCATCCATTCGCCTGCCTGCCCACTCTGTCAATGTCAACCGTGAGTGTACGGCCTGCAAGCTCCATTGAAAACGTCTTGTACATACTCTCTCTCCTTTTCTCTTCTTACCACACGGGGCATCCCGCCCCGGCACATTTGAAAAGCGGAGTACGATTATCGCCCTCCGCCTTAACTGCCTCTTACTTTCTGATTCCCAGTTTTTCAATCAAAGCACGATATCTTTCAATATCCTTTTTCTTAAGATAATTAAGAAGACCGCGTCTTTGACCTACCATCTTAAACATACCTCTTCTTGAGTGATTATCCTTCGGATGCTCTTTCAAATGCTCTGTAAGCTCCTGAATTCTCGCTGATAATACTGCAATCTGCACCTCCGGCGAACCTGTGTCGCCCTCACATCTTGCATACTCCTTCATAATGGCTGTTTTCTTTTCCTTTGAAATCATGAGATATATCCTCCTTGTTTTTATGACCGCCTGATGCTAAGATTTGGCCGGAGTGTCCATAAATCTGAGCAACGGCTGATTCCACAGTAATAAATGATAGCACAATCTTATCCGGCTGTAAAGCGGAATTTTTCATGGATTCTGCATAGAATAGCTTCCGCTTATCTTATAATTTTTCAAACGCATTGACTATTCCTTTAAATATGATATCATTTTGTCAACAATATCAATGAAATCAGAAAAGCTATCGGGGGATACATGACACGTTATTTTAATACGGAAGGCCTTTGTAAGCCGGACAAACATTATATGGTACGACTGGACGAACGCCTGACACAAATTAAACAGCAATATATCGACAGAGGAAAATATTTTGTCATTAACAGGGGACGGCAGTATGGCAAGACCACAACCCTGATGGCATTAAAATCCTTTTTAAAAAACGACTATATAGTAATTTCCATGGATTTTCAGAAAATTGGGAGTGAAGAATTCAAAAATGCGGAAACTTTTGTATATGCCTTTTCAAAAATATTTCTTTCTGCCCTTTCAAAAGTAGATATCGAAACTGATGAAAAAGAAAATCTGCTGCATCCTTTAAGCAATTTTACAAACAATGATACCGACAAAAACCTGCGGGAACTTTTTATCAGGCTAAGTGAAATATGTTCCGCCGCTCCAAAGCCGATTCTGTTAATGATAGACGAAGTGGACAGCGCCGCAAATAATCAGGTATTTATTGATTTTCTGGCACAGCTACGAGGCTGTTATCTTGACCGGGAGGACAGCCCGATATTTCATTCTGTCATCCTGGCAGGCGTTTATGATATTAAAAACCTGAATTTAAAAATGCGTTCCCATGAGGAACATCAGTACAACAGCCCCTGGAACATATCTGCTGATTTTGATGTTGATATGAATTTTTCAGCAAAGCAGATTGCTGAAATGCTTAAAGAATATAGCGCAGACCACAATACCGGAATGGATTCCGCCATAATTGCGGAAGAAATTTACCGATATACATCGGGATACCCATATCTGGTATCTGCAATCTGCAAAATTATGGATGAAAAACTTCCTTATAATGAAATTTTTTCAGTAAGCGGGAATATCTGGTCGAAAGCCGGGGTTTCTGAAGCGGTTAAAATTCTGCTTCGTTCCAGAACAACACTGTTCGACAGTTTGATTAAACACATAAATGAATACCCTGAGTTAAAAAGCATGTTACATGCCATACTGTTTCAGGGAGAGCAGTTGACATATAATCAGTATAATCATACCATAGCGCTGGCATGTATGTTTGGATATATCATTGATAACGGGGCAAACATACAGGTTGCAAACCGGATTTTTGAAACCTGCCTGTATAACCTGTTTTTGTCAGAGGAAGAACTGGCAAGCGCAATAAGCAGAATAGCCAGGCAGAGTAAAAATCAGTTTATAGCAGACGGCAGGCTTCATATGGAACGTGTTCTTGAAAAGTTTGTGGAATATTTTAACGAAATATACGGTGATAATGATGAGAAATTTATTGAAAAATATGGGCGTAAATTTTTCCTTTTATATTTGAAACCGATTATAAACGGCACAGGAAATTATTATATTGAAGCACAGACAAGAGATGCAAAGCGTACCGATATTATAATAGACTATGCAGGCGAGCAATTTGTTACGGAAATGAAAATCTGGCGTGGGAATGAATACAATGAACGCGGCAGACAGCAATTAACTGACTACCTGAATTATTTTCACCAAAATAAGGGATATCTGCTCAGTTTTAACTTTAACAGAAAAAAGGAAACCGGTATAAAAACCCTTACCCTCGGAAATAAAACAATTATTGAAGCGGTCGTCTGACCGGATTCAAAAGGGCAGTCGGGAAATAGATAGTTCCAAACAGGGGCAGGTGTGACTTGCATGAGTGACGCCTGCCTCTGTTCAGAATCAACGGCCTGCGCGCGAAGCGTGCAATCTGCCGTCTGGTACTCTAATCGTACAATACTCTCGTCATCTTATAAGGCGTCCGATAATTATAGGAAGAAATCTTAATTCCCGTCTTGGGACTGCTGGCGTGTATTACCTGACCGCCGCCAATATAAATCGCCACATGGTTTACCCTTCCGCCCTTTGCATAAAATACCAAATCTCCGGGCTGTAGTTCGGAGGCGCTGATTTTGCTTCCCGTGTTTGCCTGCTCTCTGGAAGTACGCGGCAGCGAAACGCCGAAATTTGCAAACACGCTCTTTACAAAGCCGGAGCAATCGGCTCCCTTCGTAAGGCTTGTCCCGCCCCATACGTAAGGATTCCCCAGAAACTGTTTTGCATACTGGCACAAATCCACCCTGATATCGGAAACGCCCTCGCCGTAAATCAGCTCGGTTAAGGTAATCGCCGTATTCAAATCCGATTTCACTTCCACATAATCAGCCGATACATACACTTCTTCATCGTCCAGATACACCTTTATCCAGCCGTCGTCCTGGATTTCCACGATATCCAGAATTTCTCCCGCCGCAACCTGCGTCACCACTTCCGCGTCGGTGTTGGGCATTTCCCGGATATTCAGGCTGTCCGCTGTGGAAACGGCGATTGCCGACGCCAGCTCCTCGCCCTTTTGCTTCGCCTCAAAGCCGGTGAGAAGATACTCCTCCTTTACATAGCCTTCCACCTTGCCGGAGGAGATAAACGCCCATCCGCTCTCGCTGCTTATAATCTCACAGGCCGCGTTTTTGGGGAGTTTACCCACCAGCTTCGCCGACTCGTCGGGCTCTTTTCTGATATTCAAATTGTTTTCGTCCACATTGCAGATGCCAAGGTGCGTGTAGCCCCACATGGCTCCCTCCGCCTGTCTGGCAATCTCCACATATTCAATTTTTGTGAGCGGGGAAATAAACAAGTCCCCCACCCCTGCGGTAAGCAGTTCTTCCGTATCGTTTACTGCGCTTTCCTTATTGGTATCGTTCAGCTCTGCAGCCTGTATGTACATCGGTTCTCCCAAAAACATTACAGCCGCTGTCAGCATAGCCGCTGACCTGTAAAAGCCACCTGTCATCAGTCTTTTCAAAACATAACCTCCAAAGTTGTTACAAATTTATTACAAATCTGACAAAAGTATTATAACAAGTAACCTTTTGGATGTCAAATGTTCTGTTTTGTTTTTTTATGGAAATCCCCGCCTCCATACTTTTAGGCATAATCCTGCTTTTTTAGGATGCTTATGTTATCGCTCCTATACTGGCATAATACATGATTCATTATAGAACGGAATCAACTCATCATGCGTAAGAAAAACCATATTTTCCGCCTTAGCCTGAGCTAAAAGCAGTCTGTCAAACGGGTCCCGATGTTTTCTGGGAGCAACCTCTGCATATTTCAGCGTTTCCACTATATAAGCGTGTTTAAAGCTTGTAACTAATGGTAAATACCCTGCCATATTGCATAACTCCTCAAAGCATTGTGCCGAAAAAGGCATGTCTGATTTATGGAGGGCATGTTTAATTGCAACTTCCCATACGTTTGCGAAGCTATAATAAATATTATTGTTCCTATTAAGAAGAATATCTCTTGCCTTCGCAGACAACTTTACATCATCTCTTAAGGCCCAAATTAATATGTGAGTATCAGCTAAAAAATTCATATCGTAACACCTTCAAATAAATCGGCTATCTCATCATTCCACTTATCAAAATTTTCAGGGTCTTCTATAATATTTTTTCCTATTCCTATTCTCTTCGACACATCAATTCTGGTTTTATCATATTCTATGGCAGTCTCTCCCATCAGGAAAACAGGGTTCATATTATTTATCACCTGATTTATAAAGGCAGCGCCTTCGTCTGACATATTAATAATTCGGTTACATACTTGTTGCTGAACTGTCACTATATCACATCCCTTCCATTACATGCACTACAATCGTCTGTCATAGCCATAAAACATTTCGCCATATAATACTTTACCACAAAACGTCTAAATATTCCACCAAATTTATGGTAAACAGTCTTTACACCCCAGGTTGCTCCGCTTACCTCTCTGCCGCAAGCGCAAACTCTTTTGACGTACACCCCGTAAGCTTTACTATCAAAGCCCTGTCCATTCCTTCCCGCTGCATATTCCGGATAATGGAAATGCGTTCTTCCTTTTTTCCTTTTCTTTCCCCTTTACTCATTCCCGACGCCTGACCTTCCCGTCTCCCCGCCGTTCTCGCATCCTCCATAAGTTCTTCCAGCGCTTTGCACAAAACAAATCCCTCCTTTTCCTTTGCCGCTTTTATCGTCAGCCGTTTCCATCCCAGATGCGCCGCAATGGCTCTCGCGGCGTCTTCCTTCAGCCGAAGGAAGCTCTCCGAATGGAATAATGCATTTAACTTTTCTTTATTTCCCCTGCACTGCATTGCCTGAAAAAATTCTTTTAAGTCCGTCTGAAAATAATCAGGATTGATATAATCCGCTTCCAGCAGAGGAAAGTCATAATCAGGGATTTTCCCTTTCAACATGGCCGCTGTTTTAACGGGTACATCAAATAATTCCAACAGCCTCTTTCTTCCCTCAAAATGCCCGGTTCCCCGCAAAGACGGATAAACTCTGACGACCCGCGACAGGTCTTCTTTCTGTACAACCTTTTTACCCTCATAAAAAGTAAAATTTAAAAGTTCCGCAAACCTTTCCCATTCCGCGAAGTAATCCTTCCCTGTTAAATCCTTTCTTCCCATACGTCCTTTCCGGCGGTATTCTCGGGCAGAACGTAGAATGTTCCTATCCTCCGCCTTTCCAAATCCAGCCATTTTCTCCTGTAGTTTCGTGAAATATGGCTGACACGCCGAAATCGGACAACGCCGAATATCAGTCCCGAACGGAACCCTGATTTCACTGCAAAATTATAAGTCTCTGATAGATACATTATAGGAAATCCATTCGCTCCTGTCAATAAGATATCGGATATTCACTTTATATTTTTTCATTTACCAAAGCCTATTATAACAATCAAATGATATCTCCAAAAGAAATCGGTTTTTCTTTACACTCTCTGACAGGTTCGCTATAATAAAACTGCACCACTTACAGAGATTGACAAAACCAAAGAATAGCCCAAAAGGTATTAAATTATGCAGGCGCACTGACACTTTCTGTCGGTGCGCCTGCACTGCACTTTAAAAAGGAACCTGACATTTTGCATGAAAGGCTCTTCCCTCCGCAATATCCCTCTCCATCTGCGCTTTCAGCTCCTCCACTCCGGCAAACCTCTGCTCCGGTCTTTTAAACTGCAAAAGCTCCGTCACAATTTCCCTTCCGTAGACATTCCTGTCGAAATCATAGAGGTAGGTTTCCACATCCACGGCGTCGGTGTCGTTTACCGTGGGCTTTCGCCCGATATTGGTGATTCCGGCATAGGTTTCCCCCTCCAGAAGTACTCTGGAATAGTATACGCCTTTGAGCGGCAGCAGCTTTTCTTTTTCCGGGTAAAGGTTTAACGTGGGCATGCCAAGCTTTCTTCCAAGCCTGCTTCCCTCCTCCACACGCCCTTCAAAGCTGTAACAGCGCCCCAGAAGCCTTTCCGCCATAGGCATGTCTCCCTGTTCCACCGCTTCCCTCACAAAGGTAGAGCTGATTTCCCTGTGGCCATAATAAAGCTTATCGATAATCTGAACCTTATAGCCGTAAGTATCCGCCAGCTTTATCAAAAGCTCCTTATTTCCCTGCCCCTTATAACCAAAGGTCACATCCGCTCCCGCTGCCAGATAGGCCGTGTGCATCTGCTCCGCCAGATATTTTTTTACAAATTCCCCGGGAGGCGTTGCCGCTGTCTGCGCATTTAAAGGGAATTCAATTAATATGTCAATCCCCAGCTTCTCAAACAGCTTTCGCTTTTCCTGACGGGTCGTGATTTCCGCAGTACTGCCGCCTCCGAAGAAAACCGAAGCAGAAGGGTAAAAGGTAAAAACAACTGCTTTCCGCCCTTTTTCTTTCTGTTTCAGAATATGGGAAAGGAGCGTCGCGTGCCCCTTATGGATTCCGTCAAATTTTCCGATTGCAACCGCAGTCCCGGCCTGGCAAATACCGGCGTCAGCATCCTTCTTTGCAGCAACTGTCCCGGCGCCGCCCGCTTCCAGCCAAAATTCCGTTGTATTTTCAATGATTTCCATCTTTCCTCCGTTTCCCGGCGCCCTGTCAAACCAGTTCCCTCATCATCCGCCAAAATCTGCCGTCGTCATCCGCACACATTATCCCCGGGAAGAAACATCTTCACCGGCACATACATTTCCCTTTCCGCCTCGTAACGATAAATACCGTAAAAAACTCCCTGATGGTTATACATCCGCACCTCTCCGCCCGGAACGCCCCGGCTTTCCCCGGCGGCTCCGGCATTTCCCTTTTCCTTATCCGCCCCCGAAGCCGCCTCTCCTGCCGCTCTGGCATTCTCTGCTGCCTTGTCCTCCTCAAACGCCGACACGTCCTCCGCCCGCAGCCAGTTCCCGTTCCTTAAGGCCTTAAATCCGGCTTCCCGGGCAGAAACCGCCGGCAGCGCGCGGAACATTTTCTCCACCGGAATCACAGCCTCTAAAAGAGTTCCCGCCTTTGCCATCTCCTCCAGCTTCTCCAGAGTAAGGGCATTCTCTATGCCGAATTCTCCCGCCTTTGTGCGCACAAGCTTTGTCATCACAGCGCCGCAGCCCAGGCGCTGCCCGATGTCATGGCAGAGGGTTCTGATATAGGTTCCCTTGGAGCACGCCACCCTTATGGTATAGCGGGGATGCTCCTTTTTCAGAAATTCCAGGGAGTAAACGGTTACAGGACGGGGCGTCCTCTCCACTTCCTTTCCCGCCCTTGCAAGGTCGCAGAGCTTCTTTCCTCCCACCTTCAGGGCGGAATACATGGGCGGAAGCTGTAAATATTCCCCCACAAATAGCGCCGCAGCCTTTTCCACATCTTCCGCGCTCACATCCGCGTCCTTTTTCTCAAGCACGGTTCCTGAAATATCCTGGGTGTCCGTGGTAATTCCCAGGCAAAAGTCCGCGACATATTCCTTGTCTTTGTCTGTCAGCATGTCGCAGAGCCTTGTCCCGTTTCCCAGACAGACAGGAAGAACCCCAACCGCGTCCGGGTCCAGGGTTCCTGTATGTCCGATTCTTTTCTGTTTGCAGATTCCGCGGAGCTTAGCCACCACATCGTGGGAGGTGTAGCCCGCTTCCTTATAAACGTTAATCATTCCATGGTACATGGTTTCTTATTCCTTTTCGCGCTTTCTGTCATTTCCGGACAGCCGCAGGTTCTCACTCCTTCTCCCGGAGCTGTTCCGCAATTCTTCCGGAAAGATTGTTGACAATGTCATGGAAAGTTCCCGGCATGGTTACGCCGGCCGCCCTCACATGGCCGCCGCCACCGAAAAACTCCGCAACCTTCGCCACATCTACCCTTCCGTTGGAGCGCAGGCTTACCTTGTACTCCAAAATATTGGTCTGGTACATGAAAATCGCGCACTCCACTCCCCGGGTATTCCGAAGCTGGTTGACAATTCCCTCCAAATCAGCCGGCACGGCACGGTAAAAATCCATGGTCTTTTTGTCAACCATGCTGACCACGCATCTGCCGTCCATAAAGAGAATGCTCTCAAGGAGCGCCCTGCCCAGTATTTGGTTCTGGATATAAGTTTTTTCGTAAAAGGTCTCATCAATAAGCCTTGAAAAATCAAACCCGTAGGAAATCAGCTCCGCCGCTGCCTTCAAGGTATCCGGCGACGTGTTGGAGTACTGGAAAACGCCGGTATCGTGCATCATGCCGATATAGAGCGCTTTGGCAATCTCCTCGTCTATCAGAGCTTTGTCCTCGATTACATTATAGATAAGTTCGCTTGTGGAGCTTGCCTTCGGCATTATGTAATTCACATCTCCGCTGCCCTTGTTGCTGATGTGGTGGTCGATATTCACAGTCTTTTTTGCTTCATCAAAGTATTTCTCCGCTCCGCCCAGACGCTCCTTCGAGGTGTCCAGAGCAATAAACAAATCAAAGACCTCCACATCCGTGGCAAAATCCGCATGAATCTCGTCAAGCCCCGCTATACAGGAAAAAATCTCCGCCGGCTTTTCAAGAAATACCTGCACCCTGCTTTCAGGGCACGCCTTTTTCAGATACAGGTATAGTCCCATGGCCGACCCCACGCAGTCGCCGTCCGGTCTTACATGGCCGCCGATGCCAATGGTTGCCGCTCCCCTTGCTTCTTCACAAATATTCATAACCCTCTCCTGTCATACACTGTTTCCGGCTGTTACCGCTATATGCCGACGTTCCATTCCCGCGGGAAAGGAAACGGATTTATGACGCGCGCATTTACGCCTCGTCTTCCTCCGCATCCCCGTCCGCTTCCCCGCCGGTGACCTGGTCAATCAGTTTCGACATTCTCACGCCGTATTCGATAGACTGGTCGCCGATGAAATGAATTTCCGGCGTGTTGCGTAAATTTATTCTGGACGCCAGCTCCCTGCGGATAAAACCTTCCGCATTTTTAAGCCCCGAAATGGTATCCTTCTGCGCCTTTTCATCCCCGTAAACGCTAATCCACGCCTTACAGGTCTTTAGGTCCGGGGCTACCTCAACGGAGACCACAGATGTAAGAGGGCTGATTCTGGGGTCTTTTAACCCGCCCCTTATTATCTCAGCCAGTACTCTTTGCACCTCTCCGTTAATGCGGGTATTCTTCACACTGTTTTTTCTCACCTTGGAACCTCCACCATAATATAGGCCTCCACGATATCAAGCTCCTGCATCTGGTCGAATCCGTCAAATACAAGACCGCACTCAAATCCGGCCTTCACCTCTTTTACATCGTCCTTGAAACGCTTTAAGGAAGCCAGTTTTCCTTCATAAATAAGCCCGTTATTTTCCTTTTCTCCCGGCCTTGTAATGCGAATCTTGCAATCTCTCTGGAAAATACCGTCAAGCACATAGGAGCCTGCAATATTTCCCACGGCGGACGCCCTGAAAATCTGCCTTACCTCCGCATGGCCAATCACCTTTTCCTCGAAAATCGGGTCCAACATACCCTTCATGGCCGCTTCAATGTCGGCAATCGCCTGATAAATTACTCTGTATAATTTAATATCCACGCCTTCCCTCTCCGCAATGGCCTTTGCCATGGCGTCAGGACGGACGTTAAAGCCGATAATAATCGCTGACGACGCGGAAGCAAGGGATACGTCGGATTCGTTGATGGCGCCCACGCCTCCGTGGATGCACTTCACCACTACCTCCTCGTTGGAAAGCTTCATAAGGCTCTGTTTTACCGCCTCCACGCTTCCCTGTACGTCCGCCTTTACAATGATATTGAGCTCCTTCAAATTGCCCGCCTGAATCTGGTTGAAAAGGTCGTCTAAGGACATCTTTGCCTTGGTCTCCTCAAGCATCTTCTCCTTGTTCTGGGCAAGATAGGTCTCCGCATAGGACTTGGCCGTCTTGTCGTTTTCATGGGCGATAAACACTTCTCCGGCGCTGGGAACGTCGGAAAGGCCGAGAATTTCCACAGGTGTGGAAGGCGTCGCTTCCTTCACCCTTCTGCCCTTGTCGTCAATCATGGCTCTTACCTTGCCGTGGCTGGCGCCTGCGGAAATAAAGTCTCCCACATGCAGCGTACCCTTCTGCACCAGCACCGTAGCCACAGGCCCGCGCCCCTTATCAAGCTCGGCCTCAATTACAAGACCTCTTGCCTGCCTGTTGGGGTTGGCCTTGAGCTCCATGATTTCCGCCGTAAGCAGAATGGTCTCAAGCAGCGTTTCAAGCCCTTCTCCCGACTTGGCGGATACGGGGACAAACTCCGTGCTTCCGCCCCAGTCCACGGGAATCAGCTCGTATTCGGTCATTTCCTGTTTTACCCTGTCAACGTTGGCGCCGGGCTTATCAATCTTGTTCACAGCAACGATAATTTCAATCCCCGCCGCCTTCGCATGGTTGATTGCCTCCACCGTCTGAGGCATAACGCCGTCGTCCGCCGCCACTACAAGGATTGCAATATCCGTGGAGTTGGCGCCGCGCATACGCATTGCCGTAAACGCTTCGTGTCCCGGCGTATCCAGGAAGGTAATTGTCTGATTGTTAATATTTACAGTATACGCGCCTATATGCTGCGTAATACCTCCGGCTTCCTTATCCGTCACGTTTGTCTTACGGATTGCATCGAGAAGGGAGGTTTTACCGTGGTCAACATGGCCCATAACACAGATGACAGGGGGTCTTGTTTCCAGAGCCTCCTCCTGCTCGTCGTCCTCCTTCAGGAGCTCCTCGATAACGTCAACCTTTTCTTCTCTTTCGCAGATAATATCATACTCAATAGCGATATTTTCCGCATCCTCAAAGGAAATATCGGAGTTTACCGTCACAATCTGCCCCTTAAGGAACAGCTTCTTAATAATAACGGAAGGCTGCAGCTTCATCTTGTCGGCAAGCTCCTTGATGGTCAGCGAATCGGGAACGGTAATCACCTTGATTTGCTCCTCCACCACTTCTACCGCCTTCTTCTCGGGCTTAATGAATCTTCCCGCTTTGTTTTTGTTCTTTACTGCTGCGTCCTCATCCTCATAGATGAAGTCCTTCCTGGACTTTTTATCCTTCTCCTGGCTGATTCTGCGCTTTTCCTCGTCTCGGCGCTTCTCATCCTTAACCGGGGTTTCCGCAGAGAAACCCTTACCCGGCTTTTCGGGCCGTCTAAATCTATTATCCTGCCCCTGGCCGCCTCTCTCGCTGCGGTTATTATTTCCGCCAGTCCTGTTATTATTCCTTTCAGCGCCATCCCTGCGGAAATCAGTTTTGCCAGCCGGAGCGCCCGGACGGCTAACGCCATCGGGCCTTCTTTGCGTATTTCTGTTATTACGCTCTCCCTGGCTTCTTTCGCCCTGATTTCTCGGCGCATTTCCCTGTGTCCTTTCATTTCTCTGGAATCTGTCCTCTCTACCGGCAGGTCTTTGTCCGCCGGCTTCTCTCCCGGCAGGACGCTCGCCCCGCATCTGGTTATTCCTGTTTCCGCCTTCGCCTCTCGCCGGTCTTTCCGCGCACATATCCTGTCCCTGACGCTGCGCATCCGGCCTTGCCGGTCTTTCAAAGCGTTCCGCAGACTCTGTGCGGGCAGCCGCCCTGACCTCTCTTTCCGCCTGCGCCGCCTCAGTTGCGCGCGCTGCCTGCGCCTCCCTCTCGGCGCGGGCCGCTTCCTCCGCCCGTGCTGCCTGTGCTTCTCTCTCGGCGCGGGCCGCCTGGGCGTTCCTCTGCTGTCTTTCCATTTCCATCCTTCTTGCCGTCTGCCTGAAATCCGACTGCATACTTTCCGGCATGGAAGGGGCTGTCAGCGGACGGATGATTTTGTGGGGCGCCTCCTGTCTGCGGGCTCCCTGTCCCTGATTCTGAGGCTGTCCCTGCCTTCCGCCGCCTGCCGGCCTGTTTCCCTGACGGTTTCCCTGTCCCTGGGGCGCCCTGCGCTCGCCCGAAGGACGCTGCTGTCCCGGAATGTTACTGTTGCGGGGATTGCTCACAACGATAATTTTCTTTTTCTTTTTGGGCTGCTCGCCGCCCGCCGCCGGTCTCTGCTCCCTGCCGTTCATGGCATTGCCATTTGCAGCAGGACCGTTTGCTGCCGGTTCGGACTTTGCCGCCTCAGGCTTTGCGCCGGCTGCTTCCGGCTTTCCTGACTCCGAAGCCGCTGCTTTTACACCGGCTGCCCCCGGCTTTGCTGGCTCTGAAGCCGCTGCTTTTGCACCGGATGCCTCCGGCTTCGCACCGGCCCCTTCCGGCTTCCCTGACCGGGTTCCTTCCGGCTTTGCGCCGGCCGCAGCTACCGCCTCGGGCTTTGCCGCCGGTTTTGCCTTTCCGAAAGCCTTTCTGACCATTTCCGCCGCCTCCTCCTCGAGAGAGCTCTGCGCCGCCTTTACTTCGATTCCTTTATCCTGCAGAAAAGCAATGATTTCCTTGCTTTGCTTTTCCATTTCCTTTGCTATTTCATGCACCTTTATTTTGGCCATTCCACTACCTCCGTCTCATGCCTTATGATTCTTCCAAACGTTTCATGATATTTGCCGCCATTCCCTCGTCCGTAACAGCCACAGATGTTCTCATTTCCCTGCCGATTGCCCTGCCGAGCTGTTCCTTGTCGGAATAAAAATAAATCGGCGTATTATAAAAAGCACACATATTGGTAAACTTTTTTTTGGTGTTATCAGAGGCGTCGTTTCCGATTATCACCATTGCCGCCCTGCCCTCTTTGACCGCTTTTTCCGTGGAGAACTCGCCGCTTTTCAGATTCCTCCCTTTCGCTGCCAGCCCTAAAAGGGATAATACTCTGTCATTCATGAATTGCCGTAAACTCCTTTTCCAGATTGTCATACACTTCGTTTGGAATACTCATTTTGAAAGACCGTTCCAATCCCTTACTCTTTCGCGCTTTCAAAAGACACTCTCTTTCCTTACAAAGATAAGCACCTCTTCCGTTCTTTTTGCCTGTTACATCCAGCACAATTTCATCCTCCGGCGTTTTCAGAATGCGCATCATTTCTTTTTTATTTCTCATTTCTCCGCATCCGATGCACTGCCGCATGGGGATTTTCTTTGCCATGAAATCCCCCCTATTCCTTTATATCTTCGGCGGCTTCCGGGTATTCTTCCGAATCCTCGTAATCTTCAATTTCTTCCTCGTATTCCTCTTCGCCGGAAGCTCCTTCGGCGTATTCGCCGCCGTCTTCTATATATTCACCGCCGGAAGTTCCTTCGGCATATTCGCCGCCGTCGTCCTGCGCATACTCATCCTCAAAGCCTTCCCCGGCATACTCGCCGTCCTGCGCGTAACCGCCGTCAGGGCCTTCCTCCCCGTATTCCTCCACATAGCCTTCGGAATATTCCGTCTCTGCGCCGTATTCGCCGTCCTCGTAATCCTCGTCGTATTCGTCATACTCATCCAGATAATCTTCATAACGGAAGCCCGGAGCATCCTTGGCCTGGGTCTCGCTCTTGATATCAATCTTATAGCCTGTAAGCCTTGCCGCCAGCCTTGCGTTCTGCCCCTCCTTGCCGATGGCAAGGGAAAGCTGGTAATCGGGCACCACCACCTTGGCCGTCTTTTCGTCCGGGTCGGCGAACACCGCCACGATTTTCGCCGGTGAAAGGGCGTTCTGAATCAGGTTGCCCGGATTTTCATCCCAGTTGATAATGTCGATTTTCTCTCCCCGAAGCTCCTCCACAATGGAGTTTACCCGGACGCCGTTCAGTCCCACGCATGCGCCTACCGCGTCAACGTTGGGATTGTTGGACTTCACCGCCATCTTGGTTCTGCTTCCCGCTTCTCTGGCGATGCTCATAATCTCCACCGTGCCGTCGCGGATTTCTGTAACTTCCGCTTCAAACAGCCTCTTTACCAGCTCCGGGTGGGTACGGCTCACTAAAATCCTTGGGCCCTTGGGCGTGTTCTTCACCTCCAGGATATATACCTTAATCCTCTCCGTGGGCCGGAACACTTCGCTCTTTACCTGCTCGCTGTCATTTAAGATACCGTCGGCTTTACCTAAATTTATGCTGATATTTCTTCCAATGTAACGCTGTACAATGCCCGTTACGATATCCTTTTCCTTCTCAAAATACTGGTTATAGATAACGCTTCTTTCCTCCTCGCGGATTTTCTGGAGAATCACGTTCTTTGCGTTCTGTGTTGCAATCCGGCCGAACTCCTTAGACTTAATCTCCACATGGATAATATCGCCGGGCTGTGCGTCCGACTTGATTTCCCTGGCATCTTCAAGCGATATCTGAAGGCAGTCGTCCTCCACTTCCTCCTCTACCACTTCCTTTTCCGCATAGCAAAGGAAATCGCAGGTTTCCCTGTTGATTTCAACCCTCACGTTATCAGATTTGCCAAAATGATTCTTGCATGCCGTAATCAGAGAATTTTCGATTGCCTCAAAAAGCGTTTCCTTGCTGATTTCCTTCTCCTTTTCCAACACATCCAATGCTTCCATTAATTCCTTGTTCATTTTCCTTATCCTTTCCGCCCTTTATTTTCTTATCGGGGCTAAAAATCCAATGTCAGTCTGACAACTGCAATATCCTTCCTGTTAAACACAGTCTTTTCCCCTTCACCTTCATTGGAAGACGGCGTTTCAATAGTGATGGTGTCCTCGTCAAACGCCGTTAAAAAACCTGTAAATTCCCTGACGCCGCCTACCGGCTTAAAGGTCTTAATCTCCACCTCATCGCCAAGGCTCTTTTCAAGATGCTTATCCTTCTTAAGCTGTCTGCCAAGTCCCGGCGAGCTGACCTCAAGAATATAAGCGTCGTCTATAAAATCCTCTCTGTCAAGGGCATCGGAGAGGGCGCGGCTGACGTTTTCACAGTCGTCAATGGAAACTCCCTCCTCCTTATCGATATAGCACCGCAGATACTGCTCGCTCCCCTCCCGGACATATTCAATATCATAAATCTCCACATGATTCGCCCCGGCTATGGGCGTTAAAAGCGCCTCGCATCTCTTCTCATAATCTTCTCTTTTTGACATCCGCTCACCTCTATCCCCAAAAAAGAGTGGACCGCAAAGCCCACTCTAAATTAACAAGTATCCATAATTCTTCTGTATTGTAGCACTCCTTAAAGCGAATTGCAATATGCTTTTAACATTTTCCCGCCATTTAAGCCGGTTCTTTCTGATTTTCTTCCTTCCAGAGCCGGTAAAGCAGCGCAATCGCCAGCGCAATAAAGCCCGCTCCGCCAATCAGCCCCACACAGGAGGGCCCCAGAAACACGTTGTAAGGCTTTTCAAGGGAGGTAAAGTAAACCCCAAAAGCCGCCAGGCCGTTTAACACCCCGTGCCCGACAACCGCCGGAAGGCAGCTTTTTGTTTTTATCGTCACATAGGACAGAATAATCCCCATTACGATGCAGAAAATACACATGGATATGATTCCCGTCACCGGATAGCCCCGGTAGCCCACGCCGTAATTATGCCCCATGACCGTAAGAGGCGCGTGCCAAAGCCCCCAGATAAGGCCGCCGAGCAGCAGCGCCGGAACCGTCTTAAACTGCTTTAACAGTCTGGGAAGCAGATAGCCCCGCCAGCCCCATTCCTCTCCCAGACAGGGAAGAAGGTTCAAAAGCGGCGCCATAACGACGCCCATCATAAGCTGATTTGTGACGACTCTTTTCGCCTGCTGCGCGGTAACGGTATCCGCCGAAGCCCCCACGCTCTCCGCCTGAGCCTTTAAAAGCACCTGCACGTATCCCATTTCCGAATCAAAATGGCCGGGAAAAATAATAAAGTAAAGCGCCGCCCCCAGAAAAATCAGCAGGACAAACCCCGGCCAGACCAACGCGTAATACTTTAGATTCCCCCTCAGGTTCAGGGAAATTCTAAGGTTCCCTATCAGTCTGTCCTTCGTAAGCAAAATGGTAAGGAGCGCCCCCGTTGCCGGGATAAACATCACGCTGCTTATGAGGGACTGGGCTGTGTAGGCGGCAGTCACATCCGTGCTCCCCGCCATGGGCATAATGACAAAGATTTCCACCGCATAGGTGAAAATAAAGGTAATCAGCAGATAAATAATTATCTGCCGGATATTGGCTTTCTTTTCGTCTGCATTCATATTTCTTCTCCTGATTAATTCTTCCGGCGCCGGTCCGTTTCCGCTTTAAGAATCCGCTTTGTCTCCGACGCCGTCAATTTCCAGCTCAAACTTCTGCTTGTCATGGACGCTGATTTCCCGTCCAAGCTGTATCTCGATGATTTTAAGCTCCGTGTCCGCCATTATGGTGTGACGGCTACCGGCTTTCATTTCCAGAACGTCGCCGGCCTCTACCCTGCGGCTCACCCCGTCAATCACGCACCGGCCTTTTCCTGAAATGATATTCCAGATTTCATCCCGCCTTAAATGGCTGTGGTAATTCATACTGTGCCCCGGCTTTAAGGTAACCTTGCTGGTCCGGCTTTCCCTTGTAACGTCCAGAACCAGAAAATCCCCCCAGGATTTCTCTGCAAACATCACCTGCTGGTCGATTTTATCCACAAAAGGCTTGATATAGCTGGACTGCTCCTTATCGGAAACCAGAATCCCCTCCGGGCTTGCGGACACCACCATGTTTTTCAGCCCCATACACAGCACCGGGACGTCCAGCTCGTTAAGCACATGCACGTTCTCACAGGTCTCGTTTAAAATCGCCTCTCCCACGCAGGGCTCCTCCATGGCCTCGGATAAGGTGTTCCAGGTTCCAAGGTCCTTCCACTGTCCCTGAAAGCGCATCACGCAGATATCCGTCTCCTTCTCCACAACCGCATAGTCAAAGCTGATTTTATCCAGAGAATCATATCTGTCGAATAAAGTCTCATAATCCGCATACCCGATAATCTGTTTTGCCTTTTCAAGCACATATTTCATCCGATAGGCAAACACGCCGCCGTTCCAGAGAGCTCCCTGGTCGATATACTCCTTTGCGGTTTCCGCGTCCGGCTTTTCGCGGAAGGTTTTCACCCCGCTCACCGTTTTCTTATCCGTGGGAAGGATATAACCATATTTTTCACTGGGATAGGTAGGCTCCATTCCCATAAGCACCAGACTGGCAGCGCCTTCCCCTGCCAGAGCCGCCAGCTTTTTCAGCGCCTCAAAATAATCGATTTCCACATAGGGGTCCACAGGGCAGACAATCACCGGTTCCTCCTGTGAAATCCCGCAAACGTCATGAAGATATGCCGTAGCCAGCACAATGGCCGGAAAGGTATCCCTGCGGCAGGGCTCCACGCAGACCAAAACCTCGTCCCCGAGCTGATTGTGGATAGAGGACGCCTGGGTTTTCGAGGTTGCAATCGTGACCGTCGCCCCTTCGTCCACCTCCCGTATCTGATGGTACATCCGCTGTACCATGGATTCGTAACCGCCGTCCTTTGTCCTGAAAATTTTGATAAACTGCTTGGAGCGGATATCATTGGACAGCGGCCATAACCGCTTTCCCGAGCCGCCCGACAATAAAATAATGTGCATCTGCATTCTCCCGTTATGATAATCAAGTAGATGAAAGTTTCCGCCGCCCGGGCATCCGTCGCTTCCTTCAGGTGCCCGCGTACAAAAGAAAAAGTGCCAAGAAAACCTGTACGTCAAGTTTCTCAACACTTTCTTCCAGCAGGGGCAGTAGGAATCGAACCCACATCGACGGTTTTGGAGACCGCTGTTCTACCTTTGAACTATGCCCCTATCTCAGCGGTTTGAATCGCTGAATGGTATCAACTGCTTTGTGTTCATCAGCACACTTCGGTATTATAACTCACCAAAGCATCATCTGTCAACAACTTGATTTATTTTTCTTTAATACATTAGATGGTCCTTGGTATCTTCTTCGATTATTTTGCTGAACTCCTTAATGTCCTTAGACGGCTCGTAGGCCTCCTCCTCGTAAAGAAGCTCATGAAGCTTTCTTACGTTTTCTTCCAGATTGACCGGCACCACGCAGTTTCCCTTCGAACCGATAATTCCGCCGTTGCGCATTCCCTCAAAGGGAAAGCCGTCGCTTACCGTCACTTCATATTCGCCTATCATGCCAAGCACGGGTATGATATCCTGTACGTCCAGTGAGGTGCGGACGCTGGGAAGCACGCCGTAAACCGCTTCCGTGAGGGCTCCAATAGAGGATTTCTTTCCCTTTTCCATCATGGCAACCAGCACGTCCCTCTGTCTCTGGGTCCGTCTGAAATCATCCCCGCCGCCGTAACGGATACGGCAGTACGCCGTGGCCTGCAGGCCGTTCAGGGTCTGTTTCCCCGCCTGGGTCACAGGGGTATATTCAATGTCCATCTCCTGCGCCATGGTGCTCTGGTAATTGTTTAAATGGGAAATCTCCGTTTCGGTTACTTCCATTTCAATGCCTCCAAGAGCGTCCACAGCTTTCATCAGCCCTTCAAATCCCACGGTAATATAGTCTGTCAGAAACAAATCGGTATTCATGTTTATCATGCCGATTGCCTGCTCCGGGCCGCCTAACGCATAAGCGGTATTGCACTTTTTATAAACGTCGTTCCCCAGATTTAAATAAGTATCCCTGTAGATAGAAACAAGGCGTATCTCGTGATTATCCATGTCGATGGAGCAAATCATAATCGTGTCGCTTCTGTTGCCCTTCCCCAGGCTCCCGTCTCTGGCGTCCACTCCGAAAAACGCCACGTTATATATTCCTGTGTACTTGCTTTCCTCCTTTGTCTGAGAAATTTCCACGATTTTTTCCTTCACCTCAGGATTAACCGCAATATTTTCTTCCTTGATAACATCCTTTTCCGCGCCGGTTTCACTGTCGGTGGCACGCAGCGTAATATACAAAAATCCCAGGGCCGCCACTAAAACCACAGCCTCTAAAATAAATAACGGAATGTGTTTTACCCACTTTTTCTTATCCATTCCTGACTCCTTTTGCAGCTTCCATGATAAAAACTCTGATATATCTTACCACAAACCGACCAGTTTGAACACTATAATTTCATTTTTTTGTCAGTTTTGTAATATTTCTGTCATAATATCCCGGCGGCTGGCTTAAGAAATCTTTCCGGTACGGTCAGGAAAGTACTGCCACGGCCTCCGCCACGGTTTTTACCCCAATCACCTTGATTCCTGAAATCTCCTTCACGCTCTCAGCGCAGACGGAGGGTATGATACAGGTGGAAAATCCCAGCTTTTTTGCCTCCTGTACCCTGGCCTGAATCATGCTGATTCCGCGCACTTCCCCGCTGAGCCCCACCTCGCCCATGGCGATGAGCCTGCTGTCAATCACTTTGTTTTTAAAGCTGGAAACCACCGCGAGGGCAATGCCCAAATCGATGGCAGGCTCCATAATCCTGATTCCCCCCGCAATATTCACATAGGCGTCGCAGTTGCCAAGGGAAAGCCCCAGCCTTTTTTCAAGCACGGCAATGAGGAGGTTGACTCTGTTAAAATCCGTCCCTATGGTCTGCCTTCTGGGAATCCCGAAGCTGGAATGGCTCACCAGCGCCTGAATTTCCACCAGCATGGGCCTTGTCCCCTCCATGGAGCACACCACAACAGAGCCGCTTGCCTCCTCGGGCTTGCCGCTTAACATAAACTCCGAGGGATTTAAAACCTCCTTAAGACCTGAGGATTCCATTTCAAAAACGCCAATCTCGTTGGTGGAGCCGAACCGGTTCTTTACACCCCGCAGAATCCGATAGGAGGCATGCCTGTCCCCTTCAAAATAAAGCACCGTGTCAACCATATGCTCCAGCACCCTTGGTCCCGCCACCGTGCCTTCCTTTGTCACATGACCCACGATGAAAACGGCGATATTAAGCCCCTTTGCAAGCTGCAAAAGGACGCCTGTGGCCTCCCGCACCTGAGACACGCTGCCCGGTGCGGAGGAAACGTCCTCGTGGAACATGGTCTGGATGGAATCGATTACCACAACGTCAGGCTGCGAATGCCTGATGGTTTCTTCTATGAGGCCAAGCCCGTTTTCACACAAAAGCTTTAAATTTCCGTTAAATTCTCCCACACGGTTTGCATGGATTTTTATCTGCTTTAAGGATTCCTCTCCCGAGACATAGAGAACCTCCCGCCCGTCAAAGGCCAGATTCCTGCATACCTGCAAAAGAAGGGTGGACTTGCCAATCCCCGGGTCTCCGCCCACCAGGGTAAGGGAGCCTCGCACCAGCCCGCCTCCAAGCACCCTGTCAAGCTCCTGCATCCGGGTGGTCATCCTGTCTTCCTCTTCCAGGGAAATCTCGGAAAGCGCTGCCGGAGCCGGCCTCTCCCTTCCCGCCGATTTTCTGTTTTTGTCATAAACTCCCGCCATACGGCCGCCTGTAACCGCCGTCTCTTCCACAAATGTATTCCACTGTCTGCATCCCGGACATTGTCCCATCCATTTTGAAGATTCG
The DNA here is from genome assembly GCA_910577275.1 of uncultured Lachnospiraceae bacterium. Classification (GTDB taxonomy): domain Bacteria; phylum Bacillota; class Clostridia; order Lachnospirales; family Lachnospiraceae; genus Suilimivivens. The sequence goes on from CAJTMW010000007.1 coordinate 56,333, forward strand.
TAGCCGCAGCTTTGACAGAAGAATATAGTTGTATTCTTTCCTTTTGCCATAAAAAATACTCTCCGTTTAAACAGGGAAGATTTTCTTTCCCTTCCTGTAAAACAAAAGCCGCTGCAAAACCGTTTATCATTTTGCAGCAGCCTCCGTTTTGTTGTCCTTATTTTTCTTTATTTTTTTATTGTCACATCAGCTTTCCCTGTTTCGGAAAACTCCACGCTTAAATTCAGCTTACCGCCCAAATTGGTCTTCATTTTGCCGATGCTCTTGCCATCCACAAAAACCTCGTACTCCGTGTCTTCATTGAGTCCTAAGGTAAGCTGCGCATCCTCGCTGCCTTCCACGGTAAATTTCACCTCGTCCGCCGTCTCCGAAAAATGGGAAACGCTGGTTCCCGGCACCGACTCATAGGCGAACATTCCGTTTTTTTCCAGCTTTGTCATGGTTTTATAGGTTTTCACCTTATATAAATCCCCGCAATGCTCAAAGTCTTCCAGCTTGGCCTTTCCCTCCAGCATATGGTTGCCAAAACTGATAGTTCCGTCTGCTTCTGACCGTAATAATTCCTCTACAACTGCCATTTTCTTATGTCCTCCTGCTATCCCCTTATGTTAATCAGGTTAATGTCAGTATAATATATTTTTGCGCCGATATCCACCGGAAAATTCTAAAATTTTTGTGTTTTTGGAGCGCCTCGTAAAAGCGCCGCCTCCGACCGGCATCCGCTTATCCGGTACGCTTATCCTCCGCCGTCTGGAAAACCACCTGCCCTTTTCGAAAGCCTGCCGTCACGGTATCTCCCGCCTTTACCCGGCCTGAGAGTATCTCTTCGGCGAGCTTATCCTCCACCACGTTCTGGAGGGCGCGCTTTAAGGGTCTGGCTCCCATCTTGTCGTCGGAATACTTTGTCAGAATGTGTTCCTTTAAGGCGCTGCTCACCGAGAGCTTAATCTGCATCTGCTCCCTGCACCTCTTTGCAAGATTGCTGCCGAGAAGATTGATAATCTCGTGCATCTCCTTTTTGTCAAGAGGCTGGAATACCATAATCTCGTCAATCCGGTTGATGAACTCCGGCTTGAAAAGCTTTTTGACCTCCTCCATCACTCCGGCCTTCATTTTTTCATAATCCTGTTCCTTAGAGGTTTCCATGGAAAACCCGAGGTTTTTCGGCGCCACAATTCTCTGTGCCCCGGCATTGGAGGTCATGATTAATATGGTGTTCTTAAAGCTCACCTTACGCCCCTTTGAGTCCGTGATATGGCCATCGTCAAGCACCTGCAAAAGCACGTTGAACACATCGGGATGGGCCTTCTCGATTTCATCAAAGAGCACCACGGAGTAAGGGTTTTTCCTTATCTTCTCGCTGAGCTGTCCGCCCTCCTCAAAGCCCACATAGCCCGGAGGCGAGCCAATCATCTTTGATACGGAATGTCCCTCCATGTACTCTGACATGTCCACCCTGATTAGCGCGCTTTCCGTTCCGAACATGGCCTCCGCAAGGGCCTTTGAGAGCTCTGTTTTTCCTACGCCGGTAGGACCTAAAAACAGGAACGAGCCGATGGGTCTCCCCGGGTCCTGCAGACCCACTCTGCCTCTCCTTATGGCTCTGGAAACGGCGCTTACCGCCGCGCTCTGGCCGATTACCCGCCTGTGAAGCACGTTTTCCAGCCGGAGCAGCCGCTCGCTTTCCTTTTCCGTTAGCTTTTTCACCGGCACCTTTGTCCAGGAGGAAACCACCTCGGCAATTTCGTTTTCGCTTACCACAAGGCTGCTCTCCGTCTGCTGCCTGCGCTTGCGTTCCCTTGCCCTCTCATAATTTCTGATGAGCTTTTCCTGTTCCTTACGAACCTCGCCGGCCTTTTCAAACTCCTGCCCTTTCAGGCACTCCTCCACCTGTACGTCCATATCCTGAATCCGAAGAAGCATTTCCTTTAAATTTTCCGGCGTCCGGGTGTTGTTCAGCCGGACCGCCGCTGCCGCCTCGTCAATCAAATCAATGGCCTTGTCGGGAAGGTTCCTGTCGTTAATATAGCGCTCCGAAAGCTGAACAGCCGCCGTAATGGCGCCCTCCGTAATGGTGACTCTGTGATGCTCCTCATATCTGGGAGCCACCCCCTTTAAGATTTCCACCGCCTCCTCTATGGTGGGCTCCTCCACGTAAACCGACTGGAACCGCCTCTCCAGGGCGGCGTCCTTCTCCACATATTTGTGATATTCCGCCACGGTGGTTGCGCCAATCATCTGCAGCTCCCCTCTTGCAAGGGAGGGCTTTAGGATATTGGAAGCGTCAATTGCGCCTTCCGCTCCGCCCGCGCCGATAATCGTATGCATCTCGTCCAGGAAAAGGATGACGTTGCCGTCCTCCTCCACCTCCCGGATAACCTTCTTGATTCTCTCCTCAAACTCGCCTCTGTATTTGGAGCCGGCCACCATCCCCGACAAATCCAGGGTAAGCAGTCTTTTGTTCTGTACGGTAAAGGGCACCTCTCCCGCCACAATGCGCAGGGCAAGCCCTTCCACCACCGCCGTCTTTCCCACCCCCGGCTCCCCGATAAGGCAGGGATTGTTTTTGGTACGGCGGCTTAATATTTCGATAACCCTCCTGATTTCCCTCTCTCTGCCAATCACAGGGTCAAGGGCGCCGGCGGCGGCCAACGCCGTCAAATCCCGGCTGTACTGCTCCAAGGCGGAGCCTGCCCGGCCCCTCCTTGCCTGCTTTCTCCCTAAATCCTCTTTATATAAATTGCCGTCCTCACCCATGGAAATTAAAGTGTCCGCATACAGCTTCTGCACGGAAATCCCAAGGGTATTGAGCAGCCGCACGGCCACGTTTTCCCCCTCTTTGAGTATTGCAAGAAGAATATGCTCCGTGCCGGTAGCGTTCGCCCCGAAACGGTCCGCCTGCCTGTGCGCCTCCTCGAGGACAAATTTTGCCCGCGGGGAATATCCCTGCCGTTCCTTAAGCATGGCCGCGCCCTCCGGCATGATAAGCTCCCGTATCATTTCCACGATTTTTTCTTCATCTGCGCCGTTTCCTTTCAGAACCCTGGCCGCCACCCCCTCCTTCTCCCGAAGCAGGCCCACCAGAATATGTTCCGTACCCACGTACCCGGCACTCATTCTGGACGCCATTTTCTCCGCAAGGGACAGCGCCGCTTTTGCCCTGTCCGTAAAACCACCTGACTGCATATTAGGCTCCTCCAAATTCTTCATATATTTCATCAATCATCTGATGCACTTCATCCTTAGAAACGCCTTTGCAGATTCCTTTTGCAAGGATTACCCGCAGATTTTCATCCATCTCATGCAGAGAGGTAAGCTTATCTGCGTCTAATGCAATAACGGCGCCCTTTCTTCTGTCCACCTTCAAAAAGCCTTCCTGCTTTAATACCGTGTAGGCTTTATTTACGGTGTGCATATTGATGCCGATATCATCCGCAAGCTGCCGCACAGAAGGAAGCGCGTCTCCCTCCTGAAACCGGGCCGATGCAATTCCAAGGATGATTTGATTGCGAAGCTGCAGATAAAGCGCCTCCTCACTGCTGAAATCTATCTCAATAACCATATGCACATCCTTCCCGTCACTAAATGGTCATGCATTTATAAATCCTTATCATCCATATTGAGGAATTCAAATTCGAATTCATCGTCGTCTATCAGGAAATTCTGAGGCTTTCTGGAGGCCTGCTTTCTTGCCGGCTGCGCGTCCTCCGCCGCATAAAGCTCCCTTTCTCCTTTCGCTCTGGAACGGGCCTGCCTGTCCCCGGATTTTGCCGTGCGCTCCTGCGGCTCCGAAGAGGTTCTCCTTCTCCTTACGGGAGCCTCCTCCTGTCCTTCGTCTTCCTCCTGGGTTTTTCTTCTCCGTTTCCTGACGGGAACTTCTTCCTCTTCCTCCTCGTCCGCTTCTTCCTCTTCCGTTTCCTCCTCCTCGTCCTCCTCATACTCGTAATCGTAGGAGAGGGAACGCACCTTGAAGATGAGAACCGTAACGGCTATAAAAAGCAGCACAATAACCACGGCAAGGACAATAATAATAATCTTGCTGTTGTCCACCTGCTTCTGAAGCTTCTGGTTGTTTTCGTTTGCAACGCCTACCGCCGATAAAAGCTCGTTTAGCTTCTGTCTGTTTCCTTCGACATTGTTGTAAAGATAATACTCGTACTCTCCGGTATCGTTCTGGGCATAAACCACCTCGTAGTCGTTGTGCTCAGGTTCAGGAGCCGGTTCCGGCTCCCCGGTCTCTCCCCCGGGATTTTCTCCGCCTTCTCCCTCCGGCGCTTCGCCCTCAGGGTTCTCGCCGCCTTCTCCTTCGCCCTCGGGAGGCGTCTCGCCGCCTTCAGCCGAACCTGCCGCACCCACTTCCACCAAATCCGAGCGCACATAACCCTCTACGGTCTTTCCGTTATAGTTGCAGGTAATCTGATACCACTTCTTCCCCGCGTTATCATTTGCCTCTCCAATCAATGTGATTCCGGTACCGTTCGGCAGAGAGCCTACTGCGCTATGCTGGGTGGACGCGCCGGAACGCACTCTCACGTTCTTTTCTGATTTAATCACCGCCTGGGTCTCCCCGATTGCGGTGGGCACCGTTTCCGCCGGACTGCCGGAGGAGGATGAACCGGAAGACGCCGGCGCGCTCTCGCTCACCTTAATGGTCTCGTTTGTCTGCACCAAATCGCTTCTGATATAACCGTGGCCGCCGCCGGATATGGGAACCTGATACCATATCGTCCCCGAAGCATCCTTAACCGCCCCCTGGATATCGATTGTCTTGCCCTGAGTGGTGCCGGCAACAACCTCGCTGTCCGAGCTTGCCTGAGCGCGTATGTTTGCGGTCTTTGCAACCACTTTTCCCTCCGCCGCAAAGCCGGTAATTGCCGTCATGAAAAATACCGCGCAAAACAGTAAAAGACCAGCCAGGCGCCTTGTCACATTTAACCTTTTCATTTCTATTATTCCCTCATCTTTCCCGTGTATAACGTTTACTTCCATCATCTCCTGTACGTTCTTTTCCATAACCGGCCATGGCCATGTTTCTCTGCCTTTCATTTCTGGCCTCCGCCTCCACGTTCTTATGGAAAGCCTCCTCGCATTTCGGACAAAAATGCCCGCTCTTGATTGCGATTCCGCACATTTCACATTTCAGGAATCCTCCTCTGTTTTCGATTACCTCGAAACGGTTTTCCTTCACCATCTGCCGAATGGACTTGCGCGAAACGCCTGTTTCCATCGATATATCGGAAACATTGGCCCCCTTATGCTTTTCCAGATAACCTCTGACCTTACCGTAATCATCGTACTCAGACTCGCCGCATTCCTCGCAGCGGAATTCCCCAAGTCCCTTATAAACCAGCACGCCCCCGCATTTTTCGCAAATAACGGGTCTTTGCTGGTCTTCTGACAACTGCAGCATTCTCATCCTTTCAGCCATATTTTTTCTTCATCCCCTCTCTATGCCTCGTCAATCGCTTTTCCGATGTCATGACGCATATATTTATTATCAAAGGACACCCATTCGGCAGCCGCATAGGCGTTTGCCCTGGCTTCCTTCAAATCCTTTCCCTTGGCCGTGATTCCAAGCACTCTGCCTCCGTTTGTGACAATGCCCTGTTCTGTCTCCTTCGTCCCGGCATGGAAGCAGAAATAAGAATCCTGCCCTTCAAACTTCTCAAGTCCCTTTATCACAAGACCCTTCTCATATTTTACCGGATATCCCTTTGAGGCCAGCACCACGCAAACCGCCGCGTTATCCTCGAACTGAAGGTCAATCTCGTTAAGACGCCCGTCAATACAGGCTTCCATCACCTCAATGATATCGTTCTTCATCCGGGGCAATACCACCTGCGCCTCCGGGTCTCCGAATCTTGCATTATATTCAAGCACCCGGGGGCCCTTTTCCGTCAGCATCAGCCCGAAAAAGATAATCCCCTTAAACTCTCTGCCCTCCGCCGCCATGGCGTCAACGGTTGACTGGTAAATATATTTCTTACAGAAATCATCCACTTCCTCCGTATAGAAAGGACTGGGTGAAAAGGTTCCCATACCGCCGGTATTAAGGCCCGTATCGCCGTCCCCCGCCCTCTTGTGGTCCTGAGCGGAAGTCATGGTTTTGATAGTTTTACCATCCACAAAGGAAAGTACCGACACCTCCCGTCCTGTGAGAAATTCTTCTATTACAAGGCGGTTGCCGGCGCTGCCGAACTGATGCTCCAGCATAATCGACCGCACCCCTTCTCTGGCCTCCTCCAGATTCTGACAGATAAGCACGCCCTTTCCCAGCGCAAGGCCGTCCGCCTTAAGCACAATGGGAAAATCCGCCCCCTCCAGATATGTAAGCGCCTCGTCCGCCGAGTCAAAGGTTTCGTAGCCTGCCGTGGGAATCTTGTACTTCTTCATCAAATCCTTGGAAAACGCCTTGCTTCCCTCGAGAATCGCCGCATTTTTCCTGGGCCCGAAAGCGCGCAGCCCCTCCTTTTCCAGCTCGTCTACAAGACCGCCCACTAAAGGGTCGTCCATTCCCACAATGGTTAAATCAATTTCCTTTTCCTTTGCAAATGCCGTAATTTTTTCAAATTCCATTGCGCCGATGGGAACGCATTCCGCAATCATGCCGATGCCCGCATTGCCCGGAGCGCAGTATATTTTATCTACTGCAGGGCTCTTTGCCACGCTCATGGCAATTGCATGTTCTCTGCCGCCGCTGCCTACAATCAATACCTTCATGCTGTTTTCTCCCCCTTTATTTTTTATGATAAGCTTTGCCGCTGGCCGGTTTTGTTATTTGCAGGTTCTGCCATTGTCAGGCTTTTCCCCGGCAAACTCTGCCATGGCAATTTCATCTATCGCTTTGGGCAGTATCACCCATTCCGCCTGTTCCATCACTCTGCGCTGAAGAAGCTCCGGCGTGTCGCCGTCAAGGACCTCCACCGCCTTCTGGGAAATAATCTTTCCCGTATCCGTCCCCGCATCCACAAAATGCACCGTAGCGCCGGTTATTTTCACCCCTCTTGCAAGAACCGCCTCATGAACCTTCAAGCCGTAAAAACCTGTCCCGCAGAAAGAAGGAATCAGGGAAGGATGAATATTGATAATTCTGTTCTGATAAATTTCGGTCATCTTTTCCGGCAGAATCACAAGGAAGCCGGCGAGTACTATTAAATCAGGATTTAATTCTTTGAGTTTTTCCAGGAAAGCCTGATTAAAATCCTCCCTGCTTTCAAAGCTTTTGGGAGAAATACAAAATGCCGGAATCCCCTCGTTTTCCGCTCTTTTTAAGGCATATGCTCCCGCATTATTGCTTATAACGCCCGTTATTTTTGTATTTCTTATCACTCCCGTTTTGATGCCGTCGATGATTGCCTGGAGATTGGTTCCTCCGCCTGAAACACAGACTACAATGTTCAGCATATTGTCACTCCCTTTTCACCGGCCTTTAGGTCGCCCACCACATAGGCCTTCTGCCCGGCAGCCGATACGGCAGCCAATGTCTTATCCGCATCCGCTGGCGCAACCGCCAGAACCATTCCAAGCCCCATATTGTAGGTATTATACATCATCTTCTCCTCCAACTGCCCCTTCTGCGCAAGCAGCTTAAAGATGGGCGGCAGAGGATAGCTGTCCTTTTCCACAACGGCATGAATATTCTCCGGGAGCATTCTGGGTATATTCTCGTAGAAGCCGCCGCCCGTGATATGGCTGCAGCCTTTAATGACAACGCCCGCCTCCTGAATGCTCTTTAACGCCTTTACATAGATAATAGTAGGCGTAAGCAGCGCCTCCCCCAGGGTACTTTCCAGCTCGTCGTAATAGGTATCAAGACTTTCCCTTGTCATATCGAATACTTTTCTTATCAGTGAAAAACCGTTGCTGTGAACGCCGGAGGATGCAATCCCTATAAGAACGTCTCCCGGCTTAATTGCCGCTCCGGTAATCAGGTTTTTCTCGTCCACCACGCCTACTGCAAAACCGGCCAGGTCATATTCCTCCTCCGGCATAAGCCCCGGGTGCTCCGCCGTCTCGCCGCCGATTAGTGCGGCGCCTGCCTGCTTACATCCCTCCGCCACTCCTTTTACGATTGCGGCGATTTTTTCGGGATAATTTTTGCCGCATGCTATGTAATCCAGGAAAAACAGCGGTTCCCCGCCCGCGCATGCAATGTCGTTCACACACATGGCGACACAGTCGATTCCCACCGTGTCGTGCTTATCCATAAGAAACGCCAGCTTTAATTTGGTTCCCACTCCGTCGGTTCCCGAAACCAGCGCGGGTTTTTCCATGTTTTTAATAGAAGAAAGGGAAAAAGCCCCCGAAAATCCCCCAAGGCCCCCTAACACCTCCGGCCTTAAGGTTTCCTTTACATATTCTTTCATCAGCTCCACGCTGCGGTAACCTGCTTCAATATCCACTCCTGATTTTTTGTAATCCATGTTTTCTCCCATCTGCGCGCCCTGCACGCGTACAAATCGGGGAGAGCGCAAGCCTTCGCCTTCACTTTCCCTCCTGCTTTTCTCCTTATGTCCTCACACTTTCAATAATTCTTATACCCTTCGCTTTGCAGTCTGTCATCCTTTTTCTGGACGCTTTCTTTCATCTTCCGGCTGTAATCCTTCAGTCTTTTAAGAAGCTCCCCGTCGGAGGTTGCAAGTATCTTTGCCGCCAAAATCCCCGCATTGGCTCCCCCGTTTATGGCCACGGTTGCCACCGGTATCCCCTGAGGCATCTGCACGATGGAATACAGAGAATCCCTTCCGCCTAAGGATGTAGTATGCATGGGAATGCCAATCACCGGCATGGGAAAAATGGCCGCGCACATACCCGGCAGATGAGCCGCCATACCCGCCCCGGCAATAATCACCTTAAAGCCCTTTTCTTCGGCAGTTTTTGCATATTCGAAAAACACATCCGGCTCCCTGTGCGCTGAAATGATTCTCATCTCAAAGGAAATCCCAAGCTCGTTAAGGACATCGGCCGCCTTCGCCATCACCGGCATATCCGAGTCGCTGCCCATTACAATTCCTACCTGTGCCATAAATAATCCTCCTGCAAATTTCTGTTTACTGTGCCTTGTATTCTATAACATCATACTATAAAAGGTGGGGGGACTGCAACTATATTTTCTTAAGGATTGATAAATGTGGGGGTGGGGACGCTCAGAGCCGGGAACAGTCGTTCGTCGCCGCGCTCTCGCTCTATGAAAACGTAGCAGACGCTAAGCTCGCGAGTTGCATGGCAACTCCCTCGCTAAGCGCTGACGTTTTCATAAGGGCTCCTTCACGCTGTTCCCGGCTCTGAGCTGTCTTCCCTCTGCCACTATGTACGTGTCTCATTGTTTCTCTTTGCTTCTCTTTGTTGCTCTTTGGTACGCTTTGTTGCTCTTTGTTGTTTACTCGTATGCTTTGGTGCTCGCTGGCGCACTTTGGTGCAATTTTTGCTTTGTTTTTTGCCTGCTGCCTGATAAAAATATGTTTTGAAGATGGTGTCTGCTCTTATATTTTGCTTTCAGCGCTGAAAGGCGTATGGAACTGCCGCTTTTTGCAGATAACATAAATTCTGCGACAACAACTTATATTTGTGTGAAAGCCCAGCCGGAGCGGGAAATATTCCTTAAGGAGTCCTTATGAAAACGCCAGTACCTGACGAGGTATTTTCGAGTCTGGTACTGCTGCGTTTTTATAGAGCGGGAGCGCGACGACGAAAGGAATATTTCCCACTCCGGCGGCCACTTCACCCAATAAGCGGCCCATTCAGCTCCTCGCACCCTGCAAGCGCAAACCTTCCCTCCACAATCACCGGAATCACTTCCTCGTCATGCGTCACCACGCTGACCTCGCCTAATTCGTCATAGGGAATGGTGATATCCGTGTGGCAGTTAAAATATGCCGACGCGTCCTTATCCTTTCTCTTTAAAGAACACTCGTTATCCCTTGCGATAATTTCCTTTCCGTCGGGGTTGCAGACCGCAACATCCTCCGCATGGGAATAGCAGGTGTCCCCCACCGCAAAATGGGGGCCTGTTTTTTCCGCTATTAATATAGGAAGCTTATCTTCTATTCCATATTTTCTCGCCATCACATAGGCTGTGGTGTTCGTGCCGATGGCAAACTCTCCAAGAGGCACGCTGTCGTGATGGAACAGTACGTTATCCCTGATAAGTTTGCGGTTCTGTTCCCTGTCCTCAAAATTGCCGCAGTCATAGTCTGTCACCATTCCGTCCTCAAAGGTAAGGGAAAGATTCTTAAATTCCAGCTCCCGCAGATAGACTCTGCTCACATGGAGAATCCCCTCCGTCCCTGCAAGAATCGGGGAAGTAAACACCTCGCCTACAGGAATATTCACATCCGCCACACAGTTTTCAAAGTTCGTCTGTTTATCAGGATTTTCAAGGGGATGGAGCATCACCTTTAAGTTTGTCCTGTTCCCGTTCATTCCCTTGACAATCACATACTTTCCCTTATCCAGCGTGTCAATAATTACCTGCTGCATTCTCTGATACAGCGCGTAATCCAGAGTGTTAAGCTTTATGGTTTCATCAAAAATCGCGGAAAAGTCCTCTCCGATTTCGGGTACGGGAAAGGCGATAATGGTAAAACTCCTCTCCTCGCCTTTAATATACTGATTCACAAGCTCCCCGGACGCCGACATATATTCCACCATGAGCTTTTGCTGTTCCCCAGATAAGTGCAGCGCTTCCGGCTTTTCCTCCAGATTTACCGGCTTTTCCCCGAAGATTTCCATTACTGCCGGACCGCCGAAAACCGCCGCCTCTTTTTTGTATTTCTCATACCCCTCTTTTAAGGCTTCCAGATGTACCTGCATCAGCTTTCTGTCAAACACAAGGGCCTGGTCGTCCTTATGGTCAAAATCATACTGCTTGTTGGGCACCGCGCCGTAATAGCCCACCCGGCTCATGCCCCTTCCCTGTAAAATACTGGAAGCCGCGCGGTAAATCGTGGGACGCAGCCCTATTTTCCCGAAATTATCCACCGCCCTTTTTATCACGGGCTCAAAGCCAAGGCAATACCGGATATTCACCGTTTTTTTTCTGGTAATGTCCTTATTTCCCACCTCAAAACCAATCCGGTAGCCCTCCGTGTAGGTGTCCGCCATTTTCTGCAGAGTTTCCTCTGAAAGAGTATTCAGATGCTTCCAGGTCTCTACCTCGTTGTCGGTAACATATTCCCCGAAATAATAAAGATACCGGCAGTCCGTCAAATCCGACTCTATGATACGCAGGGCAAAATCCGACTCCGGCACAACCATATCCCGTATTTTCTGCTCTGTGGCTTCCCTTGTATAGTCGCTCACATAAAAATAAAGAATATCCCGCAAAGCCTCCCTCTCCGGGAGCTCTCCGCTTTCCTCCTGCTCACAGACAAAAGAGCCGTAGATTTCCAGAAACAGCTCCATGCGGATAACCATATCCGAAAGCCTTCTCTCAAAAATAAACGGAATAAGACTGCGCAGCTCCGCATACAAAAAGCAAAGAAGCTGCCCGTATTCCTTTCCGAAAAGCTCTGCGCAGACGCGCGGGTTCCCATAGCTTTTCCCGTAATTTTCGGGAAGAATATCCTCATACAGCCTGTAATTTCTCTCTTTCAGCTCCTCCACAGGACTTTTTTCAAGGCCACCGTCCATGATAAAGGCATAATTCTCCATTATCAGTTCCAGAAAACCCGCTGTCTTCACAAAAAATTCCTGAAATTCCGGCCGCAGACCGGTTTCACCCTTTATCTCCTTAATTCTGTCCTTTGCAAGTAAAAATCTTTCTTCAATCATCATTTCACATACGCTCCCGCAAATAATATCAGACTAAGCATAGCAAATGCCAGGACATTGGCAACAATCCCCAGCAGCGTAAAAAGCTTGAATTTATCCTTTTCCGAAGTGGACCAGATTCCCAGCACAAGCCCTACGGTCATAAAAACAACCGCCAGAAGCGCAGCTGCAGCGTCCCTTTTCGTGGCATTGCCCCCTGTGCTGTAGGAAAAATAAACCGCAAGCCCCAGCGTAACGGCTGCCAGCACCCCGAGAATCGTTGACATAATCCCTTTTTCCGTATGCTTTTTATTGGTAAAAATAAATCCCTTATCTCTCAGCATGCTTCTCACCTCTGTCAGAAAAAGGCACCCCGCTCAGGGAATGCCCTTTTTTCAAAACAATATTTTTGACCTGTGCGCCAACAGCTTAGAGCCCCCGATAATCATTAATATTCCGCAGACAATCCCTGTCACCAGCGCCACAACGCCCACCGCAATGCTCATCGCGCCTGCCCCGCTCATCGTCTTATAAACCTTTTCTTCCATACTGCCTCTCCTTTCCGCGGCTCCGCCGCCGCTGTCAGGTACTTTACCTGGCGCCGTACTTTTCATAGTACTCGTCAATAGACTTCTTAATCTCGTCATTAATATAAATTTGCCCCTTGTAAGGCTTATTATACAGATATTCCACCACTTCGCCCATATTTACAATGGCGTTCGCAGGAAAGCCGTACTTCTCTTTGATTTCCGCAAGGGCGCTTTTGTCGCTCTGTCCCTTTTCCATCCGGTTTAAGGATACCATAAGGCCCTTTATCTCCACGTCGGCCTGGGCTTTTATAATCGGATAAGTCTCTTCGATGGACTTGCCGGAGGTTGTGACGTCCTCAATTATCACCACCCTGTCCCCGTCCTTCAGCTTACTGCCCAGCAGAATTCCGGTATCGCCGTGGTCCTTTACCTCCTTGCGGTTGGAGCAGTAGCGGATTTCCTTTCCGTAAAGCTCGCTGATGGCCATGGTAGCCGCCACAGAAAGAGGGATTCCCTTGTAGGCCGGCCCGAAAAGCACATCAAAATCAAGGCCGTAGCTGTCATGAATCGCCTTTGCATAGTATTGTCCCAGCTTACGGAGCTGCGTACCGGTAACATATCCCCCGGCATTCATAAAAAAAGGAGATTTCCTTCCGCTCTTTAGCGTAAACTCGCCGAATTTAAGCACCTGGCTGTCCACCATGAATTCGATAAATTCCTGTTTATAGCTTTCCATAATCGTTGAAACCTCCTGTGTATGCTTTTGAATTTCTTCCATAGTCTACCATAAAACCGGGGGATTTTCAATCGCTTAATTCCGCTGTTTTACCGGCTTTCGGATTTACAATAAAAAACTGATATGCCATGACCTTTACCCTGTCATAACATATCAGTCAGTTAACAATTTTATGGAAGCCGGTTTCCTGCGGAAAGATAAACCTCATACCACTCTTTCCTTGTCAGCTTTACATCCGCCGCCTTTGCCAGCTGCCATACTCTCTCACAGCCGGTGGTTCCGATAACCGCCTGCCCGATTCCGGGGCAGCGCAGAATCCATGCAATGGCGATGGCACCGCTTGTCACACCATACTTTTCCGCCAGCCTGCCAAGAACGGCATTAAGCTTCGGATATTTCTCATTTCCCAGAAAAGTTCCTTCAAAAAAGCCATACTGCAGAGACGACCAGGATTGAATGACAATATCATTCCATCTGCAATAATCAAGAATGCTGCCGGTGTGCATGCATCCTGCCTCTGACGGAATATTGACATTTATCCCTTCATCAATAATACAGGTGTGCGCCGCACTGAATTGCAGCTGATTAACGGCAATTTTACCTTTATAATACTTCTTTATCAGCTCTATCTGCACAGGGTTCATGTTGCTTACGCCAAACTCACGGACTTTCCCTTCTCTTTTTAGCGCATACATGGCATCCGCCATCTCCTCTGCCTCCATGAGAACATCGGGGCGGTGCAAAATCAGCAAATCGAGATAATCCGTATGAAGCCTTCTCAAAATCCCGTCTGCCGACTTAAGGATATGCTCTCCTGAAAAATCATAATATCCCTCGCAGATTCCGCATTTTGACTGGAGAAATATTTCCTCTCTCATCCCCGGCCTTTGCATAAGAAATTCGCCGAATGCTTCTTCACATTTCCCTCCGCCATAGATATCCGCATGGTCAAAGGTATTGATACCGGCATGTACCGCCGCTTCCACAAGCTCCTGTACTCTCTTTTGGTTCAGGCCGCCGATGCGCATACATCCCAATACAATCCCTGACGCCTTCACGCTTCCAGAACTGATTTCAACATAGTCCATATTTTGCCTCATTTCCATGTTATTTTTATGAAGTAATAAGAATATTTTCGCGGAAAACCTTTTTAAGATACTCCGCGCCCTCCCCGGACACCACACGATTGGCAAAAGGCCCGGCCGGCGCGCAATACCCGGCATCAATATCATAAATTTCCTTTAACAGAAATTTAATTCCCGGCATATTTCCAATATCCGCTCTCCTGTATGCCTCCGCCACTTCATTTGCTCTATACTGCATTTCTCTTGCTTTTCGATAATTTCCCTCCTCCATGTACTTCCACATTTGTTTATAATGAAAACATGTTACTGCCTGCAGGGCGCCAATATTACCGTCAGCTCCCATCAATTGCGCGCACAGCGCCACTTCTTCCACACCGGTCAAAATGTTGATATCGGGAGCATGCTTCTTAAATCTTTCCAGCACATAAAAATTTGTGTCTGTAAATTTGATTCCCGCAAACGTGGGCACCGCTTTCATGGCATCCAGAATTTCCGCCGGCCGGATTTCATCTCCTCCGGTCAATGTCCTGCCCCCCTCTACCCAGTAAATATAAAAGGGAATACCGGGAGCGGCTTCGGATATCCTCTTAAAATAATCGACATTGTCCTGCAGCGTCGCGGTTTGGGATATTCCCACAGAAGATACTGCATATGCGCCGCGCTCTCCTGCATGTTCTGCAAGCGCAACCGAATCGTCCAGATTGCTGTTGTACCCGACATGTACGAGCACCGGCAGTCTGCCCTTTGCAGCATCCAGAACTGCCTCCGTCCACTGCATCCGCTTTTCTTTGGACAGGCAAGCGCCCTCCCCTGTCCATCCAAGCATATACAGTCCGTCCGCCTGCTGCTTTATGTATAAATCAACCAACGCTTCTGCAAGCTCTGTTTTAATGTTTCCTTCCTTATCCATAGGCGTAACCAGCGCCGGAAGGACTCCTTTTAACATATTCATTTCTCCAAACGCCCCTTGTCTATATTCAGGGGCTTCTCTCCTTTCTATTTCCATCAGGGCGCCGCTTTTGCAGCGCACTTTCTAAAAACCTACTGTTTAATACCGGACACAGCCACGCTGGCGACGATATATTTCTGAAGGAACAAGAACATTATTGCCAGCGGAATTGCACTCAAAACAGCAACCGCCATTCGAGGCCCGTAATACACACTGTCCTGCTGCGCATTGAAAAGCGCCACCCCTACGGAAATCACCTGTTTGGAAGAATCCCTGATAACCACCAGAGGCCAGAGGTAGGCGTTCCAGTGCGCAATAGCCTGCAGAATGCCGAGAGTTGCCATTACCGGTTTGGACAACGGCAGAATAATACTGAAAAACACCCTCCATACGCCTCCGCCGTCAAGATACACCGACTCCACCAGAGAATCGGGAATGGTGGCAATATTCTGTCTTGCAAAAAAGATTCCGTATACATATGCAAACTGCCCTAGAATCAGAGGAAGCCAGGAATTTAACATTCCCCAGTTACGATATTGAATAAACAGCGGAACCATTCGGGATTCAAAAGGCACCATCATTACGGCCAGCATAAAAACATACAAAAATTTCTTTCCCCAGAATTTCCCCTTTGCAAATGCAAATCCGCACATCATTGCAAAGAATACGGAAACAAAGGTATTTACTGCAGTTATAAACAGTGTGTTCAAATAGTACCGGGGCAAATCAATCAGTCTGGACGCCGCCTTATAGTTAAAGGTTGAAAATTCATGGGGCAGCCATGAAAATTCCGGGAGTGCGGTGGTAGCCGCCCTGTCAAAGGACAGCACGAACGCCCACCACACCGGGGTTAAGACAATCAGCAGCAAAGCAGCCAGTAAAATTATGTTAATAATCCGCCTTATTTTTCCTTTTGTCATTAATTGCTCTCCTCATCGTTCAAAAATCCCGTCATTTTGACATTAATCATTGTAAAAATGAACACCAGGGCAAACAGTATCATCGACCCTGCAGAAGATATTCCGAAATTGGGAACCTCAAAACTAAACTGATAAATATACATCAAAATGGTTTGAAGCGTTCCCCCGGGAAGTCCGGCAGAACTGTTCGTCCCAAGAATATATAAATCCGTGAATCGTGACAAGCCATTAATAACACCTGTTACCAAAAGGAATGTAAAGCAGTTTTTCATAAGCGGGATGGTTAAATACCGGATTTTTTTCCACGGCGTCGCCCCGTCCACCACCGCCGCCTCATATATTTCAGACGGTATCGACTGGAGGCTTGCCAGATTGACCAGCATGGAATATCCGGTATTCATCCAGCACCAGAGAATTGTCGCCCCAAGCTTTGCATACCTCACATCCGAAATCCATCTGATGGATATTTCGCGCCCTGTTATAAAACTTAAAAATGAATTTAATAATCCTCCATCTCCCTGTAACACCGCCTGAAACATCAATATCACGCTTACGCCGGTAATAATATTGGGAAGGTAAAAGCCTATCCGAAAAAAGCTCTGTGTTTTTCCCTTTCCCAGGCTGTTGATAAAAACCGCCAGGAAAAATCCAAGAGGAATCGTCAACAGCCCCATCACAGTAAGCGCCATGGTATTCCAGAGGGAGCGCAGAAACTGAGACTGTCCCAGAAGTGTGCGGTAATTTTTAAGCCCCACAAACTTTTCCCCATACCCCACAATAGAAACATTGTACAGACTGTACTCTATGGTATGTCCCATGGGAATGTAGACAAAGAGAATCAGCGCCGCCACACTTATGATTAAAAAGGGATACCATCGCAGCTGCTTTTTCAGTTGCATTTTCCAGTGTTTTTTCTTATTCATTCTATTCCTCGCGATTATTGTGTAGCCAGATATTCATCCACCGTCTTCTGCATTTGATTTGCCGCTTCCGCAGGGGAAATCGTACCGTTTACAAGGTCGTGCGTAACCACTCCCAGTGAGGTCACAACGGGACCAAAGCTGATATTATTGTAATATTCTGTCGTTGAATTGCTGAAATCATCCGGCATCCCTTCCAGCGAGGTCACAATCGCGTCGGCCTTATCGCCCATAATTTCCATAACAGCTCCCATTCCCTCCGGGGTATTGGGAACCTGACCGCAATCGATTACCCACTGAACGCATTCCGGGTCTGTCACCATAAATTTAATAAATTCCCATGCCCATTCTTTGTTTTTACTGGTATTGCAGATGGCCATATTATTGCAGCCCTTAAAGCTGGAAGGATTTCCGGCATTGCCGCCCTCCTCTATTACCGGCATTGGCAGGAAAACAAATCTGTCGCTGATTCCCGCTTCATTCGCCTCTTTAAAATGAGTAAACGCATCCTGACTGTAGCGAATTGCCGTATCATTATCAGCTGTGAGCTGATAGGAAATGTTCATGCCTTCCTTTACGTTCGAGCTCGTATATTTCCCCAGGTCCTGTATCATCTGGAAAACTTTTTCCGTCTTTTCATTTTCGAAATTAACCGTACTGTCCTCCACCGTCTTCCCATACTGAAAAACCTTTGCGTCATATGCGCTGGCTATCATCTGATAACTGAAAAAGCTGTTGTTTGCATTATCCATGGAATCCAGTTGAACGCCATAAGTCTGCTTTCCCGTGACCGGGTCCGTGCCTGTCAGTTTTTCTGCCAGGGCCAGCATATCGCTCCATGTCCATGAAGCGTCGGGAAGTTCCACGCCGTAATCATCAAAAATCTGCTTATCCAGATAGGCAATCTGCGGCTGAAGCGTATAGGGAATTCCGGTTGTCGTTGCAACACTCAAATCGTTGACGTCAGTGGTTCTCCGGGTTTCCGTTGTATAGATTTTATTCCGGAATTCCGAATCCTCTGCCAGAAAACCATCCAGAGGCTCCACCAGAGCTGTCAGAGTGGCGCCATGGAGTATCACGTCAAGCTCGCCGCCCAAAGCCGCAGTCTGTACCGCCGACTGCCAGTTATCCCAGGGAGCTGCTTCAATTTCCAGATGAATATTCGGGTGAAGCTCATTCCATCTTGCTTCAATCACCTCATACCCGGGTGTCTCAAGACCGGTAATCATATCAAGAGCGCCTGTTTCTCCCTGAGAAGCCAGAAGGCCGGGGCCGAAAAGATGGAGAGTGATTTCTTCATCTTCATTTAATGCGTTGTTTTCTGCCGGAATGTTTTCTCCCGTATCTTCTTCCTCTGCGGAAGCCGTATCTGATACAGACGTGTTCCCCGAGGCATTATCAGCCCCGGCGCCGTTACCTGCAGCATCACTTCCCTGATTCGAAGACCCGCAGCCCGATAATAATCCCATAACCAACATCCCTGTCAGCAGAAAACCTGCCAGTTTTTTTCTTTTCATACCTTTTCTCCTTCATCTACAATTATTTTATCCACAACAGAAAATAATTCATTCTTTTCCGATTCACTCAATTTCTTTTGGGGGCTTCTCATTGCGTCCGATTTTATGATGCCCCTCCGGCAAAGCAATGCCTTACATTTTGCCGCTTCCTTATTTGCCATCGCCTCTGCCAGCAGAGTCAGACGCCCCTGCAGGGCTCTGCATTTTTCGATTTCCTTCTCCTTAAACAGGCAGAACATCTCATTAATATCTTCCGCAAAAACATTGCAGTTCCCTGAAACAATCCCATCAACGCCGATTACCAGTGCCGGCAGCAGCATCTGTGCCGGCGAGACCAGCACCCGAAAACGGTTGTTTCGTATTCTTTTGAAAGACATCAATGTCAGAATATCAGAAACGCTGTATTTTATTCCTATAATATTCTCACAGGCATCCGCTATTTTTTCCACTAACGGCGCTGACAATCTGTTAACTGCCAGTCCGGGAATCCCGTAAATATATACCGGAAAATCCTTCGGTACGCTTCCCGCCACACGGACATAGTAATCAAACAGCTCCTCATCGCCAAGCGGATAGTAAGTGGGCGTTAATATTCCTATCCCGTCCGCGCCCGCAGCATGGGCGTCCATTGCAAGCCCTGCACTCTCACTGGTCGAAAGTCCTCCGACCTGAGCGAAAACAGGAATCCGTCCGCGGGCAGCATCAACAACGGTCCTGACTATCTTCCTCCTTTCCTCCAAAGTTAAATTCATCACCTCACCTGTAGTTCCGCAAGGATACAACGCTGTACAGCCGCAACCGGCTAAATACTCCGTCAATCCCGCCAGCGAATCAAAGTCTACAGCTTCTGATTCCGTCATTGGCGTTATCATTGGAACACATGTCCCTGTCATTGTTTTCATTTTCACCACCTCCATTCCAAGTTTTACACATGAAATATATGTAAATTTACATACTTGTTTTCACGTGCAAAAGCATTTTTATTTTGTAGTTCAAGTATATTATTTTACTATCTTCATGTCAATTGTTGCATTTCACCAATCATATCACATGATTTTTGTAAAATATAACGTGTAAATTTACATATAAATCATCTCAAAAAGTAAATCTGTTTCAAATATTTTCATGAAAATATTTTTAATACTTTTCACAATCGTTGTCTTGTGGTAACATTTAAACTGAGCACCAGACATCCATACAGGCGCCGCACCGGTTCGGCGCTTTCGGAAATAACATGGCTCGGAGGCTATTTATGAAAGGAAATCCCACACTGAATGATGTTGCCGAAATGGCAGGCGTTTCAATCGCCACAGTATCCCGTGTGCTAAATCAAAACGGTTATGTGTCCGCAGAAAACCGCGTGAAAATAGAGGATGCAATTACGAAGCTCGGATATCGGGGGCGTTCCGCCAATAAGACATTCAAAAGAAAAAAAAGCAGGCTGATTGCCATCATCACAAGCACTTCCAGAGTGCATACATTTTTACCCCGTTTAACTTATGCATTATCCATTGCCGCAAACCAGGCAGGCTATTTTACCCTGGGTATTCACAGAAGCGCCGACAATGAAACGCTCCCTGAACTGGTAAATCTGGCGCTCGAAAACAATATCTGCGGAATGGTTTTCACAGATTTTAAAGATATCTTTGTCAATCCGCAGAATATCGATATCCTTTTACATTGCGGCGTCCCCGTTGTTTTAGTTGAGCGAGCCGTCTGTTCCGAACTCAACAGCGTAAAAATAGACACCCGGCAGGGCGTCTATATGGCGGCCCGGCATTTGCTTGACAGCGGACGCAAAAATATTATCTATATCAGCGCTCCCATTTCCGGCACCGTGGAGCAGGACAGGCTTGACGGCTTCAGACAGGCTTTAATGGAGAGAAATATCCCCGCCGACGACGGCCGTATCCATATCTGCAATTCCATGGCCCGGGAAGAATGTTATAAGGAACTGGAAAAAATATTTAAGCGCGGTAATACACCGGACGGCGTCGTTGCATGGTCTGACGTCTTTGGAATTGCAGCAATGCAATACTTTAACGAGCATGGGATTAAAGTGCCGGAGGATGTGGCGGTTGTCGGGTATGACGATTTCCTTGCCTCTCACACCGTACCGCCCATGAGCAGCGTAAAATCGCCTTTGGACGATATGGCAGCGGCAGCCATAAATATTATTCACGAGAACAATCATTCCGGCGGGGAATTTTTCGCAAGGACAGTGGCGTTAACGCCGAAACTGATTGTAAGGGAGTCCTCCCGGGTAAATTTATAACAACCGACGATTTTTGACGTCTGGGAAATAATAAGGGGGCGTTTACTGAAATATATCTCTTGCAGACGCTTGATAAACAGCGAATACTTTGTCGATAAATCTGATATTATCAAAACAATAAATAAACGTATCCGAACCACCACAAAATATATCTGTATCACAAAGCCGCGCCGTTTTGGCAAAACCTCCGTACTGAATATGCTTGGAGCCTATTACAGGAACAATCTTCCTGAAAACGGAAATACTTATACAAATTACATCAGTTTGATAAAGGATACCCTCAGAGACGACATTTTGGATGCATATCCTGAATTAAGGAACAGAGATTTCCGCAAAATATCCGATATGCTTGCTGCCACAAACGATGAATTTATATTTATCATTGATGAATGGGATTATATATTTAATCACAATTTGTATACAGAAAATCAGGCGGATTTTCTCGAATTTTTAAAAGATTTACTCAAGGACAGACCCTATGTTGCGCTTGCCTACATGACAGGAGTTCTCCCCATCAAAAGGTACAGCACCGGCTCGGCATTAAACATGTTTAAAGAATATACCATGCTGAACGACCCATCCTTTGAAAAATTTTTCGGATTTACCGAGGAGGAAGTGACGGCTTTATGTAAGCAGCAGTCCGCATTGACTCCGGATGATATCCGCGAATGGTATGACGGATATCTGACAAGAAACGGAAAACACATTTACAATCCAAACTCTGTTGTATGTGCGCTGGAGAACGGCGCATGCCAAAGCTATTGGACCACCACCGGAAAAATGGACGAGGTTTTATTTTTCCTGAAATATAATATTGACGAAGTAAAAGAAGATGTCATAAAGATGGTAAACCATATGCCTGTGCGGCTCGAAATCAAAAAGGAGTATACCGCCGGTCAGGGACGCCCCGTCAACCGAAAAGAAATTTATGCCACCATGATTATTTACGGCTTGCTGTCCTATTATGATGGAGAAATCCGGATTCCCAACAAAGAACTCATGCTGGAATTTGAAAGCTTTTTGGAGTGCAATGCCGTCGCAATAAACTATGACTCCGCAAAAAAGAGCATCAATGTCTGATAGAAGAATCAGGTTAAACGAAAAGTAGTTCCCCGATAAATAATATCTATGCGGAAAATACAAAATCAAAAACATATTTTCCGCATGGACATTCATTTCCTCTAAATTGTCCGGGATATTACAAATTCGGCAAATCTCGGCAAGGCAAAGGATATCTCTCCGTACTTGCCTGTATCCAGAACACCCTTTCTTTTCATCCGCTCCCGGTACACGGAAAACAGCTCCGATTTCATCTGAAGGCGCTCTCTGATATTTTTAACCTTTGTCTCCCCGCTTACGGACATTTCCAGCAATATTTCCCTGTCCTGTCCGGAAAGTTCCGACCAGATTTTTCCGTACACATATTCTTCAAGGTACTGGTCGTATTCCGGTAAAATTTCTTCTATTGTTTTTATGTCCCTGTTTTCCCAGTAAAGATAACCCAATACCTGAAATGCAAAAGGATATCCTTTGGTCAGCCCCGTCATTTCTTCCGCCTTTGCCCTGTCCATTCCAAAAATATCCATATAATTCTTCCGAACCGCGGTATAGTTCAGCGGCTCTAATATC
Source organism: uncultured Lachnospiraceae bacterium (assembly GCA_910577275.1). Lineage (GTDB taxonomy): Bacteria > Bacillota > Clostridia > Lachnospirales > Lachnospiraceae > Suilimivivens. Next base: position 78,645 of record CAJTMW010000007.1, read on the forward strand.
ATTTTAGGCGCTCCGTATAAAAATGTAAGAGAATTTACATTCTGGAGGTCAGAAATATTGTCATATAATCCTGCCATCAACAAAAATATCGGATATTCCTGCCGTAGAAAAATCTGAAACGAACTGGCAAATATCCTGATATACTCACAGTTCGTGACCTCGTCAACCGTAATCAGCAATCTTTTATTCTTTCTTTTTATCTCAGCCAGCATTAATTCAATTGCGCTTTCAATATCGGTTACAGGAGTAGCATTTTCCAGAGATACTCCCAATCCCAGCACCGAAAAATCCAGTTTTGCCTGAACAAAATACCCATGCATTCCCGGCAGGCTGTACAACTTTGCCGCCAGCCCTTTAAGCAGGTCTCTGGTCGGATTCAGTTCCACAACAATCCACCCCTCGCTTTCTTTCATTTGTCCCGCAATATTTGCCATCATAACCGTTTTGCCCGAGCCTCGTACGCCTGTCAGCATATATATCTGATTTGACGGCTGCGGCGCGCTGAAATTTTCAATAATCTCATTGGTCTGAGAGATACGGGATATATATTGAAGCGGTTTTTTTCCAAAAGATAAGGTAAATGGGTTATTCATGAATATTCTCCTCGCATAAATTGTATACAATTTTATATAACTTTTTACTTATTATATAAGTTTATATAACTCTTTATAACTTTGTATTTATTATATAACCTTTTATAACTTTGTGTCAATTATCCTTCCATTGCAAAATTTTTTTATTTCCTGTAACCTTCCGCCTCCCCTTTTCATCTAATTGTTGTAATATGAAAACGGCCGTTTCATACGAAAAGCTCCGGAATTTTTTCGCGGAAAATCTTCCGGGGCATGGAAGGATATCAAAATGACAAAAGAAATATTTACGGCAGAGGTATTAAAGGTAGAAAAAAGCCTCTATCATATCGCCAAATCCATTTTGACAAATGATGAGGACTGTGCAGATGCAATGCAAAACGCGATTTTACATGCCTATGAAAAACTGCATACGCTCCGCAAAGAGGCTTATTTTAAAACCTGGCTTACCCGGATACTGATAAATGAATGCTATCAGATTATCCGGTCAAAAAAGCCGCTGGTTTCCTATGAGGATTATGTTGAAACACATACACAGATGCAGGAAGATACTGATTCGGATGTTTTCAGCGCAATAATGGGGCTGGAAAAAAATTACAGGATTCCTTTTGTCCTGTTCTATGTGGAGGGCTTTTCCGTAAAGGAAATCAGCCGTATGCTGGACATTTCCCAGGGGGCGGTGAAAACGCGGCTTTTCAGGGGACGGAATCTTGTAAAAGAAAATTTGACAGGAGGATATGGTAATGAAAAATAACAAATGGAACCATGATTTCCCCGAAGTACCGGACCTTGTGCATCAGAAGGTGTTAAGTGCCCTTGCCGATTTGGAAAATCAGGAGGATAAAAAAATGAAAAATATAAAAACACAGACAATAAAAACACGAACCCTTATCATTTTAGCCGCGGCTCTGGTCATTCTCCTTGGAACAACCGCGGTGGCGGCGGAACTGTTCAAATGGAATGAAAAGGCAACGGACATTTTTGTTGCAGACCCCGGGCAGCAGGACAAACTGGTAATGGAGCAGGTTGCCCAGGAAAGCGACCAGTCCGTAACTGACAACGGCCTTACCATCACTGCCATTCAGACTATACAGGATTCCAACTGCTTCTACGCTCTGTTTGAAGTCACGGCACAGGACAACGGCCTTGTAATCGATGCCGACTGCGGCCTGTCCTATAAGATGGATTTTCCGGGAGCACAGGACCCCTTCGGCTACATGGGGTGGGGATTTATTGACAGCAGCAGACAGGAACCGGGAAACAGCAGATACTTTGAAATTTACGGAACTAAAAATGAGGAAAGTACGGAAGATTTGAATATGAACCTGAACTTTACCGCTTTGACCGGCCCCGGCCAAAAGGCAGTGGAGGGGGAAGCCCTCATTGAAGGAAACTGGAATTTTTCCCTTACGGTTCATCCTGCAAAGCCTGTCCGTTTTGACTTAAACCGCAAATGCCAGATTAACGGCTGCGAAATATACGTGGAATCCGTGGAGCTGTCTCCCCTTACGGCAAAGCTTGTGTGCAGCGGAGCAGATATTAAAGCTCTGGAAATTAAAGAGGGAATTAATCTGGAGCAGGCCGATGTCCTATCCTCCACAATGCCCACCGGCGTAATGTATCAGGACGGTTCCTCTCTGGAGGAATCCTGTACGGGCCTTTGGGAGCGCTTTGACGAAGATGCAGAGTATGTGAAGGTTATACGTTTTGACCGGGTAATCGAACCGGAAAAGGTCAGCTCACTGCTGCTTGGAAGCAATAAGGATGAGATTGTATTACAGTAAAATTCTGTCGGGGCCGGGAAGCGGTTTCACTATGGCAATCAGGAAAAGCAGCTGCGGAAT
>CAJTMW010000007.1:81088-201852 GCA_910577275.1 uncultured Lachnospiraceae bacterium
GCTGCCTTTCCCATTTCATTTAAATATATCTTTTGCAGACGTTCCGAACGTTTCTTTCACTTCTTTTTATATCCAAACTCCGGAATCTTCCCCCATCTTTCTCTGAAATAGTGGGCCGCCAGCTTTGGCCGCCTGTCTCTGGTAAAGAGGCCCTTTTTATTTCCGTCCGCTCTCATGCAGCCCTGGATGGTGGCGAAATCCGCAAAATTCCACACCTGCTCCCCGATAAAAAACGCTCTCTTATCAAAGGCATCGCTGTGCATTTTGTAATAATCCATCTGGTATTCCTCGCTGAACATTTCCGGTACGCAGTTGTGGACGCCCGGAATCGCGTCTGCTCCGTATTCCGTCATCATCACAGGCTTTCCGATTTTCTCCCAGAAATCCAGCTCCATGTTAAGGGCATAGGAAGCCGCCTCCAAATCCCCCGACAGGTTGTACCACCCGTAGTACCGGTTCAGGCACACCACGTCCATGGTGCGGGTGACGATATCCTTTTCATAATGATTCTGACAGCACACAAAGGTGACCGGCCGCTCCTGCGGGTCAACGCTGTGGGTGAGCTCATAAAGGGAACGCCAGTAGTCATAGGCTGACTGCGGGAAATTTTCCGTGTCCGGCTCGTTTCCCATGGACCACATCACCACGCAGGGGTGATTCTTATCCCTTGCCACCAAATCCCTGATAACGTCCTCATGATGTTCTTTCATGTTAGCATTCTGATAAGGGTCGCGGGCGCCTCCCCCGTTGATGCCTACGGCAGGGGTCTCGTCGATGATAACGATTCCCTCCCTGTCGCAGAGGGCGTACATTTCCTCCGCGTAAGGGTAATGGCTGGTGCGGAAGGAGTTGGCATTCAGCCAGTGTATCAGGTTGACGTCCTTCACATCAAGGCATATGTCAATCCCTCTCCCGTGAAAAGGGGAATCCTCATGCTTGCCAAAGCCCTTAAAGTAGAACGGTTCCCCGTTAATCAGAAAAGAGGTTCCCTCCACCTTCACCGTGCGGATGCCAAAGCTTTCCTCGTAGACATCCTCGCCGTAGGTAACCTCCGCGCTGTACAGATAGGGTTCTCCGGGGAAGGGCCACCACAGTCTGGCCTGCGGAATCGTCACGGTTCCTTTTCTGCCGGATGCCGACGCAACGCATTCTCCTTCTTTATCCAGAATTTTAACCGTCACTTCTTTGTCCAAAGGCGCTCCGCCTGTTCTCACCTCATAAGCGACAATCCCATCCGTCCCGGATATATCGGGAACCAGAACAATATCTTCGATATAAGACACCGGCGTCGTGTAAATGCGGACAGGGCGGTGAATTCCCGAAAAATTAAAGAAGTCAAAGTTGGGGAAATTCTGTTTTTTTCTAGTCTGCTTCGCGCTCTCCACGCTGGGAATGCCGGGATTGTCCGAGCCGAAAAAGGCCACGTCCTCATTTCCCACCGGAAGCGTACCGTGGTTTACACGGTTATCCACCGCAACGCTAAGAAGCGCCTTTTCCCCCGCCGGTATCAGGTCGGTAATGTCGATTTCAAAGGGCAGGAAGCCTCCCTTGTGGGTCATAACCAGCTCCTGATTAAGGTAAACCTTTGCATTGTGGGTAACGGCGTCAAAGCGCAGCACCCTTCTTTCATTTTTCATATATGCCGGCACCACAATTTCCCTCTGGTAATAAGCCCAACCGTAATGATGCCGGTAGGCGGCGTCATCCTTCTGGTCGTTGTAGGATGCGGGAACCGCAATGACCTCCGGGCTTTCAAGCTTTTCAACGCGCTCCTCCGGCTCCGCGTCCGTTCCCAGACGAAAGCCCCACACGCCTGATAAGTCAATGATGGAACGTGCCTGATTCATTTTGGGATATAACATAATCGTCCTCCTTATCTTTCATGCTCCGCAGATTTTTTTTAATTATAGCACGAATACCTGCCGGATAAAAGCGATTATACCGCGGAATTTCCGGTCTTATTTCCGTAGAAAAAGCGGCCTTGAATCATCTTCAAAACCGCTTTTAAAGCATCTGCTTCCTATGCACTTTTGTAATTCTACACCTGTGCCTGGCTTAAACTGATGGCTTTTCTTCCCGCCGCCAGCATCTTTTCAATTTCCGTCTGGATATCCTTCTTCTTGTTTTCCTTTGTATTCCCTTCCAGGCTGCCTTCTCCGTTTTTTACGTCCTGCGCCTTCTCCTCGACCTTCTTATGCTCCTTGTCAAAGGTCTCCATGCACTGGTCCTCAACCATGACGTGCATCTGATAAATTCCCTTTTTTATCTTCTTTTCTTCTTCCTTACGCTTCCTCACTTTATCAAGCTGCTGCTGCCTGAATTCCTGTATATTTCCAATTTCCATGATTGTCCCTCCATCCCCTCGCCGTTGTTTCAGGCGCGATTCATAGCCGGACCGCAGATGAAAAATCCAGCCCCGCTTTTTTCTGTCTCTGATAATAATATCGGAGGAACAGGAAATTTTTTAATATAAATTACACAAACAGCCCGTTTTATGACATGAATTTTTCAGATTGCATTTCACACAGTTCACCGTGATTCACCCATTTCACACGGTTCACGGATTTTTAAAAATAATCTCTCCCAGCGTCTGATACAGCTTCTCCACATCCACCGGTTTGGATAAATGCCCGTTCATCCCGCACTCCACCGACTTCTTCAAATCGTCGTCAAACGCGTTCGCCGACATCGCCACAATCGGGATGGTATGGCAGTCCTCCCGCTCCATGCCGCGAATCGTCCGGGTCGCCGTAAGTCCGTCCATCACCGGCATCATAATATCCATCAGAATCACATCATACGTCCCGGGCGGCATGTTCTTTACCTGCTCCACCGCCTCGGCTCCGTTATATACGCAGTCCACCTCAAAGCCACGTTCTTCAAGAAGGCACTGGGCAATTTCCGAATTCAGTTCATTATCCTCCACCACAAGCACGCGGCGGCCTTCAAAGGAAACCTCCTCCTTCGAAACCTCCGTCTCCATATCTTCTCCAAGATTAATGGGAATTGCAAACCGGAATGTACTGCCCTCCCCCGGGGCGCTTTCAATCTGGATATTGCTTCCCATAAGCTGAACCAGACGGCTGCTGATGGAAAGTCCAAGTCCTGTCCCCTGCTGCTTTGACGGATTCGAGGATGCCTGCTCAAAGGAGCGGAACACTCTTTCCTGGTCCTCAGGCGCAATCCCGATGCCTGTGTCTGATACCGCAAAGGAAACCTGCGCCTGTTCCTCGTCGCCCTCAAGCTCCGCTACCGAAAAGACGACCCTTCCCCCGGCAGGCGTAAATTTCACCGCATTGCCGAGCAGGTTAATCAGCACCTGGCTTATCCGCATCCGGTCCGCCAAAAACCATTTATGGTTCATCCTGATATCCTTTACAAGGTCAATCTGCTTTGCCTCTGCCTGAGGCACAATCAGCTCCCCAATGGTATCCAGCATTTCATAGATATTAAAATTGCACGGCTCCAGCTTCATCTTGCCGCTTTCAATTTTGGACATATCCAGAATGTCATTAATCAGTCCCAGCAGATATTCCGAGGAGGACTGTATTTTTTGCAGGCAGTCTATCGCCCGCTCCTTGCTCTGGTTTGGCTGCAGGGCAATTGCCGTCATACCGATAATACCGTTCATGGGCGTGCGTATCTCATGGCTCATTCGGGATAAAAACTCGGATTTCGCCTTGCTTGCAATATCGGACTGCTGCTGGTTTATCTGGCTTTCCACTACTCTGCCAAGCTCGGCAAGCTCCTGATAGTTTTCCGCATCTTCCAAAAATTCCGGCAAAATGCCCAGAATACAGATATTTCCCATATAATTTCCACTGTCATACATGGGCAGGGCGACGCCAAAGTCCCCTTCCTCAATAGCCAGAAAGCGTCGGATAATATCTTCGCTGCTGTCTTTTGCCGAAACGCAATGGACTTCCTTCTGCCCCAGCCACCGGTAAAACTCCTCTTTTTCTTCTTCCTTGTATTTCCTGACGGTTTCCCCGGAAACGCTTCCGTCCCTGTGCCACTGGCAGCTTAAATAATTTGAATTAAAATCAGGCCGCAGCAGAGATATCAGAACGCCTTCCGCCTGATAAAACCTGCCAATCTTACGGCACATAAGCATCATCTGGGCGGCGAATCCGCCTCCCTTGCCAAACAGGTTTAAGGCCACGGACACCAGACCGATGTCCTCTCCGTAGCCTGTAGAGCGGATATCCCGCCCGTTCAGCGCGGGCAGCTCTTTCCGCTTATCCGCCGGAATATCCCGGTAAAAATTGTCTGTCCCTTTATCGTCGGAAAACGCAATCCGGCGTGCCAGCCTGGCCCTGCGGATTAACTCCTCTGTGTCCGTTTCCGCCTCTGCGCAGGCAAAACCTGCATAGGTATCCACGCCAAAGAGCTCCGAATCAAAGCATGCCGTGATATTTGCAGACAATTCTCTTACCAGACGCCCGGCTTCCTCCTTTGTATAGCCGCCCAGCCACAGGACAAATTCATCCGTATTTAAGCGAAATGCCAGAGGCTGCAGGCGCGTCCCGTTCCCTGGTTTTTCACAGCAGCCCTGTATCAGGCCTCCAATCTCCTCCAGTATCATGTCCGAAAAGACAATGCCGCATTTTTTGCCGGACTCTTTTATCCCGGCAAAGTACAGATTTACCATAATGCCTTCCGGCAAAGTCCCCCGCCGTTCCCTTACATGCTTCATTCCGGCGCTAAAGACATAGAGCCCGGTTACGCTGTCAATTTCGTTTTCGCGGAGCTGTCTGGCTTCTTTTTCCTTCTGCTCCTGAATATTCCTGATGCTCCCCATCAGCTTCCGCTTTCTGCCGTCTGTGTCGTATACCGCGTTTCCTGTAAGGGCGACCCACCTGAAATCCGTATTCTCGGGCCATTCCAGACGAAACTCCACAAACAGCTTATCATCCTGCCCCCGCAAGGCTGTCATAACCTCCTCGCGGTCTGTCTCACAAATACACTCCGGGTTAAGAAAGCTGTCCCCATATTCCCCGCATTGCCACTGGCCGCTCATCGTTTTATGGTTCACAATATCCAGCACATGGCTCTCCAAATCATAGGAAAAAAAGATATCGTTGGAGGACTCCAGGGCGACCCTGTACCTCTCTTTTTCTTCCAGTAAAATGTTTTCCGCTTCCTTCTGCCTGTTCGTCAAATCCCTGACAACATCATACAGGGCGTCGATTTCAAAGATATTGGAAAGCTTAAAGTCTGAAAGTCCTGCGCTTCCTCTGCTGATGCATTCCATCAGCCGCCCCACCGGCTTTGTCAGGTACCGCACCAGAAAGTAAATCCCAAGCACGCCGAATCCCAGACCGAAAAAGACCGCCACAACCACCCACAAATAAAGCCGGCGGCTCATTCCAAACAAATCCTCTTCCGTATCGAGCCCTAAAAGCACCCACTCCGTATGTTCATAGGGCACGTTATTACTGTAAAGCTTAAGGGGACAGACAACTGCATAAATCCCTTCTCCGTTTTGCTTCACCGAAACCACTTCCGACAGACTGCTGTATTCCGTTTCCTTAAGCAAAAACGTATCCTGGGCGGAATGCACCGTATTTGAGAGGAGTCCCTCTCCAAGCAGGGGCCTGTAGCTGCCGTCCGCCTCCCTCACAGCCAGCATATAACCCGACTGGCTTGCGGCGTTCAGCTCCTTTGCCGGCAGATAGCCGCGTAAAACCTTTGAGGAAATCTCCACCCCAAGCACTCCGTAAACAGCGCCTTCATACCGAAGCGGCAGAGAGTATGTAATCATTTCATAAGAGCCCGCCGCCCCCTTTTCCAGCGAAAAGGGAAGCGACCAGTAGCCCAAATCCTTCGTCGCCGCATCCGCGTATTCCCTTCCCGCTCTCCAGGGTTCATAGAAAGAATACTCGGTGTCATCCTTCCCTTCCCCCGCCATATGGAATCTGGTCGTCCAGTTGGTGTCAAAGGGGATGCTCCACTGTCTGGAAAGATTCTTGCTCCCGCGCTCCAAAAGCAAATCCGAATAATTGGCAGGACTTTTAGCCGGGTCGGAATCCCGGACAAAAAAACCGTCGTACTCGCACGCCGCCTCCGGCTCTTCTCCGGTGAACATGAAGAAAAGCCCTGTTGTGGAGCTGTTCTGGAGGACTGCAAGGCATTCCGGAAAAATCTGTTCCATAAACCTGTTTTTTTGTTCCCCTGAAGCCAAAAATTCCGTAAGCTCCAGTCCTTCCCCGTCCAGAAACTGCTGCAGCGCCTCTGTTATGGCCGGTTCCTGCTCATAAATGGATGCCCAGCGCTGGTTCATATCATTTTGCAGGATGACTTTCCTGTTTTCCACCAACCGGCTCATCATGCTGCCCGAATATTCCTGCAAAGTACCGGCGATTCTCCTTACCACCAAAGTACCGATGGTAATCATACTCTGTATCAGCATAATGGCAATTAAAGGAATCAGAAACATCCTGAATATGGTTGTTTTTTTCCTTCTTTGACGTTCGCTTTCCATTGTTATCCCTGCTCACCAACTGCCGCATTTAATGCTTCACAAAACGACGCATACCAGCTTTCAAAAGCCTCCTCCGACACAAAAGGCGCGGAGGCCTCCTCCAAATCCTGTCCCTCTCCAACTGCCTTTTCTACCGCTTCCCTGTCCTGTACGGCTTTATCCGAAAGGTGGTACTCAAGCACCTTTCTCGCTGCCGAACCGTTCTGGAAGCTCTTATTTGTGTACAGGGAAATCTGTTCCATTTCTCCAAACACGGAAACAAGACAGTCATATGTCTTAGGCGCTACCTCAAGCTGCTTTTCCGCAATCACCTGGTCCAGCTTTTCTATGCTGTTTGCCTCCTTTAATACGGGAAGATAACCGGACACACAGCCAAACTGCAGATTTTTATCCGCCTGGGTAAACCACTTTAAAAATTCCACGGCGGCATATTCGCGCTGATTATCCGACTTGCTGACCACCATGCCGGCGCCCTGCTGTACGGCGCAGCGCTGCCCGCCCTCAAATACCGGCGCTTCCAATATCATATAATCGATACTGTAGGTATTATCGTCCTGTTCCACCTGATTCGGAAAGTACATGGCGGAAGTGGTAGAGCCTGTATAAGCAAGAAGCTCCCCTGTTTTGACATCATCAGAGCGGAATGAGCCGTAAGCCCCGAAATATCCTTTTACCATCGGCACGTAATAGTTTTCCCACAGCCGGCGCAGCTCCTCTTTCGGCACATTTAACGTCATTTTCCCGTTTTCTACCTGAAAAATCTCCACTCCTAACTGCTGCATCCCGATAATGAAATAGTTTGCCAGCGCATCCCTGCCGTAAAACGCCCGTCCGTCTCCCGGAACGTCAGGCGTCAGGCCGTCCGTCCATTCATAGTAAGCCTTTGCCGTGGAGACAACCCCTTCTATGGTTGCCAAATCATCTAACGACGCGCCCGTATCCTTTGCGAAAGGCTCCCAGTCCGTTTTGTTCAGCATCATAATCTCAGTGGATTTTGCCACCGGGAAAATCCGAAGCGTGCCGTCGTCCGCAATACGGCCTTCCTCTATGTAGGAGTCCACATACTGCTCCAGTTCCTTTTCATCAAAATACTCCGACAGGTTTGCAAGCGCGCCTGACTGTTCGATTTCATAGGCGGTATCCGCATAGGAAGAAAAGATATCCGGCATCGAATCCGCCCCTACGTCGCCGTTGATGGAAGCCCTTATGGCAGTTTCCAAATCGGAAACAGAGCCCTGGCTGAAGCCCTCCACATAAATCCCCTTTTCCCGGCCTTCGGTATCGTTAAATTCTTTCACCAGCTCGTCAAAGGCCGACTGCTGAGAACCGTTATAATAATGCCATACCGTCAGTGTCACCGGATTTTTGGGGTCTAACGGACTGCCCTTGCCACATCCTGACAAAGCAGACGCCAATGCGATTGATATACATACTGTTTTTATGACTTTGCCTGAATTCTTCATTTCTTTCCCCTCTCTGTTATTTTACATACAACTGTAACATACCGTTTGGCGGGTGTCAATGAAGCCGGCGCTGTCTTTTATGCTGTTACCGTATTTCCTGTGTAAAGCTGGTAATACTTTCCCTTCTCGGCTATGAGCTGGTCATGGGTTCCCCGCTCAATCACCCTTCCCTGTTCCAATACCATGATACAGTTGCTGTTCTTTACCGTGGAAAGCCTGTGGGCAATCACGAAGGTGGTCCTTCCCTCCATCAGGGCGTCCATCCCCTTCTGCACCAGCCGCTCCGTCCTGGTATCAATAGAGCTTGTCGCCTCATCCAGAATCAGTACCGGCGGGTCGGCAACGGCGGCTCTTGCAATGGCAAGAAGCTGTCTCTGTCCCTGGCTTAAATTGGCGCCGTCCCCGGTCAGCATCGTCTCATATCCCTGCGGGAGCCTCTGGATAAAGCCGTCGGCGTTAACCAGCCTTGCCGCCCTTTTTACATCCTCATCCGTGGCGTCCAGCTTTCCGTATCTGATATTTTCCATGACGGTTCCCGTAAACAAATGGGTATCCTGCAGTACGATTCCAAGAGAACGCCGCAAATCCGCCTTTTTAATCTTGTTCACGTTAATGCCGTCGTAACGGATTTTGCCGTCCTGAATGTCATAAAAGCGGTTGATGAGGTTGGTGATTGTGGTTTTGCCCGCGCCGGTAGCGCCCACAAAGGCAATTTTCTGCCCCGGCTTCGCGTACAGCTCCACGTCGTGGAGAATTATCTTTTCGTCATTATAACCGAAATCCACATGGTCGAACACCACATTTCCCTCCAGCTTCTGATAGGTAGTTGTGCCCTCGCTCTTATGATAATGCTTCCATGCCCAGAGCCCCGTTCTCCTTTCGCTTTCCGTGAGCGTTCCGTCCGCCCCTTCCTTTGCATTCACCAGCTCCACATAGCCGTCGTCCGTCTCCGGCGTCTCGTCAAGGAGCCTGAAAATACGCTCCGCCCCCGCAAGCGCCATGATAATGCTGTTAAGCTGCTGGCTCACCTGATTGATAGGCATATTGAAAGAGCGGTTGAAATTGAGGAAGCTGGCAAGGGAGCCAAGGGTCAGCCCTGAAATCCCCGTAAGGGCAAGGAGACCGCCCACCACCGTACACACCACATAGCTCAGGTTCCCGAGCTGGGCGTTAATGGGCCCCATGATATTGGCGAACAGATTGGCATGGTAAGCGCTGTCAAAAAGCCTGTCATTCAATTCATTGAATTTCTCCGTCGCCTCGTTTTCATGACAGAATACCTTGACAACCTTCTGGCCGTTCATCATTTCTTCCACATATCCGTTCACGGCGCCGATATCTATCTGCTGGGAAAGGAAAAAGCGGCTGCTCAATCCCCCCACCTTTTTGGCGGAAACCATCATAATCGTCACCATAACCAGCGTCACAAGGGTCAGAGGGACGCTCAGGATAAACATGTAGGAAAGCACGGTAACCACCGTAATCGCGCTGTTTATGAGCTGCGGAATGCTCTGGCTGACCATCTGCCGCAGGGTATCCACATCATTGGTATACATAGACATAATATCGCCATGGGCGTGGGTGTCAAAGTATTTAATCGGAAGGCTCTCCATCTTTTCAAACATATCGTTGCGCAGCTTCATCATTACCCCCTGGGTAATCACAACCATTATCCTCGCCTGAATAAAAGCCGCAAGAACGCCTCCTGCATAAATACATGCCATTTTTATGATTGCCGCCGCCAGCGGTGAAAAATCCGGCGCCGCCTCCCCCGATGCAAGAGCGCCAAGCATCGGCTCAATATAACCGTCAATCAGCGTCCGCATAAACATGGTTCCCTGGGTGCTTGCAAATACACTGGCCGCAATGCAGACTACCGCAATGATACAGTGGGGCGCATAGCCTTTCAGTATGTACGCCATAAGACGTTTAAACAGCTTCCCCGGGTTTTTGATGGTCGGCCGCGGCCCCATTGTTCTTCTTCCGCCCGGTCCCTGGTTTACTTTTGGTTTTCTTTCCTGCGCCATAATTACAGCTCTCCTTTCTCGTCAAAATCGCCGCTTCCCGACGTCTGTGATTCATAAACCTCGCGGTAAATTTCATTATTTTCAAGAAGCTCCTCATGAGTGCCAAAGCCCGTTACCTTGCCTTCGTCCATGACAATGATTTTGTCCGCGTCCTGAATGCTGGAAATTCTCTGGGCAATAATCAGCTTCGTGATCCCGGGAATCGACTCCCTGAAGGCTTTTCTGATTTTTGCGTCCGTGGCCGTATCAACGGCGCTGGTGGAATCGTCCAGAATCAGCACTTTGGGCTGTCTCAGCAAAGCCCTTGCAATGCAAAGACGCTGCCTCTGTCCGCCGGAAACATTGGTTCCGCCCTGTTCAATGCGGGTTTCATAACCGCCCGGAAGCTTTCTGATAAATTCATCGGCGCACGCCAGCTCGCAGGCACGACGGCATTCCTCAGGGCTGGCGTCCTTTTTGCCCCACCTTAAATTCTCCAGAATCGTTCCGCTGAAAAGAACGTTATTTTGAAGCACCACCGCCACCTCGCTGCGCAGCGTTTCCAAATCATATTCCTTTACGTTTCTGCCGCCCACAAAAAGGCTGCCGGCAGTCACGTCATAAAGACGGCTTATCAGATTCACCAGACTTGATTTTGCGCTTCCCGTCCCGCCCAGAATTCCTATGGTTTCGCCGGAGGCAATTTTCAGGGTAATCCCTTTCAGCACCGGCTCCTTTGCGTCCGCATGGTATTTGAAGGAAACGTCCTTAAACTCGATACTTCCGTCGGCAACCTCATACACAGGGTTTTCCGGGTTGGAAAGCAATGTCCTTTCATTCAGCACCTCCGCAATCCGCCTCGCGCTTGCAAGAGACATGGTAATCATGACGAAAATCATGGATACCATCATAAGATTCATCAAAATATTCATGCAGTAGGTCATAAGGCTCATAAGCTGCCCTGTGGAAAGGCTCCCTCCCACAATCATTTTTGCACCCATCCAGCTAATCAGCAGAATACAGCTGTACATTGCAAGGTTCATGACGGGGCTGTTCCACGCTACGATATTTTTCGCCTTGCAGAAAAGATTGTAAAGATTTCCGCTTGCCTTTTTAAACTTCTGATTTTCGTAGTCCTCCCGGACATAGGCCTTCACCACCCGGATAGCCGATACATTTTCCTCCACGCTTTCGTTTAAATCGTCATATCTTGGAAATACCTGTGAAAAATGCCTGGTTGCATTCGTTACAATGACGGCGAGAATTACTCCCAGAATCATTACCACAATCAGATAGATGCCCGCAAGACGGGGGCTGATTAAAAAGGACATTACCATGGCGATAATCAGGCTGATTGGCGCCCGCATACACATACGCAGAATCATCTGGTAGGCGTTCTGTATATTCGTCACGTCCGTGGTAAGCCTTGTCACCAGACCGGAGGTGCTGTACTTATCAATATTGGCAAAGCTGAAGGTCTGGATATTTTCAAACATTGCCTTTCTTAAGTTTCTCGCAAAGCCCGTGGACGCCCGGGCGCCGTATTTTCCTCCCATGATGCCGAATAAAAGCCCTGCGATTGCCGCCACAATCATAAGGCCGCCCATCCGGTAAATATGTCCCATATCCCCCGTCTCCACGCCATTATCAATAATGGACGCCATCATCAGCGGGATAATCATTTCCATGATAACCTCCAGTATCATAAAAACCGGCGTTATCAGGGAATCCTTCTTAAATTCCTTAATCTGTGCTCCTAATGTTTTCAGCATTTGATATCTCTCCTCCTGTTACAGTTTTGCTTAAGCCTTTTGCCGTTTTCAGTTCTCCCGGCTCCTCCGTCTCCCGTCTCATCCTCTCCAGATTTCCCTTTACAATATCCAGGAGCCGGAGCAGCTCCTCCCGCTCTTTTTCGTTTAAGCCGCGCAGCATCTGTTCTTCCATCATGTCCATATGCGCCTCGGCCTGCCTGTGGCCCTCTTTTGCCGGTTCTGTCATCACAATCCGCTTCAGCCTTGCGTCCTTATCCACAGCGCTTCTTGTGAGCAGGCCGTTCCGCTCCATCACCCGCAGCGTATTCGTAGCGGTGGCCCCTGAAATATTGAACGCTTCCTCGATGTTCTTCTGATAAACGGGCTGCTCCTGATGATGATACAAATAAGCCATAATCCCCGCCTGAAGCTGTGTCTGGGGCCTTTGCCCGGTAACCGGATGAGTTTTGGAAACAACTTCCTTAATCAGATTGTTGATAAATCTTACTTCAAACCCAAACATTTTTTTATGCAGCATTTTTCCCCTCCTTTTATACCTTATTCAAATAGTTAGTGCGCTAATTATATTGTTAGTGAACTAACTATATAACTTTTTTAAATTTTTGTCAAGGGGTATTTTATTCCCGCGAGCAATGAGTCAAGCGGATGCTTGCAGGCTCTTTGTCTGGTTCGTTGCTTGCACATAAGTAAAGACTCTCTATTTCAGCCTTTCCTATGAAACGCCTGACCAGCCCGTTACCGCTTGTGTTGGCTCAGTAGTTTTTCGGCCCCGCTTTCCGAAAGTAGCCATTGAAATTATCTCCCTCATGCACTATAGTAAAAAAAGGCTTCATGTGCGGGAGGATGGTTTATGCAGAAATATACCGATAAAAAAGAGCTTCTTTTACAGATAATGAGCGAGTTTTCCAAAAAAGATATTGCCGTCGCTTTTTCCGGTGGCGTGGACAGCAGCCTGCTTTTGAAAATCGCATGTGACTTTGCCAGGATAAGCGGCAAAAAGGTATATGCCGTTACCATGCAGACCAGACTCCACCCGGCAGGAGAGATTACGGATGCCCGGAAAATATGTGAGGAAATCGGAGCCTTCCACATCGTAATCGCTGTGGACGAGCTTGAGGAAGCCGGAATCCTGAACAATCCCACAGACCGCTGCTATTTGTGCAAGAAGCATCTGTTTGTAAAAATGCTGGAAAAAGCCGCTTCTTTAGGCGTCAGCACCGTTATAGAGGGAACCAACGAGGACGACCTTCATGTGTACCGCCCTGGCATCCGCGCCCTGCAGGAGCTGAACATTGAAAGCCCTCTTGCCAGGGCGGGAATGACAAAGGACGACGTTCGGAATCTGGCGGAAGAATACGGCCTTTCCGCCGCTTCTAAGCCCTCCACCCCCTGTCTTGCCACAAGATTTCCTTACGGAACGGCTCTGTCCTACGAAGCCATGGCGCAGGTGGAAAAGGGGGAAGCCTTTCTGAAAAATCTTGGATTTTATAACGTACGCCTTCGGATACACGGGCAGATTGCCAGAATTGAAACAGATAAAGCGGCATTTCCCGCGCTTTTAGAACAGGCTGAGGAAATTACCGCTTATTTAAAGAGCCTTGGATACGATTATATTACTCTGGATTTGGAGGGGTTCCGGTCGGGGAGTATGGATATTCATATCCCCAAGCCAGATTAAGTTTCACCCCTCAAATCTTCCTGCAAAGGAAGCCAGCACCTTCTGCAGCGGCAGACCGCATTTTTCTGCAAGCTCCGCCGCGCTGTCATACTCAGGGTAGCACCTTACCTGTCCGTCCGGCAGTATGCACTTTTTTGCTTTCAGCTCCCCTTCCTTTAGCGTCACGGTCACACTTTCCCTTGGCAGTACGCTGCGCTCCATCTTTATCCGGCGTATGCCGATTGTGGTAGTCTCCTGAAAAATAATCTGTTCCAGTTCTTTTATTTTACACTCGTCGCAAATCACCGTAAGCTCACAGGCAGGCCGGTTTTTCTTCATATACACGGGGATAAAATGCACGTCCCTTGCCCCGGCTTTCAAAAGCCGTTCCATCACATAGCCGAGTACCTCCCCGGTACAGTCGTCGATGTTGGTTTCCAGACGGTAGATTGTATCCTCTTTCCCGCCGGCGCTCAAAGCTTTCTCCTGCCAATTACCTCCTCCATGGGCTGCAAAATCACCTTTTTCCTCGTCCCTGCCTTTTTCTTCATCAGCTTCAATCAGCATGGCGCGCAAAAGGCTTGGTCTTTCATAATTCCGCTTCCCGGCTCCCATGCCTGTTTTTTGAATGATAAACTTCTCCGGCAGCGCAAAGGAGCTTGCGGCTGCCGCCACAATCGCCGCCCCCGTGGGCGTTACCAGCTCGCCCGACACCTCCGTAATTTTCACGGGAATGTGGTGCGCCTCCATAATATTTGTCACCGCAGGCACCGGCACCGGAAGAACGCCGTGCTGGCATCTTACGGTTCCCCGTCCCTCGCACAGGAAAGGTACAATCGTCTCCGTGATATCCAGATTGTCCAGACATACCGCCGCTGCCACAATGTCCACGATGGAATCCACCGCGCCGACCTCATGGAAGTGTACCTCATTCTCAGGGACGCCGTGAGCCTTTGCCTCCGCTTTTGCCAGAACCCCGAAGATTTTCACCGCCGTCTCCTTTGCTCTTTCGGTGATGGCAGCTCCGGCAATGATATCCAGTATTTCAGGAAGCCCTCTGTGCTCATGGTCGTGATGGTGTTCATGGGAATGGGCATGTGTGTGCGTATGTTCCTCTGCTGCGGAATGGCTATGGACATGTTCCACCTCTGCGGAAGGGTCTTGATGATGGGCACTGGTATGTTCTTCCTCTGCAGAATTATCATGGTGATGGGCATGTCCTCTCTCCTCAGAATGCTCATGATGATGCTCGTGCCCGTGCAGATATTCCATGTCATGGTCATGGTTTTCATGCCCCTTGTCCAGCTTCACGTTGAAGTCGCAGGCGTCCAGCCCCGCTTTTTTCACCCTGCTGATTTCTATCTCAAAGCCCTGCACCGGAAGGCTCTTTAGCGCCTCCTCAAGGACTTTTCTGTCCGCCCCCAAATCCAGCAGCGCCGCCACGGTCATATCGCCGCTGATTCCCGAATTACATTCCAGATACAGTGTTTTTCCCATTTAACTGTTCTCCTTTCCTGTCTGTACATAGATTCCATATGATGTAAAAACTACGGCAGGACGCCCTCACGCCTGGCGGCTTTCTTCCCGAATCCCCAGCCGGTTTATCTGCGTGGCAATGTAACCGGCTCCGTAACCGTTGTCAATATTCACCACCGCAATCCCATTAGCGCAGGAATTTATCATCGTCAGAAGCGCCGACAGGCCGTGCATGCTTGCCCCGTATCCGATGGAAGTGGGCACGGCAATCACCGGTCTGCTCACCAGACCTCCAATCACACTGGCCAATGCCCCTTCCATACCGGCAACCGCCACCACGCAGTTGGCCTCCTGTATCACGTCCAGGCGGGATAAGAGTCTGTGCAGTCCGCTGACCCCCACGTCGTAAATCCTCTCTACATTCGCCCCGAAATATTCTGCGGTCTGGGCCGCTTCCTCCGCAACGGGAATGTCCGCCGTTCCCGCCGTACAGACGGCGATTTTCCCCTGCCTTTGCTTTCCGCTTCTTTCTATCTTTAAAATACGGGATACTTCGTCATAAACCACCTCCGGCAGAACCGCCCTCACCAGCTCATACTGCCGCCTTTCCGCTCTGGTTCCGAAGACCTCCCCGTTTTCCTCATACATTTTCCGGTAGATGTTCACCAGATATTCATCGGGCTTTCCGCTGCAAAAAACCACTTCCGGGAAGCCGGAACGGATTTCCCTGTGGGTGTCCAGCTTGGCGTAGCCCATTTCCTCATAGGGCTGTCTCCTGAAATATTTTTCCGCTTCCTCCACGGAAAGGGTTCCCGATTTTACCTGTTCGAGCACTTCTCTTGCTTCCATTAAAGACCTCCTGTTTCAAGTTCCGCAAAACATTCCAGCGCATCTTCATTCGGAACAATTTCCGGCTGCTTCCTATTCTAAAATCGTTCCGTACGCTTTCAAAATATTGTACCATAGATTATTTGTTTCGGAAATTATTTTCCCCTAAAAATGAGCGAATCCTATAAAATAAAATTTTTATAATTTATTTGTTTTCTCCGCACCCGGATAGTATAATTAAATTAGAATTGATATAATATATTGATATGGAAGGAGTATTACCATGCAGACATTAATCAAACCATCCGCCGCAATTCGGCAGAATTATACGGAAATCGCTACATTATGCAAAACTACCGGCGAACCTGTTTTTTTAACAAAAAACGGGGAAGGGGATTTGGTCGTTATGGACATAGCCACTTACGACCGGCGTGAGAAACAATTAGAGCTTAGAGAAAAATTACTTGAAGTCGAAGAACTAAGACATGCCGGAGTATCGGACATTCCTGCCAGAAGCGCTTCTGCAAATCTTCGTGCTGTCCTGAAGGAGAAAGATTATGTATAAAGTAGACATCTCTCCTGCAGCAAATTCTGTATTGGAAGAATACGCTTTTCGCTGTGCCAGAGATAACGGAAAGGAGTGCGCTTTTCGGCTTTTAGATGCTTATGATGAAAAAATCTCGTATCTGGAAACCACACCCTTTATCGGCTGTGCCAGATTACGATATATTCCCTCCAAATACCGGGTTCTTAACTTCTGGCCGCATTTATGGTTTGTTTTCCAGATAAAAGAGGATGAAAACTGTGTAAAAATCGAATACATAATTGATGACAGGCAAAACTATGGAGCCTTTCTTAAGTCATAACCCCCGCAGCAGTCGCAAATTTGCATGCAAGCATGCCCGCTTGGCTCGTTGCCCGCAGAAATAAAATTCAGGGATACGAAACGATACCCCGTCACATATCCCCGCTTTAAATTTTCCCTTATCTGTTTTCCTATTTCACCTCGACAACCCAGCCTTCGGGCGCCTTGATGGTTCCCATCTGGATACCGGTGAGCGTCTCGTATAGCTTCTTTGTCACAGGCCCCATTTCCGTCATCCCGCTTGCAAAGCAGATTTCCTTCCCGTGGTCAACCACCTTGCCCACAGGTGAAATCACCGCCGCCGTACCGCAGAGTCCGCATTCCGCGAAATCGGGAAGCTCCTCCAGGTAAACCTCTCTCTCCTCGGCCTCCAGCCCCAGATACTCTCTGGCAACCTGCACCAGTGAACGCCTTGTAATCGAGGGCAGAATGCTGTCCGATTTGGGCGTTACCACCTTTCCGTCCCTGGTCACGAAAAGGAAGTTGGCTCCGCCGGTTTCCTCCACCTTCGTTCTGGTTCCCGCGTCCAGATACATATTTTCATCGAAGCCCTGCTTATGGGCGTCCACAATTGCATGAAGGCTCATGGCATAATTAAGCCCCGCCTTGATATGTCCCGTTCCCCGGGGCGCGGCTCTGTCAAAATCGCTTATCCGAATGGTGAGGGGCTTTACGCCGCCCTTAAAATAAGGGCCTACCGGCGTGGTAAATACACGGAACTGATACTCGTCCGCAGGCTTTACCCCGATTACAGGATTGCTTCCGAACATATAGGGGCGCACATACAAGGTTGCGCCGCTGCCGTAAGGCGGCACGTAAGCTGCGTTGGCTTTAATGGTCTTAAGCACCGCTTCCACGAAACTTTCCTTCGGGAAAACAGGCATTTCCAGCCGCTTTGCACTCTGCTCCATCCTCTCGCCGTTTAAGTCCGGCCGGAAGGTGACGATTCGCCCGTCCGCCGTGGTGTAAGCCTTCATCCCCTCAAATATCGTCTGCGCGTACTGCAATACGCCTGCGCACTCGTTCAGTACCAGATTCGCGTCCTCTGTCAGACCGCCCTCCTCCCACGCGCCGTCTTTGTAGTTTGCCACAAAACGGTAATCCGTGGGAATATATCCAAATCCAAGATTTGCCCAGTCAATGTTTTTCTTTTCCATCATTCCGCACTCCCCTCGTAAGTTTTTTACTTATTATTATCCCATTTTTTGTAAAAGTCAAGAGCGTTCATATTTTAAAAAGCGATAAGTAATATCGAAATAAACCTGTTCGTCGCTGTCCGCCGTTATCCTCCATTCCGGCAGCCCGTCCAGATTGGGGATATGGGCGTCCGCCTCGTAGGAATGGTCTATCTTCGTGATGTGCGCCGTGTCGCAGTACGGCAAAAGCAGCCGGTACACGCTCTCCCCGCCGATGATATATACGTCCTTCGTATCATACTTTTTCAATTCTTCCAGAAGCTCTTCCAGACTGTGAACCACCACCGCGTCCTTTACCGTAAAAGACGGATTCGACGACAAAACAATGTTCGTCCGTCCTTTCAGCGCAAGCCCCTGGGGAAAGGTTGCCAGCGTCTTTCTGCCGTACACCACCACCTTTCCCATCGTCTCCTGCCGGAAAAGCTTATGGTCCGCCGGAATGGTGATGAGAAGCTCCCCTTTATTTCCAATTGCCCAGTTTTCATCTACTGCCGCGATTAAATTCATATTCTTTCAATCCTTTCTGTGCCGCTTTTGCCTGCCCCCAAATCAGACCGCCGGTCATGCTGCTTTTCCCGGACGGTCCGTTCTTCTCCATGAATATACCATAAAATCAGCCGGAGGAAAAGAGCGCCGGAATCTGAAAATTGATTTCTGTGGGAAAAGAGGCTTCCCGCTTGCTATTTCCCCCTTTTCAGCGTATATTTAAATTACTGAACACAGGAAAAGGAGCTTTTACCATGGATTTATCCGCACTCGGCGTACTGCGCCGGAATATTTCCAGCGTTATAATTGGAAATGAAAATACCATAACGCTTTTACTGACCGCCCTTTTGGCCCGGGGGCATGTGCTTTTGGAGGACGTGCCGGGCACCGGAAAAACCGTGCTGGCAAAGTCGCTGGCAAAATCCATCGACGCCGACTTCGGACGCATTCAGTTTACCCCTGACCTTCTGCCCTCGGACGTCACCGGCCTTAATTATTTTGACAATAAATCAGGCGGGTTTGTCTTTGCAAAGGGCCCCGCTTTCTGCCATATTTTACTGGCGGATGAAATCAACCGCGCCACGCCAAAGACCCAGAGCAGTCTTTTAGAGTGCATGGCGGAGCATCAGATAACCGTTGACGGCGTAACCCGCCCTCTGGAAGAACCCTTTCTCGTCATTGCCACCCAGAATCCTTTGGAAACGCTGGGAACCTTTCCCCTGCCGGAAGCCCAGATGGACAGGTTTCTCATGAAAATTTCCATGGACTCCCTGTCAGTGCCCCAGGAAATCGCGCTGATGGAGCGTTTCATGCTGGATACGCCCCTCGACGAGCTCAAGCCCGTCTGCACGAAGGATGACATACTTGCCCTTCAAAAGGAATGTGGGAGCGTTTACGTGCACCCCGAACTTTTAAACTATATGGCGGCTCTTGTCCATGGCACAAGGAACCATCCAAAGGTATCCTGCGGCGTCAGCCCCAGAGGAACCCTGGCGCTTCTGCGCGCCTCTCAGGCCAGGGCCATGATTTCGGAGCGCGTCTATGTGGTTCCCGAGGATATCAAGGAGATTGCGCCTTTCGTGCTTGCCCACCGCCTCACTCTCCTTGCAGGCGCTGATTTTGACCGGTCCGCGCTGCGGATAGTGGAGGACGTGCTTTCCGCCACTTTCGTTCCTACGGAAAACTGGGCGGAAAGGTAAGATTATGCTGCTTTTACTTCTTCTGGGAATCCTTCTCGCCTGGCTTGCAAGCCGTATTCTTTACCGGAAATACTGGAACAGGGGGCTGTCCGTCCAGATTGAATTTACGAAACGCTGCATTTATGAAGGAGAACGTTCCTCCATGAGGGAAACCATAATCAATGACAAGCTCCTTCCCCTGCCGGCGCTGGAAGTCCGCTTTTCCGCCAGCAGAAATCTGGAATTTTTAAATGAAGCCAGGGCAAACACGAGCGCCACGGACAATTGTTATAAAAGAGACGTGTTTTCCTTCCTCTTTCATCAGAAAATCGAGCGGACTCTGCCTTTTACCGCCCGGAAAAGAGGGCTTTATCAGATTTATGAAGTCACCGGCATCGGCTATGACTTCTTTTTCCGTTCCGGCTATTACGTGGAGCTGCCCCAGCAGACCTTTCTTTACGTTTATCCCCGTCAGGTGGATACCCGCCGAATTGACGTGCTCTGCCGCGCCATTTCCGGGACATTGCTTTCCAGACGCCGCCTGCTGCCCGACCCCTTTGAATTTTCCGGAATCCGGGAATACCAGAGGCAGGACCCGGTAAACCATATTAACTGGAAGGCAAGCGCCCGGACGGGAGCGCTTATGACCAACCAGTTTAACTCCACCACCGACACATCCCTCACGCTGATTTTTGATATGGAGGACAAGCTGATATTAAAATACGAGGATTTGGTGGAGGAAACCCTGCGGATTGTGTCTTCCCTGTCCGCCCGTCTTGCCAGGAGCCGTATGTCCTTCCGCGTCGTCGGCAATGCTGCGGACGCCCACGCCCTGCCGACTGGCGGCTCCCCCGACAACGCTATAAGCGGAATACCCTTTTCCATAACCATAGGCGAAGGCTGCCCGAATATCGGCCTCCTGAACCAAAAGCTCGCCTATATGGACAGCAAAGACATTGTCATGGAAATGGAAGCTCTGCTGAAAGACGAAGCTTCCTTGAAAAAATCCGGCCACACCTATGTAGTCGTCTCCAAAAACAGGGACGACGGCATAATACGGGGACTGCGCTCTCTGGTTTTGGCAAATAATGAAGTTTTGTGGGTACTCCCCATACGCCCGGCGGAGGCTTCGTCACTGACCTCATTCCGCGAGCCCGGTATCACACGTATCCCATGGGAAATTTAGCGCAAAGGAAAATTATATGAAATTAAATCAGACTCCTCTGTTAAAAATTACAGGCTTTTTTCACGCGCTGGCTCTTTTCTGGGTTTTTTATCCCATGACAGCCTCCGCCATGCAGCTTACCGGACAACGGGGCGCTGCCTTCTGTCTTACCGGCATTGTCCTGCTGATTCCCGTTGTGCTGAGTTTTTATGCTGTCCGAAAAATCAGGCATTTCATTCCCTATCTCCTCTTTGGGATATTTATCTCTCTCCTTGTGGGAATTTGCGGCGGATACGCCGCCCTTGCCGTCTGCGGCAGCCAAACCGCTTTCCATGCCGGTGCCATTCTCACAGGCGCTTTATCTTTGCTCCTGTTCCTTATCCGAAGCTATATCCGTATCAAAAGGGGACAGCTCCAAAAAGCCTTAAAGGAAATGCCCATATCCGAGGCGGGGGAGCCTGACATCAGCGAGCTTGAGGTTTCGGTTTTTCTGGAGGTTCCCCATCCCCTCCACTTTGCCTTTTTTGCCGTTCACTATCTCATCGGCGCTCTTGTAAAGTCCTCCCTTTACTGGCACATGGCCTTTTATCTTCTTCTACTGGACGTATTTTTATGCTTCATTTATCAGTTTACGGAAAATTTTTATCGCTTTCTGCGGGAGCATGAGCGCAGCGCAAACCTGCCCGTGCCCACCATGAAAAAGGTAATAAAAATCATCTTCGGCATGGCGTTTCTGATTTTGCTGTTGTTCGTCCTGCCCTCCCTCCTTTACGGAAAGGAGCCCTTAAGCGCCCTTACCCCAAGGGAGTTCGAGCTTCCCGAGGTTCTTCCTGAGCCGGAAGATGCGGCGCCCATGGGAATGAATCCCGCCATGGAGGAGCTTCTGGCCATGACAGAGCATAAGGAGCCCCCGTTATGGCTGCAGCGCCTTTTTACCCTGCTCTTTTATCTGCTCAGCCTTGGCGTCGGCGCCGTCATACTTATCATGATTTACCGCGCCTGCAAAAGAGCCGGGGAATTCTTTGCCGCCGAATCGGAGGACGAAATTCAATTTCTTGAAAAGGATTTTTCCGACAAAAATTTTTTCCTGAAAAGGAAAGCCGCCTCTTTCTCCGCGGCCTCCTCCGTCAATCTGCGGATTCGGAAATATTACAAAAAAACCCTTCGGAAAGCTCTGAAAAACTCTCCAAAGGGTTCTGAAACTCCGCTTGAATTAGAATCCGCCGCCGGACTGCCTGAAAATGAAGCCCGGCAGCTTCTTCACTCCTGCTATGAAAAGGCCCGCTACAGCAAATCAGGCTGTACGGAAGATGACTGGCACAGCCTGCGGAAATAAGCCGCGCGCCCGCAGGGCGCGAAACGCAAGTTCCGCAGAGTCATTTCCGCTTTTTCCGTTCCCGGGGGAATCAAATCGCCACGGGAATATCCTTAATCTGCTCCCCCGTCACATAATCGTCCAGCCGCACGTCGTTTCTTGTAAACTGATAAAAATCCTTTATCTCCGGGTTCAGCCAGAATTTCGGCGCCGGATAAGGCGTCCTTTCTATCAGCTCCCTGATAAGCGGAATATGCCTGTCATAGATATGGGCGTCCCCAATCACATGCACAAGCTCGCCCGCCTTCATATCGCAGACCTGCGCCAGCATATGCACCAGCACCGCATACTGCACCACATTCCAGTTGTTGGCGGTAAGGACATCCTGTGAACGCTGGTTCAAAATGGCGTTCAGGGTAAGCTTATCCTCCCCCTTCTTCTGCGTCACGTTGAAGGTCATGCTGTACGCGCAGGGATAGAGGTTCATTTCATGCAAATCCTGATGCACATACAGATTCGTCAGGATTCTCCGGCTGAAAGGGTTGTTTTTCAAATCAAAAATCACCCTGTCCACCTGGTCCATCATTCCCTCTTTATACCTGTGCTTCACCCCCATCTGATAACCGTAAGCCTTGCCGATAGAGCCGTCCTCATCCGCCCACTCGTCCCAGATATGGCTGTGGAGCTCATGGATATTGTTGGACTTTTTCTGCCAAATCCAGAGCATCTCGTCCACCGCGCTTTTAATCGCCGTCCTCCGAAGCGTCATGACGGGAAATTCCTCCGAAAGGTCATACCTGTTCACCACCCCGAATTTCTTGATAGTGTAAGCAGGCGTTCCGTCCTCCCAATGCGGCCGCACCTTCTCCCCCTCCGTGCTCGTCCCATTCTCCAAAATATCCCGGCACATCTTCACAAATATCTCATCCGCCCTACTCATAACGCCATCTCCCTACAACCTTATTCCCGCAGACATTATCCATCTGCCATCTCTCTTATAGATTCCTAACTCTCATCTATTGATGTAAAATTTTATCACTTAATTCTATAGCTTGCCAACAACGCAGCCCCGGCGGGATGAATATACCGAAAGGAGCCCTTATAAAAACGCCGGTACCTGGCGAGGTATTTCACGAGCCTGGTACCGCTGCGTTTTTATAGAGCGCAAGCGCGGCGACGTCGGCATATTCACCCCGCCGGGGCGGGCTTTCTGGCTCAAACATCCCACTTATCACACAACGAATTCACCTGGTCCGCAAACTTCGCCAAATCCTTATTCGCGCCGCCCTCATTCTTATGAATAACAGCAAGCAGCCTCTGTCCTGCAGCCAAAAGCCTTGCAAATACATCGGATACCCTTGTTTTCTTCTTCACAGGAATCGGCTCCGCCTCGTATTCCAGTTTTCCTGTAATCAGGTTAAATTCCGTACCGCTGTAGGGCGCATAGGTGCTGAAGCCATGCTCCATCTTAAGGCATTCCGCAAGCGCCTTGCAGGAGCCGTCGTCGCCGTGGACGAGAAATACTTTTCTGGGCTTTTCCTTAAAGCCCTTCACCCACTCAATCAGCCCGTTTTTATCGGCGTGTCCCGACATTCCGGCAAGCTGCCCGATGGCCGCCCTCACATAAATGGTCTCCCCGAAAAGCTTGACTTCCTTTAAGCCTTCCACCAGCGCGCGCCCTAAGGTGCCTACCGCCTGATACCCCACAAATAAAATGGTACACTCCGGCCGCCAGAGATTGTGCTTTAAATGATGGCGGATTCTTCCGGCCTCGCACATGCCCGATGCGGAAATAATGACCTTCGGCTCATTGTCAAAGTTGATTTCCTTCGATTCCTCGCTGGTGATTGTCAGATGAAGCCCCGGGAACGAAATCGGATTGATGCCCTTCTTCACCAGCTCCATGGCCTCCTCGTCGAAGCAGCTCTCCTCGTTCTTATAAAAAATATTGGTGGCCTCCACCGCCAGAGGGCTGTCCACATAAACCGGAAAGTTTTCATGTCCTTTTACAAGCCTTGCTTCCTTTATCTTCCGCAAATAATATAAAATCTCCTGAGTTCTTCCTACCGCAAAGGACGGGATTACCACGTTTCCACCCCTGTCCATGGTCTTTTTGATAATCGACGCCAGCTCCGTCACATAATCCAGCGTGCTTTCAGGATGGAGCCTGTCGCCGTAGGTAGACTCCATTACCACATAATCAGCTTCCTGCGTAAAAGTCGGTTCCTTAATCAGAGGATGCTTTTTGTTTCCGATATCCCCGGAAAAGACAATCTTTCTTGTGGTTCCCTCCTCCGTCGCCCACACCTCGATACTCGCAGAGCCAAGGAGATGCCCCACGTCGGTAAACCGTATTTTTATGCCCTCGCAAAGCTCGATTTCCTTCCCGTAGCCGCACGGCACAAGCTGTTTGATGGCGGCGT
The DNA here is from genome assembly GCA_910577275.1 of uncultured Lachnospiraceae bacterium. GTDB lineage: Bacteria > Bacillota > Clostridia > Lachnospirales > Lachnospiraceae > Suilimivivens. The sequence continues at coordinate 105,403 of CAJTMW010000007.1, forward strand.
CGGCGTCTTCCATTGTATAGACGGGCTCGCTCACTTCCATGCCCTCGCGACGCTTTGCCTTACGGTTTTTCCACTCTGTCTCCTGCATTTGAATGTGCGCGCAGTCCCGCAGCATAATGCTGCACAAATCCGCGGTCGCCTCCGTAGTGTAAATCTGTCCCCGGAACCCTCTGGCCGTCAGCTGCGGAATCATGCCGGAATGGTCTACATGGGCATGGGTAAGCAGCACATAGTCTATGCTTGCCTCCGCCACCGGCAGCTCGCAGTTTTCAAACACATTGACGCCCTGTTCCATGCCGTAATCGACAAGGATGTGCTTGCCGCAGGCATTTAAATAATGACAGCTTCCCGTTACTTCATGGGCCGCGCCTACAAAAATAAGTTTCATTTCACCCCTCCATTCCAGTTCCGCAGATGCACTGACCTGCCTCTGCTGTTTTCCTTATCCGTTCCCTGACCATAGGATATGGTCCATCCGGCCGTACATCTCCTGTACCGCTGTGAAAAAAATATCCCTGTCCTCCTCGCTTTCCACATCGCCGTGGAAAAAGAAAACCGTTACATTGTAGAGCCGCTCCAGTTCCTCCTTAATTAACCGGCCAAGCTCCTTGTTTGTATCCATGAAAGCAATTATGCACCCCACGCTGGCATACTTTTCTAACATGGAATATTCCTTAGCACCTGTCTTTCCGGTGAGTACACATACTTCTTGACTCATCATAATGGCTTTTGTACCTTTCTTCTGCCCGTACTGACAAATTTTTCATCATATTATAAGCAAATTATAACATAATGGAATATGATATAGCAAACGCTAAAGGCAGTAACAACTCAGAAATTATTATGAATTTATCAATTTATTTTTTCTTATTGCTGGTGACGGTCCTTTCCATGGACGCTTTTGCCGCCGGATTGTCCTACGGTGTGGAAAAGGTCTGGGTGCCCTTCTCGTCCCTTTCCATCATCGCCCTGCTCTCCGGCGGCATGCTGACCGCATCTTTGTTTGCCGGGAACCTGCTCCTTTCCCTGATTCCCGACAGGCTTACAAAAATACTTTCCTTCCTGGTGCTTTTTCTTCTTGCATTATACAAATTATATGACGCGGCAGCTTCCCGCCGCCATCAGGAATCCGGTTTTACCACCGGTAATCTCTCCCGGAAAATCAACAAGGACGACAAGGCGGTGCTTTCCGGCAGGGAAGCTGCCATTCTTGCTTTCGCCCTCTCTGTGGATAATATCTCCGCCGGCCTTTGTACCGGGACGGTAGCTTTGCCGCCCGCCGCAATTTTGTCCGTTACCACCCTTATCCACTTTCTTGCGCTCCGCCTTGGGCTTTTTACCGGTCAGCTTCTTGCGTCAAAGAGCTCCCGCAGCTTCGCCTGGCTTTCGGCTCTCATCCTCATGGTTCTGGCCTTTGCCCGGATTTTCTGATTCCTCCACGCCGGCCTTCTTAAGAAGCGCTTCCGAGAGAACTAAAAGCTCATGTATCGCCAGCGGCACACAGGAGAGTGCGCCCAGAATCCCCCATTCCGACAGGCTCAGCCGGCTTGTTCCGAAAAGCTCCACAAAATACGGCACTTCCGTTACAAGTGCCTGAAGGGCAATCCCTGCCGTCCATGCAACAATCATATATCTGTTTTCCAGATGATTCATCTTAAATACCGATTTGTTGGTATCCCGCATTCCCACCGCGTGCACCAGCTGGCTCATCCCCAGCACGGTGAACGCATGGGTCTGCGCCTTGTTCAAAACAGGCGCAAGGCGGAGGATTTTTTCCAGGTTCTGTATGGTTACCGGAAGGTTCTGCCGCAACAGCTCTCCGTAGGGAACCGTGAGAAAGGCAAGAAGGCTGATGAGACCGATTACCACGCCGTAGCACAGCGTACAGCTTAAGCCTCCGTGGGCAAACAGGCTGTCGGAGCTTTTTCTGGGCTTTTCCCTCATAAGGGCTTCCCCATCATTTTTGTCCATTCCCAGCGCCAGCGCCGGAAGGGAATCCGTAATCAGATTTATCCACAGAATATGGCTTGCTTTTAAGGGAGAAGGAAAACCTGCAAGCACCGCCGCCAGCATCGTGATAATTTCCCCGAAATTCGATGACAGCAAAAACAGAATGGTCTTGCGGATATTTTCGTAAATCCCCCTGCCTTCCTTCATGGCTTTCTCTATAGTGGCAAAATTGTCATCCGTAAGCACCAAATCGGCGGCGCCTCTTGCCACGTCGGTCCCCTCTTTTCCCATGGCAATCCCCACATCCGCCGCCTTTAAGGAAGGCGCGTCGTTGACTCCGTCCCCGGTCATTGCCACAATCTTTCCCTTTGCCTTCAAAGCCTCCACAATCCGCACCTTATGCTCCGGGGAAACTCTGGCAAACACATGAATCCCCTCCGCCGTCTCCCGGAAAGCCCCGCTGTCCATGGCCTCTATCTCCGCGCCGGTCATACACTCCTTTCGGCTTTCGGCGATTCCCAAATCCCTTGCGATGGCAAACGCGGTATCCACATGGTCCCCGGTTATCATCACCGTGTCCACATGGGCGCCCTTAAAGCTTGCCACCGCGCCCTTCGCCTCCTGCCTTGGCGGGTCTATCATTCCCACAAGCCCGAGGAAAACCATGTTTTTCTCGTCCTTTAAATCCCCTTTGCGTTTTGCCGCCACCGCAAGCACCCGGTAGGCTCTTCCCGCCATCTCCTCCACCGCTTCCCTTGCCTCCTTCTTCGCCTTAGAGGAAAACGCCACCTCTCTGCCATGCATGGAGGTGTGGGAGCACAGGGAAATCATCTCGTCGGCAGCGCCCTTGATATAGGCGATTTTTTCCGTACCGGCGCTTCCCGGCCGCCTGTGCACGGTGGTCATCCGCTTTCTGTCCGAATCAAAGGCCCGCTCGTCGATGCGGGGTATCCGGGCTTCCAGCCTTTTCTTATCAAATCCATGGCTTTTAGACAAGTCAAGCAATGCCAGCTCCGTGGGGTCTCCTATCCTGCTGCCCTCAATCATGGCGTCGTTGCACAGGGTACAGGCTTCCAGAAAAAGAGTATGTTTTTCCGCATCAAGCTCCTTCTCCTCCACGAGCTGTCCGTCCACATAGCATTCCCTGACCGTCATCCGGTTCTGCGTTAAAGTGCCTGTCTTATCCGAGCACACGGTATTTACCGCCCCCAGCGTTTCCACGGAGGGGAGCCGCCGCACAATGGTCCCCACCTTTACCATTCTGGAAACGCTTAAGGCAAGCACAATGGTGACAATGGCCGCAAGCCCCTCCGGCACGGCGGCAACTGCAAGAGAAATTGCGGTAAGGAGCATGTCCCCCACGTCCCGCTTCTGCAGCACTGCCACCAGAAACATAAAGACGCACACGCCTACTGCAAGGATGCTGAGGAGCTTGCCCAGGTCTGCAAGCCGCTTTTGGAGAGGCGTCATTTCGCTGCCGCCGGCGTCAATCAGCCCGGCGATTTTCCCGATTTCCGTGGACATTCCCGTATTTGTCACAATTCCCACGCCCCGGCCATAGGACACTGTGGTTGACATATAGGCCATATTGATTCTGTCCCCTATGCTCTTTTCCCCGGGAGGCAGCTTTTCCGAGGTCTTGTCCACCGGCACCGATTCCCCTGTAAGCGCGGATTCCTCTATTTTCAGGTTTCGGCTCTCCACCAGACGCAAATCCGCCGGTACCTGTCTTCCGGCCTCCAGAAAGACGATATCTCCCGGCACCAGCCTGGCGCTTTCAATCTCATATTCCCTGCCGTCCCGCAGCACCAGCGCCCTGGGGCTGGAAAGCTGCTGCAAAGCCTCGATTGCCTTTCGGGCCTTGTCCTCCTGCACCACGCCCACAATGGAATTCAGCAAAATTACTGCCGCAATGATTGCCGCGTCTCCGGCTTCCCCGAGAAACAGCGATATGGCAATGGCCGCCATCAAAATATAAATAAGCGGGTCGTTTAACTGCTCCATAAACAGCCCGAAAACCCCCTTTTTCTTCTGTTCCTCCAGTTGATTTGGACCATACTCGTCAAGCCTTCTCTCCGCCGCCGCTTCAGACAGTCCCGCTTCCCTGCTGCTTTCAAACTGTTTTATCACCTCTGACGCATTTCGCTCTGCATACATAATTAATCCCTCCTGCTCTTATGATTTTATATGCCATGAGCGGAGGGATTATGCTTGTATTCTTTTAATGTTCCGGCGGAAAATGACCGGGAACCGCAAACTGCCTTTCCGACGGAGAATGACTGGAACCCGCAAACCGCCTTGCCGGCGGACTGCCTGGTAAAGCTACCCGTTCCGGTAAAGCTCTACTGGTTACCCGATGGGGTCCCCACTGGGGTCCCCGTTGGGTTCCCCAATGCCGGCGTATAGTTGTCAACATAGCTGTAATTGCATCTTACGCAGGTATAAACCGTATACCCCTGCGTTGCGCTGGTGGCCGGAATAATTGTGGCCCGATAGGTATGGCTGTTTAAATCGCGTTCTATCGATTCCGCATAACTGCTCCCGCAGCCGCAGATAAAGGAACGGATTCCTTCCTGTGTACAGGTTGGATGCTTTAAAATATAAGACTGGTACTCATGGGAATGGCCTGACGCCGAGGGCGAAGCATTACCATCCGGCGCATTGGAAGCCTGGGACTGTCCGTTTCCGCCTGACGCATTGGGCGCTGCCGACGAGCTGGTCTGGCCGTCGCCCGACGCGCCGGCCGATGCTGCCGGTGCCGAAGTAAGCTTGTTTACCGGCCTTGAATCCAGAAGGACGCCGCATACGCTGCAGGTTCTCTGCTCTGTTCCCATCTTCGTGGTGGTAGGCGCTGCCGCCACCTCCCAGTCCGTCGCCACATGACCGAGAGCGGGTATCATTTCCGTATAGAAGTTGCCGCATTCACAGGTATATTTCCGAAGCCCGGCAAGGGTACAGCTCGGCTCCCGCTCAGTGTTTGCCGCATATTGATGGACATGAGGCCCTGACGCGGCATTACTCCCCTCCCCGCCGGCTCCCGGCGAAGCGCTCGCACCCGCATTTGCATCTGCATAAGGTACGCTCTCCTGTGCCACAATCTCGTCGCAGTAGATACATTTCTTTACCCGAAGGCCGTCGGCTCCGGCCGTTGCCCTTCTGGATACCTCCCAGTCTCCTGCCACATGTCCGGTGGACATCACGTCCACGTAATAAACGTCTCCGCAATCCTCGCAGGTATATTTCAGGCGTCCCGCTCTGTAACAGGTCGCTTTCGTCTCAATGCTTTCCTCGTAATCATGAACATGGTTCGCCGGAGTTGTTCCATGGTTTACCGGTGTGGCGTTCACCAGCGGCGTCGGCGCCGACGCGTTCCCGGATTGCCCTTCAGGAACGGTTGTGGGAACAGGCTGCTGCCCGGCGTCAGCCGCGTTTTCTCCCGCTTCATCCTGACGGGGCTCCTCCATATTCTGAACCGTCTCCTCGTCATCCTGTGGGCGAATCATTGAATATCCTAAAATACCCACCGTGGCAAGACAGGCAACTACCGCCAAAACGGCAAGAACACCTGTTAATACTTTAACTATTGCATTCATTTCTTTTCTCCATATCTATTGAAAATATTTTGATTGCTTATGCTGTTCTTAGTATATATTTTTTGGCGATATTTGTAAACACTCTGGCTCTCACAATTTTTTCCTGATAACATGTCACATCAGTATGTTCCCGTTTTCATCCGCTTCCTTTGGAATGGCAATCATCAAATCAATAAGTGTCATGGCAAAGGGAAATCCTGTCCAGAAAAGCAGCAGGTAGAGAATCGCCGAAGGATACTGCCGGGCATAAAACCGGTGTCCGCCCATCCATCCGGTGAGAAGCGCTAAAATCAGATACTTTTTCCGGCTCACGGAATGCAATTCGCGGGCTTCCCTTTTATTGAAAAAATTTGAAATTGCTCTGGAAACCTTTCCTTCCTTTACCTCCACGCCATATTTTTGCCTCGTCTCGTCCAGCTCCTTCTGCAGCGCAAGGTAATCGTCAAAGTTCACTTTCTCATCTTTCTTTTTATCGGTTTTTAATTTCATATGCCGCCCGCTCCTTTTTAAGAACAGGCGCCGGAAAAATACCGGCGCCTGTTTCAGTAATCATTCCTGCTTCAAATTTTCAGCTTATTTATGTATCGCAATTATTCTTTCATTGCCTTTGCTTTGATTGCCGCAATTTCTTCCTGAATCTCTTCCATCTTTTCCTTGGTCAGCGGATAGAACTTCAGGGCTACAACGTTACATAAGCATCCCAGAATAATCATACCGTACATCAGGAACACGCCTACATAATGCAGAGATGTGCTGTAGGGTGTGGTTGCGTCGGGAAGGGCTTCCTTAAATCCGATTGCGGAGAACATCAGACCTGCAATCATGGGAGCCAGGGAAGAAATCACCTTGTCAACAAAGCTGAACAGAGTTCCCATCATACCGGGAACGTATTTACCCGTACGGTATACCTCGTAGTCCGCGCAGTCCGCCGTCATGGGGATAACGATGTTTCCGGCAACGCCCTGGAAACCGCCCATCAGAATTGTCAGGACAATATAAGCAATGGTAAAGAAACCGAACGCAAGGCCGCCGTTTCCGTTGTCCATGCTTGTGGGATTGCCGAATAACCACAGACAGGAGAGCAGAGCGCAGACAATAATTTCACCCCAGGAACCAATCAGCATGGCCTTTCTCTGTCCGAGAGTAGTTGCAAGGCCGCCGATTCCAAGAATCAGTAAAATTGTGGTAGGGATGGAAGTAAATCCGCTTAAGATTCCGTAGAGAGCAAAGTTACCGGCAACAACACCGAACATAACCGCCGTAACCGCGCTGGTTCTTGCGGAAGATGCAAGCTTATCGGTAGATGCGGATACCACCAGCATCTGGATGGCGCGGTTGCCCTTTAAGGTATCCCAGTAATCCTTTAAGCCAATCTTAATCGGCTTACCGGTTCCAAAGAATTCGGTTCTGTCCTTGGGCGCAATAGAGAATACTGCAATTGCCGTGCAGATTGCGCTGGCGATGGCCGTAAATACCCAAAAATCATGGAAGAAGCCTGCTTCGTAGAAGGAACCGCCGTATTTTGCGCTGATGTTTGCCACCAGAATTGCAAGACCGGTGAAGATAAGCGTATTGTAGATTCCGTCAAAGATGGAGAATAACGGTCTCTGCTTGGGGTCGTTGGTCATACAGCTCTGAGCCGACTTGGTAACAACGCACTGGAAAGTATATCCTATGTAATAAATCATTGAAAAGATAATAAAGAATGTAAAACGGATTGCCGTGTTTTCAGGCAGCTTATGCGTCACGTGGAAAAGAATAAAGCTGGATACGCACAAAATCACCTGTCCGATTACAATAAAGGGGCGGTTCTTTCCGAATCTGCCGTTGGTCTTGTCAACAACAAATCCGATAAAAGGGTCTGTCACGCCGTCCCACAGACGCATAATCATGGAAAAGCTGGATGCCATTACTACTGCGATTCCGACAAAGCCTGTCAGGTAGTAGGCAACATAGCCCATGAAGAACAGATACAGGTTTGTGGCGGAGTTGTTCAGAGCAAAGCCCCCGATACGCCACAACGGAACGCGATGGATACCGTTCTCGCCATAATACTTTGAGGTGTCAGTTTTCATATTGGGTTTCTCCTTCTCATAAAAAGTTTTACTGTTTGTTTTTGTAAAATTCCCCTTTTTACATTTCCTTTGTTACAGCCTCGTATCCCACACGCCGCAGTAGGAATCCACAGGGTCTTTCCCTTCAAAGGCCGCTTCGCCCGCCATCAGCTTATCTACCAGAGCGTCCAGGGTGGAATCCAGTACGTCGTAGGTGTTGATGTAGGTACGCGCCTGAGGAATATCCGCCAGCACGAAAGGCTGCTTGGTTCCGATAACAATTACCGGAAGCTCAAATACATACCACGGAATCTCGCCGCCGCCCTTGGTCATGCCGAACGCCGGCCTTGCCACAGGCTGGAATCCTCCCGGGATATCCACAAGGGTGATAATCAAGTCCTGGCCTGCCACGAAATCCGCAATCGCGCTCTTTCCTGCAAAGTAAAGGTTGATGTCAACCTTGCCGCCCTCCTGCATCTGCTTCATCATCTTCTGAATCGGGCTTTCATAGATAAAAGCGTCAAATCCCTTTGCCACCAGCTTTTCTTTCAAAGTCTCCGCCGGTGATACCTTGCCTTTTCCAAAAATTGCTCCAAGGCCGGGCGCCTCCAGTCCCTTTACGTACACAATCATAATCCGTTTGTAACGCTCAGGGGTAAGGGGCAGGACGTCCTTATCCTTATATTTCACAAGGGTAATGGCCTTTTCGGAAATTTCCTTCTGCATCGCCTTGTGCTCCGCGCAGCCCACGATTTCATGAACCTGCTCACGGGGAGGTACGAGCTCCTTCGCCGCCTTTTTGTGCAGTCCCATGTGCGCTTTCAGGGCCAGAATACGGTGAAGGGCGTCGGACAGGCGTTCCTCGGTAATTCTGCCGTCAAGATAGCCCTGCTTCATAGCCTCGAAGTCTTCATCCATATCGTTAAAGAACAGGAACATATCCACGCCGGCCGCAATGGCTGCAGGCATTAAATCCTTCCGCTTCATCCGGCAGGTAAGCCCTACCATGTGGGAAGCGTCCGTAAGCACCATGCCGTTAAATCCCAGCTTTGTGCGCAGAAGGCCGTTAATCAGCTCCGGCGACAGGGTAGCGGGCATGATATCGTCATCCGCAATTTCAGGATTAAAATGTCTGGTATATGCCGGCTGCATGATATGCCCCGCCATAATTGCCTCCAGACCGTTGTCAATCAGGTTCTGGTATACCTTTCCAAAGGTGGCGTCCCATTCCTCGCAGCTGTAGTCGTTTACGCTGTTTGCAACGTGCTGGTCACGGAAATCAAGTCCGTCTCCGGGGAAATGCTTGGCCGCGCAGCAAAAGCCGGGGTTGGCGTGAGCGCCGTCCATATAGGCCTTTGTCATTTCCGTCACTCTCTCCACGTCGTTGCCGTAGGTACGGAGCCCGATAACCGGATTTTCCCAGTTATACAGGATATCGCTTACAGGGGCAAAGGAAAGGTTGCATCCGATTGCCGCCGCTTCCTTGTTGGACATATATCCCAGATTATAAGCGTACTGCACATTGCGGGTAGCGCCGATTTTCGTCTGGTTTCCGATTTCCGTACCGTCCACGCAGGCGCCGTTCCCGCCGTTTTCCGTATTGCAGGCTATAATCAGCGGAATTTTGCTGTTCTCCTGCAGAATGCGGTTCTGTTCATAAACCTCGTCTGCCGTGGCGGGATTGTAGCGAATGCCTCCGATATGGTATTTGTCCACCGTCATCTTCAGATAATCCTCTTCCCGGCTTGAGCCCATGTTAAAGAACAGCTGCCCAATCTTCTCGTCCAGAGTCATACCCGCGATTGTGTCCTCCACCCATTTACAGTCCTCGTCGGACAGATAAAAGGGGTTCGCTTTCATATCGACCATAAATGTTTTCTCCTTTCTTTATTTCGCTTTTATTTTAAATTATCCAAAAAAGCTTCTATTTTATCCTTCTGGTAGGAGCCGCCATAGCTTCCGTCCAGCAATTTTTCCACGGCCTTCTCCTGAAATTCCTCCCAGGATTCCTTCTCCCGCCGCACCAGTATAGGGTAGTAAAAGACTCCGTTCTTCTGCGCCGCATCCAAATCCCCCGGCGCGTCGCCGCACATGAGCACATGGTCCTTCTCATACCCCGCCTTTAGGAGCTCCCCGATACAGAAAGCCTTGCTTCCGGCGTCCTGCGCCAGCACAATATCCGTGTGGGGAAGTAATCCGTATCTCTCCCATTCCTCCAGCACCGCGTCCAGATTGGCGCTGCTGACAATGGCCACGTCCACCTTTTCATGGGCAAAGGAAAGAGCCTCCTTCACTCCCTCGAAAGGAAGCTTCTCGCTGTCGGAAAGCCGGTTGATGGAGGCGTTGACCGCCTTGCTCCAGGAGAGCGCCTTCCGCAGGCAGACGCTGTCCTTTTCCGAAAGCCTTCTCTCGATTGCCCCGTTAGACAGCTCCGGGCTGTTCTCCGCCCAGTCCGTAAGGGAATCCAAATCCTCTATTTCCGTATATTTTTCGTTGATTTCCGTAAGCGCCATGGAAAGACCCTTATAGCGGTTGATTCCTCTGGTCATGGTGTACAGATTAATCTCGTTCCAGCGCTTTAATATTTCTTCCTTCCACGCTTCCAGTCCCCATTCCGCCACCATGCAGGGGCCGAAGCAGCGGATATGCTTGATATCCATCGTATCCATGGCGCAGCCGTCGCTGTCCACGCAGATAAGAAAGTCCTTTTTCTTTTTATATTCTGATAACTTGCTCAAATATACTCCCCCTGTTTATAATTCCACAACTGTTCTTTCTCCACCCTGGTCTGAAAGAATTTTCAGCCGCTTTGCGTCTGCAAATCCTTCTGTCAGGATGTTTTTACAGTTCCATGTTTTTTCTCCGCCCTGCCAGCTCCGCGCTGTTTTCCAGAACCTTCTTTTTATTCAGCGGGTAAATAAACCACAGCGCAAGGGCTACCGCGGAAAGTCCGATTGCCGGAATAATGCAGGACAGGTTAAAAATCCCGTTAATTACGTTTTCATCAAAAGCCGTTTCCTGGCTGTAGCCAATCATGGTCAGCAGAGCCCCCGTCATACCGGAGGAAAAGGCCTGGCCAAGCTTTCTCGCAAAGGAGTACACGGAATAAATGGTTCCGTCCTCCCTGAAGCCGTTTTTCACCTCCGCGTCGTCGATGACGTCCGTAATCATGGCCCAGATAATCGTATTGAAAAAACCAAGCCCGATATATGCCAGCGTAAAGAATACCACATACACATAAACATTTGCAGGACGCACTGTCAGACAGACGGCATAGACGAAAGCGCCGAACGCACAGGACACCACGGAAAGCTCTTTCTTACCGAATTTTGTAGCCAGCCTTGCTGCAAAGGGCGCGCATACAAGCAGCATCGCCGCGCTGCTGGTAAAGGACGACAGCGACTGCGCCGTGGCGGAACCGTAATAATTGGGAAACACATATCCCGCCATGCCCTGCATCCCCAGCATTCCGAGCAGAAGCAGGATTGCCGCTGCAATGATGCCGATGAGCGCTCTGTTGGCGGCAAGGCTTTTTAAAAGCCGCCCCACGTCAAGCCTGTTTCGGTTGGCCTCCACCGGCACGCGCTCTCTCACCAGATGAAAGCAAAGCAGGTAGCAGATAATGGCCAGAACGCTGAATACGCCTGCAATTATCGTCATACGGGGTCCCGAGAGAACCGTATTGCCGTCTACCGTCACATATGCCGCAAGAGGCGTTCCCACCCCGATTACCAGCTCGGCTAACGTGGCTCCGATGGTCCGCCAGGTTGAAAGTTCCGCCCGGTCCTTTGCATCCGCGGAAATTGCGGAGGCCATAGAGCCGTACGGTATATTCACTGTGGTGTAAAAGATGGAGCCCCATAAAATATAGGTAACCGCCATCCATGCCACCCTGAATCCATAACTCATACCGGCAAATCCCGACTGGTAAATCAGAAACGAAGCGATTGCCACAGGCCCGCACATACGTTTCAGCCAGGGTTTGAATTTGCCGTCCTTTGTGGGCCTTGCCCTGTCCACCAGCTGTCCCATGGTGACATCGGTGACTGCGTCCACAAAACGGGCAGCCATCATAAGGACGCCAATCACTCCGGCAGAAATTCCCATCACATCGGTGTAGAACTTCATCATGAACGACGACGATAAAATGAAAGTAAAATCATTTCCAAAATCGCCGAACATATAGCCCAGCTTATCTCTCATCCCGAATGCCGGATAAGAATTATTCAATTTTTTTGCCACAAGTCTTATCTCCTTTACCGTTATTCCCGCGAGCCGCGCCGAAAAAACCTTGCGCCTTCACACCGCCTGCTTTTGCCGGACAATGTGGCCTTTCATATAGCCGGCCGCCGCCAGGGTACACCTCACAAACCCTGGCAGCGCCCGCAGGAAAAACCGCCAGGATTTATTTCTTGTCAATTTCCGTTAATTTTGCATTGATACTCTCGGCAAAGCCCTCGGGCACCATGGTTCCGCCCATTTCAAGAGCCTTCTCAAGTGTCATGCTCTTCATCATATCCCACATGCCCTCGCCGGGAGCAACCCTCATATTCAGCGTAAGCCTCATTGCATTTGTGAGAATTTCCAGCGCTTCGGGAGATTTGGAAATTTCTTCCGCCGTATCCCTGATGCTGTATTTCCCCTCAGGGAACTGCATGGGCGCCTTTAAGTCCAAATCGCCTACCAGCTTAAACCAGTTTGCCACGCCTTCGGCTCTTTCATTCACTTCGGGAAGCACATAGATGGAGGGTTCTTTTTCCACTTTTTCCAATGTTATACTGTCTCTCAAATCGCCGGCAGCGGCCGTGACAACGTTAAATCCATCATTTAAAGCCACGGTAAATACAAACACCTTATCGGCGGACTTTTCTTCCACTAATTTTCCGTTCAGATACAAAGCCACCTCGGGCTGGTTGGAATACACCCTGATTTCAGTGGTTTCACCGGCACGCTGCGCATAACGCCGTCCCGATACGTGAACCATGGGCTTCTTGCTCCAATATGCCTGATATACAAAATAACTGTCTTTTTTCGTCTTGCGGTCTATGGTCATAAGACCCTTGTTATTTCTTCCTCTCACGCCGCCTTCGTCCCGGGCCGCGCAGCCAAAATCAAACATGTTCCACACATGGGTAGACCATAACCACGGACGCTCGTCAAAGACCTTTGCCAGATGCTCGTGATACAACGCCTGATACTCCTCGCTATAGTCCTTGCAGGCCGGATTCGGTCCGTGATAGGTAATAACCCCCTCGCATCCGTACTCAGACACGCCAAGGCAGATTTCGGGATGGACCTTGTGGAAATTGTCAAGCCAGGGACCGTTGTCCTCCATCTTTCCGCCATACCAGCCAAAGTAATGGTTATAGCTTTCCACGTCGGTAATGCCGTGCATGGGGCCGTCAACAGGCGTCATTGTCACATGGGCAATGGTGGTAAGCCTTGTCTTGTCAAGCTCCTTGCAAAGGGCGTTTAATTCTTTATGATTTTCCACCAGCTTATCGGAAATTCCGCCGATTAAGATTTCATTGGAGATTCCCCAGAAGCAGATGGACGGGTGGTTATAATTCTGGATAATCAGCTCTTTCATCTGGCTGATGCAGTTCTCATGGGCAGCCGGGTCCTTGCTCATCACGCTGATAAAGGGAATTTCCGCCCAGATAATAAAACCCAGCTCGTCGCAGGCGTCATAAAAATCCTGGGAATGCTGATAATGGGCCAGACGGATAGTGTTCGCCCCCAGCTCCTTAATCAGCCTTGCGTCCTCGTAATGGTCTTCCTTCGTGAGCGCATTGCCCTTGTACATCCTGTCCTGATGACGGCTCACGCCCCGGAGAGGCACCTTCACGCCGTTAATAATAAAGCCCTTTTCCGGGTCGCAGGAAAAGCTGCGCACGCCCACTCTTGCGCTGACCTCGTCCCAGGCCTCGTTTCGGCGCAGCAGGGTTGCCGTAACCGTATAAAGATAGGGATTGTCAATATCCCACCTTACCGCGTCGGCAACATAAAGAGTCACCTTTGTATCGTCCGCCGGGCGTACTGCGGCTGCAACTTCCCTTCCGCCGGCATCCTTTACGGAATACATTACCGTAAAGTTCTCGTCCGGGTTTGCCACCCATGAGGCGCACTCAAAGGTAGCCCCTCCGCCCACACACGTTTTGGGAGTAACCTGGAATCCCGGGCCCCCGTAATAGTCCAAATCAAAATGAACCTCCGGCACGCTGATAAGATTTACACCCCTGTACAAACCGCCGTAGAATGTAAAATCCGCCGCCTGAGGATACACATTGCTTTTACTCTCATTACTGCAGGCAATCACCAGAAGATTTTCCCCGTCTTCTTTGCACAAATCGGTAACGTCCGCACGGAACGCGGAATAACCGCCTTCATGGTAAACCGCTTCCCGGCCGTTTACATAAACGGACGCCTGCTGTCCTGCTGCCAGAACCTCCACGTAAACCCTTCCGCCGCCAAGGGGCTGTCCGGGCGTCTCAAAGCTCCTGGCATACCAGCATTTTTGCCGGGCATAGCTTCCGTTCCCGTCCTGGCCGTCAATGGCGTTCCAGCTGTGGGGAAGGTCAACCTTTTCCCAACTCTCCGGCAGATGCTCCGGCAGTCCGGCATCCTCTTTTATGAAACGCCAGCCCCTGTTCAGGTTAATTAAATTCCGCATTGTTCTTTCCTCCTTATTTTTGCTGCGCACCCGGCGGTCACCCCCTGAAAGACCGAAATCCGTCCAAAATAAAGGTTTTCCGCCTGCTGCAGGTCTTACTGCTTCTATAACATCCGGCATATTTGCCATTTTATCCTGTCAAACATGCCGGTCATTGATTGATTTTTACTAATTTTTGTTGATTCTTAACAAATCAACCATATTAATTTTATGTTAAATTTTACATTTTTTATTTAAATATTATAATTTGTTTGTATACCCTTTTATAGTGATGATTTTTAGGATTTATATAACTATTTTTAGGATTCCTTGATTTTTTACGGATTATGTACCAAAATAGAAATAACAAAATAATAAGGGTGAATTTTATGAAATATGAAACAGAGATTAATTTTGTAAAAACACTTTTAGGCAATTTCCATTTGTCATTTGTTACGGTTGAAGGTTCCCCGGAGTCTCCTGCCTATCCTTTGGATTTCGGACTTCGCCAGTTGCTTGTACCAGATTTTGAATATCCTGAATTTTTTAAAAGACTTGAGACCATATGCCGTCCTAACACGATTTACCGGGTTGAGGATTTTTCTTTGTGTTACTATATCTTTTTTCGGATTCCGGAGGAAGAAAACCTTTTTGCAATCATTGGTCCCTATACCCTGACCGTTATCACGCCGGATATTCTTCTGAAAACCTACGGCAGGTTTTCCTATCCTCCCGAAACACTCCTGCAGCTAGAAAAATATTATCAGGAAGTGCCTCTTCTGCGTGATGAAAGCACGCTTTTTACCATTTTATACACGTTAGGGACAACCCTGTGGAAAAGCGAGGATAACTTTTCCCTCCAGGATATTTCGGATATCACTATAGGTAAATATGAGCTGGCAAACGCGGAGCTGCATATCCAGAAGCCGGCCGAGCCCTTTTTATCCATGAAAGTGCTTGAGAAGCGCTATGCCGATGAAAACGAGCTCATAAAGGCGGTGGCCTCGGGACAAATCCACAAGGCGGACGTTTTCCTTAACGCTTTCAGCTCCCGCCAGATGGAACAGCGCCTTACCGATTCCCTGCGCGATAAGAAAAACTACACTATCGTCTTAAACACGCTCCTTCGAAAAGCGGCGGAATCAGCGGCAGTCCATCCTCTTTATATTGACAGGATGTCAACGAAGTATGCCAAAAAAATAGAGCTTTGCGTTTCCCCTAAGGCAGTAGACGCCTTAAGCCGGGACATGATACATAATTACTGCCTGCTGGTGCAGAACCATTCCATGAAAGGGTATTCCCTGCTGGTTCAAAAGGTGTTAACCCAGATTGACTCGGATTTGACCGCGGATTTAAGCCTCAACAGCCAGGCAAGGCTTCTGAATGTAAATTCCAGCTACCTGTCCACACTGTTTAAAAAAGAGACCGGGAGCACCCTCACGGAATACGTGAACGGAAAGCGGATTAAGCACGCCGTTTCCCTTTTGAACACTACCTCCATGCAGATTCAGGCCATCGCCCAGTACTGCGGGATTCCCGATGTGAATTATTTCACCAAGACCTTTAAAAAATATATCGGGACAACCCCCAAGGAATACCGGGATTCCATAAGGGAAAAAGCAAAAAATATTTAAGACCGTGTAACCTCAGCAGATGAGGTTACACTTTTTTATGTGGTTTTTGCAATGTTTTCTTCCTGGTTAAAGTTTAAAGGCATCGAAATCAAACTGTCAAATCGTCAAAAGGTGCAAATAATTATACAAAAAACATAGATAAAGGTGCAAATAATCGAGCAGGGGAAGTTTATTCTCCCCCTGCTCGCCGCACGGGGCGCAAGAAGCAGCATCTTCCTCTGCGCGCCCCTGTGCATAAAAAACGTCTGCCGCAGTCAGGCCTCGTATCTGAATTTTGCCCGGTTTTCCGTATCGCTGCTGTTTCCGATAAAGAGGTTGAATTCTCCCTCCTCGCTTCCTGCCGTACCGTCGGCGCGGAGGAACCGCAGCATAGGCTCGTCGATTACAAAGGTGATTTCCTTCTCCTCTCCTGCCTCCAGCTCCGCTTTCACAAAGCCTTTCAGCTCCCTCACAGGGCGCACCACGCTGGCGGCGATATCCTGAAGATAAAGCTGAATCACTTCCGTTCCCGCTCTTTCTCCCGTATTTTTCACCGTCACCCTTGCCGTGACCGCTTTTTCATCCGTCACCACATCGCCGTCAAGCTTTACAGGCGAGATTTCAAACTTCGTGTAGCTTAAGCCGTAGCCGAAAGGATACAGGGGCTCGTTTGGAATATCTATGTATTTGGAACGGAATCTCGCTTCGCCCACATTGTCCGGTCTTCCTGTGGAATACGCATTATAATGCACCGGAATCTGGCCTACGCAATAAGGGAAGCTCATGGGAAGCTTTCCTGAAGGATTCACCTTCCCGGTCAGCGCATCCACCGCTGCCGCCCCGCCTTCCGTGCCGGGCAGCCATACCACAAGCACCGATTTGGCGATACGGCTTACCTCCCGCAAATCCAGCGGCCTGCCTGTAAAAAGCACCACCACGATATTTTCATTCACTTTTGCCACTTCCCGCAAAAGCCTCATCTGGACTTCGGGAAGGTCAATCATCCCGCGGCTGGTAGCCTCTCCGCTTTGCAGATAATGCTCGCCTAAGGGCATAATCACAATCTCCGCTTCCTTTGCGGCCTCCACCGCCTCCTGCAGCAGCTTTTCCTGTTCTGCCTCCGATACGCTCACGGGCTTTCCGGGGCCGAATCCCACCAGTCCTTTCAGCTCCCTTTCGCTGAGAACAGGGCTGCCGGGATGGAAGGTTGTCCGGCTCATGTCAAATACCTTTTCCGCAGCTTCCTTTATCGTCACGCAGCTTGCCACGTCCCCAAGGATTGCCCAGCTGCTGATAATTTCCTTATTATCTGTGTAAGGGCCGATGAAAGCCGTCTTTTTGTCCAGAGCCGCCGGTAAAAGCCCCTCGTTTTTCAGAAGCACAAAGGACTTGCCTGCCGCCTCCCTTGCCAGGTTTCTGTGTTCCTTACACAAAATCACCGTCTTTTCTTCCTCCTCGTCCGCATCCTTGTAGGGATTCTCAAAAAGCCCCAGCCTGTTTTTCAGCTCCAGGATTCTCATCACGCCCTCGTCGATAAGAGTCTCGTCCACGACGCCCTCCTCCACAAGCTTACAGAGATTTGCGGAATATACGCTGGTCATCATGTCAATGTCCACCCCGGCTTCCAAAGCCTTCCTGGCCGCGTCCGCCTCGTCTTTGCTGTAACCGTGGGCAACGGTTTCCAGAATGGCGGAAAAATCGGAAATCAGCACGCCGTCAAATCCCATTTCCTTCCGAAGAACATCCCTCATAAGCCACTTGTTGGTGCTCGCAGGAATCCCGTTTATGGTGTTGAAGGAAGTCATCACCATGCCCGCTCCCGCATCAATTCCCGCTTTATAGGAGGGCAGATAAAAATCCCGGAGCGTATGCTCGCAAAGCTCCACCGTATTGTAATCCCGGCCCGCCACAGCGCCGCCATAGGCCGCAAAATGCTTGATACAGGAGCATACCTTGTAGGGCGCGCCCATATCCTCCCCCTGGAATCCTTTTACCTGCGCCTGCGCAAGCCTGCTGTTTAAGTAAGGGTCCTCTCCGGTGGACTCCATGACCCGCCCCCATCTGGCGTCCCGCACCAAATCCACCATAGGGGAAAAGGTCACGTGCAGTCCGCTGACCGCCGCTTCCTTTGCCGCTGCCGCAGCGCATTTCTCCGACAGCTCCGGGTCGAAAGCCGCTCCCTGAGCAAGGGGCATGGGGAAAACGGTTTTCATTCCGTGAATCACATCCATCATAAACAGCATGGGGATATGGTGGGGCTGCTTTTCCATGTATTCCTTCTGCAGCTTTTTCAGCTTTCCCGCGCCGTAGGTGCCAAGGATAGAGCCCGCAAGCTGTATATCCTCCTCCCCCACTCCCATGTCTCTTGCCGGGCCGGTTAAAATCCCTTCCATGTCCTCCTGATAAAACGCGCCCATAAGCTGCAGCATCTGGTCTGCCTTTTCCTTGAGGGACATGTCGTCCAGTAATGCTTTCAGTTTCTCTTTTTCCATTTTCGTTTCTCCTTATTTATGGTTTCGCAACTGCTCACAATGTTATCCAGAACCGCTTCATATTTGCCTGCAATTCCTCCGACCAGACGCTCTGCTGATAGACGCCGCCTCCCGAGAGGATTGTCCTTTCGCTTGCAAAATTGCTTTCGTCGCAGGTAATCAGTACCCTGTCCTGCCCGTATGCCTTACACAGAAAAAGCGCCTGACGCAGCATTTCCTTTGCATACCCCTTTCTTCTCTCCGATGGCCTTACGCAATACCCAATCTGCCCGCCCCACAGGCTTAAAACCGGATGGTTGATATGATGGCGAAGCTCAATCACCCCCACGATTTTATTGTCCGCCTCCCGGACGGCAAGATAAATATCAGAGTCCACCAAAGACGCCGGACAGGTTGCACGGTTCCGCATGGCATCCACATCCTTTATCCATTCCTCCGCGCTTACGCAGTCCCTGAGGCTTCCCGTGCCGCCCATGTTTTCCTCGGGGCCATTGTCGAGAAACTCCTGCCGGTAAGCCATAATCGCCTCCCCATAGTCCATGGAAGGACGCACCAGCCGCAGCCCGCTTTTATCGCTCTTTCTGCCGCTTTTGACCGTGCGCCTTTTTCCCGTGCAGGATTCCACAGTCAGCTTGAATACCGCGGTCCGCGGGATGACCGCCTTATTGTAGGGAAAATCCGTCCCGCGGTAATGGCTCATCAGAAGATTCAGCGCCTCCTCCTTTTCGCTTTCCGGCAAAAGCGATACAACGCCCTGCCCAATCACGCTTTCATACTCCATTGTGCAGTTTCCCTCTTCTAAAAGAAGCGCCAGCCTTGCGGAACAGTCCATCTCAAAGCAGACTTTGCTGTTTGCGGCTATAAGACCGTATTTTTTTCCTTCCGGCGCGCTGTGGAAATAAAGCGTAATTTTTCCGTTTTCCGTCCGCATTCCGAAATTAAGCGGTACAATATACGGATATTCGCCGTCATGGAAGGCCAGCCTGCATATCTCGCACCTTTCCATTACCTTGATGATTTCTTCAAATTCCCTGATTTCCCTGTCTTTCCTTCTCATACTTCTCCTCGTTTCCGCGCTGCTTTTGCGGCTCAGCCATGCCGGCTGAGCTTTCCTATACAAATATTACCGGATTGCGGAAGTTTTTGCAAATTATTTGTGATGCCGCCTTTCCATAAAACGGCAAATTAGGAAATAAATGCAATTTTAATTGATATTTAAGATTTTATTTCTATTTCAGCAACACTTTAGACACAAATATATAGTAGAGTATAATTATAGCAAACGGCTCAAGATGCGAGCCGCTTTCAACCAAACGCCCGCTCTTTGCAGAGGGGTTTACGGAATAAAAGAAGCCGCCGGTGCTGAAAGGCGGTGCCGACCGGCTTCGACTAATCATAACAGGATACCTCCTGTTTACATACAAGGGGTCGCAAAATCATCTCATTTAATGATTTTGCGACCCTTTCATTTTTATGTTCCTGAAATTATCCTTGAAGGAATTATTCCTCGTCCTTCCTTTTCACAATCAGGTAAACCGCAATTCCCACCGCCGCGCTGGCAAGCAGAATAATCGCAATGATTGCCGCCGCTTTCACCGGTTCTTTCGCCGGCGTTTCCTCCTTTGCCAGAGCCATCGTCTCGATTTCCTGTATTCTTGCCTGCTCAAATTTCTCCGCCTTTTCCGCCAGCAGATTTTCTTTCGTGTTATCGCTGATGATAATCACATAATCGGAAGCGTGTGAAAACGCAAATGACGCTTCCTTTGCGCTGCTGATTTCAGAGGCGCACATAAATTCAAAAGCCTCCGCCTCCTCGTTGTAATAAAACAGGTTCGCATACTGGCCGGCTTTTGCATCCTCCAGTTTTACGGAAAGCTGCATCGTAAATCCGAAATCTCCGTCGTGGGCAAGGGACATTTCCACATACTGCTCATTTTCAGTCAGTATTTTCAGCTTGTCTTTCGGTATCCGGCCGTCGCCTAATGTCACTTTCAGGTCGATATCGCTGAATTCCTCCGCATTTATTTGGCTTCCGTCAATTGTCCAGCTTGCATTATCGCTGACCTTAAGCACAACCTCCGTTCCCTGTTCGCTAATCTGTTTCAGGGTCTCCGCATAAATCATGCCTGCCTTGCTCATATCCATGGTAACGCTCTCCCTGTCGTCAGAAAGAGTATGAGGCTTCGGCGTTTGAGCCGTTATCCTGATACCGGAAGACGAGGTATTGCCTGCCGCATCTGCCGGAGAATTTTCAGAACTGCCGGCCGGAGGATTATCAGCAGTACCCGTCGCCGCCGGTGTTGACGGAATCTGCTGTCCGCTGCCGCCCTGTCCGTTATTATCGCTATTGTCGTTATTATTCTGTTCCCGGTTCTCATTGCCGCCTGACCCGTTCTCATTGTCCGGGGCATTATTTTCATTTTGTTCCGGCCTGTCTGCAGGCGCCGGGGTCACGGGCTTATTATCGGAGCCGGGCGCTGCGGTGGGCGCTGTTGTTGACGCCGCTTCAGGCTTCTGAGTAGATGCCGCCCCGGGTGTCGCGGTCGGCGTTGCCTTTGGCGCAGCCGTAACCGAGGGGCTTGCCGTGGACTCCGGCTTCGCTGTCGGCATGCCTGTTGGCTTCGCTGTTGCCTCTGCCGCAGGAGTATTTGTCGGCTTAACTGTCGGCTTCTCAGTCGGCTTTGATGTCGGTTTGACCGTTGCAGTCGGCGCAGCCGTTGCCGCAGAATCATCATTCGGAACTGTCGTCGGTTTCGCTGTGGGCTTTTCCGCAGGCTTCACCGTCGGATTGACCACAGGAGTCGATGTCGGTTTCGTTGTTGGTCTGCCCGTCGGCTTCTCAGTCGGCTTCGCCGGTTTATCCGTTGGCGTTGCCGCAGGCTTTGCCGTGGCTGCAGGCGTTTCCGTTGGTATAGGCTCCCATGTCGGCATCGATGACGGTATCGCTGCGGGCTTCGTCGTCGGTGTCGCCGTGGGCTTTTCGGTCGGCGTCGCAGTCGGCTTTAACGTAGGTGTTGCCGTGGGCTTTTCGGTCGGCGTCGCAGTCGGCTTTAGCGTGGGTGTCGCCGTGGGCTTCAATGTGGGTGTCGATGTAGGTTTTAGCGTGGGTGTCGCCGTGGGCTTCAATGTTGGTGTCGCTGTAGGCTTTTGCGTCGGCGTTGCCGTGGGCTTCAATGTGGGCGTCGCTGTAGGCTTTTGCGTCGGCGTTGCCGTGGGCTTTTCGGTCGCCGCACTCTGGCCGGGCACAGGGCATGCCGAAGAAGGCATATTGTCGTAAACCGGAATCTTAAACACAAAGGAATTGTTCAGGGAACCGGTTTCCACATAAGCCCTTCTCACCATGGAAGACTCCGTTTCGGGAGCCGAAATATTCTGCATATACTGATGGGTAAATAAAGTACCGTCGCTGCCATCCACATCAAATTTCTGCAGATACAGGGTATCCTGTCCCCTCAGGATATAATTTTTTGCAATAATCCCTGCTCCGCCCTTCAAAGACGCATAGTGGGAGTTCCACCCTTCCTTGACGGCCCTTGCCAGCCCCGATTCAATTACCTGTTTTGTTGTTGTGCCGGAAGCTCCGATATTGTAATAATTATAATAGCCCTTATATGCCGGCACTTCCGTATAATTCCCGGAAATCAGAGGAGACTTCCCCTCTCCCTGCTCCTGATAAACCCGGCATGCCAGATGAAAGGGGCTTACCTTTAAGGACACGCCTATCTGAAAAAAGGCGTCTGCATAGGACATGCCGGCTCCCGGCACCTCCCCTTTCATGAAAGTGCTCTTTAATATATTCTGCACCGCCGATTTGGAATGATAGGAAGGATTATAAGTCAATTGTTCAAACTGAAAAACTCTGGCCTCGTCCAGAAAATTTCTGGGGTCCAGATAGTATTTTACCGCCTGCTCAGAGGCATAATACCAGCCGGGGCTGTGCTGCTCCCTGCGGTATGCCTCCCCCTTGCTGCTGTGTACCAGGCTTCTGTCCTTATAGCATTCCTCCCTGACCACTCTTGACCAGTCCAGTCCGGTATTCTGCCTTACAAAAATCCAGTCGGGGTGGGCCTGTTTTAAGCGAATCAGCTTATCCTGATAGGAAGCCGGAAACTGCTCGATATCGGGATATCCACCTGCGGCGGCAAACATAGCCGTTTTGGGGAAATAGGTATCCTCCCATTCCAGAAAATGCTCGTTGGAATAGGCCAGATAATCCCGCAGCACATAGCCTTTGAAGGCCGTCCCGCCTTTTTCAAAAGCCACCTGATACCAGAGGTTGAAATCATCATCCACTTCCACCCCTTTAATAACCGTCATGGCGCCCGAGGGGATACTGGCTACCGTCTCCCCGTCAAAATCCGCCGTAGCCTTCACATCATAGCTGTCGCAGAGATAAACAAGCGCCATCAGGTTTTCTTCCCCGGCAAGATTTTCCAAATCTTCCTGCGCCTGTCTTATGTATGCCCAAAGCTCCTCGTCCTCTTCGGAATCCTCATCAGGCTCCGATTCCTCTCCGTCTTTTGGGTCCCCGTCTTCATCCTCTGTATCTGTATCTTCATCTTGACCGGTTTGGTCATCTCCCTGACCGGTATCCTCATCTTCTGTCTCATCAATAGAAACCGTGTCCTCCGTCTCTGATGCCCATGCTCCAAAACCTGACTGCAAAAAAATAACCATGCACAACAGAAACGGTAAAATACTTTTTAATTTTCTTTTGTTCATCGTTTTTCACCCTGTGTAATATTAATATACTTCACCTTACCGGTAGTAAGCCCCCTTTGTCAAGAGGTAAATTATGAAGTATCGGGGAAAAGGCCTTCTGCATTATCTCTCCCCCGGAAAGTAGATGCCCGCTCCTTTCCTTGCCTCCTCAAGAACCTCCACCGTCTGCTCCATAACGGCAAGCCCCCGGTAAACAGCCTCGTAATCGTCATTCAGCAAAAGCCCCGTCAGCGCCGAAACCTCGTAAAACCACCTGTCAGGATTCTCCTGCCGGTTAACGGTTTTCTCTGAATCCTTCGTGACTATGCGCACTTCGGCAATCCCGTTGCTTCCGTCTTTTACATAAATGTAGCCCTTCTCTCCCTCAATCTGAAAGGAATTCACGCCAAAGGTGTCCTTTGCCCCCGCCGACTCGCTCACAAATCCGTCATAGAGCATCACCAAAATTCCTGACGTGTCCGCCAGATTTTCATAAATATTAGGGAAATACACCACCTTTTCCGGCTTTCCAAAAAGCGCCACATTCAGATACGCATTATAATAGTTAATGTCCATCAAAGCCCCGCCGCCATACTGCGGGTTGAAAACGTTCGGCACCTCCCCCGCCTTAAGCCGGTCGTAACGGCCGGAATACTGACTGTAATTCCCCAGCACAAGCTTCACCTTTCCGATTTGCAAAAGCGCGCTTTTTACCGCCTCAAGGTTAGGAAGATATGCCGTGGGCGTGGCGTCCGCCAGAAACAAACGCTTTTCTTTTGCCAGGGCGGCGAGCTCCCGGGCCTGCTTTGCCCCGGTACAGAAGGGCTTCTCACAAATTACGTGCTTTCCCGCCTGCAGCGCCCTTTTCACCTGCTCGTAGTGCAGGAGATTTGGCGAGGCAATGTAAACCGTATTCATTTCCCCGTCCGTCAGAAAGGCGTCAAAAGCCGTATATACCTTATTTTTATCCAGCCCGTATTCCGACCCAAGCATACAGCCCTTTTCCATGCTTCTTGAATACACCGCCGCCAGACGGATGCCCTCCGTGATTTTTACGTTGTCGAGTATGGAATGTACGATAGCGCCCGAGCCGACGGTTCCTAATATGATTTCTTTCATTTTAATATTGCTCCTTTCGTATTTTTCGGCAGACCGCAAAGTCCCGCTTTCAGAGCGGCCGGGAAGTTATATCTGCGCTTTCTTCTCCGCCCGCGCAACCTGCTTTTCCCATGTTTTCGCTGTCTGCTCTCTCAAAAAGCTGCAAAGCGGGGTAAGATTCTGACTGCTGTCCCACGCTTCCAGTGCCGTATAGTAATCTTTTTTGTCTTCTTCATGGATAATAATTGGCGGATGAGCATGCATCACAAGAAAATAGTTCATTGCCAGCCGCCCTGCGCGCCCGTTGCCGTCGGCGAAAGGGTGGATATTTTCAAATTTTGCATGGAAATATGCCGCGGCAGTCAAAGCATTCTTCTCCTCCACCTCCGTAAGCTCCAGAAGCAGCTCCGCCATTTCCTCCTGCACATCCTCGGCAGCCGCTCCGATTTCTTCTTTTCCAGTCACGTAATCGTGAAGTTTGTACTCGCCGGGACGTTCTCCTAACTGCCATCTTCTCGTATCATAAGTATTCTTTGTCAGGCATCCCTGCATCTGCCTGATAAATATCTCGTCCAGAGGGCGCTTTTCCTGAAACGCTGTCAAAAAGAATTCATTCGCATCCTTTGCATTGCGGATTTCAAACAATGTGCGTAAATCCCCTGTATAAGCCGTCACCCCGTCGTGTTCAAAAATTTCTCTGGTATCATGCCAGGTAACCTTCTCGTTTTCGATTTTTCCTGAATGATAAGCAAAGGCAATGCTGCGTCCGTTCAACGCCTCCGCCAGCTGCGCGTCCGTCATTATGTTTTTCTTCTGCCATAAAGCAACCGCTTTTTCATACTTTGTCATTCTATTCTCCCTCTGTGCTTTGACATCTGATAAGTATGACTTATTATATCACGTTTTTTAACTTTGTCTGTCATTTTATCAATCCTTCCTTCAAATCCATATGACGCAAGCAGCAAAAAAGCAGCCCCTTTCAAAGCTGCCTTAACGCAAAATCCTCCCTGTTAACTTCGCTCTCCCATCTTTTGCCGCATATCCAGCAGAATCTTCTTTTCCAGCCTGCTCACCTGAACCTGGCTGATGCCCAGCACCTTCGCCACCTCGGTCTGGGTCTTATCCTGATAGTAGCGAAGCTTAATCAGCTTCTGTTCCTTTTGCGGCAGGCCGCTGATAAGCTGACTGAGTACCATATGGTTCAAGACCAGCTCCTGCTCGTTCTGCTTCTCGTCCGCAAGCTGGTCAACAAGAAAAATTTCATTGCCGTCATTCTGGTAAACCGATTTGTAGATGGATTCCACCTGTACGTTGGCTTCCATGGCCATCACCACTTCCTCGTCGGTGAGCGCGGCCTCCCTTGCCACCTCCGCAAGGGTAGGCTCACGGTTCAGCTTATTACCCAGCCTCTCCGTTGCATACCTGACCTTCATTCCGTTTTCCTTTAAGGTCCGGGACACCTTCACCATCCCGTCATCCCGCAGGAAACGTTTGATTTCCCCGGTAATCAGAGGAACGGCATAGGTGGAAAACTTCACGTCATAGCTGGTGTCAAATTTATCTATGGACTTTATCAGTCCAATCACGCCAATCTGAAATAAATCCTCCGCATCATAGCCTCTCCCCAGAAACCTCTTTACGATATGATGCACCAGCCCCAGATTCTGTTCTATCAGTACTTCTCTTGCTTTCTTTTCTCCTGACTGTGCTTTCCTGATAAGTACTGCATTCTCCGACATAGGCTATTCCTCTTGTTCAATCCATGACGTAACTCCCATTTTCTTTTTCATCAGTATCACTGTGCCGCAGCCCGGCTTTGAAATGACCTCCAAATCATCCATGAACGCCTCCATAAAGGAAAAACCCATTCCCGACCTTTCCATATCCGGCCTTGAGGTATAAAGAGGCTCCATTGCCTGCTCGATATTCTCGATGCCCTTGCCTGTGTCCCTGACCTCTATGTGCAGCACGTCCTCTTCTATCAGACAATGCATGTAGATTTTTCCCGGGCCTTCTATCTGATTGCTTTTCATAAACTCATCGTCATAGCCGTGAATGACGGAATTTGTCACCGCCTCCGAGACTGCTGTCTTGATATCTGAAATTTCTTCCATCGTAGGGTCTAAGGGCGCCACAAAGGCAGCCGCCGTGACTCTGGCAAAGGACTCGTTTTCCGAAAGCGCGTCAAAGGTAATCTCCATTTCATTTCTCTGGCTTGTCCTCTTAATCTTTTTCTTTTCCATTTTCTGTCCTGTCTTCATTTTCTTTTCCTTTCATTGTTTTTTAAGTAAAATTTTCTCATTCCATGATTTCTATTACCTTATGTAAGCCGCAAATCATCAGAGTCCTCTTTATTCTTGCATCGGTGTTAATGGCAAATACCTTTCCCCCGAAATAGGATATCTTTTTGTACCGCCCGATAATAATTCCAATTCCCGAGCTGTCCATAAAGCGCGTGTCCTCAAAATCAAAAACCACGTTTCCCACGCCCTCTTTCATTATGTACTCATCGGCCGCCCTGCTGATAAAAACCGATTTGTGATGGTCCACCTCCTCGGGCATTTTCACCATCAGATAATTGTCAATCACCTTGAAATTTTCTTCCATAATTAATTCCCCTTTTCCTGTTTAATCTATGAGAAAAAAAGAGAACAAACCCGCTGTCTGTTCTCTTTCGTGTTTTATACCTATTGTTCCATATTATTGATTTCCGCCAGGTAGGTTCTTGACTGACTTGCGCTGTTTGTGGTCGGGAACTTGTCAATTACCTCTGCAAAAGCCTCCTTTGCTTCGCTGTAATGCCCGCTTCTGTAGCAGCTAAGTCCCATGTAAAACAACGCGTTCACATTCCTGTCGTCGTTCTGGTAGGCTCTCTGGAGGTTCGGGATGGCCGCCTCGTAATCCCGGGCGGTAAAACTCTCGTATCCGGCGTCATAATAATAGTCCGCCAGTTCGCCGCTCACGGCGTCGCTAAGGCTCTTGTACAATGCCGAATAGGCTTCCGACTTGTATTGCTCCTCCTCTCCTTCTCCCGCCGCTTCCATCTGCTCCAGATATTCGGTAACGGTCTTTAAATCCTCGGGATTCTCCACATACGCCGCCACGGCCATCATCAAATCATCCGTGGCTTTCAGCGCGCCGTCCGTCACCTGGTAGGTGGAAATTTCCTCTGTAAGGGTTTTATTTTCTTCCTCTAATTTTTGTACCTTTTGTTCCAGTTCGTCAATGGTTGCCGATTTGGCGTCAGACTGTTCGCTGACTGCCCGCAGCTCGTCGTTGATATCCGCCTGGGCGCTCTGAATCTGACCCGGCAGAATCAGAAAGCAGGCAATCGCCACACCGATAATCACTCCGATTCCCAGATTTACCAGAGAGGAAACTCCTTTGGATTCCCTGGTGTTCACCGGCTGGATAATCATTTCGTTTCCGCTCTGATAACGCACGGATTTGCCCGGCGAAAGCTCTTTCCTCGGCGCGCTCTTTCCGGATTCCTCCGGCGTCAGCATACGCTCCACTTCCCTCTGGTAACGGAGCGTCGTGGTGTTATTGGTATCAATCTGGCTGCACTTGAAAAGCTCTCTCTGAGCCTTGTCCCATTCTTCGGAGTTGATATACAAAAGCGCAAGAAGCTGATGCGCCTGCAAAAATTTGGGATTGTAGGAGAGCACCTTCTTTAGCTGTATTACAGCCAAATCCGTACTGTCCTGATAGCAGTAGGCCAGCGCCTGATTGTATTTTTTTATGGTCTGGTTTATCGCATCAAGCCTTGTGGGGTTGCTCTGAACCATACTGATATAGTCGTTTGCAATGTTCTTTTTGGGGCGTATGTTCTGGCTGGTGACCCACTCCTTTAAGGCGGCGACCACCTCTCCCATTTCGTAATAAACAAGGCCCAGAAGATTCCTTGCTTCAATATGATTTTTGTTATATTTAAGGCAATGCCTAAGGCTAACTATCGCCCCGGACAAATCCCGTACCGTGGCCTTCTCCAGACCGTCGTTGTAAAAGTGGTTGGACATATGCATAATTCGTTTATAAAAAGCCACGTCCGCCCCGCATCCCGTGCAAAAATCGTATTCCGACAAACGGCATCCGCACTTATAACACTCCATGCCCTCGCTCCTTATTCTTCTTCCGTCCTGGTTTTCTTCATTGTCTTCATCATAATATCCACCATATCCACCAAATCCTGTCCGTTAATGGCTTCTTCCGCATCCTCAACCTCCAGGCTCGGCCTGAATTTTTTTAATTCCTCTTCAAAATCAATCATGACACATTCTCCTCGTAAGGGACCTTATCTGCCCTATCAAATATAATGAACCGGCTACATAAACGACATCCTTCTCTTTCTTTTCCGCCAGCAGATACCGGTAAGCCCTCTCGGCGTCCTCATAAAAGCTGCACCGCATTTTCCCCCGTCCCTCAAAGGCTTCCTCAAGCTCCCGAACCGAAGCGCTCCTCTCCGTTTCCACAACGGTTCCCACGACCTCGTCAAAGAGCTCCGAATCCGCCGCCATCCGTATCATTGCCTTAAAGCGTTTATCGGTAAGAGCGCCAAACAGTAAGAGCCGCCTGCCTTCGCAGCTAATATGCCCTGCCGTATTTAAAAACGCTTCCATTCCGTCCTCGTTGTGGGCGCCGTCCAGATAAACTCCCGGCAGAACTTCCTCCATCCTGCCCGGCCAGAAAGCCTCCCACAGTCCCCGCCTTACCGCTTCGGGCGTGACTCTTTCCTCCCCCAGCGCATGTGCTGCCGCAACTGCAAGAGCGGCGTTTTCCGTCTGATACAGCGCCGTTGTATTCAGGGAAAGACTAACATAACTATAATAACCAGAATGCAGCGAAAAATCAATGCTTTTATGATTTATATTCACATTCAAAATACTTTCTTTTCCGATGATAATCGTCGGGCTTTCCGCTTTTTTGGCATATTCGGCCAAAACCTCCGTGCTCTCCTTCCGCTTATCGACAAAGACCACCGGAACACCCTTTTTGATAATTCCGGCTTTCTCGCCGGCTATCTCGGAAATCGTACCGCCAAGGTATTGCATGTGGTCGTATCCAATCTCGGTAATCACGCACACCGCCGGCTTTTCCACACAGTTTGTGGCGTCAAGCCGCCCTCCCATTCCCGTTTCCAGTATCACATATTCCGGCTTTTTTTCCTTAAAGTAGACCATTGCCATCAGGAAAAGGAACTCAAAAAAGGAGGGGTGAAATTTTTCCTTCGAAACGGCCAGCCGTACCTTTTCAAAAACCCGGAGAAAATCCTCCCCGGAAATCATGTCGTTTCCGAAGCAAATCCTCTCCCGCATGGTTTCAAGATGGGGGGAAATAAACATTCCCACGCTGCACCCGCCCGCCATAAGCATGGAACGCAAATAAGCACAAACGGAACCTTTTCCGTTTGTGCCTGCGATATGAATAATCTTGCTTCTTATGCCGAAAGCTCCCGGAGAGCCTGCGGCGTTTTCAGTCCCGGCGCCGCCGCCTGATGCTGTATCCTCCCCCGTAATCCGCCGAAGAAGCCCTTTTGTGTCTTCAAGGGTATGCTTCCCGGCAAATTTGGGGATAGAAAGTATATAATCTTCCGCTTCCTTACAGGTATTCATATGCCCGTTTTCACCTTCCTGTGCGCCTTATGATGATGAGTAGGCGATAACGCTGCTCTCGATTACGCCGTTCTGCTGATAATATTTCATAAAACAGGTATCCCGCTCGATGGGCATCTGCGCCTGGGCAAGGCACACCACCGTCCCGCGGTAGATATTGCCGTTCACCACTATCTCGGAATTGCGTCCCGCCTCTAAAAGGTCGTTCATTTTCTTGATTTCTTTCCTGTTCTGCTCTAACTCTTTCTTTAATGTAACCGCCTTGGCTTCCAGAGTTTTTAAGGTAAGCTCCAGACCGTCCGGGACCTTCTCCATTTTTTTCGTTCTCTGGCGGATGGAATTGATTTTATCCGAAACCTCGGACAGTTCCTCCACCTGGGTCGCTTCCAGCGTCCTGGCATTCTGTATCTTCTGATAGGTTTCCTTCTCGCATCCCACGTGCACCACCGTTCTGGTCTCCGCCACATTCCCGATTTCCGTGGCCGTCACTCCCCGCATGGCATGGGTATAGCCGCCAATCACGGCGCCCTTTTTCCCTGTAAGGGTAATCTGCCCGTCGGCGGAAATTCTGGAATTCAAAATGGTATTCGCCTGTACGTTGCCGCCGGCCATTGCCACCGTATGCTCGATAAAATCGGCGTAAATATCGCCTCTTGCGGAAAGCTTCGCTCTCTGCGCCCCCTGAATGCCCCGTGCCAGAATAATGTCGCCGCCGGCAAACAGGTTAACCGCCTCCACGTTGCCCCGGATTTCAATGTTTCTTCCCGCCCGGATTACCACGCCGGCCTCCACGCTGCCGGTAATCACCACGTCGCCGTAAAACTCAACCTTTCCGGTAATCAGCGTCACGTCGCCGTTAATCTCGTGGAGCGCCCGGATATCCACCTTGCCGTTTTTGAACTCAATCTTGCCGTCCTGCTCCGCCAGATACACGTCGGGATTATCCTCCTCGCAGTAAACCTGACCGGAGAGAGGCTCAATTTCCTTGACTGTCTTGGTCAACATTGTCTTTCCGCGGACGTCGTAGCCGTCCTGACCGTCCTTTGCATGGTGATAAACCGCCACCACATCTCCCTCATAAACATTCTGGAGGGAACTCATGTTGGTGTAATCCACCCGGCCGTTGGCTAAAACCTTCGGCGCTTTCCGGGGATTCATATCAAACATATATTCATAAAAACCATTGTTGCCTTCTATGGCCGGCTGTCCCTGCGCCGCCACAATCTCCCTCTCATAGACATGCTTTTTTATCATAGCCGCAAGATTGGAGCGGTGATATCCGGTAACCACGCCGTTTTTTTTCAGAAATCCCATCAGCTCATCCATGGTATAATTGCCCCGCTCCTCGCCGGGCGCTGCAAGATAGAGCCATGCAACCATGCTGTCCGCTGAAATCTTTACATAAGAGCCGTTTTCTTCAATGCTGAGAAGCTTGGAATTTGTCTCTTCAATGATGTCGCTTAAAATCTGGCTGTCTGAAACCTCCGGTTCCGCAGCCTCCTCCTCCGATACCTTTTTCCTTCTGCCCAGCCCCTCTAATTCCTTTCGAAGCTCATCCCGCTCCTCTTCCGTTAAAAAGTCGTTATAAGCCATTCTCTCCTCCATATCGAAGCGTTCCCGGCATTAGAAAAATCAGCCGCCGCACTTCTTTTTCCTACTGCTGCCCCCGCTTCCCGGGATATCACCCCTGCAGCTGCTCAAGGCGCACCTTCACCTGTTTCATCATCTGGGTGTATTTTTCCAGCTTTTCCTTCTCCTCGGCAATCTTCGCCTCCGGCGCCCTGGAAAGAAATCTTTCGTTGCTCAGCATTCCGTTTACTCTGGCAAGCTCGCCCGTAAGGCGTTTCTCCTCCTTCTCCAGGCGGGCAATTTCCTGAGCGATATCCACCAGCTCCGCAAAGGGAATATACAGCGTGGCGTTTGCAATCACAACAGACACCGCATCCTGCGCAATTCCTTCCTTATCTTTCTGAATCATCGTCTCCGACGCGTAGGCTAAAGACTGGAAAAAGAGCTTTCCGTTTGTAAAAGCGGATAACGTCTCCTCATTTTCGCTGACCACAAACACCTTGGCCTTTCTGGCGGGCGGAACATTCATTTCCGTGCGCACATTGCGGATGCCCCTCACCGCTTCCTTGATGATTTCAATTTCCTTTTCTTCCTTTATAAAGCTTCTTTCTTCCAGATAAACAGGCCATCTGGAAATCATAATGGACTCCTCCGCCGACTGGAGGGTACAGAAAATTTCCTCCGTGATAAAAGGCATATACGGATGAAGGAGCTTTAACGCGTCTGTCAGCACGTTTTGCAGCGTCCAGAGAGCCGCCTTCTTGCTTTCCGCATCGTCGGAGCCATAGAGCCTTGGCTTCACCATCTCGATATACCAGTCGCAGAATTCGTCCCAGATAAAATCGTAAATCTTGGACACCGCAATCCCCAGCTCAAAGCTGTCCATGTTGTCAGTCACATCCTTAATCAGGGTGTTCAGCTTTGAAATTATCCATTTATCCACCGGCTCCAGACGCACATCGGCAAAAGCAGCCTTTGATAAATCCGTATCCTCCGGCATATTCATCATGATAAACCGGGAGGCGTTCCAGATTTTGTTGGCAAAATTCCTGCTTGCCTCCACCCGCTCGTAGTAAAAGCGCATGTCGTTTCCCGGCGCGTTGCCGGTAATCAGCGTAAGGCGCAGAGCGTCCGCACCGTACTTTTCTATAATTTCAAGAGGGTCGATGCCGTTGCCGAGAGACTTGCTCATCTTCCGCCCCAGCGAATCCCGCACCAGCCCGTGGAAAAGAACCGTATGGAACGGCTTTTCCTTCATCTGCTCGTAGCCGGAAAAAATCATCCTGATAACCCAGAAAAAGATGATATCATATCCCGTAACCAGCACGTCCGTGGGATAGAAATATTTCAAATCCTCCGTCTGCTCCGGCCACCCCAGAGTGGAAAACGGCCACAGAGCAGAAGAAAACCAGGTATCCAGCGTGTCGGGGTCCTGGGTGAAATGCCCATGCCCGCACTTCGGACATACCGACGGTTCCTCCTTACTTACCACCGCTTCCCCGCATCTATCGCAGTAATAAGCGGGAATCCGGTGCCCCCACCAGAGCTGTCTGGAGATACACCAGTCTCTGATATTATCCGTCCAGTTATAATATGTCTTTTCCATTCTTTTGGGAATCAGCTGAATATCTCCGTTCTTTACGGCCTCCACCGCCGGCTTTATCAGCTCATCCATCTTCACAAACCATTGCTGCTTAATCATAGGCTCGATGGTCGTCTTGCAGCGGTCGTGCGTGCCTACATTGTGGGAATAATCCTCAACCCGGACCAAAAGTCCCATCTCGTCCAGCTCTTTTACAATGGCTTTCCTCGCCTCGTAGCGGTCCATCCCGCAGAATTTACCGCCGTTTTCGTTAATCGTGGCGTCGTCGTTTAAAATATTGACCTCGGGCAGATTATGACGCTTTCCTACCTCAAAGTCGTTGGGGTCATGGGCCGGTGTGATTTTCACCACGCCGGTGCCGAATTCCATATCCACATAGGAATCCGCCACCACGGGGATTTCCCTGTTTACAATGGGAAGCATCACCTTCTTGCCGATGATGTCCCGATATCTTTCGTCATCAGGATTTACCGCCACCGCCGTATCCCCCAGCATGGTCTCCGGTCTTGTAGTGGCAAATTCCAGGAATTTTTCAGAGCTCACGCTGCCGTCTTCTTCAATCAGCGGATACTTGATATGCCAGAAATGCCCCGCCTGCTCCTCGTACACTACCTCCGCGTCGGAGATAGAGGTGTTGCAGACCGGACACCAGTTGATAATCCTGCTACCCTTGTAAATCCAGCCCTTTTCGTGCATCTTGCAGAAAACTTCCGTTACCGCCTTATTGCACCCCTCGTCCATGGTAAAACGCTCCCTGTCCCAGTCACAGGAGGAGCCCAGCTTCTTTAACTGGCCGATAATACGTCCGCCGTATTCCTTCTTCCATTCCCATGCCCGCTCAAGAAAGCCCTCCCGTCCGAGGTCCTCCTTGTTAATGCCTTCTTCCTTCAGCTTTTCGATAATTTTAACCTCTGTGGCAATACTTGCATGGTCCGTCCCCGGCTGCCAGAGGGCGTTATATCCCTGCATTCTCCTGAAACGGATTAAAATGTCCTGCATGGTGTTGTCCAGGGCATGGCCCATGTGAAGCTGTCCCGTAATATTCGGGGGCGGAATCACAATGGTAAAAGGCTTTTTGTCATAATCCACTTCCGCATGGAAATATTTTTTGTCCAGCCACTTCTGATATAATCTGTCTTCAATCCCCTTGGGGTCATAAGTCTTTGCAAGTTCTTTACTCATGGTTCTCCTCATTTCTGCGCTGCTTTCTGCGCATATCCAGTTTGTGGATGCAACGCAGACACAAACCTGTGAGTGAAAGATTGATAATCTTTCACTCTTTCTCTCTATACTTTCTCATTTATTCCCGCGAGCAATGAGTCAAGCGGATGCGGAGCATCCATTTGACGAATGCCGCGAGGGTCAATACCCCGCAGCTCTGCTGCGTTGCAAGTTTGATGCCCCGTCAGCTTGCTGCGGGGTATTTGACTTTGTACGCTTTAGACCGCCGGAACCCTGCCGCCGGAAAGCGTCTGTTTCTTTGCCCAGGATGCGCCGTCTACACGGTAATCCGATAAGCCGTCTTCCAGACCTCTCCCGGCTCCGCAATATTTCCCCACTCGCGCTCCTTCAAATCGCCTGTAAAGCCCTCTCTGTCGCACCTGCCGTACCATGGCTCGATACAGATAAAAGGCGCTGCGTGAGCCGGCGTCCAGATGCCGTAAACGGGCGCATCCATGGTAACAGTGACGTAAGGCTTTTTATCCGCGCCGCATAACGCCACCTTACCCACCTGATAATCCTCAAGCAGAAGCGTATCGCAGTCAAACAAATGCTCTGTCACCGCCAGATAACCCTCTTCCAGTTCATAAGTGTCCTTCTCGTCTATCACCAGCCCGTCATGAATTCTGGTGCTTGCAAAGCTGCCCGCAGCTTTGTCCGGCCCGCCAAAGTAAATAAAACAGTCCGACTTTTCCTCTCCCGGCGCTATCGGACAGTTGAAAGCCGGGTGTGCGCCAATAGAAAAGGGTAGCGCTTCTTTGCCGGGATTTTCCACCTCCCAGAGAACCTCCACACCCTCAGCCAAAAGGCGGTAGCCGATTTTTAACACAAATTTGAAGGGAAACCTTGCCCTCGTCTCCTCATTGTCATTTACCGCAAACCAAATCTCATTTTCCGTCTGCGAAACCAGCTCAAATTCCATATCCCTTGCAAAGCCATGCTGATTCATGGAGTAGGTTTTTCCCCCTGTCCGGTACTCCTTCCGGTTCACCGAACCCACGAAAGGAAACAGAACCGGCGCTGTCCTTCCCCAGAAAGCCGGGTCGGCCTTCCACATATACTCTGCGCCCGTGCTTAACTTTTTAAGGGATTTCAGTTCCGCTCCCTTTGAATGAATTTCAATTGCAACTGCTTCGTTTTTTAAATTGTATACTGCCATAATGCGCCCCTCCAACCTTCTTACGTTTATCCTTCAACTTTCAAAAAAAGCTGCCTAAAATCTTAAGCAGCTTTTCCGTCATTCTTTCTTGCTACGCCGTCATATTCATCTGATAGGCCTCAATCGCCCGCTGTATCTGAAACAGATTCCTCTCCGGCTGGGCGCTGAACATCTGCTCCCGTTCGTCAGCAATCCCGTTCGCCGCGCTCTTAGCCGCACTGTCCAAAGCGCTGACCGGTTTAAAATCCTCCCTGACCTCCGAAGCGCCTAACTCCCTTGCAGAGTTCCTTATGCCTGCTGCTGCCGCCCTGACCTGGGCTTCTTCCGGGTTCTTCGTCCTTCCTGCCGTCTCCGCCGCATCAGAATCATTGAACGCCTCTCCCGCCTCTTCAAGATTTTCCATTACCTCGTCAGGCTTCATGATTCTGGAGGCATTCCGCCGCCCTTCCCACATCTGCCTTTCCAGAACGTCGCTAAAATTAACGGTCTGTCCCTTTTTCAGCGGATTTTCATTTAAGCTTTCATCTGATAATGCGGAAAAATCCGTCCTGCCCGAAGTCAAATCGTCGCCAATCGACGATACCCGGGAAAGGCTGTCCGCATTTACCATGTTTGCATTATAAATATACGGTCTGAAACTCACCGCTCCTATCTGCATGACTGTGACTGCTCCTTTCGTGCTGTGTGTAATACTTTTTGTGTGTTTCTATTATAATGTACATAAGGGGCAAAGTCAATAATGGGGGGAGGGGGAAATGAAAATCAAATTATCCAATCTGCTTCCCTATATATTACTCTGCATTTTCATATCCGCTTTTTAACTCAATAAATTCATATTCCGTATCATTTTCATTGCCTTCCTCCTCATCATATAACCATCCATACGGACTATTATACAAATAATTTCGTTCTCCCGGTTCCTTATACAAATAATTACTCTCTTCCTCATACGTATACTTTGCGTTTTTCCTGATATCATCTATACTTTCGTATTCCCCGTTTTCAGCCGTTTTTATATAATTATTTTCTGCCCAAACTGCCAAACCAATTATAAATAGAATTGCTAATAATATGAAAGGTGCTCGTTTATTCATAATTATAATTTTCCTCCCTGCTATTCATATAATGAAGGAATCGTCTACTTATTTCCTTCCTCTCAAAATTACAGTCTCGCCTTTAATTCCTCAAGCATTTGCATTGCCGTCAAAGCATCATATTCCATTGAATCAAAGCTGTCACCTCCCCATGCCAAAATAGCCCCACAATTTATCGGGTTAAACAATAAATCATAATTGCCTGTTGTACCTTTAACAGATATTTCTTGAATTCATATCCCACAAAATAATCCGATTGTATAACATCCTCAGAAACCTCTTCTCCCCTGTAAAATGGCGGGCACGGGTTTAATATTGCTCCCTTATTTGCCTTTTCCATAACCTGCGTTGTAACTTTACATTTCTGAAAATCAGCGAGAGCATCTGCCGGTAATGAATCAGTACAGACAATATCCTTGCCGGTAACTGCTTTCTCTATATCATAATGCGACACCAGCCCGTCGATTTCATAACCTTTGCCGCAACATTGTTCCAGGTCGAACCCCATCACCTCTGCCGCCTCTTTCCAGGCATACCCTATATTTCCGTTTTCTCCGCAAAAAAGGAATTTATCTTCTCTGAAATTTCTTCTTATCTTAGAAAGCGCATACAAATCAGAAAGAATTTCACATGGATGATTGCTATCTGTCATTGCATTAATAACCGGAACAGTGGAATATCCTGCGATTTTTTCCAGAACATGAATATCTTTATGACGCACAATCACAATATCCGCCCAAAGATTTAAGTATCCGAAAACATCCTGCAAATCTTCTTTTTTATCGAGCGTTTCTGTCGGAAATAAAACAGACTGTCCGCCTAAGAGATAAATCCCCTTTTCAAAGGTTACTCTCGTTCGGATGCTGTTATTTGGAAAAAACATCACAGCAGTTTTTCCTCTGAGAAAATCTTTATATTTTCCTTCTGATATTTCATCTGCAATTTTAAAAATCTCAGATATCTCATCTATATGATAGTCTGTCAGCCGTATAAGGTTCTTCATGATGAATTATCTCCTCTGTACGAAAAACGGAGAGAAGAACACATACGCTTCTCTCCGCTTTCCCTCATCGCCGTTTCCACACACCAAACGGCCAGTCACTCCTCCACGTCCACATAATCCACGTCAATAATTTTTTCCTTATCCCGCTTCACCTTAAACACCCTTGACAAAATCCAGATATCGGACACGCCATCATAGATAAGGAAGATTCCGATAAACCGCACCACGGTTTCCGCCACTTCAAATGGATTATAGACGAGAATCCCTCCAAGAACCCCCGTAAGCGCTCCAAACAGAAAAGCAAGCCACCATCTGTCATAGCCGTCCTTCTTAAGCGCAATCGCCTGCACCACGTTATGTACCCCGTGTAT
The DNA here is from genome assembly GCA_910577275.1 of uncultured Lachnospiraceae bacterium. GTDB lineage: Bacteria > Bacillota > Clostridia > Lachnospirales > Lachnospiraceae > Suilimivivens. The sequence goes on from CAJTMW010000007.1 coordinate 143,188, forward strand.
CGCTATCAGAACCCCCACAATCACGGGAACCGCCATGATAATCATTTCAGGACTTGTCAAAATCCAGATTCCGATTACCGCAAGGACAATGCCAAAGACCATCATGCCCTGAGAAAGCATGGTCCTTTCCTTATTTATCAGATACAATATCATTTGCACCAGCCCGTATATGAGCAGCATGCCCCCAAGCAGGGTGCAGACAATCCGCATGGTTGTGCCCGGCCAGATGAGAAGCACAAGCCCAAGAAGCGTGCAAAGCCCCGCCGAAATCGTATAATTTGCTTTCAATCCTTTTAAAAAATCCGACATGTCATTCACTCCTTTTCTTTATTTCCGTCTTTTTTCATACCGCTTTTTTAAAGCTTCATATGCCCTGTAAACCAGATAGCCCAAAACCGCCCCGAAGCAGTTGAGGAGAATATCGTCCACGTCAAATGCCCCGAAAGCGCTGAAAAGCTGGAAAACCTCTATTCCCACCACAAGGAAAAATGCCTGAAACAGCATCATCCAAAAGCACTTCTCCCTTTTTATCACATAGGGCAGAAGAAATCCAAAGGGGACAAAGGCAACAATATTTCCCACCAGATTTTCAAAGCTGTTGAGTTTATAGGAATAATCTATATACATACGTATGGTTTTAAACAACGTAAAATTAGCCGTATCAAGTCCCTCCAGAATCACTTCCTTCCGCCAGGAGGCCGCAATCGCCTGCAGCTGTTCCAGAGGGTATTTGAAGATAATCACTTTTATCAGCACCAGCAGATAAAGAAAAAAGATGAGTCTGACATGTTTCCTAAGAAACTGTCTGATATTCACTAATAACGAACCTCCATCAATGTAAGTCCTTTCGCGGGAACCAGTTCCCCGGCGTTTTCACGCCGGCCCGACTCAAGAATCTCCGCGATATCCTCAGGTTTTCTCTTGTGTAATCCCACTTCCAGAAGTGTTCCGGTCATAATTCTTACCATATGGTACAAAAAGCCGTTTCCGCTGTACCAGAAACGAATTTCGTCCTTCGTCCCCGCCGTTTTCATGGATGCGCTTACCGCCTGCTCTATCCGAATTTCATCAATTGTGCGGACCGTGGACTTTTTCCCCTTTTTCGCGGAGGTAAAAGCCTTGAAATCATGTGTTCCGATAAGATAAGGCAAAGCCTTTTCCATGGCTTCAATATCCGGTCTCTCTTCCAGAATATGCACATACCGTCTGTCAAATACATGGGGAATACTGGAATTTACCACCCGGTAGCAATAGGTCTTTCCTTTTGCGTTCAGGCGGCTGTGAAACCGCTCCGATACCTCCCTGATGGAAATCACCGCAATGTCCTCGGGAAGATAAAAATTCATATATTCCATTATTTCCCCGGCGCTTTTCATTTTATTCGCCGGGCTTTCTCCGCCGTCCGCCCCGTTCTTCTCCGTATTTATGTGAAAATTCGCTACCTGCCCCAGCGCATGGACGCCGGCGTCCGTTCTTCCCGACGCGTCAACCTCGATTTTCTGTCCCGTCATTTTGGACAGCACCGCTTCCAGCTTTGCCTGTATGGTGTTGTCCGTGTTCCCCTGTTTCTGCCAGCCCTGGTATCTTGTCCCCTCATACTGCAAAGTTATTTTATAGTTTGCCACCTGTCCCCTCCGTTATTCCGGTTCCGTATCTACACTTCCCAGGGATTTTCCCTTATTCCAGTTCCGCAAGCGCCCTTCCGGCGCCGTTTGGGCGGACAAAACTTCCGTCTGTTTTCATCGCCGTAAGTTTGTCCGGGCGCCATCCGGGCGCTTGCTGTTCTGTTCCGTATCTACACCTCCCAGGGATTCTCCTTCCCTTCCACGAAATACTTACAGCCCATAAGGGAATCCCTCACCACCGTGTTCACGCAGTCGTCGGTGTAAAATGCCATATGGTGGCTTACCGTCACATTGGGAAAGCCCCTCAAAACCGCCAGTTCCCTGTTGTTCAGTATATCTGATTTATGGTCGTAATAATACAGCCCGAACTCATTTTCCACCACATCCAGTCCTGCTCCGCCGATTTTGCCGCTCTCTATTCCCGAAATCAAAGCCTCCGAGTCAATCAGCGCGCCTCTTGCGGTGTTGACAATCATGACGCCGTCCTTCATCTTCGAGACGGTCTCCGCGTTTATCATATGGAAGTTATCGTCTGTAAGGGGCGCATGCAGAGTAATCACGTCCGCCTGGCTCCAAATCTCCTCCAGCGTCACGTAGGGTACGCCCGAGGCTTTCACCTCTTCATTTTCATACAGGTCATAAGCAAGCAGCTTACAGCCGAAGCCGGAAAGATTTTGAAGCACCATCCGTCCGATTCTTCCGGTGCCGATAACCCCCACCGTCAAATCCTTCAGCTCCTTCCCCTGTATTCCCTTAAGGGAATAATCCTGTATGTTCGTGCGTTCCATGATACGCTTCATTTTGCGAATCGTCATGAGAATCAGCATCACCGTATAATCCGCGACGCCGCAGGGACCGTAGGGCGCGTTGGCAACCGTCATTCCAAGCCTTTTTGCCGCCTTCACATCGATATGGTCGTAGCCTATGGTTCTCGTGGTGATATACTTCACGCCATAACCGGAAAAGACCTTAAGAAGCTCCTCCGGCATTCTGGATGTGAGGATGTCTATACACTGTGAACCCTGTGCCAGAGACGCGTTTTCCTCATCCGGCGCATCGGGGCAGAGCACCAGCTCTATCCCCAGCTCTTTTCCGTATTTTTCAAACAAAGCCTTCTCGTCAAAGGCTCTGCAGTTATAAACCGTAACCTTCATGTTACCCCTTTCTTCTGCGCCGCAATCAGCGCATGATTTCATTCTGTTCCTTTCTTTGAAGCTGTTTTGCTTCCTGCCTCTCCTTGCGCTGCTTTTCCATTTCCCTGTAAATGCGCACAGCCTCCATATCCTCGTCATTTAAGTGTCTGAAATTGCTGATACTGGCATACAGAATTTTCAGGCTGTTTATGGTGGTGTCAAAAACGCCCTCCTCGTACATATTCAGCACGATAATTCCAATGGGAACCGCAATAATCATCCCCACAACGCTCCCCACCTTGTAGCCCACAAACAGTAAAATCAGCGTGGGAATCGGCGCAAGCCCCATGGAATCTCCCATAATTTTGGGCTGAATCAGCTGTCTTGCCATCTGTCCCACTCCCCAGATTATCAGCAGTCCTATCACCATGGTATAATCGCCGTTTAAAAATTTGATAATCGCCCATGGAACCAGAACCGTTCCCGTTCCGAAAAAGGGCAGAAAATCAAGAAACGCCACGCCAATGGCAATGATGAAAGCATATCTCACCTTTAAAATGGTAAACCCGATTCCCAAAAGCAGGTACATCCAGATTTCAATTTTAATCTGCGCCTTGAAATAGCCGCCTACCGCATGGCGCAGTCCTCTTTTTATCATGTTCCACCGCTCGGTAATCGCCTCCGGCACCACCTTTGACAAAAGGTTCGGCAGATAATCCTTATCCGCCACAAAAAGGTAGGAGGATAAAAGACACATGATAATCCCGATAAGAATGGAGGGCAAATCCATGGCAAAACGTCCCAGGGCTTCAATGGTCGGTTCGCTGAGTCCCCCGAAAAAATCCCCCAGGTAAGTCTCGATATTCGCCGTCACTTTTTTAAAGGTTGTCTGGAGGCTTTCGGGAAGATACTTTCCCGCCGTCTCAAGGGTATCGCCTACCTCCTCAAAATCCTCCAGCGTGCTCTCCCACATTTCAGGAAGCTCGCTGACAAAGCTCGTGGTTTCCTCTATCAGCTTTGCCCCCAGAAGGTATCCGGCGAGAATTACCAGCGCAATAACCGAAATAATCACAAAGGCTGCGCCGGCCTTTCGTTTAATCTTTAACTGCTTTTCAAAAAACTTTACCAGCGGGCTGGCTATCAGCGCAATAATCCAGCCGATGATAAAAGGCATAAAACAGACGATAAATCTGGGAAGTATAAAAATGCACACCAGCAAAAAAGCCAGCATAATGCTTAAGTTTACAAATACTTTGAGATAGATTCTTTTATTCCCCATCCTCTTGTCCTTCTTCCAGATAAGTATCCAGCAGCCTGTAGATTTCCTCCCGCCCCTGCTTTGTCATTGCCGACCAGGGAATGATTGTTGTATTTTCTTTACAGCCCAAACCCTCAGACACCGTTTTCAAATGCTTTGCCAGCTGGCCTGGTTTGATTTTGTCCGCCTTTGTGGCAATGATAACGGGACGGAAGCCGTAGCTTAAAATCCAGTCATACATCATTTTATCATTTTCCGACGGCTCGTGGCGAATGTCGATTAAAAGAAAAACCGCCTTGAGCTGACGCGAGGTGTAGAGGTAATTTTCCGTCATGACGCCCCACTTTTCTTTTTCCTGTACATTAACCTTTGTATAACCGTAACCGGGCAAATCCACAAAGTACATCTGGTCGTTGATATTATAATAATTAATGGTCTGCGTTTTCCCCGGGGAAGCACTGGTTCTGGCCAGAGATTTCCGGTTCATCAGCCCGTTAATCAGGGAAGATTTGCCCACGTTGCTCTTGCCGGCAAAGGCAAACTCCATATGGGCGTTTTCCGGCAGCTTACTGGTGATGCCGCAGACGGTTTCCAGACTTACATTCTTAATTACCATTTTGACTCCTGTTCTTTTGAGCAAATCAAATCAGCGCGTGTTTGAGAACTTCCTTCATATTTTTAACATAGGTGACGGTAAGTCCGTCCTTAATCTCCTCCGGGATTTCCTCAATGTCCTTCTTATTTTCAATGGGCACAAGGACTTCCTTTAATCCTGCCATCCGGGCCGCCAGTATCTTTTCTTTCAGGCCGCCAATGGGAAGCACTCTCCCCCGCAACGTCACCTCGCCAGTCATGGCAAGGTCGCTTCTGACCATTTTGCCGGTAATCGCCGAATACAGGGCTGTGGCCATGGTGATTCCGGCGGACGGGCCGTCCTTGGGAACCGCGCCCTGGGGAATGTGAATGTGAAAATCGTTTTCCTTGAAAAGCGCCGGCGAAATGCCCGATTCCTTTCCCACGGAACGCACAAAGCTCATTCCAATCATGGCCGATTCCTTCATCACGTCACCCATCTGGCCGGTGAGCTCGACTTCGCCTTTTCCCGGCATCATATTCACTTCGATTTGAAGGGTATCCCCGCCCACACTGGTCCATGCAAGCCCCCGCACAATACCCACCTGCGGTTCCTTGTTCGCCTTATCCAGACTGTACTTTCTCTTGCCCAGATATTTATCCAGATTGGAGGCGGTTACCTTTATTTTTTTCAGGCTTCCGGCTGATTCTGCATCTTTAAATACTTTTTCCGGCGCGGGACGGTTTTGTGTAATGCTTCCTTCCTCACCTGCAGCCGGAATTCCGGCTTCGTCTTTTTCAACCCTGCCAGAAGCTTCACCGCTCTCACCCATACCGTACTCTTCGCCTGCCTCAAGAATTTCCTTTGCGGACTTCCGGCAGATATCTCCGATTTTCCGCTCCAGCTCCCGGACGCCGGCCTCCTTCGTATAATATGTAATGATATTTTTCAGCGCGCCGTCCTGAATGGAAAGCATTTTATTCGTAATGCCGTTGCGTGCCATCTGTTTTTTCAAGAGGTGTTCCTTTGCAATATGGAACTTTTCATTTTCCGTGTAGCTGCTGACCTCAATCACTTCCATACGGTCCAGAAGCGGCCTTGGAATGGTCTGGGTGGTATTGGCGGTGGCAACGAAAAGCACCTCGGACAAATCCAGAGGAATCTCCACATAGTGGTCCCGGAACCTTACGTTCTGTTCTCCGTCAAGCACTTCCAGAAGGGCGGAAAAGGTATCCCCCTTGTAATCATTGCTTACCTTGTCAATTTCGTCAAGGAGCATCAGAGGATTCTTCACTCCCGCCTGCTTTAATCCCGCGGCAATCCGCCCAGGCATGGCGCCCACATAAGTCTTTCTGTGGCCTCTGATTTCCGCCTCGTCCCGGACGCCCCCCAGGCAAATCCGCACATACTTTTTATTCAAAGCCTCGGCCATGCTCTTTGCAATGGAGGTTTTTCCCGTTCCCGGAGGGCCTACCAGACAAATGATGGGGCTTTCTCCCTTTTTCGTAAGGCACCGCACCGCCAGAAATTCCAGAATGCGCTCCTTTACCTGCTCTAAGCCGTAATGCTCTCTCTCAAGAATCTCGCTGGCATGCTTCATGCTCTCGTTGTCTTTGGAGGCATTGTCCCAGGGCAGCTCAAGCAGCGTCTCGATATACGCGCGCTCCACCGCTCCCTCCGAGCTGTTTCCCGCAAACTTTTTAAAACGGGTGATTTCCTTCTGGATTTTGGCCTTAACCTCCTCGGAGGCCTGCAGCTTTGAAAGGGCCTCCTCAAACTGGTCCGAATCGGAAAAAGAGCCTTCTTCCCCCAGCTCCTCCCTGATGTAGTGGAGCTGTTCCCGCAAAAGATACTCTCTCTGGTTCCTGTCCACTCTGTCCTTCATTCTATGCGCCAGTTCTTCTCTTGCTCTGGCAATCTCTATTTCATTCAGCAGATGCCCACACAGAATATCGTAGCGCTCTTTGATATCGAAAGCCTCGAGAACCTCCTGCTTTTTCTCGTAGCCGATAGGCAGGTTCATAGCAATCTGGTCCATCAGGATTCCCGGCTCCTTCACCTGGGAATACCTTTGAAGCGCATTTTTATCCAGCTTGGGAAAATGGGATGCAAATGCGGTAAAATATTCCTTTATCTGCCGAAGCAGCGCTTCCTTTTCTATTTCATTTTCTTCGTTCCCGGAGGAAACGTCAAATATTTCTTCCACATACGCTTCAAGAAATTTTGAATTTTCCTCATGAATCCCCATAAGCCGCCCCCGGCTGATTCCCTCCACGAGAACCCTGACTATCTGGTTTGGCAGCTTGGTAATCTGCTTCACCACACAGATGGTTCCCACAGGATAAATCTGCTCCCCGTCAGGGTCTTCAACACCGGCGTCCTTCTGGGCTGCAAGAAAAAGCTTTCCTCCGCCCGTCATGGCATACTCGAGAGCCTGCAGAGATTTTTCCCTGTTCAAATCAAAATGGATATTAATTCCGGGCAGGACTGTCATCCCCCGTAAGGGAATCACAGGCAGCATAACGAACTGCCCTTCCGATTTTTTTTCACACATAAATTTATCCTCTGTCACAAAATGCCGCCAACCGGCGGCATTTTACTTACAAAATATCTATCTGGCCCTGCGCATTACCTCACGGTGAATCAACAAAGGCTCGCTGGTTCCCTCTATTGCGCCTTTGGTAATCACGCATTCTTCAATGGTCTCGTCTGACGGGATGCGGTACATCACATCCATCATTGCCTTTTCCATGATGGAACGCAGCCCTCTTGCCCCTGTCTTGCGCTCGAGAGCCTGCTTTGCAATGGTTCTGACTGCATCCTCCTCAAAGGTGAGCTCTACGTCGTCAAAGCCGAAAAGCTTCTGGTACTGCTTAATCAGCGCGCTCTTGGGCTCCTTCAAAATCCTTACAAGGGCGTCCTCGTCCAGTCCCTGAAGGGATACGGTAATCGGAACGCGGCCCACAAACTCCGGTATCAGACCGAACTTCATCAAATCCTGAGGAGTAGCCTCCTTCAGCACCTCGCCGATATCACGGCTGCTCTTGCTGGAAATCTCGGCGTCAAAGCCGATGGAGTTCCGGTTTAACCTGTTTTCAATGATTTTTTCCAGACCGTCAAAAGCGCCGCCGCAGATAAACAGGATATTGGAGGTATCAATCTGAATTAATTCCTGATGAGGATGCTTCCTCCCGCCCTGAGGCGGAACGCTTGCAACCGTGCCCTCCACGATTTTCAAAAGCGCCTGCTGAACGCCTTCGCCTGAAACGTCTCTGGTAATCGATACGTTCTCGCTTTTCTTGGTAATTTTATCTATCTCGTCAATGTAAATCATGCCGAGCTGGGCGCGCTCCACGTCATAATCCGCCGCCTGTATCAGCTTGAGAAGAATGTTTTCCACATCCTCCCCCACATAACCGGCTTCCGTCAGCGTAGTCGCGTCCGCAATGGCAAAAGGCACGTTGATAATCTTGGCCAGAGTCTGCGCCAGATAGGTCTTACCCGAGCCGGTAGGCCCGAGCATAATGATGTTGCTCTTCTGGAGCTCCACATCATCCATATCCTTCGGAGCCGTCACTCTCTTATAATGATTGTAAACGGCAACCGATAAAACCTTTTTGGCCTCCTCCTGTCCTACCACATAATCGTCGAGAAAATCCTTGATTTCCACGGGTTTCAGGAGGTTGATGTCGAATTCTTCTTCCTCCGTCTCTTCCTCTTCTTCGTAGCCCTCTTCCACAATATCGGCGCAGATTTCCACGCATTCGTCGCAGATATATACGCCTGACGGACCCGCAATCAGTTTCCGCACCTGGTCCTGTGTTTTATTACAAAAAGAACACCTGATATTATCAGAATTTCTCCCTGCCATTTTCTTTCCCCTTATCAATTAAAAAGATTCCGCCAGGTCTACTGGCTGTCCGTCCGTTTGGTATAAATTCTGTCAATCAGACCGTATTCTTTTGCCTCCTCCGCAGTCATCCAGTTGTCTCTCTCCGTGTCGGCCGCAATCACATCATAATCTCTGCCGGTATTTTCCGCCAGAATTCTGTTCAGTTTTTCTTTGGTCTTAAGTATATGCTTCGCTGCAATCTCAATTTCCGTCGCCTGTCCCTGAGCGCCGCCAAGAGGCTGATGAATCATAATCTCGGCATTCGGCAGGGCAAGCCTCTTGCCCTTTGTCCCGCCTGCAAGAAGGAAAGCGCCCATGCTGGCAGCCATTCCCATACAGTTGGTTGCCACATCGCATTTGATATACTGCATGGTATCATAAATCGCCATACCTGCCGTCACGCTTCCGCCGGGACTGTTGATGTAAAACTGGATATCCTTCTCCGGGTCCTCGGCTTCCAGAAACAAAAGCTGCGCCACAATCAGGCTGGCCGTGACGTCGTTCACTTCCTCGCCTAAGAATATAATCCTTTCCTTTAAAAGTCTTGAATAAATATCGTAAGAGCGTTCCCCCCTGCTCGTCTGCTCTATGACGTAAGGCACTAAACTCATTTACTTAAACCTCCCTGAAACCTGTTGCTGTTATTTTTCCTTCGCGTTTGCTACTGCAAATTCAGCAGCCTTTCTTACCGCGATATCTTCCTTAATCTGGGCCGCATTCTTCTCGGGAAGCATTTCCCTTACCTTATCGACTTCCATCTGATAAGCCTCGGCCATAACCTTTAATTCGTCCTCGTAATCTTCCTCGGAAGCCGTGATATTTTCAGCCTTTGCGATGGCCTCAAGAACGAGCCTTGCCCTGATTCTCTTTTCCGCCTGAGGCTTCACCTGGGCAATCAGGCGCTCCCTTGAAGCTCCCGTAAACTGATAGTACTGCTCCGGCGTAAGTCCCTGCATGGTAATGCCCTGCATGAACTCGTCTACCATCTGCTTCTGCTGAGTCTCAATCATCGCATCGGGAATTTCCATATCGGCGTCTTTTATAATCGCTTCAACAACGGCTTCTTCCCTTAAGTTCTTCGCTTCCTTTTCCTTTGTCTCTGTCAGTTTAGCCCGCACGTCCGCTTTGTATTCCTCTAAGGTTTCAAATTCTGAAATCTCGCCTGCAAACTCGTCGTCCAGCTCGGGAAGCTCTTTTTCCTTGATTTCCTTTACCGTACATTTAAATACAGCGTCCTTTCCTTTCAAATCCTCCGCCTGATAGTCCTCGGGGAATGTCACATGGACTTCTGTTTCCTTATCAATCTCCGCGCCGATAAGCTGCTCCTCAAAGCCCGGAATGAAAGCGCCGGAACCGATGGTCAGGGAATAATTTTCACCCTTTCCGCCCTCAAAAGCCACGCCGTCCACAAAGCCCTCAAAGTCTAAAACAGTCATGTCTCCGTCCTTTACCGGCCTGTCCGTCACTTCAATATTTCTGGCGTTGCGCTCTCTTTCACGGTTAATCTCCGCATCCACGTCCTCGTCCGTAACCGCGGTTTCAACCCTGTCAATCTCCACGCCCTTATACTTGCCTAATTTCACATCGGGCTTAAGCGCCACTTCCGCAGTAAAGATAAAGGGCTTGCCCTTCTCAATCTGAGTAACGTCAATGACAGGAGAAGATACGATATCCTCCCCGCACTCGTCGGCCGCCTTCTCGTAGGCGTCGGGAATCATCTCGTTTACAGCGTCCTCATAAAATATTTCCGGCCCGTACATCTTTTCTATCATCTGGCGAGGCACCTTGCCCTTGCGGAATCCCGGAACGCTAATCCTGTTTTTATTTTTTAAGAAAGCATTCTGTAATGCTTTTTCCACTTCTTCCGCCGGAACTTCAATGGTAAGCTTTGCCATGTTCTTTTCTAATTTTTCCACCTGTACGCTCATTCTAGTACATCCTCCTTAAATAAGTCACCTGATTCCAAACATACTCACAGTCATTTTACGATTATAGCATACCCGAAAAAAAATTACCAGATTTTTTACAGGATATTGCATTTTTATTTTTTCGCTTTATACTGGAAAACAGCAAAGGAGGTAACTCATGAAAATATCAACCAGACAGCTGGCCCAGACGGCCCTTTTGCTCGCCATCTGCATTGCAAGCCAGTTTTTAAAAAATCTTTCCGTATATATTACGGGACCCGTGGTGAATACCACAATCATTATTGCCGTTCTTGCCGTGGGTTTGTGGAGCGGGATTTTTATCAGCATTATCGCTCCCGTCACCGCCTTTCTTATATCCGGCTCGCCCGTCATGGCGGCAATTCCCCTGATGTTCCCGGCAGTTATGGGCGGAAATATGATTCTTGCAATATGTACGTGGTACTCCACGCGGTATTTTCAGAAGAAACTGAAATTTAAAGGAAGCCTCCCTGCCGGTCTGATTGCCGGTTCGGTTTTAAAGGCCGTTTTTATGGGAATCGTGATTGTGCTTGTTCTTCTTCCTGCATTCGGCGGCAATATTGCCGCAAGGCTTCCGAAACCGGAGGCTCTGCCCGGGGTTCTGGCAACTGCGAAAGTCACGTTTTCCGTTACTCAGCTGATTACTGCTCTTACGGGGAGCCTGCTTGCTTATATAATATGGATACCGCTGAAAAAGTATCTGAGAGCGGAAAGCTGAGGGAAATACCCTCTGCCTCCTCCTAAAGAAATGACCCGGCTGCTTTTGGCAGACGGGCCATTTCCTTTATCCGGTTTTATCCGAATGTGTTATTTCATAGCTTCTTCTTGCTTCTTAATCATTCTACGAACCATCTCGCCACCGATAGAGCCGGCTTCCTTAGATGTTAAGTCACCGTTATAACCCTCTTTCAGGTTAACGCCAAGCTCAGAAGCAACTTCTGTTTTAAAGCGGTCCATAGCTTCCTTAGCTTCAGGAACTTCTACTCTATTAGATTTGCTGCTTGCCATCTTTTTCACCTCCGTTATTTTATTTGACTGCTGTTGCAGCCATCCTTCAAGATAAGCGCCAAGTTTATTCGCTTATCCTGAAGTTTCCTCCGTTCAAAGCGTTTTCTTAATCACTTATCTTGTTCATAGTATTAACGGTACTTGGGAAAATATTATGGTAAGTTTTTCCGTTTCTTTTATTAAAAGCTTCGTATTTTGTCGCTGCCGTCGTCAACCGTGTTTTCTATGGACTTCACCTTCAGATAATATCCGTAATCCCCGTTGACCTGCACGTAAACCCGCTCGCCCGCCTTATGGCCGAGGAGAGCCTTTCCAATAGGAGATTCTATGCTGACAAGACCCTCCAGCGAATTTCCCCGCATGGTGGTCACGATTTTGTATTTCTGCACGGAACCGTCGTCCTCGAACTCCACCTCCACCGTATTGTTGATGCCGATTTCGTCTTCCTTCGAATCGTCGGGAATGACCTGTGCCGTCTTAATCATTCTCTCTAAAAAACGGATTCTGCTCTCGTTTTTATTTTTTTCTCTTTTGGCGGCATAGTATTCAAAATTTTCGCTTAAATCCCCGTGGGCTCTGGCCTCTTTCACCGCCTCTAAAAGCTTCGGGCGGATGACCAGCTTTCTTTCCTCTATCTCGGCCTCCATGGCGTCGATATCCTTTTGCGTCAACTGATTGAACATTTCAAAACCTTTCCGTAACAAACGTTGCCACGCTCCGCGAGACAACTTATTGTAACAAACGCTGCCACGCTCCGCAAGACAACTTATTGTAACAAACTCTTGAGCTCCGCAGATGTTAACTGATACTCATTCCGCCGGCTTCCAGCTCGACGGTGACCAGCTTTTTGCACAGATACTGAATCAAATCCTTTCTGGTAATGATGCCGATAAAACGCTTTCTGTCGTCGATGACCGGGACAAAATTCTGGCTCATGGCTTTGTTCAGCAGATGCTCCATATCGACGTCCACATCGACAGGCTCGTTATCGCGCCTGCGTTTTAAAACCGTCATGGGTATCTTTTCCGCCCCCTGCAGGGATAAGTTGTTTTTGTCCTTAATGTACCAGAGCAAATCTCCCTCTGTGAGCGTCCCTATGTATCGTCCGTCCTCTTTCCGAAGCACCGGAATGGACGAATATTTATGGTTTTCCATTTTTTCCAGAACCTGCCGGAGCGTATCTGTATCGTAAACGTATGCCACCTCGCTTTTAGGTGTCAAAAAAAACAATATATTCATTTGTATGCGGTTACCTCGTGTATATAATTTTTTCCGCCATGGCGTCGCCGGCTTCTTTATCTTCCAGATATTCAAGAATCATCAGTCCGAAATCGATTGCGCAGCCCATGCCCCGCCCGGTGATGATATTTCCGTCCCTTACCGCCGGCTCATAAGTGACCTCCGCGCCGGTAAGCTCCTCCTCAAAGCCCGGATAGGCAATCGCTTTCTTTCCTTTTAAAAGCCCTCTGTGCCCGAGAATGGACGGAGCCGCACAGATTGCGCACACGGTTTTCCCGGCTGCCGCAAAGGCGTCCACCTGTTCCATCAGCATATCGCAGGCTTCCAGATTCTTCGTCCCCGGCATCCCTCCCGGCAGGACAAGCACATCCACTGTGCTAAAGTCCACATCTTCAATCAGGCAGTCCATCTGTACTGAAATCTGATGGGAACCTGTCACCGTCTTTTCGCCGGTAACCGATACCATCTGCGTGTCTATCTTCTGCCTGCGCAGAATATCCACCACTGTAAGCGCTTCTATTTCCTCGTAACCTGTGCCAAAAAATACACATACCCTGCTCATATCATAACCCTCCGATTATTAGTTCCGCTTCGCCCTCCTGACGCCCCCTTGTCTGGAACGAATTCCGGCTGCTTTGCATCCTGAATTCGTTCCGGGCGTCCTCCGGGCTTGCTGATTATTAGTTCCGCTACAGCCCTCCCGGCATCCCCTTGTCTGGAAGGATTTCCGGCCGCCTCAGCGTCCTGAAATCCTTCCGGCGCCGTCCGGGCTTTCGCTGATTATTAGTTCCGCTTCGCCGCGGATAATATTTATTTTACCATTAAATCACATGAATTTCCAATAAACGATTTGTAAACTTTATTAAGAAAAGCTATAATAAATTAAGAATCGGAAGGAGACCTGTTTTATATGGAAATAGAACGTAAATTTTTAATCAAAGAGCTGCCCGAAAATCTTTCCTCTTATAAATGCCTTGTCATTGAGCAGGCCTATCTGTGTACGGAGCCTGTTGTCCGCATCCGCAGGCAGGATGAGGATTATTATCTGACCTATAAAGGTGGCGGGCTTATGGCAAGGGAGGAATACAATCTTCCTTTAAATAAGAAAGCATACGAGCATCTTCTCACAAAAGCCGACGGAAATATCATTTCCAAAAAGCGGTACCTGATTCCCATTTCCAATCCTGTTTTCAGGAATGACTATGCAGTCCCTAAAAAAAACGTTGACTTAAAAGTCGAGCTGGATATTTTTGAGCCGCCCTTTGCCCCGCTCGTCCTTGCGGAGGTGGAATTTCCAGATGAGGAAATGGCGCTGGCTTTTATTCCGCCGGCATGGCTTTGTAAGGATGTGACCGACGACCCGGAATATCATAATTCCAACATGTCACGCAAGGTTTTCAAGCTATAATTTCACAGCATGCATTTGCGGCATTCCCGGCCCGTACTCCTCTGCCGCCCGGCTCGCCGCCCTCTTATGTAAGACAGGGCTGCCTCTTTTACGACTTTTCATTCGTCGAAGCGGCAGCCCCTGATAATCCTTTCAGTTTTTTATCTCACTCTTCCGTACAGCTTACACAAATCATAAATTTTTTCTGCAAGTCCCTCCGGAATCTGTCCCTTTGTCATTCTCCACTTCCAGTTTGTTCCAAGGGTGGAGGGCACGTTGATTCTCGCTTCGCTTCCAAGCCCCAGATAGTCCTGCATGGGAATCACGGCCGTATCCGAAACGCTTCCAAGGGCCGCCCGGATGAAATTCCACTCCAGCTCCCGGCTGTTTTTGATGTTCAGATATTTTCTGGCAAAGCTGCGGTCACGTCTGCTGATAGCCTGATACCAGCCAACCGTGGTATCGTTGTCATGGGTTCCGGTGTACACTACGGAATTTGCCGTATAATTATGGGGCAGGTAATCGCTTTCCTCCCTGGAGTCAAAGGCAAACTGCAAAACTTTCATTCCCGGATAGCCGCTCTTTTTCAGCAGTTGATTGACTGTGGGAGTCAGGAAACCCAAATCCTCCGCAATTACCGGTTTGTTGCCGATTTTCTTTTTCATAACCTTAAACAAATCGTATCCCGGTCCCTTTTCCCAGCGTCCGAATTCTGCGGTGGTATCACCGAAAGGAATATTGTAATACTCGTCAAAGCCTCTGAAATGGTCGATTCTCACCACATCATAGAGCTTATAACAGTAAGAAATTCTCTGAATCCACCACGCATACTCCGTTTCCTTGTGATAATCCCACTTATAAAGAGGATTTCCCCAAAGCTGTCCCGTTGCAGAAAAAGCGTCCGGCGGGCATCCTGCCACACCTGTGGGCCTGCGGTTTTCATCCAGCTGGAACAGCTCTGGATTTGCCCACGTGTCCGCGCTGTCAAGAGCCACATAAATCGGGATATCCCCGATAATCTTCACGCCCCTGTCATTGGCATACTTTTTCAGTTTCCTCCACTGTGTATCAAATAAGTACTGCTGAAATTTATAAAAAAGAATCTCCTCTTTCAGCTTTTCTGTATATTTTTCGATTGCTTCCGGTCTCCGAAGCCGGATGTCCTCGTCCCATTCCGACCAGCTTTTCCCCTTATAAGAATCCTTTACCGCCATATAAAGGGAGTAATCCGAAAGCCAGAACGCGTTCTCTGTCACAAATGCCTGGAAATCTTCGTTATCTTCAAGCCTGCTGTTATCAAAAGCCTCTTTCAAGACACGAAAACGGGACTTGTAGATTTTTTCATAATCCACATACGCTTCGCTTCCGCCCCAGTCGCACTCTCCGCACTGTTCTTTCGTAAGTAAGCCTTCCTCGATTAATTCCTCAAAATCAATGTAGTAAGGATTTCCTGCAAATGTTGAAAATGACTGGTAAGGCGAATCGCCGTAACCTGTAGGCCCTAAAGGAAGTATCTGCCAGTAGGACTGACCCGCTTTCTCCAGAAAATCAACAAATTCATACGCCTCTTTTGAAAATGACCCGATTCCATAGGCGGATGGAATACTGGATACCGGTAATAATATGCCGCTTGCTCTCATCGTTTCTCTCCTACGTTTATTCAAATCCCACTAAGGATTTCCACTATAAAAAGAATACCACTTGCACCGATAATTGCAAGTGGTATTTTGGCAACAATCCATGCCCGCAGAATGATTGTGCAATTTGTACGCACGGGCCTGCTTCCTGAGGGCAAATTGTCAGACCTTCGCCATTTCCTTTACCCTTTGCAGTCCCTGCCTGACCGGCGGAAGCTGTAATATCATAACAGTAATCAGAGCCTCCGGTCCCAGATAGGAACCGTTATAAGCCAGCGAATATATGGGAGCGGACATATTGTAGCTGACAGCATTGGTTCCGAAAAATATCATTCCTGACAAAAACGAAAAGAAATATCTTCCCAGAACGCCCAGAAGGTAGCCTTTCGTCAAACCGTTCTTTTTCTCTGAAAATATGCCCGACAGCCCCAGCGCCCCGAAGGCAAAAATGTAATCGGTAAGCATCTGGGGGATACTGATTATGTAGGGGTCAATCACAAGCTGTAAAAAGCCGTAGGCCACAGCCCCGAGAAGCCCCGTCCGAAAGCCGAACAGATAGCCGATGAGACACACAAAAAGCATGCTGCACAGGGTAACGGAGCCGCCCATGGGCATATCCACCAGTTTGACCATACTGGTCACTGTACCGAGTGCCATTGCCATAGCGGAAAATACCAGTACCTTTGTGCTGATTTTTGCCCTGCCTCCAGTGCCGCCGGAGGAAGCATCGCCTGCATTGCCTATCATGCACCCAATCAGCAGAATTGCCAGCATCACCGCCACCAGCACGCCGTAGCCCGCGCCGGTCAATTCAAAGTAATTGCCCCACTCCTCGTCAATAATTTCTCTCACAAAAATTTCCATAAAAAAACCTCCTTTGAGTTCATCACAGGAGGAGAGTTCCAATTCTTATAAATGCGTTATTTTATTTATTTTAGAAGGTATGAAACAATTATAAAATAATAGTTTACAGTTATAAAATCACGGCATTTACAAAAATCTGCTTCCCTACGCCGGTATTATCCGGTTCAGGTAATGAGGGTCTGCATGTGACTTTTTCGGTCAACATACTATCTCAGCGAAAGCTCCCCTAGCGATTTATTTAATTTTTAATTAAAATATACCTGTTTGGAGTGTTTGTCAAGTTTTTTATGAAATTTTTATCCGGGCGGTGTCACTGTTCCGTCTTTGGCTTCCTGATGACCAGGCGGCCTCATTCCTCCGACAGCTCCAGCTTGCTCACCGAAACCTCATATGCAATTCTCTTTTCGGCGTCCTCCTCCGAGATTCTTTTCATATATTCCCTGCTCTGAATCCTTCCCCAGATTTCACATCTGGTTCCCACCGTAAAGTTGCTGGCAAATCTGGCGTTCCGTCCCCAGCAGATGCAGGGTATGTAATCGCTTTTTCCATAGGGCCTGTTTACGGCCAGCAGTAAATCGGCAATTTCCCTCCCCAGCGGCGTTTTCCGGTAAATAGGCTCCTTGCAGATATAACCATCCAGATAAATCTGATTCGTTTTCGAGCTTTCCGGCGTTTCGTCCACAAATTCAATTTCCCTTGCAAACACCGAAAGCACCAGACGATTCTTGCGCTCCTCGTGGCGGTTATAAGAACGGAACTGCCCCTGAACCATAATATTCAGCCCCTTATAATCATCCTCCACGTTAATCAGACGCTCCGATACCATCAGCGGAATAATGTCGCTTGAATCGCTCAGCCTTGGCACGTTCACGTCCACCATGTAAAAGCCCTCGCCGAAAATCTCATGACTGAATACGAAATCGCTCACGATTTCCCCCATGATTACCACCTGGTTGTTTTCAATTACCTTATCTGTCATTTTAGTTCTCCCTTCTTACACGTTAAGAATTTTTTCCTGTCATGTATTACTATATATATGAAAAAATTCCAAAAGAAGAACCTTTAGTGACCGCAGGTTTCGACACGGTAAGGACTGTGCCCGAAAAAGCCAGATGCAAAGAACTTCCGGTTAATGTCCCAAAAAGCTTATAAAAAATGTTTCATGTCTCACAGCAATTCCTTAAAATAAGCAAGCAGCTTTGCGCCGTCGATTGCTTTCTCCTTTTCCGTCCGGGCTAAAGGAAATTCCTGTTGCGATGTACACAGGCGCTGTGGTATGCCGCACTTTTGCTGCGCGCAGGGGCCCTTTGGTATGCCTCTCATTTGCTGCGCGCAAGGGCTCTGCGGAGCGCAGAGCCGCTCCGGGTGCCACTGTACGCCGAAAACCGGAAGGTGGCAATGGCATAATCCCTCCACGACCCCGTCGGTTGCAAATTGTACATATTTAATCCCCTGACCCGGACGGTCAACCCCCTGATGATGGGCGCTGTTGACCACAAAACTTTCCCCGTAGATGTCCCTCAAAAACCCCTCCATGGCGACGGTCATGTGAAGCTGGTCCTTTTCCCTGTATTCATGAGCCGCGCTCTCCGAAAGGTGCTGCACCATATCCCCGCCAAAATAAATATTGACAAGCTGCATCCCCTTGCAGATGCCAAGAACCGGCTTTTTATCCAGCACAAATGCATTTAAAATCTCCATTTGGAGCCTGTCAAGCTCCGGGTCAAAAAACCGGGTTCCATTTGGAAGCTGCCCGAACAGCCTCGGGTCGATATCTCCTCCCCCCGGTAAAATCAGCCCGTCGTAAATGCAGGTGCTTGGCACATGAAGGGAAGTCTCCGCCTCCATGCCAAGCCGGCGCAGGGCGCTTTCGTAATTTGCTGTTTTGTTTGTTTCTCCGGCAATCAATACTCTTTTCAAATTTTATGACCTGTATCAATAACTATTGGTTTGAGAAAACCATACAATTACATTTACTGTATGCGGGAGGGGCTGAAAATGTTCACGATTTTTCATCAGAAAAAGCCGCCGGCCTGACAACGATTTTTATAATTGCTCCGTTACAATATTTCCCCGGCAAAACAGGTGAAAACGGTCTTTTGCATATCCATCTTCCAGCACGATAAAAGTCGTTACATCAGCCTCCATAATTCTGTTTACGAAATATACGTGTTTATCATCGCGGGCGTAATAATCCTTTAATACTTCAAAAGCAGCCGGATTTGCTTTTTTCAAAATCTGTCCTTCGCTATACACATGTTTATCGTCTTTGGCAAACTTTTCCGACAGGGCAGAAAAAGACTGGGGATTGCGGCACGCTTTTAATCTTACTGCGTATTTTGTATCCGTGGAACCAGTAAAATAATATGCAAATTCTTCATCCCTGCCGTAACTATAGGGGAATCGTCTGCCACATGGTATTCCATCATCCAATGCCTCAAAAGATGCAGGGTGGGCAATTTTGGCATCGCCATAAGGTGTATAAATCTCTTGATGATTTCCAATATAAATTCCATTGTAGACATGAAAGTCCTCCGGCGTAATCCCACGTAATAATATGCCTTTTCGGTAAACCCTTTGTTTGTCTTTTATAAAGTCATGATTGAGAATTTCCATTGTATCAATATCAATTTTGACACGGCGGAAAATATTTTCATACGATTGCTGCTCTGGCATAAAAGCTACTTCACCATCGCACTCACGATAACCGGATGGTTTTCCATTATTATCTTTCAAAATACGCGCATATCCCATTGTATCGCTCCCCCTGCCTTTAATCACAGCAGCCTCGCCGCCTCATTAAAAAAATTATACAGTATGAAAATTCTTTTTACAATCAATATCCCCTGATAACCCCCTTGGATTTCCCGCCAAAATTATATATAATAGAATCTGCGTTTCGTACCGCTTCCGTATTCTGAAAGCTGTCCTTTCATCCTTCCATAAATGTCTCGACGGCACGGTCGCATACGGAAACGGAAAAGCAATCCGCCCCGGAGGAATCACTATGACCCTGTCAAAAGACGGCTACGCCCACGAAGTCATAAGCGACGACACAAGATTACAGCTCTATTTTTCACTGATAAAGGACGGGCATTATTTCTATTCCCCTCCCCACTGGCACGGCCACCTGGAAATTGTCTTTATTCAGAAGGGGGAGATGACCGCATGGGTCAACGACCAGCAGTATCATCTCCATGACAATGATTTGTTGATTGTCAATTCCAGAGAGCTGCATTCCACGAAAAGCTTTGAAAATATTGAGTATCTGCTTTTGCAGATTCCTTTCGACTATCTCGGGAGGGTAATAAGCGACGTGTCCCTGATTCATTTTCAGGAATACTTTCCGGCAGGCGTCACACAGCCCGCGAAGGATGCGCTCTATAGCTGCCTTTTTGAGCTTGCCAGAACCTACACGGAAAAGGAGGACGGATACCTCCTCCACTTTTCTTCGGTGGTTTACGAATTTCTCTATATCCTGTACAGGAATTATTCCCGGAAGGTCACGCCGGAAGCGGTGGAAAAAGCCAACCGCAACTTTGAGAAGATTGAAGAAGTGATTCAGTATGTAAAAGTAAATTACAGGAAAAACATTTCCTTAAATGACGTATCGGGCATTTTAAACTTAAGCCCGGAATACTTCTGCCGCATGTTTAAAAAGCACACCGGCCAGACCTTTTTAGAATATTTAAACGCCATCCGCCTCATTCATTTCCATCAGGATTTGCTTCACACGGATTACAGCGTCACGGATTTGATGGCTCGCAACGGCATTACCAATTATAAGGTGTTCATCCGCACCTTCAAGGAAACCTACGGCACCACGCCCGCTAAGCTGCGGATACAGTGCTGAAAACAGGGAAGTTCCATGCCGAATCCGCCCCGGATTTTCCGGGGTCTTTTTAATCCAGCGACAACGCCGCAAAAAAATCCGCTCCCCCCATATTTTCCGCCCGGTAACGCATAAGATAGGCTTTCATCTCAGGAAAGCTCTCCCCCATCTGCGTCAGAATATCGTCGCAGTTTTCCTCCGTAAGACATCCCGCTTCGGTAAAAGCCGCGTAATAAGACTGTTCGTTCCCATGCTCCTTAAAGACCACCTCCCAGGCCGCCTCTGATTCGCACCCTTTGGTGTGTGCGGCCAGATAGCCGGAAAGCTGCTCCCGAAGCTCCTCCGAAAGCCCTCTGTCATTCATAAGGCGCAGAAAACAAAGTCTTGCCTTCTCCCGCTTCCGTTCCAGAAGATAATACTCCACATTGGCGACAATATCTTCCTCCCCGCAGTAAACCATTTTCACAAATCCGTCCTCGTCGGGCCGGGCCAGGAATTCCCGAAGCTTATCGTCAAACCGCAAAAGCCACTGTGCCGTTCCGGCCTGCTGCGGCGTAAAAAGATAATCTGCCTCCAGCTTCACGGGAACCGCCCCAAGAAGTCTGCCTGTCTGAACGTCAAAAGAACCGTCCGCCTCTGTGGGATAGACGGCGGACAAAAGATGACAGTCCTTAAAAATCCCCCTGCCCATGGATATCTCATGGCCGGGAAGCCAGATGCTTTCCAGATTGCTGCAATAGGCAAAGGCAAAATCCCCGATTTCCCCAATCGTTACCGGCAGACGAACCTCTTTTAAGGCTTTGGCGCTTAAAAAGGCTTTTTTATAAAGCCCGGTCACCGGCTGATTTGCTATCGCTTCGGGGACGGTGATTCTGCTCCCGTGGACCTTGCAGGACAAAACCTTTGCCCCACCTGAATCAACCAGATAAGTCAATATTCCGTTTTCTATTTCCATTTCCTTTTCCATCTTATTTTCCCTGCCGTCCAATACTTTCTCTCATACCGGAGCTGGTCTGTGCCACGCGCCGGCACAGACCGTAATTTCCTGCCACGCATGCCATCTTCAAGATTTCAGCTTTGCCGCCCGGCGGTTCCCTGTGTGTCACAGCATCCCGTCCAGGTCAAGCTCCGCGATTTCCTTTTGCAAATCGCCGCCCCGCTCCGAAAGCATCAGCTCGCTGTTATGCCGCTCGTAGGCCGGACATCCGAACTGGCCGATAAACCGGGCGCTGTCGTTGTTTACCGTCAGCTCCGTCACCAGTATCAGCATTTCATTGCCCTCCGCAAAGGCGTTTTCCACAAAGGCGAAAAGATTTTCAAGCCGCTTTTTTGTCCTCTGCGCCCTCACCTTAAAATCCGCCGTCCTGCCGTCAAAAGCCGCCTTCAAAATACCGAAAGCCGCTTCCCCGTCCGTTTTCCCTTCCAGCAAAAGAACCTTTTTCTCCTCCTCCAGGAAACGGACTATCCGCCTGCCGCACCGCTTTTCCCTTTCGGAAAGGCTTCCCGCCATCCGGGCGTTTTCCATCTGCTTTTTCCGCCCGTTAATCTGATTTTCCAGGATTTCACGGACAGACGGCTTCTCCTTTTTACCGTCCGTATTTTCCATCTTTACCACCGTGGCCACTGTCTTTAAGTTTTTAAACAGCTCCACCAGAAAATCGCCGGTTTCCATATCCTCCCTGATTTCGGAAAGGGACTTGTCGACGAGCATGCCAAGAAGGGAAAGCCGCTCGTCAAAGGCTGCGACCCTTGCCCTCTCCGCCGTCTGCGCCTCTGCCGTCCCTGCCAGAATTTCCTCCGTCTGGTATTCCTTTTTATACTTGTTAAAAAGGTCATAGTAAGCGGTAAACTCCTTTACCACCCGCTCGTTGCGGATATACTGCCCCACCAGATTCTCGTCTGCCTTAATTCCCTCCTCCTCATAGAGATAAAGAATTTCCGACAAGTCCTCCCAGCCTCTGGCCGTCACATAGCTTCTGCCGTTCACCGTGGTTTCTATTTTATAGAAATACTCCTTTTTCAGCTCGAGAAAATTCAGAATTGCAGCATGGAGCCCTCTCTGCCACGCATAGTCCTTCCACACCCGGTAATCCGCCTCCACGTCCAATACCTTAAGGCGGTCAAGGGTCACCACGTCGAACTCCCTCACGGATTTGTTGTATTCCGGCGGATTGCCCGCCGTCACAATCACCCAGCCCTCCGGCACCTTATGCCTGCCAAACACCTTATACTGCAAAAACTGCAGCATGGACGGCGCAAGAGTTTCCGACACGCAGTTAATCTCGTCCAGAAAGAGAATCCCCTCCCGGATTCCGCTCTTTTCCATCACCTCGTAAATGGAAGCGATAATTTCGCTCATGGTGTACTCCGACACATCGTACTCCATTCCCTGATACTCCCTGTGGGAAATAAAGGGAAGCCCTAAAGCCGACTGCCTTGTGTGGTGAGTCATGGAATAGGACACCAGCGCAATCTGTAGCTCCTGCGCAATCTGCTCCATCACCGCCGTCTTGCCAATTCCCGGCGCGCCCAGCAAAAATACAGGCCGCTGGCGCACCACCGGAATCCTGTACTCCCCGAATTCGTCCTTTTTCAGATACAGACGAACCGTATTTTCAATGTCATCCTTTGCCTGTTTAATATTCATTTTAATATACCTCTGTTTTTACTCCAGTTCTTCCTCGTCCAGCATTACGCGGACCGCCCAGGGCGGCACCGGCGGCCCCTCGTCCCCGTTGTCGGGAAAAACAAACATCACGTCATAAGGCGGCATTGCTCCGGGGTAAACCCCGTAGCCGTCCGTAAAATATAAAAGCCCCTTCAGCTTTTCAAATTCTCCGGTCTTTAACAGCTCGTCCACATAGGAAAATACCGGCCGGAAATCCGTTGAACCGAAGCCGGTCAGCTTTTCATGGGCAAGAAAATAATCCAAATCGTCTCTGCTGGTGATTTTGGTGTCCTTCCTCACCTCATGGTCGCATTGTATAATATGCACGTTGAATTTTTTAAAAAAGCTCTCCTCGCCGGTCAGTATGGCATAGGTGCTCCGCAAAAAGGACTTCACCAGCTCCCCCCGGCAGGAGGCCGAGGTGTCGATGGCAATCACAAATTCTTTTATCTTCCTGCTGTCCTTATACTCGAGAGGCTCCACCAGCGGCATGTTTCCGTACCTGGAAAGCCCGTAGGTATAATAAATATAGTCAAATTCGTCGTCGTTTACCTGCATATCCTCGTTCATCACAGTAAACTTTTGAAGCAGCTCCCGGTAAGGCCGCCTGTCCTTCACCGCCTCGAAAAGGCTTTTTTCCATGCTCTCCGATTTGCTTTTCCCCGAGGAAAAGGACTTTAAATCCGCCTGTACCCGTTCGCTCAGCTTCTTCCACTGTTCCATGGAAATCACCAGCTTTTCATTTTCCGCCCAAAGCTGGTGGGAATCCATAAAAAAGAGCTCTGACAGCTCTTTCCTCCGTCCGGGTCCCGTCTCGGAATTTCTGATATACCTGTATATTTTTTCGGCAGTCAGCGCACCGGTTTCCTCCTTCACGGCCCGCAGCTTCCGCAGCTTTTCCTCGTCCGTGGAAAGGCCGGCTCCCGGGATTTCCAGCTCCAAAACCGCCGCCTCCGCCGCCATGTCCGCCGCCAGAGAGAAGGCTTCCCTGTCCGTCCGGTCGAAGCGGAAGCTGTGGTAAAATATCAGGTGAAACAGAATATGGAGATACATCCGCACCGCAAAAGCCGGCTCCTTCTGATACCTTTTCAGCAGGAAAAACGGATTATAATATATTTTTGTCCCGTCGCAGGCAAAGCCTTCCATGTCCTTTCTCTGCTCCGGCAAAAGCCCGGAAACCGCCACGTCCAGAAAACGCATATTCACCAGAATGCTGTCCCTGGCGTAGCTCATTACCTTTTCCGCAAGGCGCTCCGCCCTCTGCAGAGCCTCCTTTTCGGCTGACGCCTGAAAGGGCTGCGGCGCAGAGCCTCCGGCCGCTTCTTTTTCCGGCAAAATTTTCTCCTGTAAATTGCTCATAATGACTTAATATCCTCTGGTTCCGTCAATGGATTCGTCGTTATCCACCCATTCCTGCACGGAAATCACACGGTATTCGTCCTCGCTGTCCCTGATATAAACCTTTTCAATCCCGGCGTTAATCATCACCCGCTTGCACAGCGAACAGCTGTTGGAATTGGGAATATATTTGCCGGTCTGAGCGTCCACTCCCGCAAGATACATGGAGCTCCCTATCATCTTGTCTCTGGACGCGCTGATGATGGCGTTCATCTCCGCATGAACGCTGCGGCACAGCTCGTACCGCTCTCCCCGGGGTATCTTCATTTCCTGCCGGATACATCTGCCCGTGTCCGTACAGTTTTTGCGTCCTCTGGGCGCCCCCACATAGCCGGTGGAAATCACCTCGTCATTTTTGACAATCACCGCGCCGTACCGCCGCCGCAGGCAGGTGCTGCGCTTGGATACCGTTTCCGCCAAATCCAGATAATAGTTTATTTTATCACGCCGTTCCATATTAAATGTTCCCCCTTATATTTCGTAAATCTGCAGGCATTTTCCGCTGCGCCGCCGCCATACCCTGTCAGACCCGTTTCCGCCGCCCGGAATCCGCATCTGCATGTCAGTCCCTGCGCGCTGCACAGTCGTCCGCCCATCTACAGTAAAAGTACCGACACAATCGCCACCGACACCACAATCTGTATGATGGAAAAACGCACCATCGTCTGGGTGTTGGACCAGCCCATCTTTTTTCTCACGTGGTCGTGGAGCGGCGTCCGTATATTGGTCAGAATGTGAATATGGCAGACTTTAATCAGCGAAACCTTCAAAAGCCCCAGCCCGCCGTCTAAAATAATCACAATCGCCACCGGAATATATAACAGCGGACAGCCGCTTTTTAACGCCGTGATGCTGATAAAAATCCCCATGGCGCGGCTTCCCGCGTCTCCCATGAGAAGACGGCTGGGCGTCGCGTTGTACCACAGATACCCTAAAATGCAGATAATCATAAACAGTATCAGGACCGTAAAGCCGTCCTTGTTTTCCATGATATTGTCAACCACATAAAAGGTCGCCAGAGTGATAATGGTAAGCGTACCCGAAAGCCCGTCCACGCCGTCCGTACAGTTCGTCACATTGATGGAGCCCCATACCAGAGCGACTGTCAGTATGCCGAACAAAACCGGCGGAATCGTCATCTGAAGTCCCAGCGTGGCAATCTGAATGGTATTGGAATTAAAATTCAGGTAGGTGTAGGCCACCACCGAAGCAATGACCAAATCCATAATTCCCTTTTTCAGCCCGCTCCAAGGGTGGGCCGAAGCGTCGTCCAGATAGCCGGTCACCATCTCCGCCGTGATAAGCAGCAGATAAATAATACTCTCCACATCCATCGGCGCAAAAAGAAAGGACGAGGCTACAAATACAAGAATAAAAATGATTCCCGCTCCACGGGGCTTCCCGGCGGAAAGCTTTCCCTCAAGCGCAAATTCCCTCCCCGCATCCTTGGGAAGCAGATAGCTGCATTTGTCCGTCAGAATACAGGTTCCTGCAAACGCAATCAAAAGTCCCAGAGCCGCAACAAGCGGCTGATTTTCCTTTAATAAAAAATAAATCACCGGTATCTTCCTCCCTCCCTACAGCCCCAGAGCCTCCTTCGCCAGCCCGTCCGCCATATCGTTATACTTGTCATTGGAATGCCCCGCCACCTTTACAAAGCTGATTTTTACTTTTTTACTTGCCCTGTCGTAAAAATCCTTATAGGCTCTGGTGCCCTCCCTGTTCGTTTTCCATTCTCCCAAACACCACCTGGCGATTCCCTCATAATCATGGTAAATCTCTATTTCCGCAAGATTTCTGTCAAGGGCATACTGCATGGCCGCCTCGGCCCCCTTGATTTCCCCCGCCACATTGTGCATGGCGGCAAGCTCTTTGTCGTTAAATTTGCAGTTAAACTTTTCCTCCCTGCCCCCTAAAAGCACTACCATGCCGTATGAAAATTCCTCCGTGAGCCCGTTATAGCTTCCGTCTACATATATTTTAACACAATTCTGCCCTTCCAAACCACCATTTCCCGCCGTTCCTGAAATGTTCCGCCCGGCGGCAGTATCCTTTTCCGCGGACGCGGTTTTCTCCCCCGGACCGTTCCCGTCTCCCGAAGCTGCGTCCTCACCCAGAAAAGCCAGCGCTTCCTCTCTGGTCTTAAAGCTCTTATATACTGCGCCGGGATATCCGTGCACATTGGCTCTGCACTCCTCCCAGGAATAAAAAATCCCTGTCTTCATCCCTTTTTTTACCGCATAATACTTCTCTGCCATACCTCTCCTTTTCCTCAAAACAGCGTATGGTTATACCAGGCTCCGCCTCCCGGCTGCCTGCTTTACCCCGTCAATCATACCATATACAGGCAATGTTTCCCATAGGATTTGAAAAATTTTTTAAGAATTCCTATTTACATTCAGCTATCAATATGATATTGTTTTGATATCACATAAATTCAACGAACGAAAGTATCGTAGAAAAGAGGAAAACATATGGAAGAAAAACTTTTAACCGAAAAAAAACACGGCATGCTGGTTCTCCTTGCCACTCTTTTGGTCTATCTGCTGATTATTGCGCTCTTTATATGGAATGTGCAGCGTGAAAATCCCAGCGGAGTTCCCCTTGCCATCTGTATCGTCATTGCGGTCATCGGCTGGTTCCCTCTCACCGGTCTTCATGTTTTGAAGCCTCAGGAGGCGCTGGTTCTCACCCTGTTCGGCAAGTATGTCGGCACTCTCAAGGGCGACGGCTTTTACTTTGTAAATCCCTTCTGCTCCAGCGTGAACCCGGCTGCCAGAACCAGACTCAGCCAGAGCGGCGACGTGGGCTCTCCCCACAGCCTCACCATCGGAAATACGGCCGCTCAGGGAACCACAGTCTCCAACAAAATTTCCCTGAAAATCATGACCCTGAACAACAGCCGCCAGAAAATCAACGACTGCCTCGGCAATCCTGTGGATATCGGAATCGCTGTTACATGGCGGGTAACCGATACCGCAAAGGCCGTGTTCAACGTGGATAACTATAAGGAATACCTTTCTCTCCAATGCGACAGCGCCCTGCGCGACATCGTCCGCCTTTATCCTTACGACATGGCTCCCAACGTGGATACCACAGGCGACGGCGTGGCCGACGACGGCAGCCTCCGGGGCTCCAGCGATGTGGTGGCGGCAAGAATCCGCGATGAAATTCAAAAGAGAGTAGATGAAGCCGGAATGGAAATTATTGAAGCCAGAATCACCTATCTTGCCTACGCTACGGAAATCGCCGCCGTCATGCTGCAAAGACAGCAGGCGTCCGCCATCATTGACGCGCGGAAAATGATTGTTGACGGCGCCGTGGGCATGGTGGAAATGGCACTGGAGCGCTTAAACGAGAATCACATCGTAGAGCTGGATGAGGAACGCAAGGCGGCAATGGTTTCCAATCTTCTGGTGGTTCTCTGCGGAAACCACGACGCGCAGCCGGTGGTAAATTCCGGCAGCCTCTACTGATATGGCTGATTCAGGCAAAAAACAGATTCCGCTGCGGCTTTCAACCAAACTCTATAATGCCATTGCAGCCTGGGCGGAAGATGATTTCCGTTCCGTCAACGGACAGATTGAATATCTTTTATCGGAGTGCGTCCGTCAGCGCAAGAAGGACGGTAAATATGTTCCGACGCAGCTGGATGTTCCGCCGGAGCTGGATATAAAATAAAAAAACTTAACGCTTATGAAGGAGGAAAACAATGATTTTAGTAAACACTG
Source organism: uncultured Lachnospiraceae bacterium (assembly GCA_910577275.1). Classification (GTDB taxonomy): domain Bacteria; phylum Bacillota; class Clostridia; order Lachnospirales; family Lachnospiraceae; genus Suilimivivens. The sequence goes on from CAJTMW010000007.1 coordinate 171,380, forward strand.
ATTACATCACGGGAAAAGAACTGGAAATGCTTGGACTGGTTAAGGGCAGCACCATCCAGTCCAAAAACATCGGACGGGATATCACTCAGGGCTTCAAGACCCTGGTGGGCGGCGAGCTGGGCGCTTACACGGAAATGATGAACGATGCCAGAGCGCTGGCCACAAAGCGGATGGAAGACGAGGCGGCCAGACTTGGCGCCGATGCGGTTATCAATATCCGCTACGCTTCCGCCGCAGTAATGCAGGGCGCCGCCGAGGTGATGGCCTACGGAACCGCCGTGAAATTTAAATAATATCAAAAGTCAGGATGCATCCTTTCAAATGCTCCTGACTTTTTCTTTTCCCGAAGGCAACGGGCCGGGCGGCTGCCGGTAATACAAACTTCGTTTGATACAAATCTTATTTGATACAGACTTTGTTTGATACATTTGGCGGCTGCCGTACTGTATTGTTTGCTGTGTTCCTTACAAATCCTCAGATTTCATTTCCGGGGAACTTCGGAACTCCCGCAAGTCCCTTTGCCAAATCTTCATCTGTGGGGATATAATCCGTCATTTCCCCGTTATTGAAACGCTCATATGCCACCATGTCAAAGTAGCCGGTTCCCGTAAGGCCGAAAAGAATCGTCTTTTCCTCTCCCGTTTCCTTACATTTAATCGCCTCGTCCATGGCAACCTTGATGGCATGGGAGCTTTCCGGCGCGGGTAAAATGCCTTCTACTCTTGCAAATTCCTCCGCGGCCTTAAATACCGAAGTCTGCTCCACGCTCACGGCCTCCATATAGCCGTCGTCGTATAACTGAGACAGCACGGAACTCATGCCGTGGTAACGCAATCCTCCCGCATGGTTAGGCGCCGGCATAAATCCGCTTCCCAGCGTATACATCTTTGCAAGCGGGCAAACCTTTCCCGTATCGCAGAAATCATACACGTATTTCCCTCTGGTCAGACTGGGGCAGGACGCCGGTTCAACCGCGATAAAACGGTAATCCGCCTCGCCTCTTAATTTTTCTCCCATAAACGGTGAAATCAGCCCGCCAAGATTGGAACCGCCTCCGGCGCATCCGATAATCACATCCGGCTTAATCCCGTATTTATCCATGGCGGTCTTTGTTTCCATGCCAATCACCGACTGATGGAGAAGAACCTGCGTAAGGACAGAGCCCAGCACATAACGGTAGCCTTCCTGAGACGTAGCGGCTTCCACAGCCTCGGAAATCGCACATCCAAGGCTCCCGGTAGTTCCGGGGAATTCCTCTAAAATCTTACGCCCTACTTCAGTGGTGTTCGAAGGCGAAGGCGTCACGTTTGCCCCGTAGGTTCTCATAACCTCTCTCCTGAAAGGCTTCTGCTCATAAGAGCATTTTACCATATATACCTGGCAGTCCAGTCCAAGATAAGCGCACGCCATGGAAAGCGCCGTTCCCCACTGACCTGCTCCCGTTTCCGTGGTCACGCCCTTAAGGCCCTGCTTTTTTGCATAATATGCCTGGGCTATGGCTGAATTCAGCTTATGGCTTCCGCTGGTATTATTTCCCTCAAACTTATAGTAAATCTTTGCCGGCGTCTTAAGCTTTTCCTCCAGACAGTACGCACGTACAAGGGGCGACGGGCGGTACATCTTATAGAATTTCCTGATATCCTCGGGAATCTCAAAGTAAGCCGTGGTATCGTCCAGCTCCTGCCTGCAAAGCTCGTCGCAGAAAATGCCTCTCATCTCCTCAAAGGTCAAAGGCTGCAGCGTTCCCGGGTTCAAAAGCGGCGCGGGCTTATTCTTCATATCCGCACGCACATTATACCAGCTCACCGGCATCTCTTCCTCTTTCAGGTAAATTTTGTAAGGGATTTTTTTCTCTTCACTCATAGATTTTTCCTCCATTCCGGTTGTTTTTCGGTTTCCTGATATTTTGACCGAGCCGGTTTATTGTAACAAACGCCTCCACGCTTCGCGGGCAGCTTATTGTAATCAGGCAGGGGAAGTTTTTCTCCTCTGCCCGCCGTGCGGCCCGCATGCTGCATCAGCAGCAAACTTCCATATGCGAACCTGCGCATAACAAAAAACTCCTGACCCAGTCATTGCTGGGACAAGAGTATATCTCCTGCGGTGCCACCCGGCTTGATGCAATATAACGCATCCGCTCATCGCATACTATCATATGCCTGATTTGGTAACGAAGTCTCCTCTCCGTCTCGTCTACTGAACCTTCGACTCGCCCTCCGAAGCCCATTCCCTTAAGTCCTTTATACCGCTTTCCACCAGCCAGCGGCTCTCTGTGATAAAAGAAATTTCAAAGAAATATCCTAAGGTACTCACTCTTCTTCAACGGTTTACTTAACTATTTATATCATATGTCCGCCGGAAAGTCAAATAATTTTTCTTACAACATGGTACCCGAAAATTGATTTCCGCATTTTATCCCGAATCATTTCATTATTTACAGGTTCTCTTCCGTACAGTTTTAAATCAATTATTGATTATTTTTTTATTATTTTTTGAAAATTTTAATAGTTTTTATATTTGAAATATGATATACTTATGCTGTTCAGGGGGCTTTTCGTAGTACAACTACAGAAAGGATATAGCTATATGGCATTGACAAATGATGACTTAAAAATGTTCAGCCAGTTATTGGATGACAAACTTGAAGAAAAATTAACTCCTGTTACGGACAGACTGGATGGTATTGATAAGAGACTGGATGCAATGGATATCAGACTGGACAGGATGGACGAAAGACTGGATAAAGTGGATGTTCGCCTCGACGGTATCGACGAAAGACTGGATAAAATGGATGTCCGGCTCGACGGTATCGATGAAAGGCTGGATAAAATGGATGTCCGGCTCGACGGTATCGATGAAAGACTGGATAAAATGGACGTCCGGCTCGACGGTATCGATGAAAGGCTGGATAAAGTGGATGCTCGGCTCGACGGTATTGACACGAGGCTGGATAAAGTGGACAGCAGATTAAATATCCTGGAATTCAGGCAAAATCATTTTTCAAAGAAGCTTGAAGATTTGCAATTGGATATGAAGGTTTTTGAGCGGGATGTTAATCGTACGCTTCACAGGCTCACAGATGAAATGGAAACAGTGATTGTAATTCTGAAACAAAACGAAATGGTGACCGCATAATACCTGGCCTCCATATCTTCAGACTGCCGGGCAGTCCGAAAAATCGTAATGAAAATTTGAAAGGAAGGCCAAACATGGCTCTACATCAGGAAACAGCTTACACAATCGAAGATATTTATGCCCTGCCCGACGGGCAAAGGGCAGAATTGATTGACGGACGGCTCTATGACATGGCGCCGCCAAACCGAATCCATCAAAAGCTGGTCAACCGGCTTTCCCAGACAATTACAAATCACATCGATGCGAAGCATGGTGACTGCGAAGTTTATCCCGCTCCCTTTGCTGTTTTTCTGAATGAGGATGACAGGAATTATGTGGAGCCTGACATTTCGATAATCTGTGACAGGGATAAACTGAATGACAAAGGGTGTAATGGAGCACCGGACTGGATTATAGAGATTGTTTCACCGTTAACCCAGCAAATCGATTATGGTATCAAGCTTTTCAAATACCGCTCTGCAGGTGTGCGGGAATACTGGATTGTGAATCCGGGGACACGTATTGTAAATGTTTTTGATTTTGAGCAGGATAAGGAATCAGGGCAATATAGCTTTGATGATGAAATTTCTGCATGCATCTGTAAAGATTTACGTATCTGTATTTCTGCATTATTATAGCAAAATACCACCTGTTAATCTATTTAAAAATCAACACAAAAACAGCCGCAAACCCTTGATTTTACTGGAAATCTTGTGATTTGCGGCTGTTTTACTGTTAAGCAGATGACGGGAATCGAACCCGCCTCCTCAGCTTGGGAAGCTGATGTTCTACCAATGAACTACATCTGCACTTTTAACAGTATAACACGATAATTCTATTTATTCAAGTCAAAAATGAAGTTTTCTGTATCGATTCACGCATGCCAGAATTTCCTGTTTCCGCGGCCTTGCCAGTGATGAGGATATGTCCCCGCACTCAAAAAGACTTTCAAGCCCGTCCCTGTCAAGCTGGTTTTCGATAAAATCTCCCAGCTGCTTTATCGTTTTCCTTCCATCTAAAAGCTTTAACTGCGCAAACTTTAATATCCAGGCAAGAGCCGCCGTCTGCTCCTGGTCCTTGAGCTGTTCCAGATACCGCAGCTCCACATTCTCCCGGGCCAGCATCAGCTCGCTGGTTCCCATGGTTTTAATTTTAATCCTGTCGTCTTTTTTAAGGGTCATATCCGGCAGAGGGCATCTCCTGTCAATGTAAGACGGGAATTTTTCCTTGTCTCCTGTCATTTCAGGATAGCTTTTCGCCGCCTCCTTCGCCCTCTCTGTAATGTCAACAGGAACGTATTCTTTCATCTGAATCACGGTATCCGCCACATGGAAATAAGAGCCGGAGCTTCCTGCCACAATAATGGAGGAAATCCCCAAATCCCGATAAAGCGCGTTTACCCGGCAGATAAACGGTGTAATCGGCTCCTCTCCTGCGGAAATAACCTCCTGCATCAGCTGGTCGCGAATCATAAAATTGGTGGCCGACGTGTCCTCGTCTATCAAAAACACCTTACAGCCGGCCTCCACGCCCTCCATCAGATTGGCGGCCTGAGACGTACTTCCGCTGGCGTCCTCGGTGGAAAAACGGGCCGTGTCCCTTTTATTGGGAAGATTTCCGATAAAAGGGGAAATATCCACGCTGGCAATGCTGCGCCCGTCCTCCGCGCGGAGCTTTACCGCCGTGTCGTCGGTGATGACAAGCTCCCGTCCGTCGCCCTTTACATGATTATACACGCCGTTTTGGAGAGCCTGCAAAATGGTGGACTTCCCGTGATAGCCGCCGCCCACAAAAAGGGTGATTCCTCTGGGAATCCCCATGCCGCTCACCTTTCCCTGATTCGGCAAATCCAATGTCACCTTCAGGGAATCCGGGCTTTTAAAGGGAACCGCGCCCTTCATAGGTCTTTCGGACACTCCGCTTTCTCTTGGAAGAATGGAACCGTCGGCCACAAACGCGCACAGGGAGAGCTCAGGAAGCTTTTCCCTGATATACTGCTGGTCCTCGCAAAGGCAAATCACCTGTTTCAGCTGGTGCTGATTGATTCTGGCAAAATAAAGGCTTTTTCTTACGCAGTCCGGCAGAATGTCAAAAAGCATCTTTTCCAGCTCTCTTGCGTTAATGGTTCTCCCGTTTGCCGGAAAACCCGCCTCAAACCGAAGGGTAATATTCCCGTCCTTTATCTTAAGGGCCGTCCTCTCAAGCACCTGCTGCCCGCATCTGGAAACGCCAAGCAGGCCGCTCTTGCCGGAGCCCTTTGCCTGAAAGCTTCCGCCGCTCACCTCCCTGCCGAAAAGCCTCGTCAGATGGTCCTGAAGTGTGATTCTTTTGGCGTGGGTATCATAAAACTGCGCCGGAAAGCCCGCTTTCTGCGCCTTTACCAGTACGGAAAGCCTTGACGGCGCCGCAAAAGGGTCTCCCTGAACGTGGTCGATGGAAAGCACGTAATCCTTAAAATCATACTGCCCTCTCAAATCTTTGTATGCCGGATACCCCCGGTGGTCGATACTTTTCAGTTTTGTTCTCAAATCAAGTGCTGACTGCATATGTTACCTCTTTCCTTTATGTTACATTCTTTCCGGTGCGGAGAAGCCAAGCATTTCAATGCATGTCTCCAGTATCCTTCTTGTCAGGAGCAGAAGCGCAACCCATCCGGCTTTCTTTTCCGTATCCTCCTGGCTGATAATTTTCGTTTCATGGTAAAAACGGTTAAAGGCATTGGCCAGGTCATAAATATAGGCGCAGACCTTATGCGGGGCGCTTTCCTTATAGGCCTCCTCAATCATGGCATTAAACCCGGAAATTTCCAGCATAAGCGCTTTTTCCGCCGCGCTGCCAGCCTCCCGAATCCGGGCCGTTTTTACCAGCGTCTCGTCCTGTTCTTTTATTTTATTTAATATAGATTTAATTCTTACAATAGTATATAAAATATAGGGGCCGGTATCTCCTTCAAAGGAGGTGAACTTGTCAATGTCAAAGGCATAATCCTTAAACGCCTGATTGGACAAATCCCCGTATTTGATTGCGGAAAGCGCCACAGTCTGCGCGGTCCGGCGCGCTTCGGCTTCCTCAACCTCCCGGTTATCGGTGATTTTCCGGTACATTTCCTCCTCAATTTCCCTAATCAGGTATTCCAGACGCATGACGCCGCCGTCCCTGGTCTTAAAGGGCTTGCCGTCCTTGCCGTTCATCGTTCCGAACCCGATATGCAAAAGCTCCGTCTCCGGCTCCACCAGCCTGGTCTTTCTTGCGCAGCGGAACACCTGCTCAAAGTAAAGGTTCTGCCGCTTATCCGCCACATAAATAATCCTGTCGGGATGATAATCCTTCATTCTCTTGATAATGGTTGCAAGGTCTGTGGTATTGTAAAGCGCCGCCCCGTCAGACTTTAATACCATACAGGGAGGAATCTCCTTTGTGTCGGTGTCCTCCTTTACATCCACCACCAGAGCGCCCTCGCTGATATAGGCGTAGCCCTCCTTTTTCATATAATCAACCATACCCGGAATCACATCATGGACGTCCGCTTCCCCCTTCCAGAGGTCGAACTCCACGTCCAGTTTTTCATAATTTTTCTTCAAATCCGCCACGGAAATATCGATAATATGCTTCCACAGCGCACGGTATCCCCGCTCTCCGCTCTGGAGCTTGAAAGTTGCCTCCATGGCCCGCTCCTTATATGCCCCGTCCTCCTTTGATTTCGCGCTTGCCGTGGGATAAATTTCCTCAAGCTCCGCGATGGTAAAAGGCGCTTCCTTCGGGTATTCCCCTTCATAGGAGTCGTCGAAATACACCAAATCCGGCTGACGCTCTCGAAGCTCTGTGATAATCAGCCCCATGGGAAGCCCCCAGTCGCCAAGGTGAATATCCCCAATCACGTCATGGCCAGCGTACCTTGCAATCCGCTTAATGCTCTCGCCGATAATCGCCGGGCGCAAATGCCCCACATGAAGCGGCTTTGCCACGTTAGGGCCGCCGTAATCCACAATGATTTTGCAGGGGTTTTCCGGTTTTTCCAGCCCGAACTTTTCAGCCTGCGCCATATCCGCAAGATAATCCGCGACAAAGCTTTCCTTTATCTTCAAGTTCAAAAAGCCGGGAGGGACTGCCTCCACACTTAGGAAAGCGCCGTTTTCCCCGCACTTTTCCGCCACATCTTTTGCTATCATAATCGGCGCTTTCTTATACAGCTTCGCGCCCGCCATAGCGCCGTTGCATTGATATTCGCAAAGGTCCGGCCGGTTGGAGAGGGTTACCTTCCCAAGCTCCCTGTCATAGCCCGCCGCCTCAAAAGCATTCTTCATTTCCTCTGAAATCAAATCCAGAAACTTCTTCATGTTCCGCCATCCTCCATCAAATTCCCATACATCCTGTCGCCGTCTTAAATGCCTGTCCGTTCTTACTATAACGGACAGGCATGTTATATCCTACCATTTTACGGCATTTTCGTCAACCGCCGCCTTATGGATTCTGCAAAGTCAATGTAACTGTTCAGCCATGCCATTCATAAGCCGCCGGATTGCACGTAATGACAGACCTCGTCATGAATTGGCCGGCGGCTTATTTCCTGTCGGGCGTCCGCCCTCTCCTGTCTGGAAAACACGCACCCGCAGTAATCCTGCCGGTACAAATCGTATTCTCTGGACAATTCAATGGAACGCTTGTAGCCGTCCTTCTTCTTAAAATCGGAGGGAAGAAACGCCACCCCGTACTGACCGGAGAGCCGCTCTCCGATTTCATTAATTTTTGCCGCATTTTTTAAGGGGCTGATGGTCAGCGTGGTGGTAAAATAGTCCGCGCCTGCCGCCTTCGCCCGCCGCGCCGTTTCCGCAAGACGCAGCTCATAGCAGACAAAGCACCGCTCTCCGCCTTCCCTGCACTTTTCCAGCCCTTTCACCCGCTCAAAAAACAGCTCCCGGCAATAGTCTCCCTCCACAACTTCTATCGGATAACCGCCGGTCTCTGTCGGTCTGACCTTACCGATTCCTCCGCCCGTTCCGTTCTCCTCCGCCCGGCCGCACGCTCCGGCTTCATCCTCTGTTCCTTTGTTCGCGCCCACGGCGGACACGCTTTTTTCTGCAAGGGACGCATTCATCTCCCCAATCAGGCGTTTCTGCTCCGCCGCCCTTTTCCGGTATTCCGCTTCTTCCGTAATATTGGGGTTAAAATAAAACACCGTTATACGGAAAAAAGACCTGAGATATTCAAGCACATAGCTGCTACAGGGTGCGCAGCAGCTGTGCAGGAACAATTTCCGGCCTTTGTTTTCCGTATTTAGCAAAATCTTATCCAGCTCCTTTGAATAATTCCTGTTCATTCCTTTCCCGTTCTCCCGTTACGGCCTATTTCCGCAAAGGGCTCTTTCTGTAAATAATATCGCTTCTCCCCGGCCCGTTGGACACCATGGTAATCGGATACCCAATCTGTTCCTCGATAAATTCCACATATCCGCGGCAGTTTTCCGGCAAATCCTCATAATTTTTAATCCCCCGGATATCGCATTTCCATCCGGGAAGCGTTTTCAGCACCGGTTTAGCCTTTTCAAGCTTCCATGTCACAGGGAAATCTCTTGTCACTTCCCCGCCGATATCATAGCCCACACAGACGGGAATCTCGTCCAGATACCCAAGCACGTCCAGAACGGTGAAAGCCACGTCAGTGGTTCCCTGCAATCTGCACCCATATCTGGAGGCCACGCAGTCAAACCAGCCCATACGCCTTGGGCGTCCGGTAGTCGCGCCGTACTCGCCGCCGTCTCCGCCGCGCCGTCTCAGCTCCTCCGCCTCGTCGCCAAAAATCTCGGACACAAAAGCGCCTGCTCCTACTGCCGACGAATAAGCCTTGCATACCGTGATAATTTCCTTTATCTCATAGGGGGGAATCCCCGCACCGATTGCGCCGTAAGCGGCAAGGGTGGATGAAGACGTTACCATCGGATAAATTCCATGGTCCGTATCCTTCAATGTGCCCAGCTGTCCTTCCAGCAGAATCGTTTTCCCTTCCTTTAACGCCTTATCCAGATAAGCGGACACATCGCACACATAAGGCGCCACCATCTCCTTATATTCCCGGAGGGTTTCAAGAAGCTGCCTCGAATCAATCAGCGGCTTGTGGTACATGTGCTCAAGCATAATGTTTTTCTGCTCACAAACCCTTTCCAGCTTTTCTTTCAGGCTTTCCTCGTCAAAAAGCTCGCTGACCTGAAAGCCTATTTTCGCATATTTATCCGAATAAAAAGGCGCAATTCCCGACTTAGTGGAGCCGAAGGATTTCCCTCCCAGCCTCTCCTCCTCATACTGGTCGAGCAGTATGTGATAGGGCATCACCATCTGCGCCCGCTCCGACACCAGTATTTTGGGCATCGGCACATTCCTGTCGGTAATTGACTTAATTTCATTAAAAAACACCGGAATATTAAGCGCTACGCCGTTTCCGATAACGCTGGTGGTATGGCTGTAAAAAACGCCGGAGGGCAATGTGTGCAGCGCAAATTTTCCATAATCATTTACGATTGTGTGCCCTGCGTTGGCCCCGCCCTGAAAACGGACGATAATGTCCGCCTGCTGCGCCAGCATATCCGTGATTTTCCCTTTTCCCTCGTCGCCCCAGTTGGCGCCCACTACCGCTTTAACCATTTTTCTATTCCTCCAAATTATAGTTCTGCCTTATTTACGTTATGATTATAGCGCATAGTATATTATAAGTAAAATCAATATTTTTTATATTTATTATAAGTACTTTTTATACTTCATCTTCTCCCGATGCTCCAATATTCACCATCCACCGCCTGCTCTTAAACAGAAACAGGGAGACTGAAAATCTCACACATTCCTCCAGAGACAATATAAAATACACATATGGAATTTTCATTTTCCAGACAAAAGCTGCCAGAAGCCCTAAGGGGACGCCAAATATCCATGTGCCGATAAAATCCACCGCCATCACATATTTTGTTTTGCCCCCGCTCCTTAATATGCCTCCGCCTAATATCATATTCTGAACCTTTATCGGAGAAATTATTGCAAAGGCAATTAAAATCTGATAAGCCAATACCCTGACAGAAGCCTCCACCTGATAAATTTTTACATAAGCATTTCCTGCAAGCAACAGCAAAGCGGAAAGCAGCAGCGAACCCCCTAAGCCGTACTGCATCAGTTTTTTTGACTCCCGGTAAGCCCGCTCGTCCTCTCCGCTTCCCAGCGCCTTTCCAATGAGAATCGCAGCCGCCTGAGCCAGCCCGTTTAAAGCCCCTATCGTCAATGCCTGAACCGGCAGCGTCAACGTCATGGCGGCACAGTCCATGGTTCCGATGTTTCCGTAAATTGCTGTATACACATTTTCCCCAAGACTCCAGAACAGCTCGCACATTAATATAGGAAGTAATATCCCCAGATACTGCTTTCGACCGGCACTGTCCAGACAAAAAACCGGTTCCAGCCTAAACTCCTGTTTCTGATAATAGGCATAAAACAAAACCATTGTCAGCAAAAGGCAGGCTGTCTGGGAAATTACCGTGGCAAGGGCAGCTCCCGTCACGCCAAGCTCCGGGAAACCAAGCTTTCCAAAAATCAGCACATAATTCAGCCCCGTGTTGACAACCGCCCCGAAAATACTGGCATAAAGGGGGAGAGACGCCGTCTCCATACACCGGAGTAATGTGGCAAGGAACGTGGAAACCGCTATGGGGATATAAGAAAAGGCGATGATTCCAAGATATCCCGACGCAATCTCTCTTGTTGCTGCATCCCTTGTGTACATCCCCATAATCTGTCCCGGGAACGCAATACATATCCCTGTAAAAACCGCCGCAAGCAAAACTGCAAGGAGCAGATTGACAAAAAAGCCCCTGCTCACCTCCCGGCTGTTTTTCCGCCCCATATACTGGGCAATCATAATTCCTGCCGCCGCAGCAACCGCCGACACCAGCACCGAATAAACCGACGAAAACTTCCCGCCCAGACCAATTCCGGCAATGCTTTCGCTGCCAAGCTGCCCCGTCATAATCTGGTCAATCATACTGAAAGACGACTGCAACAGCGACTGCAATGTCACCGGCAATGCAATTTTTATTACAAGCCTTGAAAAGGGCTGTTCTCTTTCCATAAAAACGTACCTCCTGAATTTTTCTTCATTTTATTGTACAAACAAAGAAACCACAAGAGATTAAACGCGTAACCCACCACAAAAATCAGCCCGGTTTTTTATACACTTTGCCTTATTACCAGCTCCACCGGCAGCGTGAAAGTTTTCCCTTCATTTTCTACCCTGCCCTCCTTCAATTCCTGTAAAACAGTAACCGCCAGCCGGGCACGCCTCTCCCCGTCCTGCCTTACCGTGGTAAGCTTCGGATAAATCCTTTCGCACATGGGACAGTCGTCAAAACCCGCCACAGAAATCTCCTCCGGCACCCGTATTTCCTGTTCATGGAAAAAAGAAATCAGCTCAATGGCGTAAAAATCCGACACAGCAAAAACTGCCGTAAATCTTCTCATTGCTGCCAGATGCTCCAGATAAAACTCCCGGCGCTCTCTCTCCGTCATAGGAATCTGCCAGAATTCCACATTTTCCTTTCCTATTGCCGCCTGAAAGCCCAGATATCTTTGCATGTCCATACAAATATTATTATCGGCAAGACAAAGCGCCCTTTTATGCCCCGTCTCCTTAAAATAATTTCCCATCTGAAACCCGCCTCCATAATCGTCAATGGCAAGATTGCAAAGCCGCCCCGGCTCCCTGAAATACCCGTCATACACCACAAAAGGAATATGCATGAGACTGCGCAGTTTTTTGTAATCCTGCCCGCAAAAGCCCATAATTACCAGACCTTCCATATTCCACATGGAGGCAAAACGGACGATTTCATTCCATTTTTTTGTAACCTTCACCATCATAAAATAACCGGCTTTTTCAATTTCCGCAGATAAATAATTTAAGGAAGACGCGATAAAATAATCCTCAAGCGCACGGGACTCATATTTTTCATGGTCGTTTACCACCACGCCGATAATGCGGGAATCGTTTTGCGCAAGAAGTATTCCCGCCATACTTGGAATATACTGCTTTTCCTCCAAAAGCTCCTGAACCCGCTGCACCGTTCTGTCTGAAATCTTTTTTGTTTTCCCGTGGATTACATTGGAAACTGTGGCTGTGCTTACCCCAAGCTCCTCCGCAATGTCCACAATCCGTATTCTCCCATCATTCGCCATTGCTCATTAACCACTGGATATACCTCACGTCCTCCTGCTTAATATATCCCACCTTCTGATAAGAAAGCGCAAACTCTCCCCTCATCACCGCATACCCCCTGTAAATATATTCCCCGAACCCGCAGTACACCGCAGCCGTATCCGTGAGAATCTCATTTTCCCAGGTGTCCTTCAGATAAATCCCTTCATAATATAAATGCAGATGAATCGCCTCATGGGCAAGCACGGCAGCCACCACATCCAGCGAATAATAGGACTTTACCTCCAGATATATGGTCGTGCGGGCCAAATCCGTATTTATCTGCCCTGCCCTCTCCGGCACAGGCACCTCCTCCGTAACCAGCTTAATAAAATCCCCGTTGATTCCAAGATGCGCGCAAATGTCGCATAGCAGTTTCTTTAAATATCCCTCGTCTTTGATATTTGCGGAAAGCGTCTCCGCTATCTCGTTCGGAATCACATACTCCCCAAACTCCTTCTTTTCCTTTTTATCGAGAATCTCCACACACTTCTGAAAAAGCTCCCTCGGAACCGCCTTTGCGCCCACGGAAACAGGCGCCTTATGCAGCACGAACCGTCTGATTAAAAACCACCCAAACCCGATAAAGGATATCAATCCGAAAATATCACGGATTCCTATCCGGTACAAAAACTCCAGAATATGATTCACTTTTCCTCCCCCTTTCGGATTTCCTTATAGGTAAAAGTGTGTCCACCGTCCGTTGACTCGTACAAAGCCATTCCGGCAGCGTCCCCGCCTGCGTAATCACCGTCGGCTCCCTGTCCGCAAAGAACATACAGCTTCCCATCTTCCTCATAAGGCATCTGTGGAAAATCATAGGGATTATACAGATAGCCGTCCTCAAGCGTCACCTCAAGTCCCTGAATCACAGCCCTCTGGTAACTCTCTCCGCCGTTTTCCGTCACATAAAGGTCCGCCTCGTCCCCGCCGTTGTGGCTCAGCGTGGCAAAGCCAAGCTCCTCGTCAAGAAAAGTAAAATCAATCCCCATTCCCATATCGCCCCCAAAAGGCGAATCGGAAACCATATCCCAGGAAAGCCCCCTGTCCTCACTCTTTAAAAGGCCGTACCACCGACTTCCCGCCGCCGCGTCCATTACCACCATCCGGTAACTCACCCTGCCGTCAAAAAGCTCGCACTCCTTTTCATAATCTCCCTGATAACATTCAAAAAATTTTTCTTCTGAGAAAGCGTTGTCCTCACTCTCTTCTCCCTCTATGGCGGCGCTGTCCTCCATTTCCCAGATATGATATCCACCGTCCAGATTCACAATAGCCCGCGCAACCGCCCGCTGCACCTCCTCCCATGAAGCTGTCGTTATCTTCTCCACAGCCTCCCCGATATTCATCCGATAATGGGATTTGGGCGTGATAATCCAGATATTTCTGAAAGGGTCGCTTTCCTTCCCTTCCGTCATACCGTTTTGCAAAAAATACCTTTTATCCTCCGCCGCATAAAAAAGCCAGTCCGCAATATCCGCCGCGCACGTCTCAATATCATCTTCCCTATAACAGCTGACATAAAGCTGGTCCGTCTCTCCCGGATGTCTTTCAGTATCCCACCTCTCGTCGTCCGCGTCATACATCGCGCCATCGTCCGGGCCATACAGCCCAAAAAACCTGCCCTTGCCTTTAAAAAATCGCCGGGCATCGTTTTTCATAAGCTGAAACAGAAAATTGTCAAAGCTTTCAGAACTGCTTTTGACCTGAAAATAAAAACTGTTTCCGGCCATCCTTATATCGGGCAGCCGAAAGGTAACTACTGTTATTTTTTCTTCCGTTTCCGCCGACACCCGCTCAAGCCCATCGCCGTATCTCTTTTTTAAAGTCCGCTCCACCGCCGCTATTTCGTCTTCCGTCCATTTCTGCTCCGCACCCTCAGAAATCTCTGTCTCGTTTTCCGCCTCTTTTATTTCGTGCTGTTTTCCCCCAAAAGCATCCCTCTCGCCCCAATACAGGCAGACGCCGGTTACTAAAACCGCCGCCGCACACGCTGCCAGAATTATCAACCATTTATATTTACCCTTTTTGTCCTCCATATCCGTCCTCGCTTCACAATTTTCCCTGTCCTGTTCTGCCATTGCCTGGATACCTCTGCTTCACAGGCACGCATCTTTGACCTGTATATTATATACCAGATACAAAGTTTCTTCCAGATGACTCGGTTATTTTCCGCCGTTTATACAGTTGTGTACATTTTTTGCACGCCACCGGCGCCAAAAGAACGGTAATCTGCCACGGCAATCTGCTACGGCAATCTGCTACGGCAATTTGCCGTTTCTACCGCTGGTCGGTTGCCTTTTGAACCAATGAGGTTTACACTGTGGCTTATAAAAACCTGAAAATACTTTACCCGGAGGAACCTCATGTTTGAAATTGATAAATCAGCCTTTGGAACATTTCTCGCCGAACGGCGGAAAGAAAAGGGCTACACACAGAAGGAACTTGCAGACAAATTATTCATATCTGACAAAGCAGTCAGCAAATGGGAACGGGCGCTCAGCATGCCTGATATTTCCCTGCTGATTCCTCTTGCCGAAATACTGGACGTCTCTGTCACAGAGCTGCTGGAGGGACGAAAACTGGACTACGCCTCAAAAATGGATACAGAGCAGGTGGAAGTTCTTGTCAAAAAAGCGCTGACTCTTTCCGACGATAATCCTGAAAAAAGAAAAGCCCGTTTGAAAAAGCATATCGCCGTTTTCGGCGGGTGCAGCTTTCTGGCGCTTCTGGAAACAGTTGCCGGCATATGGCTCACATCGGCTGCCGGCTCCGAAGGTTTCTCCTTAAATCTTCTTACGATGGAAGGGTTAAGTGTTGGATTTGGAATTTACTTCTGGTTTTTTATGAAAGAAAAGCTCCCCGCTTATTACGATGAAAATGAAATCAATTCCTACAGCGACGGCGTTTTTCGAATGAATATTCCCGGTATGCACTTCAACAACAACAACTGGCCCCATATTATCAGCCACCTGCGAATATGGGCGATTATCACTATGGTAACCATTCCGTTTCTCTGCCTGCTTTTGTCGCTCATCCCCTTTGGTTTTTGGGGAAGCTTTGGGATTCAAAATGCGATTTTGATTGGATATCTGGCGGGTCTGTTTGTCCCGGTGTGGATTGCGGGGAGGCGATGCGGATGACAGGAGGCCTCCCCCAACCATTACCCGGCCTACAACACTTTTCCTGGCATATAATTTAGTTCAGACACTTCAAGTTTATTTACTTTTCCGCTATTTTCAAGCCATACTGATAAATTATTAATCTGCTGATTTGTAAGTTTTCCGCCTAATAAAATATTAAGGTTTTCTATCTTTCTTTCCACATCTATGTACAGTCTTGGAATCAGGAAATTTTTGTCATCAATTTTGCATTTATGAGAGACCCGAATCAATCGTAATTCTTTTTCATACTCATAACTTTGCGTCTTATAAAGAAAACGCACTTCGTTTAATCTATCAGCGATAAAAGCTCTCACTTCTTTTTGAGCACTTTTAAATAAATTATCTGTGTCCTGATTTTTATCTACTTCTAATTGACACAGCCTGTTTTCAATCCGGCATATATGGTAACAGATTTTATTCAAATCCCCCTTTATTTTGTCTTGCGTTTCACTATGATAATTCACTTTATATAAAGCATATTCATCGGTTCCACCATCCCATACCAAATCCTGAAATGAATTTTTTATATCAAAAAAATCCATTTCAAACATGATAGCAGCTCCCTCTTCATTATCTCCATAAATATTCCACATTTGAAAACTGTCTTTTTCTGTAGAAAAGCTGGTAATATAAACATTACTATCAGTCTGACCTATCGGATATATTGAATTGCTAAAATAGCTTTTCAGGCTGTCTTTTTCTTCCTTTACTATATCGTCTTCTGAATCTAAGGCAGCCTGCCACAATAATTTATTAAACACTCCTCCTTCATATCTGTCATTCATGTAAGCGCTGTTCCATAAACGTAACTTGGGCTCTTCTCCTTTCTCGACCAATAAACAGTTAAGTGTGCTCAATTTCGTATAATGGTAAGGCAATCCCATTTTTACCTTATCCTCATAAGTAAACCGTCGCTCATCTTTTATGTGTAAAATATACTTATACATCTGTACAATATGCGCCAATATAAAAGCCCTGTCCGGTGTGTTGAAGTAATGAAAGTCCATACTCTCCATCAAATTCCCAAATGCCTGATTCTCTCCGCAGTCAGCCAATTTCATATGACAGAAATTTCTATACAAAATATTTTCTTTTTCATTATCATTTTTTAACCGTTGTAAAATAAGCTCTGCAAGATAATAAAAGCTTTTCATACTAATGATATTCTCTGAATACTTAATTCTGTTTACAATATTTTGCATCACCTTTTCATCCTGCTTTTGTTCATATAACAAAACAGCACTGATAAGCCAGCCCGAATTGATACCTATCTCATCTGACTTAGCGCCAAGTAACTTGCCAAAATGAACGTAAACATCACTAAAATCAGAATTTTTTGCTTCCAGCAGTTTCCCTAACAGAATGACCCCCTGCAAATATAGGGCTGTTTTATTATTTTCTTCAACATCAAGAACCTTGCAAATATATTTTTCCGCTTCCTGCGTTTCTCCCAGGTGCAGTTTACAATTTGCAATGTTATTGTATACCATCATTTCCTGCTTTCTATCAAGTTTATTCTCGGGAGACTCCAACAAATTTTCATATATGAGCAACGCTTTATGATAAGCGCCCTCTTGCATTAAACACCAGCCATAGTCAATCTCTGTCAGCGTATCTTTATAATTATAACTCTGATTTTTCCTCAGCATATCCCGAATTTCGCTTAAAATCCCACATGCACTCCGAAATTCACGCTTACATATTTTGCATCTCGCAAGATTGTAATATGCCTTAAGTCCCAAACTCCCTCTCGCAATATAGCTTTTCTGCGCGTAAATCTGTTCAAAACATGGTATGGCGTTGTCATAATCTCCTATCTTAGTATAGGCCCTCCCCAAAATCAGCTTCAAATACAAACTGTTAGCCAACGCTTTTTCATTTTTAGCGTCCGTTATTTCTTCTATCACCTGCTTGCACTTGATTGTATTAATTTCCAGTTTACATTTATAATGATTGATGAATGCGAATTTATTACCTCTATCTCTCAATTTTTCAAATTCTTTTTCTGCCCTATCATAGAAATCGCTACTGATTTTCTCGTTCCTCTTTCTGTAAAAGTCTCCTAATTTACGATAGCAGACGCCAAGATTATTGCATGCATCAATATTTTTGCTATCTAAATCAACACGATTTATCAAAAGAAATATTTTTTCAGCATTTTCATATTCTTTTCTTTTTCTGTAAATGATTCCTATGTGAATTAAAGACTGTAGTAAATATTCGCCGATATAGACCTTTATTTTTTCTTTATTCACACTCTGCAAACTACTTTCAATCCGGTAATCATGCTCAGCTTTCTGCAATAATGCCTGTAAAACATCACATTTATGTAATTCTCTTTTTATATTTTCATCTACATACTTTTCTAACGCGATAATTAATGATAAAAATATTTCCTGCGCCTTATCCATATCATAACTATATCGCTTCACCCGGCCAATGTTAATCTGAGCATCCAAAAGTAAATGAAGCTTTTTTTCGCTGTCTATATTAACTCTGTCCACATTTTCCACAACATCCTCAAAAATGGCAAGAGCCCTGTCATAATCGCTTCGTCTCCCTACATCTGCCGTATTTCGATAGTACTTTCCTTTATTCAGCATCAACAGCAAATCTATTTCATCTATATTTGAACTATCAATATATTCTTCCATATAGCCAATTGCTCTGCGGTAATTCTGCTGTGATGTTTCAAGAACTTCATTTTGACATTGCGCAAGACGCATATAAACATTACCCAATACCAGAGACATCATTTTAGATAGTCTTATTTCTTCTTTGTACTCATGCGTATTAATCTGCTGAATGATTTCTTCTAATTCCGCTACTTTCCCCTTGCCATATTCACCATCACTTACCTTATCAAAACGTTTTTCAAAGATATCATCAGCTTTATTATACTGTCCCATTAAAAATCCACTGTCATCGACTCTGTTACACTCACTCTCGTTGAAATAATTTTTCATTGATATACCGTCTCCTTTCATCTTTTATATGTCTTAACAGCAACTCTGCAGTTTCTCATTTTCAGCTATCTTCGAATATATATAAATTCTACCATTTTTATACATAATCTAACAATATACCTATAATTCTTAAATTTAATACTTATTATTCTTTTCGTAAAAATGCTCTAAGCCTTCCCTACTAATCTTTGGATTATTCGTTGATTAACAAGGATACTCAGAGCATACACATAATTTCATAAGAAGAATTCATCTTCATCAACTGCCTTATTCTTATATGGATATTAATTTTTGGCTTCCTAATAGCCGTTCACCGTCTTTCCAAGGCCCCCACATGCTTTTTCCAAGGTAACCTTAAAAAATTTCATGGCATTTTCCACATCCTTTATGAGACAATTAGCCTCTCCGCACGCTATTCCTTCCATTCGCCCCTCGGTCCTGCCTTCTTTTCTTCCTTTCCGTTCAGACTGGTCGAATAATTCACACACTGTATCATCCGCCTCTCTGATTCCTTGTTCCTCTAACCAGTTTTCTACTTCGCTTACGTCAATTTCTCCAAACAGTACCTTTATCATTTTAATCAACACCACTTTATGCACAACCTTCCCGTCCGAGCAATAACCGTCTCCTTCTGCAAGGAAATCTACCACGATTCGTATATAGTTCTGTAAAAAATCTCTTAAACTATCCGTAAAAACATCTGCGATATACCAAAGATATTCTGCCTGACAAGATTCGTCATAAGGAACTTCTTATTCCCATTTTTTATCATACAATTATATACATCTTTTTTATTCCTAAAAATCTTTTTTCAAACAAAACTTATTGAAATGCTTAAAAAAGCCCGGCGTCAAAAAGTTTTTCTTCCTTATTATAATAGGGAGCCGCATTCCCACGGCTCCCTCTCGTTTTTACATTACTGCTATCGGCTTGCTTTCGAACAGTCTACGCCTGTTTTCCTTCCAGCGGAATCGTATCGTCCGCGTACAGCTCCGATATCTGGTCTTCCAGGTCCTTCTCCTGCTTTTTCATGTCATGGTGTTTCCAGGCAAACGCCGCAATCACCACAATCAGGATGATGAGCGCCGGTAAATCCCACCAGCAGAAGCCCAGTGTTGTATGCTCTAAAATGTATGACATATTCATTCCTCCCATTCCGGTATCACAGATACCTTTCTGAATATACAGTTAACTATGGAAAACTCCGCATCGCTCAAAGCTGCGACGCTTTTTTACCCGTTAACTGTTGCAGCATCCCCTACAGCTTCCTTCTGCATGGTTTCCAGTCTTTCCGTCCGCTCCTCGTCAAACTTCTTTTCACGTTTCTTTTGTTTATGGCTGTGCACCACAAGCTCTACCAGTGTAATTACTCCTGCAAGGAGAGCCGGCAGTTCCCAGAAGTGCATACCTAAACTGTTGTGCGTAAAATTATATAAATTCATCCACATATTGCCACCTCTTATTCTCAATCTGCATTTCCGGTTCTGAGGAGCCGTCGGGCAAATCCTGACGGATTCCTCAGAACCATCCCATGGCACACGCAATATCCTTTATGCCCGGATTAAATGCTGTTTTTAGTTCTGTGATTTTTACATCTGCGTTTTCTTACCTTGCACTGTTTTCATTATCTGTGATTCCAAGCTGTCTTTTCAGCGTCTCCTCCGCTAACTGGTCTTTCAGCTCAGCCAGCTTCTTCTGACGCTTCTTCATGCTGTGGGTGAACCATGAGTAGATAATCAGGGTTGCCAGCATCAGCAGGAAGCTTAAGATACAGCACTTGTGGTCGTCAAGTTCTCTGTCAGCAAGAGGGATTTCCACTTCGTCTACAGGAACTATAACAACATTTCCGTCATCGTCCTGAGTGATAACGCCATCCAATGGTACCAATTCGTCGCCTATCTCTACCAATCCGGCTCCGCCTCCAAATATACCGGGCGCTGCAACAACAGCTGCCGGCGCTACGGGTACAATCACTGCCTCAGGCAGCGGACCGTCACCAACGGGCGCTACAGGCGGTACAGGTGTGTCAGGCGTATCATCCGCAGGTACGGGTTCACCGCCTCCGGGAGCCGGTGTTACGGTCGGCTCTGTTTCCGGTTCCGTACCGGGTTCTGTCGTCGGTACTGCACTGTAAATTACGGTAAGTATCGGGTCCGGGTTCTGTTGGGCATCATACAGTGTTGAATCAAACAATACCGACCACTGAACCTGCCTACCTTCAAACGTAGATGTATATCCTGCAATCGATGGTATGGTAAATGCAAAGCTCTCACCATATGCAAAATCCTGTGTCAGCGTTTCTGCCGCTATGCTTCCGTCAGCGTACTGATAATAAACTGTCAATGTATGCAGTCTGTCTACCTGAACAGGCTCTGTCGTATCCTCCAGTTCGCCTCTGAGTCCTTCGCCTCCCGGTGCCGGCGCTGCCGCCGCCTGGTTGGCAATCGTTTTCCCATCGGCTACAATGTCGTCTCTCGTCACTTCATAGCTATAATGCAAAACTACACTTTCGCCCGGTTCTAGGCTGATATTCTTATCACTGTTGTCATTTAATGGATTTCCATTTCCGTCCACAAGAGTCGCTGCTCCGATGGCTCCCTGCATCGTATCTGTTATGGAAATACCAGATACCGTTACATCTCCCGGATTTTCCACTCTTACGTTAAATGTGATGCTTTCGCCTGCAACATATCCTCTTGCCGTATTTCGAGGTGTGCTTGTAACCGTCTTCTCAACTTTAATGCGCCTGTCTTCAACCTCTGTCAGGGTATCCTTTGAACTGGGTGTACCGCTTCCCGGACCTTTGCCTGTTGCAACATTTGAAATTGTCTTTCCAGCATCTTCCTCAACCACCGTATAACTGTATGTGATTACGGCTTTTCCGCCAAGCGGAATATCGGTCGTCAGTTCAAACTGTCCGGCTTCTTCATTCCACCTTACTCCTGCTTCGCTTTCCTCATTTTCCGCAGTTTCTATTGTGGCTCTCACGCTGTCAGCATTAATCATACCACTGGCATTTTTCATTGTATCCGCTATGGTCATGTTTGGAAGCGCTACGTTTCCGTCGTTAATGACTGTTATCTCATAATTAATATCTTCTCCTATTGCATATTTTCCGTCTCCGTCCCTATCTGTGCCAAGAGTGCCTTTCAATATGCTGTATGCCGGAGCAGCGCCTTCAATCTTAAGGTAGTCTGTCTCACCCTCTCCTTTCGTTCCATCTATGGATTCCGCTGACAGTTTATTCTTCAGAGCCTTGCCTGTGCCTTCAACGATATCTTCCGGCTGCACGACATATCTGTAAACCAAATCCTTCGTACCATGGGGAACCAGCGTAAAGCCGGATTCAATTCCTTCTACCAGTTCAGCCGTTCCGGCAGCACCGCCCAGCATCTCATCAACCAGGTTGATTCCGGTCAGTGTCACGTCGCCTTCGTTATCTACCTTTACCTTGAAGATAATTTCTTCTCCCAATCTGTATGCAATACCATCCTTCGGAGGTTCCGGTGTCTTGGTAACTGTGAGCTTCCTGTTCTCCACTACAATTTCTTCCGAATCGTCAGAATCAGGGTCGGTAGTAATGTCGTCACCGTCCACTGCCACAGTGTTTCCGATTTTCTTACCGGCATCCTCTTTCTGTATTACGTAGTCATAGGTAATTACCTTTTCCTCACCGCGGGCAATCTCGCCGTTAATTTCAAAGGTATACTCCCACTTTCCTTCGTTTAAGGATGAGGTCATTCTTGCTCCGGTTACACTTGTATCCTCAATCTGTCCGGCTGCTCCTGTCATTGTATCCTTAACAGTCACATTATTAAGAGTGGTGTTGCCTGTATTCTTAACACGGATTTCGTAGGTAATCTTTGTTCCTGTTTTATACCTCCCGTCTTCGCCGTCAGGCGGTGTCAATACGCTCTTGGTCAGAGATACTTTCGGGTCAGGGTCTTCTACCTTTACGGGCGGTGTTTCAACATGTTCACTATTACCTTCCTCTATCGAGGCATCAAGTTCATTCCAAATCCGTGTTCCGGCATCTGATTCCTTTACCTGATAGGTATACTCATAAATCTTTGTTTCATTTACCCCAAGGCTTATAACATTTGTAAACGGATTCTGGCCTTCATCTGAAAGTAATGGCAGTTTGACGCTTTCCCCTGCGCTGCCCCATAGATGGTCTGTAACAAGAATATCCTCTAAGGGCACATTCCCATCGTTTTTAAGAGTAACCTTAAAGCTGATATATTCATCTACCGCATAAGCTTCTCCGTTTGCCGGGGTACTTGTCACCTCTTTTGTTACCGACAGCTTCTTCTTCTCAATCGTCACCGGCACGGTGCTGTCCTTTTGCTTCATTTCCGAGCCATATGCCGTATTTATAAGCTCTTTTCCTTCGTCTGCGGGAGCAACTTTATAAGTATAATCAATTCGAACACGCTCTCTCCATCCAAGAGGAACATTTAATACAAATTGACCATTATTCCATGTTGCATTTCCGCTTGTCACATTGATACTGTCCGCGTCAACTGCAATTTCTTCTCCGTCACCAGTCAATACA
Organism: uncultured Lachnospiraceae bacterium; assembly: GCA_910577275.1. Lineage (GTDB taxonomy): Bacteria > Bacillota > Clostridia > Lachnospirales > Lachnospiraceae > Suilimivivens. The sequence continues at coordinate 194,404 of CAJTMW010000007.1, forward strand.
TCCGCTACTACGACCTCGCCTGCCGGATACGTTGTATTGCCGGTATTAAGAACCTCTATAGAGTATGGAATCGTCTCACCTACATGGTACATTCTGTCAGGGTTTTCAGGTTCAATTTTCTTTTCTACCGTATAACCGCTGGCTTTTCCCGCGCGCTGAACATCAACTTTTGCTTCCCGGCTTACAACATCTCCGCTCGCTGCTTTAGCCGTGTTTGTCAGTACGATATCACTGCTGATATCTTCCGGTTTTACTGTGTAGTCATAAGTCAAAGTAACCTCTTCGCCTGCTTTAAGGCTCGCAATGGTTTGACTGTCAGTATCGCTCTCGCCTGGTACAAAATCAGCAACAAGACTATTTTCGCCTGACATGGTATCTGTAACCGTCACATTTGTCAGGTCTGCATTACCATCATTCTTCACCTTAACTGCAAACCGGACAGTATCTCCGGTATCAAAGCTTCTTGAGGAATCCGCCGGTTCATATCCGGTTTCGCCGCCGGGTCTTACTGCTACAATTTCTTTAGTTACGTCTAGCGATTTCTTTTCTATTGTTACTGTCTCCGTATCGGAGGTATCATTTCTGTCGTCCAGATAGGAGGAAATTACAGCGGTATTGCTGATTTCGGTTCCTGCATCCTTCGCGTCAACCACATAATCATAGGTAATTGTCGCTATGTGTCCGATGTAATTGTCATCTTTGTCAACACCCCTGGAAGGTATTTTGTCAATCTCAAATCTGATTTCACTTCCATTCTGGGAATATGATTTCACTCCGGTCACATTGGAAATTTTCCCGGACATACCGGTCATGGTATCCGTTACGACTACATTGTTCAAAGTCCGCGTTCCGGTGTTTTCCACTTTGATTTCATAGTGAATTGTATCACCGGCTTTAAATCTTCCGTTATCGCCTGTAGCCTCGCTTAAATTGGTAATGTTCTTTTCAAGCGTCGCCGTTTCCGCCTTGTCTTCTACCCACGATTGAACCAGCTCAGATTCGAACCTCTCACCACCATCTTCAATCGTAGCGACTGCCCTGTTTTGAACGACATCTTCCAAATCATCTTCAACTATTTTATAGCTGTAATGGAACTCCCTGCTTTCACCGACAGGAAGTAAATCAATCTCACCACTTTCTCCATCAGCAGGCACTACCGTCGAATTACCATTCTCCAGTATATCCTGCACTATGATATCTGATAATGTCACATTGCCGGTATTTTTAACTGTTACCGTGTAGTTGATTGTTTCTCCCAGCCTGTATTTGTCGCCCTCTTTAGGCGCGGCTGCACGCTTTTCTACTGTGAGCTCCTTATTCACTACCTCAATCGGTTCAGAAGAAACCGGCTGTTCCTCCGGAGAATGGATAGTCGCCGTATTGGTTATCTTCTTTCCGGCATCTTTAGCATCTACCTTATACTCGTAAGTAAATGCAATTGTCTCTCCGCGTGGAATCTGGGAAACCTCAAATTTCCTTCCACTGGCATCCCACTCTACCGTTACCCCGGGTACCTGTCTTTCTAAAGCCACGTTACCAATGGTTCCCGCCGCGGGAGCGCCTTTTTCATCTACCATACTGTCGTCAATAACAACTCCGGATATGGTAGCATTTCCAAGATTTTCTACTGAAATCCTGTACTTGACACTACTCCCTACCGGATATTTTCCATCTACTACTTCCTTACTATCTGGTGCAACTACTGTCTTTGTAAGCTGGAGTTTCTCATCCAGGGGCGCTATTACAATCTCCTCACTCCAATCCTCACCTTTAACCTCTTTCGGAGTTCCGCTTACATTCGCCATTCCTTTCGCTATTACATGGTTCTTAAAAGCAGCCCCGGACGCATTGTTTCTGACATCTTCTTCCGATATCGTATACTTTACATTTACCGTTTGAGCCGCTCCCGGTTTTAAATCAAAATTATTAAAGTCGGGATTTCCCCATCCCTTTCCGGAAAGCAATGCCCTGACATTAGCCGCTAATCTCTTTAATAAATTGGCCTCCTCAAGTTTTGTCTCTTCGAATGAATCGGTAATGTTAATACCGGTCACTGTAACCGACCCTGTATTAGTAACATGGACTTCGAAAGTTATCTCGTCGCCTTCCGCATAAGAGTCTCTCCTGCCTTCCTTAATCTTTTTTTCTACCGAAAGACCTTCCTTTGCGCCTATCAACTTAACATCTTTGGTAAAAGATGCTTCCCCCTCGGAGCCGGAGATTTCCGCCGTTACGGTATTTTTAAGAGTATTCCTCAAATCATCTTCCGTAACCTGATACTCCACTTCTAATGTTGTTTCCGTCCCTGCCGCCAGAGAAAGATTCTCCGCATTATTGCCATCGGCAAATTTAAATTTCGAATCCTCTTTTATGTCTGCGTTGAAATCAACATCCCCTGCATTCCTCACTGTTATAATGAAAGTAATCGGGTCATATGCCTTATAGCCATCCGCAGATTCATCTTTTATTGCTTTTTCAATCTGGAGGCGCTTCCACTGTGCCTTAAGTTCTACATTTCTGTCCGGCATTACAAATGCAATGTCACCATTATCATAATTTTGCTGCCCAGACTCATCTTTCCATTGATTGGCAAATGATATTATCTCATTTGACGCCTGCGCCGGTGCTGACACTTGAGGTGCCGACACTGTCACCTCTTTCCCTACCGCATATAACCTGTTGTTCGCATCTGCCGTATCGTTTATCGTACCTATGGCAGTTGTAAAGGTTACTGATTTCTCTGAATAGTCCGCCACACCATCGGACTTTCCATCAGGACCCTTGGTGTCTTCCGCCCATACTGCATAGACGATTATATCTCTGTCTACAAATTTTACTTTGTCGATAACTACACCTCTCGCAGGCTGCGATTTAAACGTTTCTTCCTGTTTTTCACTACTCCACCCCACGAACACCGCGCCATTCTTTTTCAGCTTCGCAGGGTCACCTTTCTGCAGTTCTACTTCCTTGTCGTCCGCCTTATATTTATTATCTCCATCCGGGACATCGCCTTCACCGCCATTACGGTCATATGTCAGTGAATACAGATATTCTTTATAGTCCTCTGTTCCATTACCATCTTTATCTTCCGCCCATACCGGATACAGCGTAATGGACGCAGGACCCATAGTGAGGTTCGGTCCGGGCTCATAGAAAGAATTGCTTTTCTTGAGAGCATCAAAAGCTTCCTGCGTGGTAATTAAACCAACGTTAGCATCAGTGCTCCACCCCAGGAAGACAGCGTTTGCTTTAGTCAATCGGCCTTTACCCGATACTGTTATTATTTCATTAAATGAATATTCTTTTTTGTCAGCTTGTGGCGGAATCCCATCTGCTCCATTGCTGGCATACGTAACTTCACCTTTAATTTCAAAAGTTCCGTCCTTCACAATAACCTTATAGTTAGAGCTTACTCTCTTCAGTTCATCAGCAGTGATGCTCAGCTTATACTCGCCGACATTTTCACCTTCCTCTAACCTCGTAATGGTAAAATATCCTCTCCCGTCAGTAAAGAAATCAAATAATCCTTCATTTTCAGCCAACTGCTCACTTTCAATTTTTGAATGTCCCGCATAGCCTGACGTATTATCCCCAATCGGGTCATCATCGCCATAAATTTTCCCAGTTGGGGTTACTTGTACTTCTACTTCCTTCGGCTCGATTTTCACCGTTGCTTTTTCACTTACCGCTGAATTCTCATATCCTTCGACCTTTACTTCACAGTAGAAGGTTGATTCTCCGGCATTCTTTCTCCCGGCCTCCTGCGGCAGAACCACTTTGCCATCCGAGTCGTAATAAATTATCTCATATTCCCCGTCGCCTAACGCTTTGCCATCCAAGAGCACTGTAGCTTTTACCAGATGCCATTTACCATTATAAGTTTTCTCATCTCCCGCCAAAGTTACGTTCAATGCCTCTTTTGCTGTATTACTTGTAATGGTAAATACGCCTTCATCAACCGTAAATGAATAATTTGAATACTTGTCTAGCGCATCCTTATTTTTCAAAGTCAAATCTTTCGTATATGTACCTACTTTATTCTCCTTTGAAATTCTTTCTACGCTTAAATCAATACCTAATCCTTTCAATTCTGTTTCAATTTCAGACTTCAACGGTGCTGAATCAGGACCTCTGTATGACACTTTTACATTCTCAAAGGTATAATTGCCGTCTCTTCTATACTCCTGCGTATCGTTGTCTACTAAAATAGATACAGAACAAGGTGTAATTTCTATCGAAGGGTGAGGATTATCCGTTCCATTCGTTTCCCATACAGTAGCATTGTTTTTATCTACTACTTTTACGGGAATCTGATAGGTTCCCACATTCTTCGGCCAGTTGTTTTCCATAGTTTCTTCAGAATACCAGTTTCCATCATACTGATAAAAAACTTTTTCTTCTTCAGCCAGACCGCCCTCTACTTTAACTTCAACTTTGTGCGATAGAGTATCATATACTACTGTTTTTCCATCTGCAAAAGCAGCCTTAAACCCTTTTTTGTCACGCGTATATTGCGCCGTATACGTTGTATCTCCGCTTACGGTTTCTACAACCTCAGGGGTCCATCCTTCAAATTCATATCCCGTCTTCTTCGGGTCAGGAATTGTAGGAGTAGGGTCGTCTGTTTTTACTTTGAAAGTTATACTGTCTGAACCAATTAAAACATTCTCTCCATATTCTTGTTTAATATTATCAAGTTCCTCTTCGGCAATTTTCCCGCCTTCCAAAACATAAACCACCTGACAGGGCTGACTCTTGGTTTTATAGTACACACGAATCGTACCATCTATTTCAATTGTCGCCGGAAGCCCTTCAGCTCCATCGCTAATAATTTTATCCAGCTCATAGTCAGCGCCAAAAGGATTCACAATATCATTTTCTCCAACCGGAATTTCATCAGCATTAATTCCAATATACTTTGTAACTGTCTTTGTTTCCGGTTTCGTTTCATTATCTTTATAATATTCCACATTAAAGGTCTGTGGCACTAAAGTAACATACCCGTCTAAATGCCAGGTAAGAGTCCTGGAGGCTGCTTCGGTAAAATCAGTTGCGCCATACGCAGCTTTTAATCCATATTCTTGATTATTCCGCTTTCCTTCCCATGTAACCTCACTTAATTCAAACTGGATATTTCCAAATTTGACTAAATCTCCCAGTTTCCCCTCTACCTGTTTTTGTATTTCCGCATATTGGCCTTTCTCAGCTTTTTCAGCCGACGGTATGCCAGGAACATCAATATATCCTACTGTTATCCACCCCTGACTATTTACCGGCCATTCACTGCTTTCAATTCCTGTTCCCACATGGACATAAACATATACTCGCTGTGTGCCTTTTTCTATACCTTCTGTAAATTGTACTCTCCATATTTCCGTACAGTTTTCTGTTCTTTCTACACCCTTACTCAGAAAAACTCTTTTATATGTGTGCCGGATTACGGTTTCTTTTTCTCCGCCTTCATCTTTATACTTAAAACTGGCAAAACCTTTGTCTTGCTTCACACATTCAATGATACTTGGGTCATATAACCAGTCATGGTCAGAACAGGTAAATTCCCCTTCCTCTTTGTTATCCCCTTTCATTTCACCTTCAAGAGAAAATTCTTTATCAACAGGAACACCCTTATTCCCCCTGTTGATAATGACAGTATCTGTCTCCTCCAGCGTCATAATCCCATCTTCAATTTCATCCATGGGTACTGCCTTCACAGCCGCATAAACCGAGAAATGGTTTGTATCAAACGTCACGTCGGAAGACGCCGGGTTTGCGCCGCCCACATATTCCGCGCTGTTGCCGTTCACATGATAAACCGCAGCTTTTTTCCCGGATATACTCGCATCGAAAGCATTTTCCAGCGTTACCGTAACGTCCCCTTTAGGAGAAATCGGCTCTCCATCTTTAAACAGCTTGATGTCCACCGCAGTAATCTCAACAGGATACAATTCATCTTCCGCCAGTTTTGCCATAATTGCATCCGCAACGTCATCGCTGTCCACTGACTGAACTTCCGCAATGGTTCCATCTGGAAGAACCCCTTCAGGCACATCGATGGTTACGCCTACTTTTCCTGCGCCTGCCGAAAGCTTCTGCTTCGGCATTTTTTCCTCATATGTAAACGTAATAACCATATCTTCCGTCATGGTTACCGTATAAGTATATACATTGTCCTTTTCAGACTGCGCTTTCAGCTCTCCGTCCCGGTTTTCAACGGTCAGAAGCTCATATCCCTCATTCACGGATACCTCGAAAGTCACCTTTGTGCCTTCTTTGTAAAGCGAACCGGTCATTCCGTCCTTTGGAGAAACAGAAACCACCTCTGCCTTTCCGCCGTCAGACAGATTGCTCTCAAATTTGAGACTGCAGGTTTTCACATCCTCATCTGCCAAAACGTAATATACGTTCACCACATTTTTTTCAGTATCTTTTACTATCTTTCCGTCTTTATTTTCGATACTGTCAAGAATGTATTTCTTTCCGTTAAACTCTTTTTTATCTTCGATTGTGGCAAAGGAAAGAATTTCCTTGTCAGGCGCTCCTTCGCCCTTCTTCACGTCGCCTTCTTTACCATCGTAATAGAAGTGGATTTCATAACCGTATTTTTCTTCCGGCTCCTCATCCTCCTTCGCCGCCACATAATAAACGCCTACCACATTACTCCCGGCGTCCTCGGTAATCACGCCGTCTTTATTCTCAATCCTGTCAAGAACATAATTCTTTCCGTCATGCTCTTTCTTATCCGCTATCGTAGCAAAGCCAAGAATAGACTCGCCCAACTTGCCGTCCGTCCCGCTTATTCTTGCGCTCTCATCCTCTGTGCCGTCAAAATAAAAGCAGATGACATAGCTGAAACCTTCTTCATCTTCGGAATCGTCTGTGTCTTCGGAGTTTTCAGTGTTTTCTCCACCTGCATCCTCTCCTTCATTGCCGGAGCCGCTGCCGTCTTCTGCAGCGTCTGCGTTTTCCCCGTCCGAGCCTTCTGCGGAATCAGCGGCATCGTCCTCAGAGCCGTCCCCATAGTCTTCGCTGTCATCTTCGAAGCCGCCTTCATCGCCGGAGTATTCACTGTCTCCGTCCTCAGAGCCGCCTTCGTCGGAGTATTCGCCCTCGTCTTCAAAGCCGCCTTCATCATCGGAGTATTGCTCATCTCCGCCGCTGCCGGCATCATCACTGCTGTCAACCGTCAGCGTCTGCATGGTTTCCTCCGGCTCCGTCACCGGCGCATCCTCTTCGTCGGCCCATAAAAAGGCGTCCGAAGAATGGATGCAGGTTGTCGCTATTACCACAACCGCCAGAAGAAAAGCCAGCCATCGTTTAAAATTCTTTTTCATTCTTTTCTCCCCTTTCTTAAGAAATATTTACAGGTTAAAATGTATTTTTTTGCCTCTCTACTTTAAAAGAGTGTCGAAAAAACCAAAAAGGCTCACATTTTTTTAAAATTTCTTAAAA
>CAJTMW010000008.1:0-628 GCA_910577275.1 uncultured Lachnospiraceae bacterium
CGTTTTGTTGTTCCGATTGTACGAAGCTGTCCATAGTTACGGATACTGCTTGCTACTGAAATATAAAAAATCGAATAGATCACAATGCCGGAACCAATGAAAGTTATAAAACCGATCAAGAAATAGAACAGCATATCACTTCCGCGATTTTCGTCCTTTAAGTTAAAATATGTGGAACGGACAATTAACTTATCATCGTAAATTTCTAATTGCTGTGCCAGAGTTTTTGCATAGCTGGCGGCTTCTTCCTCGCTCATATTTTGAGCGCCTTTCAGCCCAATATAATAATCAATCATGCCCTCGTCGCCATACTGCTGTCTTACTAATTCTTTCGATATAATGGCTGTACAGCGCCCAATATCGCCGGTTTTCACATCTAAGATTCCGGTCAATTTGAAATTATGGGTAGTACCGTCAGAAAAGGGAATTTGAATTGTCTGCCCCAATTCATTTGAATAGCCCAACCCACGCAATTTCTTCCTGCTTGTATAGTTCCTGTCCCTGCTGTTCAGAAATCGCATGATACATAATCTGCGCTGTTTTTTGGTTGCGGTTCTGCGTTTCCTGCATAACCCCAAAGCCATAGAGGACAATAGCAGATAGCAATGCGCTGGCAAGTGCAATCGTC
>CAJTMW010000008.1:657-191995 GCA_910577275.1 uncultured Lachnospiraceae bacterium
TGCCGATATACTGCGATTTGATATGCGCTTTACTATGCCGCTGGTATCATTTTCAAAAGGCCATGTCATAGCCTGCCACCTCCTTAGTCCACGAGTTTGCTCTAAAAAATACACTTATCGCAGAACTTCCATCATTGATAACTTGCTTTGCTGCTTTAAGGCCCCTGTTGTAATCAGCACACTACATAAAATAACAATCGCACAATATAAGATTGTAATACCCAATGGAAATTGATAATTCAAATAGTTCATCAGGCTGTTTTTCAAAAATGAGCAAAGAACATATCCAATTCCTCCACCAATTATCACAGATAATACAAGTCCCATGCCGACTACGCTCAATCCCTCTTTATGAACCATCACGGATAATTGTTTTTGAGACATTCCCACTGAACGCATGAGAGAAAATTCCCTGCGCCTTACGATAATTCCCGTCAAAATGGTATTTAACAAATTCATCACAGAAAAACAACCAATTAAAACAATGGCTATTGCAAGAGCTAACTGTGTTCCCTGCAGGAAGTTTTCATTCTGGGCAATCGCGGCAGAAAGCGAATCCACACTCAGCCGCGGGTTATCTGATACAATTTGGTCTATTTCATTTTCTGCCTGCTGTTCAAAGGAATCCTCTACACAAATTACATACTGATATGTTAAATTGCTGTGTGCAATTTTTTGCATTGAATCAATCGGCAATAACAACATATCTATTTTATCGCCATTATTTCCAATCTTACTTTCGTCAAGAACTGCCGCAATCTCAAATTCCAGATTCTCCGTATGCTGCCCATCAAAAATCTTCAGCGTTACAGACGAGCCGGCTTCCGGATGAATACCAAAATACTTCTCAAAGTCATTCGGCCTGCCAATAATCATCTGATTCTTAGATGCCATTTGCTCATAATCTGATATTTTTCCATTTAAGAGACAGCTTTGCAGCAAGGTCATATCTGCTTTCTCAAATCCTACAATTTCAGCATCTGATTCCAGGGCTTGCAAATCATAGGAAACCGGGAGATGCCAATCGTTCATAATCTTCTGCACACCTGATAATTGCGAGAGTTCTTTTTCCACTTCCTCCGTAAAAGGACTTGATTTCTGCAAAATCTCCAAAGGATTTTCCATCAGCTCCTGATTTGAGATTCTTAAAACGAACTGTCCTCTTGCAAATCCAGATAAAGCCATATCTTTTGCATTGATAGAAGAAAGGACAGAGGATAAACCTAACAGCAGAACGCCAGTCAGGACAAGAGAGGCGACTGTCAGTATATTCTTTTTCTTATAACGCAAAACCTGATTTACTGCCAAAGACCCCGGCGTTAGCCTGTGCTGCCTGTGTTTATATTTAGGCCACTTATTTTGTTCATAGCGGGAAGCTTCTATGGGTGAAACGGCCGCGGCTATTTTAGAAGGCTTTTTAATGGACAGGCGCACAGTGGCATAGGTTAACGCAACAACAACCGGGCATATCCATGGCACATTCCATAATCCAAATCCATGCGGAATTAAAATATAAGCCACTACAATTCCCGCAATCAGTCCAATAGGAATTGCAGGTAACATCAGCAAAGCTCCCTCCCTGAGAACAAGTCTTTGAATCTGTTTTGCTGTCATCCCTATTGTGCGAAGCTGTCCATATTCTTTAATTGAATTGATAATAGAAATATAGAAAATGTTGTATATAACCAAAATACCAGCGATTACGATAACAACCAGTCCGGCAACAGCCGCCATAACCATCGATGCCGAAGGCCGGCTAAGATACAAATACGCTTCATTATAATAAGGAGCCGTTTTACAGCCTGCATCAGCCGCTATCTCTGATATTAAGTTTTTTACATCCCCGGAGTTCGTTTTTGCATCTAAATTTACACGAAGCATTACTGCCGGTGAAAAGTTATTCCATCCATCCATTTCTAAGAAGTATTCTTCAGAAACCATAGCCGCATATAATGAACGACCAGTGCCTTTAGCCCCTGTTTTCAAGTATCCTGTTATAATAAAGGACTTTTCCCCAACCTTGTCTGGGTCTGGCAATAGAATGGTATCTCCAATTTTTGCATTTATCTTCTGCCGAATTAAGTATTCCTGTTCAATCAGGATTTCATTAGCTTTCTCTGGCATTTTCCCCTGGTCAACAGACAGCCCGTTTAATGTAAGTGCATCATTGTTGGAATACGAAATATTAAGACGATTATTTCCAGATTTCACACTGTCAATGGAAGCTGTGAATCCGCATAAATCCACTCGCACATCATCAGACAATTTTTGATATTGTTCTTTTTCTATACCGGAAATAAGCGCATGATAAGACCCTGTTATGTTATTGCCTCCATTTTGGTTCACTGTAATAATTCCAGAAACCAGAAGCAATACGGAGGCCATCAAAAATGTTGCCAATGAAATTGCAATAATCGTAAAATTTTTCTTCAAACGCTCTTTCTTTAATTGAGCAGACGCTAATTTTTTAATGATAGCGCTGGTATCATTTTCAAAAGGCCATGTCATAGCCTGCCACCTCCTTCAAGGTTTCCTGCCTGTTGGTAAGGATATTGTAAAACCCAAATGTCCGCAAAATGTTACAGCGGCCAAAAAATTTCATTGAAAAACGGAGCGAATTGTTACAACGCCTGGACATTTCAGTCGTAAACCTGCCACTGGCAGCTTTATCGGCACACTACCGCGAAAAAACTTACGACGGGAAGCCGGGAATGGCCGTCCGCCGCTTTCGGCACGCCTTTCAGAGATGCTTTGACAGGCGTGTTGTGCGCAGGGGTCTTTACTGTGGCGTTGATTGCATGTTATATTCGTATGGGGGCAACACCGGCGCAGGCGTCCCGTATGGCAGTTATCTTTTTTGCAGGAACCGCAATAGCGGGGTTTACTGTTTTAAGAATACTGGCTTACTGTAATCAAAAAAAGAAAGCTTCATCATGAAATCAGAGTGAAATGCTTTTAAACGTCAACAATCCGGGCAACATTGCAAGGTAAAACCGGTGGTTCTTTCCTGGGCTAAATATTATAATAAATCTATATTAAAGACAAGGAGGAACCACCGTGGGACTGGGAAACAATTTATTTAACGCAAGAAAGAAAAAGGGCTTGTCGCAGGAGGAGGTTGCAGGGAAGCTGGGGGTGAGCAGGCAGACGATTTCCAAATGGGAAACGGATGAGACGCTGCCGGACATCCGCCAGTCAAAACGGCTTGCGGTCTTGTACGGGCTGTCGTTGGATGAACTGATTGAATTTGACATTGATGTGCGGGAAATACAGGAGGTTATAGACAGGACAGGCGACGAGGTATCGGAAAAGATAGACTGGACAAAAATGTGGAGCAGGAAATACCCGATTCTGGCTCAGTATCAAAGGGAGGTGGACGCCGGTTTTTACGCGGCGAAGCTGAAAGAGCTTTTACAGGATTTGGAGAAAAAGTACGGCTATGACGAGCTGAACGCTTTCCTTGTGTTAAAGGATATCCTGGCAACGGTATGGAAATTGGGGAGGAAATCAAAGTGAACTGGAAAAGGAAATTTATAACGATTTATGCCGGACAGGCCTTTTCACTATTGGGCTCCGCCGCCGTTCAGTTTGCCATTATCTGGTGGCTGACGGTGCAGAAGGAATCGGCAATTACGCTTACCCTTGCGACAGCGGCTTCATTTCTGCCTAACATCCTGTTAGGCCCGTTTGCCGGAGTGTGGATTGACCGCTGTAACCGCAGAACGGTTATGATTGCAGCGGACGGTCTGGTGGCCGCTTCAAGCGTTGTGCTGGGGCTTGCTTTTTTGCTGTGGGAGGTTCCGCCTGTGTGGTTTATTTATCTCATACTTTTTATCCGCGGGCTTGGGAATACCTTCCATTCCCCGGCGATGCAGGCGGCCATACCCATGTTTGTCCCTGTGGAGATGCTGACAAAGGCAGGTGGCTGGGGAAATCTGATTGTTTCCGTCTCCACAATGCTGGGGCCTGCCCTGGGAGCCGGACTTATGGCATTTCTGCCGGTTGCGGCCATTATGCTGGTGGATATTGCGGGAGCGGCTTTTGCCGTCGGTTGTCTTTTGACGGTGACGATACCGGACATTCCGCAAAGCGCCGGGAAGGTGCATTTGCTGGATGATGTGAAAAAGGGGCTTACTGCCATGTGGCACAACAAACCCCTTCGGGCGGCATTTTTCCCGATTATTTTTGCCAGTATTCTGTATATGCCTCTTGGCTCGCTTTTTCCGTTGCTGGTGCGGGTGCATTACGCCGGCGGCGCATGGCACAATGCGGTTGTGGAATTTGTATTTTCCGGCGGGCTCCTTGTTTCGTCTTTCATGATGGGCATATGGGGAGGCTCAAAGAAACGGTTTTTGATGATTTCATTATCCATTGTGGTACTGGGAGGGGTCGCGGCGGTCAGTGGCATTCTTCCGGCAGGCGGTTTTTGGGGATTTGTGTTGTGCTGCTTTTTTATGGGAGGGTCGGGAACGTTCTTTAACGTACCGTTGATGGCGTATATTCAGGAAACGGTTGCGCCGGAAATGATGGGAAAGGTTTTCTCCATGCTGACCACAGCCATGACGCTGGCGACGCCCTTCGGACTGCTTATTGCCGGTCCGGTCAGCGAGGCGGCGGGTGTTGAAAGCTGGTTTTGGGTATCCGGTATATTGATGGGCGCAGCCGGGATTTTGTGCATGGCGGCGACACGGCGGTATGAGAGGGGGATGGAAAGCAGGGAGATATAACGTGAGGAAGGAATACGACAGTAAAGGCCGCAGGAACGGGAAGTTCGGAGGAAAAGGAACCGGAAAGCCAAATAGAAAGGCAGGCTTTCCGGTTTTAATATATTGATGAAGTTGGATGGGCAATATTTTGAGATAATAAAAATCTTATTTGATTCCCAGAATTTCCTTTGCAAGCATCTTTTTATGTTCCAGCTTTCCCTGTCTGGCAATCATAATCCTCTGTGCCTGAGGACTGCCGGCGCCGTGCATGGATTCTGTCAGATACCCCACGGCGGCGGTTCCCATGGTGAGGTTTTCAATCAGACGTAAGACTTTGATTCTCTCCTTTGTGGAAAAGGCGGAGGTCGCTGCAAGGTATTTTTCAATTAACGGGCCCGTGACAGGATTGGCGTAGTCCTTTTCGGAGGGAGCCGTCACCATCAACCCTCCGGCGATATCCTGAGAAAGCCTTGCAATTTCGTAGGGAATGCGGGTTACGTTCTGCTTGCAGACATTGGCAAGCAGGGTGTCTATATCGTAATTTCCGCTGGGCGTGGGATGGCCCTCGCAGGAGCAGGCTATGCCGCAGGCATACATAGTCTCATTTAAATGTGTCATTTCAATCAACTTGTCTTTTACATGGGAAGCGCTTTCCACGCCGTTAGACTCTGCCGCAAGTGCTGCCGCTCCAATGAGAACATCCCCTACGCCTACTTTGCATCCGCCATAGCTCTGGCGGTGATATCCGGCAAAGCGCTCCACTAAAAGACCGGCGTATCTGGCTTCCCCGTTCATAAAAATTCTCTCATTAGGAACGAAGACATCGTTAAAAACGGTGAGTGCCTCCACACCCCCAAATCTGCAGTTGCCCATATCCTGGCAGGAACCCTCCAGCTTTCTGGTATCGCAGCTCTGCCGTCCGATAATCATAAGGATTCCATCCGTATCCGTGGGGACGGCAAAGGAGATGGCATAGTCTTTGTCCTCCTCGCCCAAAGCGATGGTGGGCATTACAAGGACTTCATGGGAGTTGCAGATTCCGGTCTGATGAGCCTTGGCTCCCCGCACCACCACGCCGTCGGGGCGTCGTTCCACCACATGCAGATACAGGTCGGGGTCGTCCTGACTGTGGGGAGGCAGCTTCCGGTTTCCCTTCGGGTCGGTCATTGCGCCGTCCACAGTGAGGTCGCTTTCCTGACAGTAAATCAGGAATTTCTTAAAACGTTCAAAGTATTCTGTCCCGTATTTTCTGTCAATATCGTAAGCCGTACTGTACACGGCGTTCATTGCGTCCATTCCCACGCAGCGCTGAAAGCAGGAAGCGGTTTTCTGTCCTAAAAGCCGTTGAAGCTTTACTTTTTTTGTCAGGTCGTCGCAGCTTTGATGAATATGAGTGAAACGGTTAATGGTATTTCCTGTTAAATGGGATACAGCAGCAGCCAGCTCGCGGTATTTCGGGTCTTCGGCCAGCTCATAGGTCATCTTAACGGAATTAAGGGAGGGCTGAAGAATCGGATGGCCGACGGCAGTTTCCAGTTCCTCGCCCATGCAGAAGATACGCATTTTCATGCTTCGAATGCTTTCCATGTATTGTTCGCCTGTCATCATAATGCTTGCACAACCTTTCTTTCGTATGTTATATTTATCTTGGTAAACGTTTACTTGAACAGTTTCTTTTTATAGTTTACGTCTGATGAAGGAGAATAAGCTACTCATTTTTGGACATAGTTTTAACAGAGAATGTGAAATATAACAGAGGAAGTTATGAATCATAAAGTAAGATACGAAAAAATGGGGAAAAACTGGAGTCTTGCGGTGCGCAATGACTATCTTGCCAAAAAGCACTGGCACAACGAGTATGAAATATTGTATGTGATGGCGGGCACCACGTATGTGAATGTGGATGGAGCAAATTACGAGGTGGCTTCCGGGGAAACATTTTTTATCAGTCCGGGAGCGGTGCATTACTATGCCGAGCCGTGTGAGTTTAACAAAATCTGCGTCGTCAGGCTGACGGAGGACTTTCTTAAATGCTTCAGTACTGAGGTGAAGCATGCATACACAATATTTCTTTCTGATGTATTGCATGTCAGGGAAAATCCGAGGATTTCCGGGATAATTGAGGAAATGCAGGTTGTTTTCGAGGCGGAAGACGAGATTTTTGCGGAGAGCACCCTCATAGGAAAGTCCCTGGAGCTTTTAATCTATCTTTACCGGAATCAGCTCCTGATTACGGAAAGGATTTCGGTTAAGAGAAATAACGACTCAGAATGTATGGATAAAATGATTGAGTATATCAGAGAACATTTGCAGGAAAAGACTACGCTGTCAGACGTTGCGGTTCACCTGGGATTTTCGGAAAGCTATTGTTCCAAATATATCAAAAAGAAAACGAACATGAATTTTCTGGAATATCTGAATAATGAGAGGATTGAAAAGGCCAAGCAGATGCTGAGGCTTTCAGACGCTCCGGTCACGGAAATTGCCTATATCACAGGATTTTCCAGTATTCAATCCTTTAACCGGGTATTTAAAAGCTTTTGCGAAGTCAGTCCTACAGAGTATAGAAAGAGGATATATGACCAAAAAAGTAACATATTAGACAAAATATGAGAAGAAAAAGAATGAAAAATATACAATACTTATATATAAGAGAAGGTGTCGGAGACAAGTAAACGTTTTCTTGAAGGAGGTATAGGTTTTTATGAAAAAAAGACAGAAAAAAAGGCTGCGGGCGAAGGATTTTACGGGTTACATTTTTCTTCTGCCCTGGCTCGTTGGATTTTTTGGGCTGACAGCGTTTCCCATGGCGGCGTCTTTGTTTTACTCTTTGTGCAATTATGATATGCTGACGCCTCCGCAGTTTGCGGGGATGCAGAACTATGTAAAACTGTTTGCAGACCCTAAATTTCGGACAAGCCTTGAGGTTACGATTAAGTACGTGTTTATCGGAGTTCCTCTGCAGCTGGTATTTGCACTTTTGATTGCGTTGATGCTGAAAAAGAACAGGCGGGGGATTAAGGTGTACCGGGCAATCTATTATCTGCCTTCACTTTTCGGAGGAAGCGTTGCGGTTTCCATCCTCTGGAAGCAGCTTTTCAACAAGGAGGGCTTGTTTAACCAGATACTGGCAGTCTTCGGCATTGAAGGCATCAACTGGATAGCAACGCCGGAAACGGCGCTGAACACGCTGATTGTTCTGGCCGTCTGGCAGTTTGGTTCTTCCATGGTAATTTTTCTGGCCTCTTTAAAGCAGATTCCCGAGGACTATTATGAGGCTTCCCGCATTGACGGAGCAGGTAAGATACGGCAGTTTTTCAGTATCACGCTGCCGCTTCTGACCCCTATGGTTTTCTTTAATGTGGTAATGGCGTTTATCAATGCGTTCCAGAGCTTTACACCGGCTTACATTATCAGCAACGGTACAGGAGCGCCGGTCAATTCCACGTTATTTTATTCCCTTTACCTTTACATCAAAGCATTCGGGAATTTCCAGATGGGTTATGCGGCGGCCATGGCATGGATTTTGCTTCTGCTTATTGCTGCATTTACCGGACTTTTGTTCCTGAGTGCGAAAAAGTGGGTATTTTACGAGTGACGAAAAAGATAAGCCGGGAGGTGTTATATGAGATACAGACATAGAAAATTATTTGAAGTATTATACCATCTGTTTTTAATCGCCTTTGGCGCGTGTATGCTTTATCCGTTGATTTGGATGCTGTTTTCTTCCTTTAAACCTAATGTGGAAATCTTTAAGGGCGTTTCCCTGCTGCCGCAGACATGGACGGTTGAAAATTATATCAGCGGCTTTAAAGGGCTGTCGGGGGTGACCTACGGGAAGTTTTTCTTCAATTCCTTTTTGCTGGTGTTCTGCTGTGTGATTGGAAATATTATTTCCTGTTCTCTGGCGGCTTACGCCTTTGCAAAGCTGAAATTTCCGCTGAAAAATTTCTGGTTCATGATTATGATGGGGACGCTGATGCTTCCGATGCATGTGAAGCTGATTCCTCAATATATCATGTACAATAGCTTTGGATGGGTAAATACCTATCTTCCGCTGATTGTGCCGAAGTTTCTGGCAACGGACGGATTTTTCATTTTCCTGATGACACAGTTTATGCGGGGGCTTCCAAGGGAAATTGACGAGGCGGCAATCGTGGATGGCTGCGGGCCGTTTCATATGTTTATACGGATTGTGATTCCGCTCTCTGTTCCGGCAATTGTGACGACCTCCATTTTTACTTTTCTCTGGACGTGGAATGACTTTTTCAGCCAGATGATTTATATCAATAACGTTCACAGATACACGGTATCTATCGCCCTCAGGCAGTTTGTGGATTCCATGGGGCACAGTTCCTGGGGCGGGCTGTTCGCCATGTCGATTCTGTCGCTGGTTCCGTTGTTTTTGATGTTTGTGGTTTTCCAGAATTATCTGGTGGAAGGAATCACGGCGGGAAGTATTAAAGGGTAAGGGTATTTGTTTTCCGGTGATACTGGAAAGGGCGCTCCCGATATGATAGAATATAAAAAAGTATCCAGCGTAAAAATTACAGGGGGTGGTCTTATCATGGAAAAGTATCAGATTATTACATCAATTGAGGATATGGGGCCGTATGTATCAAAGCTGATTTTACATATGCCATATGAGGTGCAATGTGCGGAAATTTCAGAACAGTCGTTTAACGTTTATGTGGAACGGCGGGATAAACAGACGGATGAAGTGATTGTATCAAAGAGCTTTGTAACGGGTGAGGAGAGTATCAGCAAAGGATATCAGAAGCCTCTGGCGGTTTATCCCTGTGACGCGCTTGGAAATCGGAAGACAGTTTCCAACCTGACTGCCGTTGAACTGCCCGAGGAGGCGCTTGGCAGGCGGATAGAGGGCGACGTTTTGCAGAACCGTTTCATAAATAATGCATACAGAGTTACGCTTTTGCATACTTTGGGCAGAGAACCTGAAAAATCCGGGCTTGTTTTTGACGAATGCATCGGAGAAATCTGCCCGCAGCTTGAGGGGTGGAAGCAGGAGGAGCCGCAGGAGGAAGGAGCTCTTAAATTCGGCTATTTTGAGCCGGAGGAGGTAAGCGGGCCTATACCGCTGGTTGTCTGGCTGCACGGCGCCGGAGAGGGAGGGCTTGACCCGAAGATTGCGTATGGAAGCAACAAAACCAGTAATATTTCCTCGCCGGCCTTTCAGAAATATTTTGGCGGGAAGGCGTGGGTGCTGGTGCCCCAGTGTCCCACTGTCTGGATGGACGACGGTGTGGAAAAGCTTGGGAAATCCAACCAAAGTATTTATGTGAAGCCGGTAAAAGAATGTATTGACAATTTTATCCGGCAGCGGGACTCTCTGGTGGACAGAAGCCGGATTTATGTGGGCGGCCTGTCAAACGGCGGTTTTATGACCATGCGGATGCTGTTTGATTATCCTGATTTTTTTGCGGCTGCCATTCCGGTGTGCGAGGTATTTTACAGTCAGAATATAACGGATGAAATGCTGGAGAGCATTAAGCATATACCAATCTGGTTTGCCCATGCAAAGCCGGACGAGCTTGTGCCTCCGCGTGAGACCTCGCTTCCGACCTATCACCGTCTGAAAGCGGCCGGCGCGGAGAATGTCCATTTCACCTATTATCTGTATATGCAGGATTTGACAGGGCGGTATAAGGACGCCTTTGGACAGCCGGTCAGAATGTTTAACCATGCCGTCTGGGTGCATGTTTTTAATGATGAATGCCATACCGAGCTTGACGGCAGCGCCGTCCTTTCCGGCGGGGAACCGGTCAGCATATGGGAATGGCTTGGAACCTGTAAAAAATAATGAAGAGTAAAAGGAGAGCTGCCGCCCTGCGATGTATCATCGTTAAGGTGACAGCTCTTTTTCAGGTGATTAGGAATCAATCTTTTTCGTCAATGTAGGAAATACCGAAAGCATCTGCCTTGCGGGTGATAGCAAGGTCTTTTAACTCCAGAATGGCAAACTCCGCAAGATACTGAACCTCGCAGCCTTCCTCCAGGTGCCCGGCATATACGCCGTCCGGCTCGGAAATATTGATATGGAAATGAGGTTCTCCATCAATGATAAGACCCTGCGCGGCGCCAAGCTCAATAGGCTTCTCAATAGTGATGTACTTGTTTACAGAGATATCCTCCGTGTTGGTGATTACATGTAAACAGGCTTTGCGCAGAGAGCCGATGGCGGATACCAGCATTCCGTATTTGACGTCGAGGCGTTTAAGCTCTGCCGTCAGGCTTTCCAGGATTTTTTCCCCTTTGCCAAGGTGGATGATGATGGTACGTCCATAACTGCCGGTTGTAAAAGATTTCATGTTGTTGCCTCCTTTTTAATTAGAATGTTATAAATTCCTTTTAAAAATGAGGTAAACGTTTACTTGAAAAGTATATCAAATCGGAGAGAGCTTTTCAACAACAATTTAAGAAAGAATACTGGAAATTCCATTGCCGGGGCAGATTTCCGGGGCAAAAATGTATTCCCGGTTCTCAATGCTGTTGTCCTGTATGCGTTCCAGTACCGCCATTCCGGCTGCATGCCCGATTTTGTAAGGGTCAAAGGCGGCGACGGTGGGCTGAAACCGCATCATTTCCAAATGCTCGATGGAGTTGAAGCCGGCAATGGAAAGCTGCTGCGGGACATTTAACTGATGATGGATAATTCCCTTCATTGCCCCTAAGGTAGTCAGGTTGTTGGTTCCCAATATGGCGGTGGGACGGCTTTCTTCCGGGAGGCTCAGCCAGAAATTTACTGCCTGAAAACCGGATTCTATGGAAAAATTTCCTTCCAGCCGGTAGGGGTAATTTTCTGTAACCTCAATCCCGTTTTCCTTCATTGCCTTTTGGAATCCGCTGAACCGTTCCTGAACGTTACTTAAGTGGGAAGGGCCTTCAATCAGGAGAATCCGTTTATGACCGCATTTTATAAGCTCCTTTGCCAGCAGATACATGCCGAGAACGTTGTTGCAGTCCGCCAGGTCGCCGTGAAAGCCGGGGGTGTTCAGACGTCTGTTCACTAAAATCATGGGAATTGTGCGGTTCAGCTCAAGAATCAGTGCGTCGTTTTTTCCCCAGCTGTTGAGTACCAGCGCATCCGCATGCATACCGGCCAGGGACTTTAAGTATTTTTCTTCCGCTTCCTTGCTGTTATTGCTGCTGCACACAATTAAATTGTAATTGTTAGGGCGGATGACATCCTCAATTGCCTTGGCAACGGTGATATGGTAATTATTGGATATATCGGAGGTGATGTATCCAATGATACCGGTTCTGTTCAGTTTCAGACTCCGGGCAATATTGTTGGGGGAGTAGTTGAAATGCTGTATTGCCTTCTGCACCCGCTGTTTGGTCTCCGGCGTGACATAATAATTTTCATTGAGCACCCGGGACACGGTTGCGACGGAAACATTGCAGTAACCGGCAATGTCCCTGATAGTTACTTTTCCGCTTGTTTTCATAATTTCACCAGTTATCTATCGTTACAATAAGCTGACCCGCAAAGCAAGTCCGCGTTTGTTACAATAAGCTGACCCGCGAAGCGAGGCAGCGTTTGTTGCTGATATTAATATATATTTTTTGTCAGGATATTGTCAATAAGAAAACAAGGGTTTTAAGAAAACGTTTACCTGGTCAAAAAATGAAACATATTAGACAATAAATAAGTAGAAGAATGGATTAATTTATTTAATAATACTAACTATAAAAGATGTCAAGGCTGCAGCACATCACAAATTGTACATGAAAAGGTATTTATATGCCTGTATGACCACAAAAACGGGAGGTTAAACTTAAGATGAGAAAAAACAAAGAAGATATGGAATTACTGGAATTATTTGAGCCGCTTCGCGTGGCGGACGTGAGAGACGGCATGGACTGGATGGGATATCATCATTACGGCACCATGGATTACAAAATACGTCCGTTGTACCGTACAAAGGCTGTGGGAATTGCAAGGACTGCAAGGTATCTGCCCTATGTAGGGCCTGACCCGAAAGTGACAGGGGACGAATATACCGAGTGGTCTAACTGGTATTATGGAAATATCTGCATCTATCCGTGGATGGACGAACTGGAGGAAGGCGATTTCATTGCCCTTGATATGTCCGGTATTGATGTGGGGCTGATGGGCTCTGAAAATGCACTTGGCGCAAAGATTGCCGGTGTAAAAGGCTTTGTGACAAACGGCGGCGGTATCAGGGATACAGACGAAGTGATTATGCAGAAGATTCCTGTATGGAGTTATTTTGTTTCCCAGAAAATGGACCAGACGAGATGCCAGTTTGACGCGAAGGATATTCCGGTAGCTATCGGCGGCGTTACGGTTTTCCCGGGTGATGTAATTGTTGCCGACGGCGACGGTGTGATTGTAGTTCCCAGAAGCATTGCAAAAGGCGTTGCAAAATACGCACACAGAGAGCTGTTTGCCGATAAGGAAAAACGCCGTGAGCATTTTGAGGAGCTGGGCTGGGAGCTCAATGATTCCGTACTTAATAATCAAAAGGTATACGAAGGAAAATAATTTTTACAGGGTGAGGTAATCGTTTACGGATTATAACAGGAAATGGGGGAAGCAGAGGAAAAACTTTTGCTTTCCCCGGATTTACAGGTGTGCGACAGCACACGGACAGGAGTGGAGTATGAAGAAAAAACTGATAAGTATATTTCTTGCAGGCGTATTGTTAATCAGCACTCTTGCAGGATGCGGAAGCAGTTCTGGTAACGCATCTTCGGGGGCAGATACCCCTCAAAAGGCGGATACACAGCAGGCGGCGGAAGATGCCGATAAAGCGCCGGCAGCAGATGCGGATTCTGCAGGAGATGTGGTTGAAATCCGTGCGAGCTGGTGGGGAGATACCACCCGAAACGAAAAATACAATGAAATTATTGACAGATTTGAAGCGGAAAATCCGGGAATTAAGGTGGTTCGTGAATCTGGAAGCTGGAACGATTACTGGGATAAGCTTGCTACCCAGGTGGCCGGCGGCAATGCGCCTGATTTTATCAGCATGCACGTACAGTATGTAGCCGATTATGCAGGCCGGGGCGTGCTGGCGGATTTACAGCCTTATATTGATTCCGGTATTCTGGACACCAGTAAGATGGAGGAGGGTATTTTAGACGGGTGTAAATATGACGGTACCATGTGCCTGATTCCAATGGGCGTTACTTTTACAAACATGATTGTAAATCAGACGCTGCTTGAAAAATATGGCGTGGAGGTGCCCACATATACCACTGATTATTCATGGGATGACTTGATGAAAATGGGCGAGCAGTTAAAGGCGGCGGCGGACGCGGCAGGAGAGACGGCCTATATTGTCAGCGATATGTCGCCCACATTTACAATGTTCCGCTATATGGCAAGACAGTCAGGCGGCGACCTTTATACGGATGACGGTAAGCTGGGATTTGAACAGAGCGTTGCCGAGGAATGGTTTGCCTACTGGGCTGAAATGAGGGATAAGGGACTGATTCCCGATGCGGCAACTTCAACGGAGGATGCTGCTGCGGCTCTCGAACAGAAGCTTTTTACACAGGGAAGAGTGGGATATACCTGTACGCCTGCCAATCAGCTCTATCAGTTCCAGGAACAGATGCCTGACTTCCAGCTCACCCTAGCCAGAAACCCCATAGGAAATAACGGAGGCAGAGGCGAGTATGCGGAGGGCGCTCATTTTTCCATCAACAATTCCAGCTCTGACGAGAAAAAGGAAGCGGCGGCAAAACTGATGAATTTCTGGGTGAACAGTGAGTCGGCGATGGAAATTTTCCAGACAGACCAGGGGGTTCCGGCTAATTCGGATATGGCGGATTATGTGAAGGGATTAGTGGATGAAAATCAGGGCAAGGTAATTGATTATGTGGTTGCAACCATGCCGGTGGCTTATGAGGCAAGCTATGCGCCTGTAGGGGCGACAGAGGTGCAGGCTGTGTTTGAGGATGCAGGTAATGCGGTACAGTTCGGACAGATAACGCCGCAGGAAGGCGCAAAACAGTTCTATGAGCAGGCAAAATCAATACTCGGCGAATAGATTTAAGCCGTAAGCAAAAGCTGCCATGATTTTATGGCAGCTTTTGATATGTTAAAAGGCGCCTGTGCTGATGGTGGCGGAAGGTATGGAAAGGTGAAATATGATGATGCAAAATGAGAAACTCTGCGGCTGCACTTTACTGCGGATGGAGGATATGGAAAACGCATTTCTGTGCGGCTTTGACTATGTTGAATTTATGGGAAAATATCTGGTCTCGCTGACGGAGCAGGAATTTGCCGCGCTGCAGAGGCAGGCGGATAGCTATCCCTTGAAAGTATATGCACTTAATGCCTATTGCCCGCCGGAGATTAGAATGACAGGAGATAATTTTGACTTACAACAGATTAAAGCGTATGCAGCGGCCTGCGCAAGGCGCGCAGGAAAACTCGGCGTACAGTTTGTGGGTATCGGTTCCCCCCGCTCCCGTTCCCTTTCCGAAGGCTGCGACAGGACGATGGCCATAAGGCAAATGAAGGATTTTCTGAAGGCTACGGCGGAGGAATTCGGGCGATATGATATTACCGTCTGTGTAGAACCGCTTGCCGTGTGCTACAGCAATTTCATTAATTATGTGCAGGAGGCAGTCCGGCTTGCGGAGGAGATATCCTGGGAAAACATCAAGGTCGTAGTTGATTTTTACAATATGGAGCATATGGGGGAGGGAGATTTGAATTTAAGTAAATGGATGCCTTACATTGTCCACGCGCACATTTCAGACGATGACGGTACACCCGATAAACGCTCTTTTTTCAGACCGGAAAAGAGCGCGGTGCACCGGCAAAGAATCCGCAAGTTTTATGAGAGCGGTTATACCGGAGCATTGAGCGTGGAGGTGGATATGCCCGTGGACAGAAAACGGGCAATGGAAACGCTGCAGATTATGCGGCTGCAGTAGCACTTTAGATAGAGGAGGTACAGGATTTGTATATTAAAGACCACAAAGTTATTATAAGCGCAGCGATTACCGGAGCAACCCATGTGCCCAGCATGTCTCCTTATCTGCCGAAGAATCCCGATGAAATCATTGAGAGCGCCATAGCGGCGCACAGGGCAGGAGCTGCCGTTGTACATATTCACGCAAGAGGGGAGAATGGGAAACCAACTACAGACCACGGAATTTTCCGTTATATTCTTTCTTCTGTCAGGAAAGAATGCGACGCTGTGATTGGCATTACAACCGGAGGGGCGAATGGCATGAGCGTGGAGGAGAGATTCTCCGTCATCAGTGAATTTCAGCCGGAGATGGCTTCCGCCAACGGAGGCTCCATGAACTTTAACTATAACAGACTGCTGGCAAACGTGGAGAACCCCGTTTATGACTGGGAGCAGGAATATGTGGAGAGAACCTGGGACAATGTTTTCCGCAATTCCTTTCGGGATATGGAATACTGCATCCGAACCATGAACGAATATGGGACGCTGCCTGAATATGAGGTATTTGACTACGGTCAGCTTAACAATTTGAAGATACTGAAAAATCAGGGCGTAATTACACAGCCGGTTTATATACAGTTCGTGCCGGGGGTACAGGGCGGTATGCCGGCAAACAACGAGACTTTAATGTTTATGTTTGACCAGGCAAAGAAAATTTTGGGAAATGATATCAAATATTCCACAGTGGGTGTGGGAAGAAAAATGTTTAAACTGGAAACCCTGTGCGCGCTTAATGGCGGCAACGTCCGGGTGGGAATGGAGGACGGTCTTTATATTGACCCGGCCGGTACTCTTGCAAAGAGCAATGCGCAGCAGGTGGAAAAAATCAAAAGCATACTGGAAAATCTGGATTTTGAAGTGGCGGACAGCGGGGAAGCAAGAGAATTACTGCACCTGAAAGGAAAGGATAATGTTAATTTTTGATTACCCGTATTGGGTCTGGCTATCTGATGATGGAAAGGCGTGGTGTTGAAATGAAATATGAAATTGGCCAGAGCGCGGAATTTTCAAAGACAATCGGAGAATGCGACGTTTATGGTTTTGCCGGAATAACAGGCGACTTTAATCCGCTTCATACCGATGAGGAAAAGGCCAAAAGCATGTATTTTGGAAGGAGAATTGTGCATGGAATGCTGACGGCGTCCTTTTTATCCACGGTCATCGCAGGCAGTATGCCGGGACCGGGAACTATTTATATGGAGCAGGATGCAAAATTTTTAAAACCAGTTTTTTTCGGGGATACCATTACGGCTAAGGTGACGATTGCAGAGCTTTTGGAAAAGGGAAAAGCAAGGCTTACCACAACAGTCACAAATCAGGATGGTGCGGTTGTGGTTGACGGAACGGCATTGGTGAAGCTGCCGAAGGGGGATTAGTTTATGGTACATAAAATTAAAAACGTAGTGATTGCCGGGGCTGGAATTATGGGCTCCTCCATTGCCCGTCTTTTTGCGTCTTTTCAATATAATGTCACACTTTATGACATTAACGAGGAAGCGCTTCATAAATGTAGGGCATTGATTTTGCCGGATAACAGGCAGGAGGGTGACGGGGCAGAAGATGCAGGAGAATTGGGAGCGGGAAATTCGCAGGAAATTCGGGGGAATATCGAATTTTCCAGTGATAAAGAATGTTTTCGGGAAGCGGATTTTGTGATAGAAGCCATTATCGAGAAAATGGAAATCAAGCACAGCTTTTTTGAGGAGATTTCCCACCTGGCGCCGGAGGCGGCGGTGCTTACCAGCAATACCTCCGGTTTATCCCTTACGGAAATTGCAAAAGTCGTTTATCTGCCGGAACGCTTCTGCGGAATGCACTGGCTGAATCCGCCGCATATCTGTCCGCTCATCGAAGTAATCAGGGGACAGAAGACCAGCGGGAAAACGGCGGATATTGTTTATGATGTAGCCCGGGATATCCACCGCTATCCGGTGCGGCTCCAAAAGGAAGTTCCAGGTTTCCTGATTAACCGGTTTCAGTTTGCCATACTGAGGGAAGCTATGAGTCTGGCGGAGGAGGGCGTGGCGTCAAAGGAAGACATTGACAATGTGTTTAAATATGGACTTGGCCTTCGCTATGCCTGTCTCGGGCCCTTTGAGATTGCAGATTTGGGCGGACTGGATACCTTTTACAGCATTGCGGACTATCTTTTCCGGGATTTGAGCGATACAAAGGAGGTTCACGGGATGCTTGCCGATTTATACAGGCAGGGAGATTTCGGCGTAAAGTCAGGGAAAGGATTTTACGATTACAGCAACGGGCGTGACCGGGAAGCGATTCATAAGCGTGATGCGGACTTCCTGAAGGTTTCCAAATGTCTGTATGGAAAATTATAAAAAAATATAAATGTCTGTAAATGTCAAACATGACACACAGCTGTCATGTTACATATGATATAATTATACAGATTCATCACGAAAGCTTAAGAAAAAGGCAATTTATAAGCTTTTACGGAGGAAAATGTATGAGGTACACATGGATAGACGAATACTTACTGAACAAACCGGGGGTGACGAAAGACCTGAAAAAGGAGTGGAACTGGATTCGCTACCAAATCGGGGAAAAAATGTTTGCCGCAGTATGTCTGGGGGAGGATAATGAGCCTTACTATATCACGCTGAAACTGGAACCGGCGGAGGGCGATTTTTTGCGGGCGCAGTATGAAGATATTCTCCCCGGATACTACATGAACAAGGTCCACTGGAATTCCATTAAACCGGACGGGGAAGTGCCGGACGATTTGCTTAAGGATTTGCTGGACAAGTCCTATGCGCTGGTGCTTGGCGGGCTCAGTAAGAAAAAACAGAAAGAGATACTGGAGGGGACAGGTATGGGGAAAACACTTAGCTGCTGCGGGACGGATTGTACAAAGTGCGGATGCTACGGAGATTTGTGCAGGGGGTGCAATGAGAGCCTGGGAAAGGTATTCCACGCACCGGAAGGGCAGGCGTGCGGGATTTACGAATGTTCCATTAATCAAAAGAAGCTGAAGGACTGCGGAAGCTGTGAGCATCTGCCCTGTGATATCTGGCGAAAGACGAAAGACCCTTCCATGTCGGAGGAGGAATTTGAGAAAAATATCAAAGAAAGAGTACAGAATCTTGGCCGGGATTAAAGTCCGAATATGCTTGACGTACAGGAAAAGCAACTTTAAAATAAAAGTCATATAACATTTCCGCGAGGTCTTTGAATGGAGGACTGACAAAATGAACGAAATCGTGAAAGCTCTGTACGCAAGAAAATCTGTCCGTGTTTTTACAGAGGAAGAAATTTCAAAGGAGGATAAGGAAACTATTTTAGGGGCGGCGCTACAGGCTCCTTCCGCAGGCTGCCAGCTTCTTTATACGATACTTGATATTACCGACCGGAACAAAAAGGAAAAGCTGGCGGAGCTTTGCGACCATCAGCCCTTTATCGCAAAGGCAAAGATGGTGCTTATATTTTGTGCGGACTGCCGGAAGTGGCTTTCCTTTTATGAGGAAGCGGGACTGACGCCGAGAAAGCCGGGGGCGGGCGATTTGCTTCTGGCGGTGGAGGATGCGGTGATTGCTGCGCAGAATGCCGTTATGGCGGCGGAAAGTCTGGGAATCGGTTCCTGTTACATCGGCGATGTGATGGAGAACGCGGAAGAGATGAAGGCGCTCCTTGGACTGCCGCAGTATGTGTATCCGGCCTGTATGCTGGTGTTCGGGTATCCTGTGCAGCAGCAGAAGGAGAGGAAAAAGCCGGAGCGGTTCGCGGTTTCCGATATTGTCTGTGAAAATTGCTATCAGGAGAAGGACAGCCCCCGGATTCGCGAGATGTTTTCGGGAAAGACAGGACTTCAGGAGTACGATAAATGGATGGAGGCTTTCTGGAAGAGAAAGTATGAATCGGATTTTTCCAATGAGATGAACCGCTCTATGGAAGTATATCTGAAGGACTTTTGCGGGGATTGAAGGGGTGTATGGAATTTCATCTTCTTCGAAGGGCAAGGAATATCATTCAAAAATACAGGCTTGACATACATACCAATAGTATGTTAATCTTAAACATACCACCGGTATGTTAGAAAGTGAGTACGCCATGGCAAGGAACAGGCATCCGGAGGAAACTGTCAATTTAATATTAAATGTGGCTTTTCGGCTTTTTATGGAAAAGGGATACGAACATACTTCCATTCAGGATATCATTGACAATCTGGGGGGACTCAGCAAGGGAGCTATCTACCATCATTTCAAGTCAAAGGAAGATATTCTGGAGGCTGTGACAAACAGAATGACGGAGGATTCCAACGAGCTGCTTGCCGCGATTCGCGACAGGGAGGACCTTTCGGGGAAGGAAAAGCTGAGACTGATGTTCAGGAATTCTCTTTTAAGGCCCGTTCAGAATGATATTTTTCAGGTAGCGCCCAATATCAGCAACAGTCCGGGGCTGCTTTTCAGCATGATGCACGATACAGTGGACGAGGTGACGCCGGATTACATACTGCCGGTCTTTTTGCAGGGCGTTGCCGACGGCTCCATTACCACCGATTATCCCGCAGAGCTGGCGGAGCTTATTATGCTGCTTGCCAATATCTGGCTGAATCCGATGAGCTTTGACGATTCCCCGGAGAAGGTGTACCGGAAGTGTATGGTATTTCGCCAGATGATGCAGGGATTCGGACTGGATATTGTGGATGAGGAAATACTGAATCGAATGTATGAATTGGCAGTAATTTATGACCAGAGCAAATAGAAGCAGACAGCAGCAGGTAAATCCTGCTGCAAAAATTTTACATTTATACATACCGACGTTCGGTATGTATACAGAAAGAAAGTAAGAGAGAAAGATTTTTCAAATCTTTCCTCTGCAAGTTTGTGTCTGCGCTGCATCCACAAACTTGAGAAGCCAAGTTGGCTTTGCGCAACAAAGCAGCGCAGAAATGGAGTAAATTATGAGTAAAAAGCTTTTTTCAAGAGATTTTACACTGGTGGTAATCGGCCAGATTATCTCACTGTTCGGAAATGCCACCATCAGGTTTGCATTGCCGCTGTATCTTTTAAACCTGACAGGCTCCGCGGCGCTTTACGGGGCGGTGACGGCATGCGCGTTTATCCCGTCGGTTCTTCTTTCACCTGTGGGAGGGATTGTGGCGGACAGGGTGAATAAGCGGAATATTATGGTCGCGCTGGATTTTTTTACGGCGGCGGTGATTCTGGCGTTTTCACTGTTAATGGACGGAGTGAATGTGGTGGCGTTACTGACGGTTACGCTGATGCTTTTATACGGAATCGCAGGCGCCTATCAGCCCTCCGTACAGGCAAGTATTCCGGCGCTGGTAAATGAGGAAAACTATATGGCCGCCAATTCTGTGGTCAATGTTATTAATTCGCTGTCTTCCCTGACAGGTCCGGCAATCGGAGGCGTTTTATACAGCGCTTACGGACTTAAGCCGGTTTTGTGGGTCTGCATAGGATGCTTTTTCCTGTCGGCGGTGATGGAAATTTTTATCCGCATACCCTTTCAAAAACAGCCCTCCGGGGGCGGACTGTGGCGGACGGTTAAGGGGGATTTTATAGAGAGCTTTCGTTTTATCATAAAAGAGGAGCCGGCTGTCGGAAAAGGTCTTTTGTTTGTCTGCGGAATCAATCTGTTTTTATCGGCAATGATAAACGTGGGAATGCCGTATCTGATAACGGAAGTGCTGGATTTGGGAACCCGGCAGCCGAATCAGCTTTATGGATTTGCGGCGGCGGTACTGGCAGCCGGCGGCCTGGCGGGCGGCATGTGCGTGGGTATTTTGTCGGGAAAGATGGTGATACAAAAATCCGGGAATCTGCTGATATGGTGCGCCGTGTGCGTGTTTCCCATGGGGATTTCGCTCCTGATTTTTCAGGAGGGAATGATAAATTATCTGGTGATGATTTCCTGCTGCTTTGTCATCATGGTATTGTCCACAATTTTTTCCGTGCAGGTAATCTCTTTTGTGCAGGCAAGAACGCCTTCTTCCTTAATCGGAAAGGTAATCGCCGTAATGCTTACAATTTCCATGTGCGCCAATCCTCTGGGAAGCATGCTGTACGGCTTTTTGTTTGAGGCCGCCGAGGGAAAGGAATTTGCGGTAGTCTGGTTTGCGGGAGCGGCTTCCCTGCTGATTGCAATCGGTGCGAAAAATATATTTAAGAAGCTTTCACAGACGGCGGGAGTAACGCCCGGCGAACAGCCTATATATTAAGTAAAAAATCCCGCAGCCTGATATCGGTCAGAACTGCGGGAGATTTTCATATGAGAACAATTTATAAAGCAAGGCATTCGTTGCCTGGCATAAAGATGACATGTGAAGCAGGACATTCGTTGCCTGGCATAAAGATGACATGTGAAGCAGGGCATTCGTTGCCTGGCATAAAGATGACATGCAAAACAGGACATTCGTTGTCTGGCGTCAGCTTGCGTAATTATCAAAGTATCCCTGAATTAAAATCACAGGAGTTCCCTTGTCGCCGGAGCCGCTGGTCAAATCGCAGAGGGAGCCGATTAAGTCGGTCAGCCTTCTGGGGGTGGTTCCCTGAGAAGTCATATCGCCCACCAGATTGTCTTTCTTCTCCCTGATGCGCCCGGAAATAGCGTCCTTAAGCGCTTCGCCCGACAAATCCTTAAAGTCGTTGTCCGCCAGGTATTTCAATTTGATTTCGTTAGGGGTTCCGTCAAGGCCGGGTGTGCTGGCAGGGGATACGCAGGGGTCCGCAAGCTCCCAGATTTTGCCCACCGGGTCCTTGAAAGCGCCGTCGCCGTAAACCATAACCTCCACGTGCTTGCCGGTTCTGCTTAAAATTTCCTTCTGGATGTCCATCACTAAATCGGTGCAGTCTCTGGGGAAAAGCTTGATGGTATCTTCCGTGGACTTATTGGAGCCGAGAAGACCATAGTTTTCGTTACAGCCGCTTCCATTAACCGGGCTGTTGAGGATATCGTCCATGCCGATGACAACTTCTGCGCCGGCAGCCTTTAAAAGCCTTTTGGTGCGGGCCCTTGTGTGGATATCGCAGTTTAATACTTTTTTTGTATAAGGAAGAATGCTGCGGCAGTCGTTGGCAAAAATAATTTCCACCTCTGCGCCGGCATCTTTAATTAATTCCCCGTAATAGGCAACATAATCAACGCCTGTAAAGGGATGTTTGTTTTCGCCGAAAAGCTCCCTGTATCTTTCCAGTGTGAGGACGTCGCTGTAGGGATTAATTCCCGCTTCGTCAAGCTGGTCTAAGGAAACAAGCTCGTTGCCTACCTCGTCGCTGGGATAGCTGAGCATCAATACGATTTTTTTGGCGCCCATGGCAATTCCGCGAAGACAGATGGCAAAACGGTTCCGGGACAAAATCGGGAAAATCACGCCAATGGTCTCTCCGCCCAGCTTTACTTTTACATCCTCGGCAATCGCCTGTACGGATGCGTAGTTGCCCTGCGCCCTCGCAACGATGGATTCCGTCACGGCAATGACGTCCCTGTCGCGGATTTCAAAATTCTCGCTTGCCGCCGCCTCCAGTACGCTGTCTGTTACAATTTTTACCAAATTATCGCCTTCCCGGATAATCGGGCAGCGGATTCCCCGCGATATAGTTCCTACTTTTCTCTCCATAGTTCTCCTCCATAGGAAGCGCTTTACATTCCGATTGTCCCGCTTCCTTATTATTTAATCGTATTTCAGGCGGCAGCCAGAGCTTTTATGCCGTCCTTTCTATTATAATATAATTGTCGGAAAAACAAAAGAAAAAAATAGCGGCTTATCTTAATTTTGGTAACAGTTCAGCCATGCAGAACCTGGTGTACAATTTGTACGTGGGAGCTTGCTCACTAAGGGCAAATTGTATACTCAATTCTGCATGGCTGAACTGTTACTAATTTTGTTTTCCGTTTTTCAGGGCATCCTGCTCACGTCTGAGCTTTTCCAGTTCTTTTACCAGCATTTCTTTTTCTCTTTTTAGTTCTTCGTTTTCACGCTGCATTACATCCTTTTCCATGTGTATCTTTTGGTTTTCCTGTTGCATTACGTCATTTTCGAGCCGCATTTTTTGGTTTTCCTGTTGCATTACGTCGTTTTCGAACCGCATTTTTTGGTTTTCCTGTTGCATTACATCGTTTTCGAACCGCATTTTTTGGTTTTCCTGTTGCATTACATCGTTTTCGAGCCGCATTTTTTTGTTT
Source organism: uncultured Lachnospiraceae bacterium (assembly GCA_910577275.1). Lineage (GTDB taxonomy): Bacteria > Bacillota > Clostridia > Lachnospirales > Lachnospiraceae > Suilimivivens. The sequence goes on from CAJTMW010000008.1 coordinate 24,503, forward strand.
TCCTGTTGCATTACGTCGTTTTTGAGCCGCATCTTTTCATTCTCCAGCTGCATCGCTTCGCTCTTTATCCGCAGCTCCTCGCTCTCCTTCTGCATCTCGTCAAACATAAGCTTCTCCGTGTTCCGGTCAAGCAGATACAATTCCTTTGAAAACAGTCCCATCACTTTCTCCATATTCCGACAGATTTCGTAGCCTTCCTCATAGATTTCCTTAAACTCCGGGTACGCCTCTATCAGCTCCATGACAGTCTCCGGGTCGTCGCTGGAAAACAGGGTCAGCCATGCGTCCCTTTTGCTTCTTATGTTTCTATTTTGCCGGTTTTTCGTAAATATGTCAAGGGGGATAAAAAGATATTTCTGTAAAAGCTCCAGCTCAAGTCCGGTGTCCGATTTCTGCCTGAAAAAATGATACCAGATATCAGGGTAGGCGTGGAACGCCGCGGGGCTCTTTTCAAAAAGTACAATGGTATACACGCTTTTCACATCCCGGTAACTGAAATTCTCCTTTCGCCCCCTTACCCGCTTATACTGGCGCAGCAGCAGGTCCGCCGAGTAGCAGGCGCCCCTCTGGCCGGGGAAAAGATACCCTATTCGCTGCATTTCCACATTGGCAATGCTCCCGTCAGCAAGCGCCACCACGATATCCATCCCCAGAAGGACGCTTTCGTCGGCAAGCCGTGCAGAGTCCGAGGGAATCGCTGCGACCACCTTAAGCTCCTGACCCAGAAGGCAGGAGAGGAAATCGCTGAGCCGCTCCGGAACGTATTCCGGGTTCATGACCTCCTTGAAAAATCCGTCGTACAAGAGTTTTAATCCTTTTACCCCGGTGCAGATATCCAGGAATTCCTCCTGCTGTTGTTTCGTCCAGTCCCTGAATTGCCTGTGGAGAGTCCGGCTCTTTCTGATTTCTGCCAGTACTTCATCCCTTTCCCTGATGAGAGGGAAATAATCCTTTAGTTTTGCTGTCATAAAAATCCTCCGTTTAGGTACCGCTTTGGCGTACACATGGCCTGAGTCAATTTCAGACTGTATTCCATGCCGTAAAACTGACTTATGCACTATACAGGCTTTCGCGGTGTTTGCAGTTACAGTGTTTTCTCATCTTCATTCATCCCATAAAAGCAATTGGATAAACCGGCAGAAAATGCCGAATGTGCGAAATGCACACGATAAAGAATAGAAAGATATTTTGAATTACTGATAAATTAACGCTTTTTTTAGGCGGTGTCAAGTGTTTAAGCAAATTTAATATAAAACAGCAAAAAAACAGCAAAAAAATCCGGGAAAACGCTTGACTGTGCCCTGAGGGGGCGGGTTACTATAATATCAGCGTCAGGCAGAGTATTGACTGCCGGTATTGCCGGAGGCGCGGAGTGAAAAGAACAGGGGGTGAAATCCATGCTGATAAACGAGGTGTGCAAAAAATGTTCCCTTACCAAAAAGGCAGTTGAATACTACAGGCAGCAGGGGCTGATAGCTCCGGCGGTCCGGGAAAACGGATATCGGGACTTCTCGGAAAGGGACGTGATGGCGTTACGGAAGATTTCGGTTTTAAGGGGGCTGGGGTTATCTGTTGGAGAGATTCGCAGTATTTTGTCGGAGACGGGGACAGGGAAGGAGGCTCTGGCGGGGGTTTCGTTCAGAAAGGCAATGGAGGCAACGGTTTTGCAGGAAAAGCAAAAGCTGATTTCAGAGCTGGCGGAGAAAGGTAACTGGGAGGAAACGGAGGAAAAGCTGAGTCAGCTGCAGAAAAAGGAGGCTGTATCGGAGAGAATTTTAAACGCCTTTCCGGGAAACTACGGCAGATATATCTGTCTGCATTTTGCCGCTTATCTGGACGAACCCGTTGCGACGAAGGAGCAGCAGGAGGCTTATGAAACGGTTATTTCCTTTCTGGACGGCGCGGATTTCCGGCTTCCCGATAATCTGCAGAAATGTCTGGACGAGGCCGTGGCCCATTTTGATGAAGAATTTGTCGGGAAGATGGCGGAGGGAATGGACGCTGTGATTTCCGATACGGAAAAATACATTGCCGAAAATCAGGAATTCATTGAAAGCTGGATGGCGTATAAGCAGTCGGAAGAATACAGAAATTCGCCGGCGTTTCTTTTGGAGGAAGCCCTTAAGCAGTTTCAAAGCGCAAGCGGCTACAATGAGGTTTTTATCCCGGCAATGTGCCGCTTAAGCAATTCCTACCGGGAATATTATGAAGCCATGCAAAGAGCAAATGAAAAATTTTTACAGAAGTATCCCTCCTATATTCCCACGCATTCAAAATGACGGATTTCCCGGCAGAACACGGCGCATGCCGTTACTGACTCCTAATTTTTTCCATTTTTGGTCAGTCCGTGATAAATTAACATAGCGGAAACTGCCGATACGGTACCTGCTACTGTTGGATTTAAGTCAATGCCATTCATATTGCAGACAATACCGACTATTAAATTTGCAATCAATACGGCTGCCATTACGACAGCCCCTTTCAAAAGATTTTTCATAACTTCCAATCTCCTCCCTTTCAAACGCTGTCGCGCTCCGCGAGCCAGCTTATTGTAACAAATATGTCTTTATCTGCAAAACAGTATAACAGAGAAAACAGCGGTTTTCTTAAAACAGTCGCAAAACGCTTCTTTTTGCAAATAAGTGCGTTTCTATTTCTGCAAAGCGCGCACTTATTCGTCATTTTCGCACAGCGGCGCTTGATACAGCAAATTGCATAAAGTATAATCAGGGAAGTGAAACTTGAAAGAAAGAAGAGATTGAAATGCTGTTGTCTTTTTTCCAGCTTGCTGTTGCCATCCGTAATGTATGGCCCGGGCGTATGAGCCTGAAAGCGTTTGCTGCGCTTTATGTGCTGCTGCTGGCGGCCGGAATGCCGGTAACGCTCCTGTCCTTAATACCATACGGTCTGTTCGGCATTCTGGCGGCGGTCTGTGTTTACGGACTGGCTGTCTGCCGGGATACCGCGCCGCAGAATGTCTGCATGGGCATGGTTGGATTTGTGCTTACCATTGTGACAGATAATATTCTGACCGGTCTTCTGCATACATTGATTCCCCCGTCTTTCATTAATCGGCAGTATGTTTCTTTTGCCGTGAGGCTGATTGACATCCTGCTGTTTTATTTTATTACGCTGTTTTGCGGCAGACTGCTTAAAAAATTATTATTGTCAGGCAAAGGCGTTTTGCGCCTTCATCAGACGTGGTATCTGATTGACGCCGTATTACTGCTCCTTATAACCATTTTTTTATTTGACGATATCATTCCGGGACAAAACGGCTCTCTCGGCAAAATGATATATAATAACGTCCTGCATATTTCAGGATATCTGCTCGTTATGCTTTTTCTGCTTCTGGCCATGCGCCTTATGTGGCTGGAGCAGGTGCAGGAGCAGGCCAAACAGAAAGCCCTGCAGGATTTACAGGACTACGCACAGAATCTGGAAGCCATGTATAACGGTCTGCGCTCTTTTAAGCACGATTATGTGAACATTCTGCTCTCACTGTCCGGCTATATTGAAAACGGCGATATGGATGAACTAAAGAAATTTTTTGAAAGCAAAATTTTCCCTACGAAGAATCTGATTGACCAGGGGGATTACAAGCTGAATCAGTTAGGCAACATCGGTGTGCTGGAAATCAAAAGCCTGCTCTCCGCAAAAATGATTTACGCCCACGAGTCCGGGATTGAGGTCACGATTGACATTCCCGATAAGGTGGACGGTTTTCTGATGGACACCGTAGACCTTGCCAGAATACTGGGAATCTTTCTGGACAATGCGATTGAAGCCGCGCTGGAGACCAGTCAGCCGCAGATAGGCTTAAATATCATTCAGAATGAGGAAGGCGTGTCGGTCATCATAAGCAACTGCTTTCAGGATAACGGAGTGGCGCTGCACAGGTTAAAGCAAAAGGGGTTCAGCACAAAGACCGGACATCAGGGAATCGGGCTTTCCAATGTTCAGAAAATCATCGGTTCTTATGACAATGTTCTGCTGGAAACAACAATAAGGCGCGGACGCTTCACGCAGCACATGGAGCTGTCTGCCGGAAAGGGGTGATATCATATGCTGGACATCTTTGTGTGCGAAGATGACGCCGCGCAGCGGCGGGCGATTGTGCAAATTATTCGGAATACTGTACTGATAGAGGAGCTGGATATGCAGCTTATCCTGGAGGCGGGGGACCCGTATGTACTGCTGGAAAAGGTCAGAACCGGTACAAACACAGGAATTTATTTCCTTGATATCGACCTGGGCAGCGATATGAACGGAATGAAGCTGGCGCAGGAAATCAGATTGTCCGACCCCCGCGGCTTCATCATATTCATAACCGCGCATTCCGAAATGAGCTACATGACCTTTCAGTATCGGGTGGAGGCAATGGACTTTGTTTTAAAGGACAATCCTGCCGAAGCGAAGGTGAAAATCAGGGAATGTCTGTTAAATGCAATGGAACGCCATACGCTCCATATGGGCAGGACACATAAGGCCTGTACTGTCCGGTTCGGCAGACGGAAAATCAGCGTGGATTATAATGACATTTTCTTTTTTGAGACCTCCGGCAATATCCATAAGGTCATTCTCCACGGAAAAGACCGCCAGATTGAATTTTCCGGCACGATAAAAGAGCTGGCGGACACATTGGACGATAACTTTGTGCGCTGCCACCGGTCGTTTCTGGTAAATAAAAATAACATAAAAGAGGTGGACGTCAAAAACAGGATGATTCATTTTACCAACGGAGAAACCTGCCTGATGTCCACGCGCATGATGAAAGGGCTCTGAAATGTGATTTCTTTTTTAACTTATAAGAGAACAACTCCGTCGTTTCTGCGTCCGTCTCCGTTCATTTTTCGGCTTTAATAATCATTGTGCTTTTATTTTCATAAAGTATATGCACATTTCTGAAACCTGCATTTCTCATCAACTGTATTTGATGCTCAGGCGTTAAAGGAATATCAATATGAACAAAGACGTCGTCAGGTATGTTGTTTTCCTTACGTTTAAATTCATACTGCTCAAGGCAGAGCTTTTCCTCATCCAGACAACAGGCGACATAATCACATTCGATATAGTAACCTCCGCGTTTAATTGTCTGAAAAAGCTTCTCATATATTTTTTGCTTTTTACCATATTTAAAATGATGTAATGTTTCAAATGAAAGAGCGGCGTCATATTTCTCCGCTTCTAATGGATATTCAAAATAATCTGCCATAATTAAATCAATATCCTTATCCGCATATTTAACCCGGAGTTTTTCCAACATATCTTTGGATAAATCAATACCCGTAATCTTCACATCAGGAAACCTTTGATAGATTGATGCAAGCTCCAGCCCGGTACCGCAGCCAATATCAAGTAAAGTATTTAAAGGGGTATCAAAGTAATCCGCTATATGAGCATATTCCTCCGGCCAATTACCAAGATGTACATTATCATAATTATCAATCCGGTTGGAAAAGAAATCTGCCATTTCTTCAATGGGCTTATCCCTCTCCTGGGCTAACCATTCCCTGAGGTCAATCATATATTTTTTGAGCTCTTCCGGTGTTCTTTTTTTATTTTCCAACATGTGAAACTATCCTTTCTTTCATTTTTTATACTGTTTCCAACGAAAAACGTTTAAAAGCATTTTTCAATAAATTTTTTACCGTATCCAATGGGATTTCGATATCATTCGATACAATTTGCGTAGCTATACCATGAGAATACAGCCAAAAATTGATAAACAGCATTTCTGCTTTTTCCGTTGACAAGCCTGTCAGTTCTCTTGCGTTTTCTATGGAAGCTCTGTTCCACTCTGCATGGATAATATCCTGTAAGGAAGAACCGGCCATGGTCATATTCATAAATAAGCTGTTGAAAATCATTTTTTCACTACGCGCAAATTCGATATATGAAATGCCCTGACTTAACAGCCGGTTTTCATCAGTCATATTCTTTTCCATAAATTCACTGTAATAATTATCAAGTTCCTTTTTAATATCCTTTTTCAGTTCCTCCATATTTTTGTAAACGCGAAAAAGAGGCTTTGTAGAGCAGTTAAGAGCTTTCGCCAGACTGCGGGCATTTACGCTGCTTATTCCGTTCTCTCTGATTAACCGAATCCCGGCGTCAATAATGTCCTGTTTCGTAATAATTGGTATTGGCGGCATTTTTATTCCCTCCATATGGAAACATAAGTTGCGCAACATCTGTTGCCATTGTAGCATAGCGATGTTTTCCTGTCAACAGGCCGGCAAACCCGTTCGGTTTTGTCTGCGCACAAAATGCAAAGGGTGTTGACAAATCGGCAGAAATTTTCTACAATCATGGTACGATGTCGGAAACAAAATCTGCAGATAAGCTCCCGGTTTTGAAACCGGCATAGGTAAAATGATTTTCCGCAAGGAAAAAGACGTGGCGAAGAAAAGGATTAGTACGCACAGGAAGCCGTCAGAGAGGAAATCCCTTTTGCAAAAAGCAGGCAGCCGGGAACATGCCCCGGAGCATAAAGGCCGCATGGAAAAGCAAAAGGCGCTGAAAGATTTCCGGGTGACAATGTTCGGAACCTGCCTTGGAGCCCTGTATGAAAATACAGCGTAGCACCGGCGATAACGGTAAGAAAAGAGAATGTGAAAACATTAATCAGGGTGGTACCGCCGGATTCCGGTCCCTTACAGGGTGGATAGGTGTGCCGCCCTTTGTGTTGTAGTTATGGTAAAACTAAAAATGGAGGATTGAAATGGCAGAGAAAAAGTTAGTGGAAGCAATCACATCCATGAGCGAGGATTTCGCCCAGTGGTATACGGATGTGGTCAAAAAAGCGGAACTCATCGATTATTCCAATGTAAAAGGCTGTATGGTAATCAAGCCCGCCGGTTATGCTATCTGGGAAAATATCCAGAAGCGGATGGACGAGCGGTTCAAAGCTACAGGGGTGGAGAACGTATACATGCCCATGTTTATTCCCGAGAGCCTTTTACAGAAGGAGAAGGACCATGTGGAAGGCTTTGCGCCCGAAGTGGCATGGGTGACTCACGGAGGTTTGAATCCCCTTCAGGAGAGAATGTGCGTGCGTCCCACGTCGGAAACCCTGTTTTGTGATTTCTATAAGGGAGACATCCACTCCTACAGAGATTTGCCCAGGGTATATAACCAGTGGTGCAGCGTTGTGCGCTGGGAAAAGGAGACCCGTCCTTTCCTGCGTTCAAGGGAATTTCTGTGGCAGGAGGGCCACACAGCCCATGCAACGGCCGAGGAGGCGCAGGAGCGCACAGAGCAGATGCTGAACGTTTATGCGGATTTCTGTGAGGAAGTGCTGGCCATTCCCGTGGTAAAGGGACGCAAGACGGAAAAGGAAAAATTTGCGGGGGCTGAGGCCACCTACACCATAGAGGCGCTGATGCATGACGGCAAAGCGCTCCAGTCGGGAACCAGCCATAATTTTGGAGACGGATTTGCCAGAGCCTTCGGCATTCAGTTTACGGATAAGGACAATCAGCTGAAATATGTCCATCAGACCTCCTGGGGAGTTTCCACCAGAATTATCGGAGCGATTATCATGGTTCACGGCGACGACTCGGGACTGGTGCTGCCTCCTGAAATTGCGCCCACACAGGTGATGATTATCCCTATCCAGCAGAAAAAGGAAGGCGTTCTCGACAAGGCTTATGAGCTGCGGGATAAGCTGGGAGCTTTTCGCGTGAAGGTGGACGACAGCGACAAGAGCCCCGGATGGAAATTCTCCGAGCAGGAGATGAGGGGGATTCCCATGCGTGTGGAAATCGGCCCCAAGGATATCGAGGCCGGCAAATGCGTAATCTGCCGCCGTGACACAAGGGAAAAGACAGAGGTTGCGCTGGATAAGCTGGAAGAAACCGTGGGAGAGCTGCTGAAAACGATTCAGTCCGACATGCTTGCGCGGGCGAGAAAGCATCTGGAGGAGCACACATACGCAGCGGCAAACAGAGAGGAATTTGAAAAGATTTTTGCGGAAAAATCCGGTTTTGTAAAGGCGATGTGGTGCGGAGAGCGGGAATGCGAGGAAGCCATCAAGGAAAACATGGCAGTCACCAGCCGTTGTATGCCCTTTGAGCAGGAGTGCCTGTCCGACACCTGCGTTTACTGCGGCAAACCTGCAAAGAAAATGGTTTACTGGGGCAGAGCATATTAATTAAAGAGGAATTAAAATCATCGGAACTGAGAATATGAATGTCGAGATACAACTACCTGAAAAAGTAAAATTCATCATAGATACGATTATGGAAGCCGGCTGCGAGGCTTATGCTGTAGGGGGTTGTATCCGCGACTTCATTTTGGGGCGGGAGGCGGCGGACTGGGATATCACCACCTCCGCCTCCCCCCTTTTGGTAAAGGAGCTTTTCCGGCACACCATAGACACCGGAATTAAGCACGGGACGGTCACGGTGATGCTTGGAAAAGAAGGCTTTGAGGTGACGACCTACCGCGTTGACGGCAGGTACGAGGACGGCAGGCACCCGGAAAGCGTGACCTTTACCGCCAGCCTTAAAGAGGATTTAAAAAGGAGAGACTTCACAATCAACGCCATGGCCTACAATGAACAGTCGGGGCTTGTGGATGAGTTCGGAGGTCTTAAGGATATTGAAAATAAAGTAATCCGATGCGTGGGCGACGCCGGGGAGCGTTTTACGGAGGACGCCCTGCGCATGATGCGGGCGGTGCGTTTTTCCGCCCAGCTTGGATATGAAATAGAAGAAAAGACTTCGGCGGCAATCAGGAAGCTTTCGGAGCGGCTGCGGCTCATCAGCGCGGAGAGGATTGCCGTGGAGCTTACAAAGCTGGCGGTGTCCCCCCACCCGGAAAAGCTGCGGACTGCCTGGGAGACGGGCATTACAAAAATTATTCTGCCCGAGTTTGACAGATGTATGGAAACGGAGCAGAATAATCCCCACCACTGTTACAACGTGGGAGAGCATATTTTAAGGTCCATGCAGGAGATACGGCCGGAGAGGGTACTGCGCCTTGCCATGCTCTTTCATGATATCGGAAAGCCGGAGACGCTGACGGAAGGTCCGGATGGGACTTCCCATTTTCACGGGCATCCGGCGGTGTCGGAGGAAATCACCCGGCGGGTTCTGCAGAGACTGAAATTTGACAACCACACCATACAGACGGTCACCCGGCTTGTTCTTTATCATGATTATGATATACTCTCGGAGGCAAAATACGTCCGGCGGGCGGTCAGAAAGGCGGGGGAAGATATTTTTCCGCTTCTTCTGGAGGTCAAGTATGCGGACATGATGGCGCAGAGTACGTATCTTCGCCCGGAAAAGGAAGAACGGCTTTTGGCGGTGGGGGAGATATATAAGCAGGTTCGGAGGGAAGGACAATGTCTGTCCTTAAAAAATCTTGCCGTGACAGGGAAGGATTTAATTGACAGGGCCGGAATGCAGCCGGGACCGGCGCTGGGGGAAACCCTTGGAAAGCTTCTTGATATGGTGATTGAAAACCCTGATTTGAACCGAAAGGAAACGCTGCTTGCCATTGCGGCGGCAGAATCGGCAGGCGGAAAGTAATGCAGATGCCAGGATGCCGGCAGGGGTCAGGGATAAGGCAGGCGGAAAGAGGCAACATTTCCAGTAATACTTTATGGCGGTTATTCATATGATAGGATATGACACAACTTGGGGGTAATCGCCGTGAATGACAGAAGCGTTAATCTGTTGGAAAATTATGATATCGAAGTGCTTCGCACCTGGAAAGGTCGGGGCGCTATTCTATGTGAAACAAAACAGGGCACTTATATATGGAAGGAATACGCCGGGCGCAGGGAAAAGGCTGTTTTTCAGAATGCGCTGCTCACCATGGTGAAAGAAAACGGTTTTGGGAATGTGGAAGGTATTCTTAAAAATAAAGAGCAGGAGCTTTTGACGCAGGACGCGGATGGGACTTCCTATATCCTTAAGACTTATTTTGAAGGCAGAGAGTGCAACGTGAGAGACGCAGGTGAGTGCGTGCAGGCGGTAGAAACGCTGGCACAGTTTCACAAAGCGTCTTATTCGGAGGAGCCTTTGCCGGGTGTCTGTGCGCCCCGCACCCCGCATCTGGAATTTGAAAAGCATAACAAGGAGCTGAAAAGAGTCAGGAAATATCTGTGGGACAAAAGCCCGAAAACAGATTTTGAAATATACCTGATGAAAAATTATGACTATTTTCTCAATCTGGCGCTGCAGATGACGGAGGAGCTTCGGTTTTTTAAGAGCGGGGAGGAAAGCCGCTTTACCTGCCACGGCGATTATCAGCATCACAATATCATGTTTTGCAAAGACGGGATTTATCTGATTAATTTTGAAAAATGTGTTTCTGACAGTCCTGTCAGGGATTTGTACCTTTTTATGAGAAAGCTGATGGAAAAAAATAACTGGGCGGAAGGCATCGGCTTTGAGCTGATTAATTCCTATGACAAGATACGTCCCATGGAAAAAGAAGAATTCAGACAGCTGTATTACCGTCTGGCCTATCCGGAAAAATTCTGGAAGATAGTCAATTTTTATTATAATTCAGGAAAAGCCTGGATTCCGGGGAGAAATCTGGAAAAACTAATCCGCGTAACCGGGCAGGAGAAGGATAAACAGGATTTTCTTGAGAAGTTTCGGACCAGATATGGATTATCTTAGTGCTTTTCATATTTGGCCGGGCGTGGTATACTTGAAGATGTGAGAGTGGGGAATCACTAAGCTCGAAAGGATACCGCAAAACGGTTTATGCGGGAATGAGGAAAAATGAAGAAATTTAAAGAGATACAAAATTCGATAAAGCCATTGCTTTTAAGCCTTTGTCTGATACTGACAGGATGCGGCGCCGCCAGTCTGGCGCAGGAATCCACCTTTGAGAGCGCTTATGAAAATGTGGAAGAGGAGGAGCCGGTAAATATTTACACATCCTCGGCGTCGGCGGTGATAGAGGCGGTAAGCGAAGAAAGCCAGGCAATGGCCCTGTATCTGCCGGACCGTAATGAGAACAGAGTTTTTAGCTATGACGGGACTACGGTGATTAACGACAGGTATGGAAGCGCAATGTCCGTGATTCAATTGCAGCCGGGCGATATTGCGGAAATTACCTATAATAATGAGCTGGAAAAGCTGGGAAGCATTACCCTTTCGGGAGACGCCTGGAGCTATGAGGGCATCACAAAATACAATCTGAATGCCGGAAACGACAGCGCGACCATCGGCGAGGAAAGCTTCAATATGGGAAGCAATGTTCTGGTATTTTCGGAGGGCAGGCCCATCGACACCGGAGAGATTATCCATCAGGATATCCTTTCCTTTCATGGAAAGGGCAGTAACGTAATGAGCATTACCGTGGATAAGGGACACGGTTATCTGGAGCTGAAAAATTCCGAAGCCCTGCTTGGCGGATGGGTTGAGGTAGGGCAGACTGTGATTTCCCAGATTGCGGAGGACATGCTGATAACAGTGCCGGAGGGCGAATATACGGTCCGGCTGACTGCGGAGAAGGTAGATGTAACCAGAGACGTAACGATTGAAAGAAATAAGGTAACGGAGCTTGACCTTGGGGACATTGAAATTCCCGAGCCGGATGACGGAGTTGTCATATTTGAAATTACTCCTGAAAGCGCAAAGGTTTATGTAGATGACAAGAGTGTCAAAACCACCTATCCCCTGCGGCTTCCCCTTGGTTTACATAAAGTGACGGCCGAGGCCGAAGGATATGACAGCCTTTCCGAATATATTAAGGTAGAAACGGAAACAATTACGGTGAAAATGGATTTGGAAAAAGCAAAGGCTGTGGAAACCGTGTCAGGAAACAGCATTTCCTCATCTACCGCCACAGGCAGCGGAAGAGTCACCATTGAAGCGCCGGCGGACGTGTCCGTTTACCAGGATAATCTGTATATGGGAATTGCGCCTGTTACCTATGATAAAACGGCCGGCGACCATACAATCACACTCCGCAAGGCGGGTTATATTACCAGAAGCCACGATATTGTTGTTACCGACGACGGCAGAGACGTCACCTATGCCTTCCCTGACCTTGAACCGGAAAACGGAAGGAACACGGTAAGCGGCAATTTCATCAGCGGTAATCCGACAGACGACAAAAACAGAAACCAGAACCAGACGACGGGAAACAATAATAATAACAATAACAACACAGTGAGCGGTAATTCTGTGAGCGGTAACTCATTGACAGATTCCCAAAACCTGGATTCGAATGGAGAAAATTCTGGTAATGGGGATTCCGGCAACGGGAATACGGACAATACGGGGGCTGGCAGCAGTAATATTGACGATACGAATCGGATTGATGGAAGCAGCAGAGATTCCAATACATAATTAAAAGAGGGCTGTCGCATTAAAAATGCGGCAGTCTCTTTATATAAGAGTATCTGACAGGCGGAAAGATAAAAGGAGAGCATATGAAAAACGATTTTAGCAGGGCGGAAGTAAATACGCAGTATTCTTATTTCACCAATGAATATACCCTGACAAAGGAAATGTGCGCGGAGTTGGAACCGTCACGGATTGATTTGGGGATTATTTTCGTGGGCATGACAATCATTTTTATGTTTATGGTGCTTCTTCCCTCTGTTTTCGATATGATTCCTGCGATTCCTGACGCAGCGCATGCCTTTTTTTCAGCGCCCTCCGTCGGTACGATTCTGGAGTTTTCCGGCGTCACAGGCATTACCTTTGTGCCGCCTTTGGTTGCCATATGGTGTCTGATAAAGGCATTTCCGAAGCTGGTAGGTGAAAAGCAGTTTAAGGAGCATATGAAGCTTGTGCCCGGTGTAAACAGAACGGTATCTTTTTATGACACACATGTCACAGTGAAAGGGAAGTTCAGCAAAAAGCTTCCCTACAAAGAACTGCGCCGGACCGGAGAGACGCGGAACTATTACATATTGTATTTTACAGATAGAATCATACTGCCCGTGGATAAGGCCGGTTTCCGAAAAGGGAATATGAAAGAGCTGAAGGCATTTCTGAGAGAACGAAGGACATGGAAATCAAAGGTATTCGGGGTGGCGCGTTATTTCCCGTCTGTGATTCTTTTTGTGTTTTACTGTTATATGCTGTGGACGGAGGGGCTTTAAGATGATAGCTAATACAAACAATGGATGGAGAGCTGAAGAGACAATGAATAATTCAAAGATAAAAGAAAGCGGGACAGATGAAAACTTATTTGGCATATTTTGATGAAACCGGTGATGATGGAGTGACGACCGCTTCATCAGACCATTTTATTCTGACAAGTCTGTATATGTCCGCAGAAAGCTGGCAACAGAATTTTAATCTGATGCGTGCGCTGCGTAAAGAACTGCGGGATAAATATGGTTTTCATGCAACAGAAGAAATGCACACAAAACATTTCCTTACAGACAAAAATCCATATCGAAATTACAAATGGTCTAGGGAAATAAAGCAGGAAATCATTAAAGCGTTTACATTAACCATAGCGGCGATGGATTTGAAGATTGTGAATGTGATTATTGACAAGAAAAAGTTTATAGATGGTAATTATCATATTCTGGAAAACGCTTTAAAATACAATATCCAGCGTATAGAAAATGACAGTGATGGAGAGTGGAATTATCTGATTATTACAGATGAAGGAAGAATTGCACCAATGAGGAAAACGGCAAGGGCAATTCGTGCCTATAATCCTATCCAGTCTAAATATTCATATGGTTTTGTAAATCAGCCAATTACAAATATGATAGAAGATATTCTGGAGAAGAATTCGTCAGAATCATATTTTATACAGATATGTGATTTTGTATCCTTTTTTATTCATTTGTATTTTAAGATAGAATACAGGCAGGAAGATTTGCCAAGACGTATTGCAAATGTAATAGATGAAGGATTTGTAAGAAGGGTAATGGTGACATTGAAAAAATCAGGTCGTCTTAATCTGAAGGCAAATGAAAACAATCCGTATGGGCTGGTAATATATCCGAAATAATTAAAAACACCACCTACATCGCATCCGCGGGTTCAGTGGTTCAATATTATTATACACAGCAGCTTGTGATGTGTCAATAAACCGGTCAATAAAATTTTGCGGCATACGCATTTCCCCTCTTGTATTTCCCCCATAAAGCGGCTATAATATGTGGCATTGCTGTTAGCAGACAAGGGGGCGTCCATGTTCTCCCTTGTACAGTCAACCAAAGAAACAAGCGAGGGAAAATCACATGAAAGCGGCAAAAACTGTGGACAGGCATTCCACGAATCAGATTACGGAGGGAGTTATCTGGAAACAGCTCCTCTTTTTTTTCTTCCCGATTTTGTTCGGGACTTTTTTTCAGCAGTTATATAACACCACGGACGCGGTTATCGTGGGAAACTTCGTGGGAAAAGAGGCGCTGGCAGCGGTAGGCGGACCTGCCTCCACGTTGATTAATCTGCTGGTGGGATTCTTTATGGGGCTTTCTTCGGGCGCGACCGTAATTATTTCCCAGTTTTATGGAGCGTCCCACGAGGAGGACGTGAAAAAGGCGGTTCACACGGCGATGGCGCTTTCCATTGCGGGCGGGGCTGTTATCATGCTGCTCGGGCTTTTATTTTCCGGAGCGGCGCTTCGGGCAATGAACACGCCGGCGGATATAATGGCAATGTCCGTCCGGTATATGAGAATCTATTTTCTGGGCGTGATTCCGTCCCTGATTTACAATATGGGCTCCAGCATTCTGCGGGCGGTAGGGGATTCCAAGAGGCCCCTTTACTTCCTTATATTATCCTGTATTGCCAATATATTCCTGGACATTCTTTTTGTGGTGGTTCTGAAAATGGGCGTATCGGGGGTAGCCATAGCCACGGTCCTCTCTCAGGTGTTCAGCGCAGCTTTAGTGACGGCTGCCCTGATGAGGTCCGAGGATATTTATAAGCTGAACCTGCGGGAAATCCGTTTTCATCCCTATATTCTTCGGAATATTATCAGGATTGGGCTCCCGGCAGGGCTGCAGTCCTCCATGTACTCCATTTCAAACCTGATTGTCCAGTCCAGCGTGAACTCCTTTGGGACGGACACGGTTGCGGCGTGGACGGCTTACGGGAAAATGGACGGTATTTTCTGGATGATTAGCGGCGCCTATGGTATTTCCATTACAACCTTTGCCGGACAGAATTTCGGGGCGGGAAAATATGACAGAATTCACAAGAGCACCCGGATTTGCCTCGGCATGGCGGCTTTTACCAGTGTACTTATGAGCGCTATTGTGCTTTTAGGGGGAAATGTCTTTTTCCGACTGTTTACAACGGACGCAAATGTGATTGCAATAGGGATGGGAATGGTACGGGTAATCTCGCCCTGCTATATTACTTTTATATGTGTGGAAATTTTAGGCGGCACGGCGAGAGGCTGCGGGGACGCCGTTGTTCCCACGGTGATGACTGCTCTGGGAACCTGCGTCCTTCGGGTGGCGTGGGTGCTGATTGCGGCTCCGCTGCGGCCGGAAATGTCAACGGTGGCTTTCAGCTATCCTCTCACATGGAGCGTAACATCCGTTATGTTTATCATTTATTATCTGAAGGGCAACTGGCTGAAACGGAGCAGGCGTCTTGCGTGAACGCGCCGCCTGACGATTAAAAAATAAAAAGGAAAAGGTCAAAATGAATCAGGAAATCAAAAAACGGACAAAATGGTTTATGGACGCCAGATTCGGCATGTTTATTCACTGGGGGCTGTACGCAATTCCGGCCTGCGGGGAATGGATGATGTCAGAGAAGGAGATGCCGGTAAAGGAGTATGAAAAGTATTTTTATATGTTTGACCCGGTGGATTTTAACCCGAGACAGTGGGCGAAGCTGGCAAAGAAGGCGGGCATGAAATATGCGGTCTTAACGGCAAAGCATCACGACGGCTTTTGCCTGTTCGACTCTGCGCTGACAGACTACAAGGCCACCAATACGAAGGCCGGCCGGGATTTGGTGAGAGAGTTTCTGGATGCGTTCCGGGAGGAAGAAATTAAAACAGGACTTTATTTTTCGATTATCGACTGGCATCACCCGGATTTTCCAAAATACGGAGACCGGCAGCACCCTATGCGGAACTGCGAAGCGTACAGGGATGAAAAAATCAACTTCGACAGGTATCTGGAATATATGCACGGTCAGGTAAAGGAGCTGGTGACAGGCTACGGAAAGCTGGACATTCTCTGGTTTGACTTTTCCTATGACGATATGTGCGGAGAAAAGTGGAAGGCGACAGAGCTGATTAAGATGGTGAGGAAGTATCAGCCGGATGTGATTATCGACAACAGACTGGAAGGCGGCGGCGGGAAGTACGGCAGTATTGCAACGGAAAATCCGCTGATTTACAGCGGGGATTTTGCCAGCCCGGAGCAGATTATACCGCCCTGCGGCGTGCGTGGCGAGAAGGGAGAGCTGATTCCCTGGGAGCTGTGCGCGACCATGAATAACCACTGGGGCTACTGTAATTTTGACTATGAATATAAGCCTGCCGAGATGCTGATTCGGAAGCTGGTGGAGTGCGTGAGCAAGGGCGGCAATATGCTTTTAAATGTGGGGCCCGACGCGAGGGGAAGGATACCGGAGCAGAGTGTTAAAATCCTGGAGGAAATCGGCGCATGGATGGAAAAGAACAGCGAAAGCATTTATGGCTGCGGCATCAGCGATATTCCCAAGCCGGAATGGGGAAGATACACTCAGAAGAACAATACGGTGTATGCCCACGTGTACGAGGCGCCTTTGGGGGCGCTGCCTCTTTACGGAATCGGACCGGACGAGCCGGAGAGGATTTTTTATCTGGCGGACGGCAGCGAAATGAAGCGGGGCGAGGCCTGGAACACCGCCATGTTTACGGAGACGGCTTTTGTCACCTTTGGAGAGGTGGCGGCGTATACCTATCCTCTGCCGGACAAGACGGACACCGTACTGAAAATCGAGCTTAAGAAAAAATAAAATTACGTTGATTTTATTTGCTTTTTGGCGAAAATAAAGGGCAAAAAAGAGCGGAAATATAGAGGAATCCAAAATTTGCCTTGACAAACAGATTTAAAGAGGATATATATATACTACGGGCGTTTCAAATAAGAGACATCTACGAAAACTCATATAGAAAGAGGAGGAGTTCATCATGAACAAAACAGAATTAGTTGCAGCTATGGCAGAGGAATCTGGATTATCCAGAAAGGATGCGGAAGCAGCATTAAAAGCTTTTACAAATGTTGTATCAGAAGAATTAAAGAAGGGCGGAAAGGTTCAGTTGGTTGGCTTCGGAACTTTTGAAGTATCCGAGAGAGCTGCAAGAGAAGGAAGAAACCCTCAGACAAACGAGGTTATGCAGATTGCGGCTTCCAAGGCTCCCAAGTTCAAAGCCGGCAAAGCGTTAAAGGATATGGTAAACGCATAACTGCTGATATGCTTATCAGACGAAACACTTTTATGAACGAAAAGAACCTGTGCAGGATACGGGTTCTTTTTTACTATGGAGGTTTATAAGGAAAACTGCTATGAGACTGGACAAATATTTAAAGGTTTCCCGGCTGATTAAAAGAAGGACGGTGGCAAACGAGGCCTGCGATGCGGGAAGGGTGCTTATCAATGACAAGCCGGCCAAGGCTTCCGCAAACGTGAAGGAGGGAGATATCATCACGATTGCCTTCGGAAATAAGGAGGTCAGGGTGGAAGTGCTAAGCGTGCAGGAAACGGTCAGGAAGGAAGAAGCGAAGGAACTGTTTAAGTACCTTTGAGGGAAATCAGAAAAATACTGCTTCTAAAAAAGGGACTCTCCTAATATAATTTTTTAAGGAAGATTGTATCAGGAGATTTGTTATGGAAGAACTGACAGGCGTAAACAAGCGGACCCACAAGCTGATACTGAACAACAGGAGGTCATGCAATTTAACGGGCGTTAACGACGTTCTGTCCTTTGACGAGAACGAAATCATATTGGAAACAGAGCAGGGAATGCTTATGATTAAGGGGAACGAGCTGCATGTCAACAGGCTGATGCTGGATAAAGGGGAAGTTGATGTTGACGGGCGGGTGGACAGCTTTACTTATTCGGAGCAGTCAAATATGGGAGGCAAGGGGGAGTCTTTGCTTGCCAGATTGTTTAAGTAGGTGCGTATGGGACAGAACATAGTCGATGAAGTAACGTTCCTTGGCCATTCTTTTGTGCTGGGCGTGGTAATCACTTTTGTATACGACGGGTTCCTGATACTGCGCAGACTGATAAAACACAATATGCTCCTTATTTCCCTGGAAGACATGATTTTCTGGATTGCCTGCGCCATCGGCGTATTTTATATGCTGTATGAGGAAAATAACGGGATTCTCAGATGGTTTGCCGTACTGGGGGCGACGCTGGGAATGATTGCCTATAAAGCAAGCATCAGCTCTTTTGTGGTAAAGGGAATTTCCATGATAATAGAGCGCGTCTGCCATGTGGTCTTTTGTGTCCTTAGGGTTTTGCTGGGGCCTGTGCGGTTTCTTGGCAGAAAGCTGGGGCGTTTTTTTGCTTTTTCAGGGAGAAAAGGAAAGAAAGCCGGGAAATGCGTAAAAAAGAAGTTGACGGGCAAATTAAAATTACTTAAAATTACATTATGTAAGCATTAACGGTGTACAATTGCGCATTGGAAGGCAATGCGGAAGCGGGGGAAATTATGGCAAGAAGAGCGGCATACAGAAGAAGAAGGCAGAATCGTTTCGGCATGTTTCTGGCCTGTGCGGTTGTAATTATGCTGCTGATAGTGGTGGCGGTTGACAGCGTGGGGCTTACAGCGAAAAGAGATGCGTACCAGTTAAAGGAACAGGAGCTTGAGGCCCAGATTCAGGCGGAGGAGGAGCGCACCAAAGAGATAGAGGAGTACGAGAAGTATACGCAGACCATGAAATACAAGGAGGAGGTCGCGCGGGACAGGCTGGGGCTTGTATACGAGGGCGAAATACTCTTTAAGGATGAAAATTAATAATTTTAAAAAGCGGGCGCTGCCCGTTTTTTTTGTCAGAAAATTTCCTTTTTTACATGCGCTTTTTTGACAAACTATTCTGCGGGAATTGTATATAATTAAGCCTTGCAGGAGGAACGGGCATATGAAAAAGCAGATATTCAGCGAAAGAGAAGAATTCACCAGCATACTGCCGGAATATGGAAGAAGAAAACTGCTTACCTATGCGGATTCCATAAGGGAGCTGGCGGAAAGCTTCCGGGACACGGAAAATGTCAGGGAACGGATGCCGCAGGAGGTAAAGGTGGATAGAAGAGATTATATATGGCAGAAGCGCCTGAATGAGAATAAAGATTTGATGGTGGAGCATCTAAAGGAGATGGCTCAGATAATGACCCAGCTGGCGGAGGAGGCAAGAAGGTGCGTCCCTATGGGAGAGCGTCGTTTTAAGCAGATTTCCCATGCCCTCAAGGAAGTGGATATCCAGCTGAAAAATCTGTACTTAATTGAAAATGAGAGGGGCCGCATGGAGGTTTCCCTGACTATGAGAAATATGAAAAAGAATTCTCTCACAGCGGAGGAAATCGGGGATTTGCTGTCGGTTCTTTTAAATATGCATCTTGTGAGCGCCGCGGACAATTCTTTTTTTATCGGCGCGTCGTGGACAACCTTTTATTATGTGGAGGAGGCGAAATTCCACGTACTTACGGGAGTGGCAAAGGCGGTAAAGGAGACGGAAAAAATTTCCGGCGACAATTACTCCATTTTTGAGACGGAGACGGGGAATCTCACGGCCGTCCTCTCCGACGGAATGGGTTCGGGGGAAAAGGCGTGCAGCGACAGCACCATGGTAGTGGAGCTGATGCAGAAGTTTCTGGAGGCGGGATTTCAGATGGATGTTGCAATCCAGATGATAAACAGTGCGCTGCTTGCAGGCGGAGAAACCTCCAATATGTCCACCCTGGATTTGTGCAGCATGGACCTTTACAGCGGGGAATGCCGGTTCGTGAAGGTGGGAAGCGCTGCCACCTATATCAAAAGACAGCATCTGGTGGACAGGATTTCTTCCGGGAACCTTCCTTTAGGGATTTTCCAGAAGACGGAAATGGAAATCGCGGGGAGGAGCCTGATTGACGGGGATTATATCGTGATGATTTCCGACGGCATTCTGGACGCCCTTTCACAGGGAATCGGGGAGGACATGCTCTCCGAGCTGATAGGGAGCACCAATCTGGAGAACCCGGGGGAGATGGCCAATGCGATACTGAATTTCTGCATTCACCAGTCCAGGGGGAGAATAAGGGATGATATGACGGTGCTGGTGATTGGGATTTGGAAGAAGGAGGAGGAATGAGAGAGGTTTTTTCGTGTGTGGCGGGGGGAGGACGCAGGGGGATGGCGAAATGCCCAACGTCGCCGCGCTTCCGCTCTACAAAAACATAGCGGTACTAAACTCGTGAGCCGCTTCGCAGCTCAATACCTCGTTAAGTACCGATGTTTTTGTAAGGGCTCCTTTTGGACTTTTCGCCATCCCCCTGCTGTGCTTCATTGCCTTTCAGGCGCGAAGAAAAAGCTACCTCTCTCTTTCCCGTCCAAAGCGGCTCACCTGAACTCTCCATATTCCGTCTGAAAAGATAGAAACTGATGTCTGAGGAATTTACAGCCTGATGGCTGTAGAGTTAAGAATCCCACCACGTTATGATACCTGCCGCGAAGCAAAATATACCTATAGCCAGCGAAAAACAGCGCAGATAAAGCGTATCCTTAAGGAGCCCTTATAAAAACGCCGGTACTTAACGAGGTATTGAGCCGCAAAGCGGCTCACGAGTTTAGTACCGCTGCGTTTTTATAGAGCGAGAGCGCGGCGACGCCGGATACGATTTATCTGCGCGTCCCTTTCGCGCCCATTCTTTGACATTCTCCCCAAATTAAGCTATAATGCAGACACTATGATAAATAAAGTACTGAAATATGTCGAAAAGTACCGCATGATTGAGCCGGGCGATACCATAGCGGCGGGAGTTTCAGGGGGCGCAGATTCTGTTTGCCTCCTTTTTGTGTTGCTGGAATTGCAGAAGAAGATTCCTTTTTCGGTAAAAGTGGTTCATATAAACCACGGCATCCGTCAGGAGGCTTCGGAGGATGCGGATTATGTGCGGACGCTCTGCGGAAAGCTTGGGATTCCCTTTTTTCTGGTGGAAACGGACGTGAGGGCGCAGGCAAAGGCGCATGGCCGTTCCGAGGAGGAGGAGGGAAGATATATCCGCTATCAGTCCTTTGAAAAGGTTCTTGGCGGGGACGCGGGCAGGATTGCGGTCGCCCACAACAGCAACGACAGGGCGGAGACGGTGCTGTTCCATCTTTTCCGGGGCACAGGGCTTTCGGGGCTTTGCGGGATTCGTCCCGTGAACGGAAGGGTGATTCGTCCTCTTTTGTGCCTTACAAGGGATGAGATAGAGAACTGGCTGAGGGAAAGGGACATTTCCTTTTGTACGGACAGCACCAACGAGAAGGATATTTATACCAGAAACAAAATCAGGCGCCACATTCTTCCCTATGCGGAGCGGGAGGTCTGCCGGGGGGCGGCTGTCCATGTAAGCCGGGCAGCCGGGCAGGTGACGGAGGCGGAGGCGTATATTGTAAGGCAGACGAAGGCAGCCATGGTAAGATGCGCGTCGCCGGAGGGTAACGGCGTCAGGATAAATCTCCCGGCGTTTTTTCAGGAGGACGAATATCTCAGAGGGCGGATTCTTCTTGAATGTGTGGCGCAGGCGGCGGGCAGCCGCAAGGATATCGCGTCGGTTCATATAGACAGCGCGGAAAAGATTTTTGCGGGGAACGGAAACAGGCAGGCGCATCTTCCTTACGGACTTGTGGTTTATAAGGAATATGATTGGGGAATGATACAAAAGAAGGAGCGCGGCAGGGAGCCGGAGGCCGGGATGCCGGACGAGGAATACGAAGTGGCGGCTCCGGCGGGCAATGCGCCGGCAGGCGCGGCTGCGGCTGGCAGAGGCTTGTATGCTGAGGCTCCTGCCTGCGGGATTTCTGCCACCATGGCTTTGGAGGGCGGAGACTTGCGCAGCGCTGCTTTGGTCAGAGTGGAGATACCGGGACTCGGGCCGGTGGAATGTAGGGTATTTGAGCGGAAGGAAGCATTTTGGCAGGGAACAGGGAAAATCAGACCGGAATCTCAAAATATTCCAGAAAAAACATATACGAAATGGTTTGATTATGATAAAATAACTTCGTCTGTGGTGTTCAGGCACAGACGGAAAGGCGATTATCTGACGATTAACAGCAAAATGAATCGCAAGTCGCTGCAGGATTACTTCGTCAACGAGAAGGTTCCGGCGAAGGAGCGGGACGCCTTATTCGTGCTTGCGGAGGGCTCCCATATTCTGTGGGTGCCGGGACGGCGGATAAGCGAATATTATAAGATTTCAGAAGGTACGGAAAGAATTTTACAGGTGTCGGTTACAGATAAAAATATAGAAGTACTATAGTGAAAGGCGGAGAGGCTTAAGGCGGCCGAGGCTGCCCGTGGATGGAAGCGCCCCGCAGAAGGAAAGGAGTCATCAGAATGGCTGAAAAGATTAACGTGCTGTTTTCAGAGGAGGAAGTGGACGCCAGAATCAGACAGATGGGCGAACAGATAAGCAGGGATTACGCCGGCAGAGAGGTTCATCTGATTTGCGTGCTTAAGGGCGGGAGCTTCTTTATGTGCGAGCTTGCAAAAAGAATCACGGTTCCGGTGTATCTGGATTTTATGTCTGTATCAAGCTATGGAAGCGAAACAAAATCCAGCGGCGTGGTTAAGATTGTAAAGGATTTGGACGCGCCTTTAGCGGGCAAGGATGTAATTGTTGTGGAGGATATTGTGGATACCGGTCATACCTTAAGCTATCTGCTTGAAATGCTGAAAGGGCGGGAGCCGGCGAGCCTTAAGCTCTGTACTCTCCTTGACAAGCCGGACAGAAGAGAGGTGGAGGTTCCGGTGGATTACACAGGGTTTGTGATACCGGACAAATTTATCGTGGGCTATGGTCTTGACTATGACCAGAAATACAGAAATCTTCCTTATATCGGAACAGTAGAATTTTAAGTAGAGGTAAACGGATTGAATAACAGAAGTAAAGGATTTAATGCATATTTTATACTGGTGCTGCTTTTGATGGCGCTGCTCATTATCCCCAATTTTCTGGACAACGGCCAGGCGGATTATACCAGAGGGGAAATGATGCAGGACCTGGAGAATGACAATATTGCATATGCAAATATCACCCCCAGCCGGGAAACGCCTACCGGCGAGGTGGATTTCATTTTGAACAGCGGCGCAAGCAGGACATTGTATGTTACGGACGTAACGGAAATCGAACAGCTCCTGATTTCCCACGGGATAAACCCGGGAGTGGAGAAGGTGGAGGAGGAGAGCTGGTTCCTCACCAGCGTGTTTCCGGTGCTTCTGGCCATCGTCGTTATGGTATTCTTCTTTGTGATGATGAACAGCCAGAATGCAGGCGGCAGTAACAAGATGATGAACTTCGGCAAGAGCCGGGCAAAGCTGTCCGTGGGCGACGGCAAGATTACCTTAAAAGACGTGGCAGGTCTTAAGGAGGAAAAGGAAGAACTGGAGGAAATCGTGGAGTTTCTCCGCGACCCCGCCAAGTTTACGAAGGTGGGCGCAAGAATCCCCAAGGGCGTTCTCTTAGAGGGTGCGCCGGGCACCGGAAAAACGCTGCTTGCCAAGGCCATTGCCGGGGAGGCGGGGGTGCCGTTTTTCAGTATCTCCGGTTCTGATTTCGTGGAAATGTTCGTGGGCGTGGGTGCCTCCCGTGTCAGGGATTTGTTTGAGGAGGCAAAGAGGCACGCGCCCTGTATTGTGTTTATAGACGAGATTGACGCTGTGGCAAGGCGCCGGGGAACCGGTATGGGCGGCGGCCACGACGAGAGGGAGCAGACCTTAAACCAGCTCCTTGTGGAGATGGACGGCTTCGGCGTAAATGAAGGGATTATTGTGATGGCGGCCACCAACAGAGTGGACATCTTAGACCCCGCTATCTTACGTCCCGGACGCTTTGACAGAAAAATCAGCGTGAACCGTCCCGATGTGGGCGGCAGAGAGGACATTCTCAAGGTACACGCGAAAAACAAGCCTTTGGCCGAGGATGTGGACTTAAAGCAGATTGCCCAGACCACCGCGGGATTTACCGGAGCGGATTTGGAGAATCTCTTAAACGAGGCTTCCATTGTGGCGGCCAAGGAAAACCGGGCCTATGTCATTCAGGAGGATATCAAAAAGGCGTTTATCAAGGTGGGAATCGGTTCCGAGAAAAAGAGCCGGATTATCACCGATAAGGAAAAGAAAATCACCGCTTACCATGAGGCCGGCCATGCGATTTTGTTCCATGTCCTTCCCGATGTGGGACCGGTCTACACGGTATCCATCATCCCCACAGGGCTTGGCGCGGCGGGTTATACCATGCCCCTTCCCGAAAATGACGATATGTTCATCACCAAAGGAACCATGCTGCAGGATATCATGGTATCCTTGGGCGGGCGGATTGCGGAGGAGATTATCTTCGGGGATATCACCACAGGCGCCTCCAGCGATATCAAGAAGGCCACCAAGGCGGCAAGGGACATGGTGACCAGGTACGGAATGTCCGAAAACATCGGAGTCATCAATTACGGCAGCGACGACGACGAGGTATTCATCGGAAGGGACCTTGCCCATGCCAAGAGCCACAGCGAGCTGATTGCCGGGGAGATTGACAGGGAAGTAAGAAGAATTATCGACGAGTGCTATGCAAAGGCAAAGGCGATTATCCTGGAAAACTCCGACGTGCTCCACGGCTGTGCAAACCTTCTTCTTGAGAAGGAAAAAATCGGCAGGGAAGAATTTGAAAAACTTTTTGTCAGGACGGACGACAGGTCGCCGGAGGCTTTCTTTTCCTCGTAAAAAGCCCCTGATTTCAGGACACTTATGCAGAAAGTAAATATTGGACGAGAGGACATAAAAATCGTATGTGCGAAATGTACAAAAACGAATTGCAAAAATTGTGATATTTGTGAATCGTGAGTATTTACGCAAAACAGGGGTTATGCTATTATAATACTCGTAACCCCCCAATACATTATATAGTTTTTTGCTATACCCCATAAGAAAGAAATACCTTCTCTAAAAAGGACAGTAACTTGTTACTGTCTTTTTTACCGCCCATTTTTACGAACATATATTCGGAAATCTTCCTTCTGTCCGGCAGGCGGACAAAAATCAGGAACATGCCTCAGCGGATATAAAATTCAAAAAAAAGTATGTAAATAATAAAACATGTATAGTATAATGGTAAAGCATGACTCTATAAACCTGATGAAAATATGACAATGGCCGTATGTTAACGAAATGGGGAGACTATTGATGCAGACAGAGGAAAACAGACGACTGGAAATCAACGAGGAGGCATTGTTTGCCGACACGACGGAGGATTATTTTTCACCGTCAGAGCCGAATCCTTATTCACAGGTGACCATCAGATTCCGCACGGCGCGGGACGGAGCCGACAGTGTATACATGGTGAATTATGGGACTCGGTATTTTATGGACAAAGAAAGCAGTGACGAGTGTTTTGATTACTATGCCTGTGAGACGGAGGTGGAAAAAGAAGAATTTTCGTACCATTTTGAGATTCATTTAGGAAAAGAGAAATACATTTTTGATGCGGGAGGAATGGGAACGGAGGTAAATCCCGAATATGCGTTTCGGGTAATTCCGGGTTTTAAGACGCCGGCCTGGGCCAAGGGGGCGGTGATGTATCAGATTTACGTGGACCGCTTTTATAACGGGGATTCCTCAAACGACGTGCTCACTTCGGAGTATGAATATATTAACGGAAAGACGGAGCAGGTGGAGGACTGGGATAAGTATCCGGCGGCTATGGGAGTGCGGGAATTTTACGGAGGCGATTTGCAGGGGGTTCTGGATAAGATGGATTATCTGGAAGAGCTTGGCGTGGATGTGATTTATTTTAACCCGCTTTTTGTTTCGCCCTCCAACCATAAATATGACATTCAGGATTATGACAATATCGACCCGCATTTCGGGAAGCTGGTGAGCGACGAGGGCGAACTGTTGAGAGAGGACCAGCATGAAAACCGGTTTGCTTCCCGCTATATCGACAGGGTTACCAATAAGAAAAACCTGGAGGCAAGTAATGCGCTTTTTGCAGAGCTGGTGGCGGAAGCGCATAAGAGAGGAATCCGCGTGATTCTGGACGGAGTTTTCAATCATTGCGGTTCCTTTAATAAATGGATGGACAGGGAGCGGATTTACGAGAATGCTCCCGGATATGAGAAGGGGGCGTATGTGGAGAAGGAAAGCCCCTACCACAAATATTTTAAATTTTTTGATGAAAGCGCGTGGCCCTATAACGGCGGTTATGAGGGCTGGTGGGGACATAATACCCTGCCCAAGTTAAACTATGAAAATTCCAGAGAACTGACGGATTATATTATGAGAGTTGCCGCAAAGTGGGTGTCTCCGCCCTACAATGCCGACGGCTGGCGGCTGGATGTGGCGGCGGATGTGGGATACAGCGCGGAGGGCAACCATGAGTTCTGGAGGAAATTCCGCAGAGCGGTAAGGGAAGCCAATCCCGACGCCATAGTCATAGCGGAGCATTACGGAAGCCCAAGAAGCTGGCTAAACGGCAGGGAATGGGATTCTGTCATGAACTATGATGCGTTTATGGAGCCTGTCACCTGGTTCCTTACGGGAATGCAGAAGCACAGCGACGATTACAGAGAAGATTTGGATGGTAATGTGAGCAGTTTTATGGGAGCCATGCGCTACTATATGGCAAACTTTACCACGCCGTCTTTGCAGATTGCCATGAACGAGCTTTCCAATCATGACCATTCCCGGTTTTTAACAAGGACAAACAAGAAGGTAGGGCGAACCAGTACCTTAGGCCCGCAGGCGGCCAATGAGCATATAAATAAAGCGGTGATGCGGGAGGCGGTGGCGATACAGATGACCTGGCCGGGAGCGCCGGCTGTTTATTACGGCGACGAGGCGGGCGTATGCGGTTTTACCGACCCGGACAACCGGCGCACCTATCCCTGGGGGCACGAGGATAAGGAAATGATAGAGTTCCACCGGGACATGATTCGCATTCATAAAGAAAACCCGGAAATCCTGACAGGTTCCCTGAAATATATTACCTTCGACTACAATATTCTGGGATATGGACGGTTTAACAGAAAAGAAGCCGTGGCGGTGATAGTAAATAATAATACCTATGCGGTGGAAAGACAGGTATCTGTCTGGCCCCTGGGTATCCCAAGGGAATGCAGTATGAAACGGCTGATGCTCACCACGGCGGACGGATATACCACGGAGGCGGAGAGCTTTGAGGTAGAAGCGGGGATACTGAAAATTGTGCTGCCGCCCACCTCGGCAATCGTACTGAAATACAGAAAAGAATATAAAAATACAGTGGCTTCCCGAAGGCGCGCGAAACAGACTTCAGATGCAGAGGAGGACTATCCGGGAAAAGCGTGGGCAAAGAGGTGGAGAGGGCACTGGAACAGGAGGAGAAGATGAAGTATCATAACGGCTGCTGGCTGTTAAAGGAGGGCTTTGCCGCTTTTTCGCCAAAGCATGTGTACGAGGTGCGAAAAGGGGAAAGCGAGCTGGTGCTGTGCGCCCCCACGGCACGGATTGAGAAAAAGGGGGATACTCTGGGAGGGATTAACCTCACGGTGCGCATCACGGCGCCTGTGCCTGAGGTGATTCGGGTACAGACATATCACCATAAGGGAGGCAGGGGAAAAGCGCCGGAGTTTGAGCTGAATCTCCCGGAGCCGGGGAGCCTTGCGGTGGAAGAAGAAGCGGGCATTATCAGGGTGCGGAGCGGACGGCTTTCCCTTGTCATTGACACGGAAAACTGGTCCATGCGCTATGAGAGGGACGGTAAGCTCTTAACGAAAAGCGGAGCCGGCGATTTGGCATATATCAAAGAAAACTGGACGGGAATGGCTTATGACAAAGGCGGGAACGCCCACATGAGCCAGCAGCTTTCTCTGTCCGTGGACGAGCTGATTTACGGGTTGGGCGAGCGTTTTACGCCCTTTGTCAAAAACGGACAGTCTGTGGTTATCTGGAACGAGGACGGAGGCACAAGCACCGAGCAGTCGTACAAAAATATTCCTTTTTATCTTTCAAGTAAAGGATACGGCGTGTTTGTAAACCATCCTGAGAAGGTGGAGTTTGAAATCGGGACGGAGCAGGTGAGCAAGACGGCGTTTTCCGTGGAAGGGGAAAGCCTTGACTATTTCCTGATTGACGGCCCTTCCATGAAAGATGTACTGGTTCGCTATACGGATTTGACAGGGAAGCCGGCGCTGCCCCCTCAGTGGACCTTCGGGCTGTGGCTGTCCACTTCCTTTACCACGGATTATGATGAAAAGACGGTGATGAGCTTTATCGACGGCATGTTTGAGCGGGGCATTCCTCTGTCGGTCTTTCATTTTGACTGCTGCTGGATGCGGGAGTTCCACTGGACGGACTTTATCTGGGACGAGCGGGTATTTCCCGACCCGGCGGGTATGCTGAAACGGATTAAGGAAAAAGGCGTCAAAATCTGCGTCTGGATTAATTCCTATATCGGTCAGGAATCCGCCCTCTTTGACGAGGGCGCGGAAAAAGGCTATTTCCTGAAAAGACCGGACGGGGACGTGTGGCAATGGGATATGTGGCAGCCCGGCCTTGCCATTGTGGATTTCACCAACCCGGAGGCGGCAGCGTGGTATCAGGACAAGCTGGCAATGCTGTTGGATATGGGCGTTGACTGCTTTAAAACGGATTTCGGCGAGCGGATTCCCACGGACGTGGTGTATTATGACGGCTCCGACCCGGTAAAAATGCATAACTATTATACTTATCTTTATAATAAAACGGTTTATGAGCTTCTGGAGAAAAAACGCGGCAAGGGCGAGGCGGTACTGTTTGCCCGCTCCGCAACTGCCGGGGGCCAGAAATTCCCGGTACACTGGGGCGGCGACTGCTGGTCGGAGTACAGTTCCATGGCGGAGAGTCTGCGGGGCGGCCTGTCCCTGACCAGCAGCGGCTTCGGATTCTGGAGCCATGACATCGGAGGCTTTGAAAGCACCTCCACGCCGGACGTGTATAAGAGATGGGCGGCGTTCGGCCTCTTATCCTCCCACAGCCGTCTCCACGGAAGCACCTCCTACCGGGTGCCCTGGGTGTACGACGAGGAAGCGGTTGACGTGCTGAGATTTTTTACAAAGCTGAAGCTGTCGCTTCTGCCTTACCTGTACAGCAGTGCGGTTGAGACCTCCCGCACCGGAATTCCCGTGATGCGGAGCATGGCGCTTTCCTTTGAGGATGATTTTAACTGCCGTTATCTGGATAAGCAGTACATGCTCGGGGATAATCTTCTGGTTGCGCCTGTTTTCGATGAGGAAGGTATGGCGAATTATTATCTGCCCGAGGGAATCTGGGTGAATTATCTCACCGGCGAGATTGCAGAGGGCGGAGCATGGCGCACGGAGCGCCATGATTATCTGTCGATTCCTCTCTGGGCCCGGGCGGACAGCGTAGTGGCAGCAGGGGTATGTACAAAGGATGATTGTGCAGGTTCGGACAAAGAGGCGGACATCAGCGCGGGATGGGGCAAAGAGGCAGACGAAAGCCGGTCAGAGAGCGGTAGCCTGCAAGACAGCGCGGACGGCAATGGAAAGGCTTCTGCGGGAGCGGCGGATTACAGTTTCAGGGGCAATCTGGAGCTTAAGGTATTTTTCCTCCTGTCAAAGGCGGAGACGGTTGTTTATCAGGATAACGAGGAAATTGTAAGGGCTGTCTTTGAAAGAGAGGGAACGGAAATCAAAGGCCGGGTAAGCGGCGGCAGGGGCTGCCGGGTGCGGCTTGTGGGGCGGCGTTTAAGCGGGATTGACGGAGCAACTATGGAAATCCAGGGACAGGATACGGTGATTACGCTGGACGAGGACGAGGCTGTGTTTTCGGGGAAGGTATAGATGCGGGATGGGAGATGGCCATATGGCTGGCTCTGTTGTCTTTCCTACATTTTCCGCAAATACCGTTTTGACAAAAGACAAATCCACACAGCCGACAAGGCAAATGCGGGAAGCATATTAACCAGTATATGGTCATGAACCGCTTTCCCTATCCAGAATGAAGGCAGCGCAGACAATATATACTGGATGTCGTCTTTGACAAAAAACGGAATAACTGCGCCGAAAAGAGTCAGCGCAGAAAGCTTTGTGACCGCCATCCCTTCCAGCTTGTTTGATGAAAGCGTCAGAATTAACAGTGAAATTATGATACCCTGCAGAGTTCCGCCGGCTGCCAGCAATAACATGGCTGTCGGCGGAAGCGGCGTCAGCTTAAAGAAAGGCAGCAGGATAAGGGTCACAAGAAAAGCGGAAGCGGCCGGGACGCCGAATCTTGCAGACAGATATCCTGCTTTCCCCAGAGGCGTAATGAACAGATAGGCCGCCGTCTTTTCATCTGCTTCCTCCAGGGCGACCATTGCCGAAACAAAGCAGAACATTGTGGGAGAGAGCATTGCAAAAAACAGGTCAATCAATCCGTAATAGGGAGAAATGACTGCCGGCAGATGAAAATAATCTGTCAGAACGGTTTCAAAAAATGGTACGGCAAACCGAAAGAGGAAGCCGGCAAGAAGCGGCGTAAGGCAGGACGCAAATAACATCACATCCCGTCTCATGGTTACTGCCATCTGGATAAAACTCAGCCGAATTGCTTTCATATTTTTGCACCTCCTGTATGGTCCCACATTTTCAAAACACAAAATCCCGAGTAAATAAAAAGAATTATTATCATTGCCATAACAATAAGCAAGCCTGCCGCCGACGGGGAATGACCCGAAACCATATCCATACAGACATTGGCAGGATAATACTTAAGCCATGTCGGGGTGACTTCGAATAAATGCAAAACTGCCGGGGCAAAGCAGGCGAACTCGACCGGCACTGTCCACAAAATAAACTGATTAAGGCTCTCTGTTTTTGTTGCGACAATCATTCCCAATAATGTAAAAACCACACTGGATATCATTGTTCCGGGCAATATGATATGTAAATGCTTCGCGTCCGCAGCTAAAGCCAGCAGAGCGGCAACCGCAAGGGAAACAGCAGACAGGGAACCGGCTTTGGCAATCATATATTCTATTGCCCGCACAGGGGAAACCGCCAATGCGCAGGGCGTATGCTGGCTCTTTTCCAGAAGAACAATTGCGCCCATGAAAAACAATCCCATTGCCGCCGGGTCGGAAAAAATCAAAACGGCGGCAGCTTTTTCGCGCCAGCTTCCGGGAATCGCAAGAAGAATTACGATATAAACAGCAGTCAAAACCGTATATAAAAAGTAAAAGCCGTATTTTGTCTGAAAACGCATATCAAACAGAAATAAACTTCGTAATCTCATAGCAAAGTCCTCCCTGTGATATCCATAAAAATGTCATTTAACGTCGGCTCGCTGCTGTGGATGGATTGCAGGCGGTTGTTCTCAATCAAATCCTTCAAACGCTTATCGGAAGATAAATGCTTAAGAGGACAGCTTGCGCTGCGCTCTCCGTTTTCCATCCATGTGTAGGTTACGGCTGCCGCACCTTTGGACATAATCAGGTTGTGGGGGCTGTCGAGGGCGCATATTTTACCGCCTGCGATAAAAGCGACTCTGTCGCAAAGCTCTGTCGCGTCCTGCATATTGTGTGTGGTCAGAAGGATTGTTTTTCCTTTTGCCTTTTCCTCCAGAATCATGTCTTTCATCGTCCGGCTGTTTGCCGGGTCGAGTCCGCTTGTGGGTTCGTCAAGGCAGAGCAAAAGAGGGTCATGGAGCAGCGCCTTTATGAAGTTTAAGCGGGATTTCATGCCTTTTGAATAATCGGCTACCCGCTTATCCGCGTCGCGCGCCAGGCCTGCCTTTTCCAAAAGCTCATCAATGGGACGCGGCTTTTTTTCATATAATGATGAAAAGAACTGCAGATTCTCCCTGGCGGTCAGTTTTTCATACATTGTTGAAAACTCAAAATCAACCCCTATATTTTCATAAAAGCGCTTTGTGCGCTTCTTACATTCAACACCGTTTACCATGGCCGAGCCCTGATATGTCCGCAGCATACCAATCAGGATTTTCTGCAAGGTGCTTTTACCGGCTCCCGACGGACCTAAAAATCCGAAAATTTCTCCCGGGGAAACGGAAAAGCTCATGTCGGAAATAAAAGGCTGTTTTGTGTAGCTGAATGAAAGATTGCTGACCTGTATCATATGTCTCTCCTTATACTATATGACTAAAAATAATTTAATAGTCAAATGATAGCCTGTTTTAAGTCCGGCCGGCTGCCGGACTTTTCGATTACAATTTACAATGAGCTGCCTTGCGAGGGCGGCAGCGCCTGTTTGATAAGCTGGCAGGCAAAGCCAGTCAGCATTTGATAATCTGCGTCACAATACCATAAATTAAAGCATACAGCGCTTCGTCGTACTGTTCTTCCCCAATCTCCGATTTATGCAGCGTTGCATAATAAATTGCGTGGAAGGCGGCACTGATAACCTTTATGTCCGTTTCTTCTTTCACAGGGAGCAGGGCAAGCATTTTTTCAATGGTATCCGTATCGTCCTGCAAATGCGCCTCCACCGTCTCCGTCGGCAGCTTGCGCATGAGCAGTTCCACTTCGCCTAAGTCAATCATCCTTAAAACCGGCATTTCCTCAGTCATTTTGTAGAACTCAAAAATTACTTCGGTCAGCTTACCGGCGGAGATTTCGCTTCCGGCAATGTCGGAAATGGCCTGATACAGCCTCCGGTTGACATTCTCATGCTGCTCCTGAATGACCTCAAATAAAAGCAGTTCCTTTGATTTATAAAAAAGATAGAAAGTCCCTTTGGGGATGTTGACTCTTTTTACGAGCTCATCCACCGTCGTGCGGCGGACGCCGTACCTTGCAAGGCATTTTGCCGCTTCTTCTTTCAAACGATTTCTGATATATTCCCGTTCCTGCTCTGAATAGCTTTTTGGCACCCTTATGCCTCCTGTTTGACTGCTTTTGATTGTTTAGTCATTATACATGACAGACAGTACTGTGTCAAGAGCCGCTTCAATATCTTTCAGGCTGACATTAAAAACGTTCATTTTTATCCTCAGTTTGTGGTCGGAAGCGGCGGACGATGTAAATTTTGAATCCGCGGCTGTTATCGGGTTTATTCCCGCGAGCAATGAGTCAAGCGGATGCGGAGCATCCATTTGACGAATGCCGCGAGGGTCAATACCCCGCAGCTCTGCTGCGTTGCAAGTTTGATGCCCCGTCAGCTTGCTACGGGGTATTTGACTTTTGGCGATACTTTCCTTCTATTTTCACGGTATAAACTGCCATAAGGATGATGCATTCCACCATAGTGCCCAGAATGGAGATGATAACGCCGGCCTTATTCTGCCCCTGTAATAAAGGCAGTCCCAGAAGAATAAAGAAAATACCGGCAACCGTAAACAGCTTTCCTAATGCGCGATTGTAAGCAGCCACATCGGAAACAGGCGCTGTGTCGGCGTTTGCCCAGAAGCCGAAAGGGATTTCCTTCTTTGCATACATGCAGTAAATTCCTCTTGCGGTAAACAGCAGCCCGCATAACAGCCAGATAACAAATGCAAGTAATCTTGCGCTCATAAAAATTCCTCCTGATAAATCCCGCGGGGAAAACCTGCAAAGGAGCTCTGCAAGGCAATCCCGGACAAGGAAAATTATTTTACATAAAAACCGCAAAGGTTCAGATTTTCGTCAAACATAAGCGTGTAAGTGACCGCCGTATATTCGTAGGTGGCGTTTATCTGTATAACGGCCATGGAATTTCCCATCTGGACAACCTCGGCGGTGTAGGCGTTGCCGTAGGTAACGAACGCGCCCCACTCATCCGGGAAAAGCGCCCTTGCGCCGGAGAGGGTTTCGTCCGACAGGACATTTTTCACGCTGTCGGATGCGCACATTTCGCGGATAGAGGCATAATCCTTTTCCGCAAAAGCCAGGGTGATTTCATCTGCGCGCGCCATTACTTCCGATTCAACGTAATTTCCTCTCTGCTCCAGAGGATAGTTTTTAGGAAGAATATAAAAGACTGCAAGCAAAAGGATAAGCAGGACTCCTGCCGAAATTCCAAGGATTTTCCAGAGTCTTTTCCGCTTGAAGGCTTTCAGCTCCTCCGGTGAAAAATTATCGTTAAATTCCGCCGCAAGGGACTTTGGCGTACCCATGCGCGCCATAATTTCATCAAGGGTTTCGCCGCTCTCCTCAGCGCCTGCGATATCGGATTCCAGTTCCTTTTTAATCTCATTCTTTTTGGCCGTGCTGCATTTTAAATTTTTTAAAACCAGACGGATATATGTTTCCTGATTCATATGCTTTTCTCATTCCTCCTCCATTATTTTTGTAACTTCTCCTGAAAAGTCCTTCCAGAGAGCTTTCAGCTCCGACAGTTTCATTTTTCCCTCTTCGGTAATCTCATAATACTTTCTGGAAGTCTCTTTTCCCTTTGGCTGGCTCCAGCGGCTCAAGACCAGACCGTCATCCTCTAATCTGTATAAGATGGGATAGAGAGTGCCTTCCTTAAGGGTAAACATGCCGCCGCTTTTTTCTTTTAACTGGCTGATTAGCTGATAGCCGTACTTTTCTTCGCTTTCCAGCAGCTTTAACACCAGCATTTCCAGAACGCCCTTTTTGAGCTGCTGTTCATAACGTCCCTGCAATTCATCACCACCTATTTAGTATTACTAAGTATATATTATTACAAAGCTGATTGGTTGTCAACTGGAAAAAGAGGAAGGACACGGGAATCAATTTCCGGGCGGAAAAGTTTTGTGTGTGGCGGAATAAAAACAGGATAAATTATAACATAAAAATTGACATTTAACATTTAAAAAGTTAAAATAATGAAAAGGAGGATATTATGAACTATATTGAAAATATTCTGGGAATCAAAGTTGATTATCAGCCATGGAGCCATACGGAAGAACTTCCTTACTATTTGTTGGACCGTTACGAATTTATGCAGGTTACGTTTGAATCCGTCAGGGCGCTTTTCTTATATCCGAAAATGGAACTTGACCAGCTTGCATCTGTAAAAAAGCAGATTGCGAAAATTCAAAAAATCGAACCGATTCCGGTAGTGTTTGTTTTAAAAAATATAAGCCGAAGCAGGATGCAATACATGCTTTCAGCCCATATTCCATTTATTGTTCCTGATAAGCAGATTTATCTTCCTTTTATGGGAATTGTACTGCAAAACAGGTTTTGTGCAGAAATTGTGAAGACGGAGAAATTACAGCCTTCCGCCCAGGTTTTATTCTTTTATTATATTTATCGGAAAAAACAACAGCTTTATATGAGTGAGGCCGGCAAAGACCTGGGCTTTTCCGGGATGACCATTACACGGGCAGTCCGTCAACTGGAACAAACATCTTTTTTTACTACAGAAAAGGAGGGGGTTCAGAAAATACTTACCGGAAAATATAACGCGCATAAATTGTATAATAAAATGCAGCCTTATCTGGTGTCGCCCATTCGCAAAGTAATATATGTAGATAAGCGAATTCCTTTACCACGAATGCAAACAGCCGGTTTGTCCGCCTTATCTGAAATGAGTATGATAAATCCGCCTGATACCCCGTGCTACGCCATAAACGGAAAAAGCAGCCGGCTCGTTGGAACAGATGTGCTAATGGATGCCTCTGCACAGGTTAAGGTTGAATTGTGGAGATATGACCCGGATATTCTGTCAGGAAACGGGCAGGTTGACCCGTTGTCGCTTGCCATGACGCTGAAAGATGATTCAGATGAGCGTATTGAAGAAGCCGTAGAAGAATTACTGTCTAAAGTCTGGGAGGTTTCATAATGGTGAAAGGGCTTAGAAGTTTTCAGAAATGGTTCCATGGATATGAGGAACAATACACAATCATAGGAGGCACGGCGTGTGACCTTTTGATGTCCGCCGGAGGTTTGGATTTCCGTGCAACAAAGGATATTGATTTGGTTCTTATCATTGAAGCAGTCACAGCTGATTCCATTTAAAGCGAAAGCGTGGATTGACCTGACAGACAGAAAATCCGCCGGTGAAAAAATAGACAGCAAAAATATCCGTAAACATAAAAACGATATATTCCGCCTGTCGGCATTATTGGGGCAGAATACGAAGGTCAATGTAACTCCCGAAATATACAGGGACATACAAGTTTTTCTGGAGGCCATGAGTCGGGAGGCGACAGACACAAAGCAATTAGGGCTTACAAGAACCAGAGATGAGATTTTAGAAATATTGCGGAATACCTACCTGAAATCAGAGCAGCAATAGATGACGGATGTTGCTTTACATGAAATAAATTTTTGTGATATACTTGAAAAAAACAGGAAAAGGATGGTACGAAAATTATGATGT
The DNA here is from genome assembly GCA_910577275.1 of uncultured Lachnospiraceae bacterium. Lineage (GTDB taxonomy): Bacteria > Bacillota > Clostridia > Lachnospirales > Lachnospiraceae > Suilimivivens. The sequence continues at coordinate 60,891 of CAJTMW010000008.1, forward strand.
TAGAGGGAAAAGTAGCTGTAGTTACCGGCGGCACCAGAGGAATCGGCTTTGAGATTGTCCGCAAGTATCTTGCAAACGGCGCAAAGGTGGTTTTGTTCGGTTCAAGACAGGAAACAGTGGACAAGGCGCTTGCAAAGCTGGCGGAGGAAAATGCCGGATGGGAAGTGGAAGGAATGTGCCCGAAGCTGACGGACGCTGCGGAAGTGGAAAAAGCCGTTGCGGCGGTGAAGGGAAAATTTGGAAGGATTGATATCCTGGTAAACAATGCCGGAATTTCCCAGAGCACGCCTCTTTACAATTACACGGCCGAGGAGTTTGACAAATGTATTGACTTGAATGTGCGCGCATTGTTCTATGCAATTCTGCCTGTTGCGAAGATTATGAAGGAGCAGGGCGGCGGCTGTATCTTAAATACCAGCTCCATGGTGAGTATTTCCGGGCAGCCGGCAGGCGTCGGATATCCCACAAGCAAGTTTGCGGTTAACGGCATGACAATTTCACTTGCAAGGGAACTGGCAAAGGATAATATCCGTGTGAACGCCGTAGCGCCGGGCGTTACCAAGACGGACATGGTAGCTTCGCTTCCGCCTGAAATGGTGGCAAGGATTTCTGCGCAGATACCTCTTGGCAGGCCGGGCGAGCCGGAGGAAGTGGCAAACGCTTTCCTTTATCTGGCAAGCGATTTGGCTTCCTATGTGACAGGAGAAATTTTGTCGGTGGACGGAGCAAGCAGAGCGTAATTCGAGGGCTGTAGCTGACAGAGAAAGAAAACAGGTCTTACGGGACATTTATTTTAAAGCGCCACGGGAATCCGGTTATCCTGCGGCGTTTTAAATATCGGGAGGAAAAGACATGAGAATAATTGAAGTCCGTGAAAGAACGGATGACTTGATTCAACTGCTATTGAAAGTATGGGAAGGGGCCGTCAGGGCAACGCACTTATTTTTATCCGAAGGAGAAATAGCAGGTATCAAAGAGTATGTTCCGCAGGCGCTATGCAGCGTTGAAAATCTTGTGGTCGCAGAAGATGAGGGGGACAATCCCGTAGCTTTTATGGGAATTGAAAAAGAAAGCCTTGAAATGCTGTTCATTGCGCCAAAGGAAAGAGGAAAAGGACTGGGAAAACAACTTATTCAATTCGGGATTGAAAATTATTCTGTGAAAAAAGTGGCTGTAAACGAGCAGAATCCACAGGCAAAAGGATTTTATGAACATATGGGTTTCCGGGTATATAAAAGAACAGACCACGATGAACAGGGAAATCCTTATCCGCTTTTATATATGAGCCTTTCTCCGCAGCTTAAACAAAATTATTATGGAAGCTTGTGCACGGAAATGTATGAAATTTTACATGAAAGCGCGCCGGCGGACGAATTGCAGTTTTATCTTTCTTATGCAAAAAAGGGTATGAAAATCCTGGAGCCTTTGTGTGGAAGCGGACGCTTTTTTGTGCCTTTTCTGGAACATGGCTTTGACGTCAGCGGGGTGGACTTGTCGGAAGAAATGCTGGATAAACTGAGGCGGAAAGCGCCGGAAGCAAAGGTCGTGAAGGCAGACATTATCGAGTATCCGGCAGAGGATAAGTTTGATTATATTTTCATCCCCTCTGGTTCCGTTTCGCTATTCACAGACATTGATTTGTGTAAAAGCATTTTGCGAAAGCTGAAAGAATTACTGGCGCCGGGCGGAAAATTCGTATTTTCCGTTGATACTGTCTTTACCCGATGCGCCGAGGAGAGCGAATATAAGGCAGCCGTTTCCGTGAAAACGAAAGAAGGCTTTGACTTGATTTTAAAAGGGAAAAACCATTACGATGAAAAAAGCCAGACACAGTATTCCCCTTCCGTTTACGAACTTTACAACGACGCCGAATTACTGCAAAGCGAAGAGATGGATTTTCAAACGCATTTATACCGGTATGGAGAAATGGAGGAGTACTTAAGGGAATGCGGGTTTAAGGCCATATCAACCTACGCAACATATCAAAAGGAAATGGCGGTTAACGACAAGTGTGAAATGTTTCTATATGAATGCAGCGTATAGCAGGGCAGAAACAGAGCCTTGCTTCCTCACAGAAACAGGCGGTATGCCCTCCTTTCACGGGATACATACCGCCTGTGCCTTTATCAGCTCCCTTTTGTATGTAGTATTTGAGAGCCCGTGCTTTGTCTAGTGGAAAATACTTGCTTCAATATCCTCATAGAAGCCGCCCAAATCGCTGGGCATCCAGGCGGTTTTCTCTTTGCCGCTCACGTCAACCAGCATTTTTTCACAGGAAACCTCAATAGCAACCGGCTCGGAAGAAATCTCCATGGCGGAAAGACCGCTTACGAGGTCGGAAAAATAACCTTCCATATAAGAGGTCAGTATATCGTTATCGCCGTTCATGATTGCCATCTGGTCTTCCTCGGTGAGCCGCTCCTGCATGGCTGTGAGGGCGTCAAGCGTTACCTGCTCCATATCGGCGGCGGAGTAGCTGTTCACCTTCAGGGATACGACAACCTTTTCCTTATCCTCGGAAATAATTTCCGTGGTGTAGGTGAGCTTGGCGAGCATCCCCTCGAGGGCGTCTGCGAATTCCTTCACGCTTTCGTCAGACATTGTCACACCCTCTGCCGTAAACTGTTCCTGGAATTGCGAAACCAGGTCGTCTGAGTCGGAGCCTTCTGCAAGGAACGTGCTTCTCACGTCGTCCTCGGAGGCAAAGCCAAGCAAATCCTTCATAGGCGCCATGTTGCTCTTGGCGGTAAGCTCGAAGATAGCGCCTACTGTCTGGTTGGCGGGAGCCAAATCCGCTCCGCCGCAGCCTGTGAGAGCCATACAGGCAACTGACAGGGCCGCAATTGCTGTCAGTATTTTCGTTCTCAATCTCCTCATAAAAATCTCTCTCTTTCGTTATTTTTTATTTTTCATATAGTATAGCTCTGTAAGGAAAAGTTGTAAACAGGTTTTTCCCTTTATTGCTTGCAATTAGCGGGCTCGTCTTATATTATAATTGATAGAACAGTACACGGAACTTTAAATCAGGAGGAACAGAGGATGTTGTCACTTAAAAAGGAGCTTTCAGAAAACGCATATCCGGGCAGAGGCATCGTTATCGGCAAATCTGCGGACGGAACGAAGGCGGTAGTGGCTTATTTTATTATGGGAAGAAGCGTGAACAGCCGTAACCGGGTTTTTGTAACGGAAGGAGAGGGAATCAGGACCCAGTGCTTTGACGAGGCGAAGATGGAGGACCCGAGTCTGGTGATTTATGCGCCGGTGCGGGTTTTGGAACACAGGACAATCGTTACCAACGGCGACCAGACGGACACCGTTTATGAGGGACTGCAGAGGGGAGAAAGCTTTGAGGAGGCTTTAAGGAGCCGGGAGTTTGAGCCGGACGGGCCGAATTACACGCCCAGGATTTCCGGGCTTATGAATATAAAGGACGGGCAGTATGACTATATGCTGTCTATCTTAAAGAGCAACAACGGAAATCCCGACGCCTGCAACAGATTTACCTATTCTTATGAAAATCCGGCGGCGGGCGAGGGGCGTTTCATCCATACCTACATGCATGACGGCAATCCCCTTCCCAGCTTTGAGGGCGAACCGAAGACGGTGGAAATTGAGGGAGATATCGACGAGTTTGCGCAGATGCTGTGGGAAAACCTGAATGAGGAAAACAAGGTTTCTCTTTTCGTGAGATATATCGATATTGCAAGCGGAAAATACGACACCAGAATCATCAACAAAAACTAGGGACTGAAAATCAGCAGATGCCCGGACAGTGCACGGAACAATGAGCGGACGCATATGCGGCCGGGAATTGTTCCAGACCAAAGTGTACTGGGAGGGCAGCTGCGGAACTAAAATGGAGGACAAAATGAACGAAATTCAATTAAAATACGGATGCAACCCTAATCAGAAGCCGTCCAGAATTTATATGGAGGACGGCAGCGAGCTTCCGGTTTCCGTTTTAAACGGAAAGCCGGGCTATATTAATTTTCTGGATGCTTTTAACGGCTGGCAGCTGGTAAAGGAACTGAAAGCGGCGACAAATCTTCCGGCGGCGGCTTCCTTTAAGCATGTTTCGCCTGCGGGGGCGGCGGTAGGGCTTCCGCTCACGGAAACTCTGGCAAAGATTTACTGGGTAGAGGATTTGGGAGAGCTTTCTCCTCTCGCCTGTGCCTACGCAAGGGCCAGGGGCGCGGACAGAATGTCTTCCTTCGGGGATTTCATCGCTTTATCCGACGTGTGCGATGAGGATACGGCAAGGCTGATTAAAAGAGAGGTGTCCGACGGCGTGATTGCGCCGGGCTACACGGAAGAAGCGCTGGCGCTTTTAAAAGCCAAGAAAAAGGGGAACTATAATATTATTCAGATTGACGCTTCCTATACGCCCGCGCCCATAGAGAGGAAGCAGGTGTACGGAATCACCTTTGAGCAGGGAAGGAACGAGCTTCCCATTGACGGAGAGCTTCTTTCCAATATTGTGACAAAGAATAAGGAGCTGCCGGAGGCTGCTCTGATTGATATGAAAATTGCCCTGATTACTCTGAAATATACCCAGTCCAATTCCGTCTGCTATGTGAAGGAGGGACAGGCAATCGGAATCGGTGCGGGACAGCAGTCCAGAATACACTGCACGAGGCTGGCAGGGCAGAAGGCCGACAACTGGTATCTGCGTCAGGCGCCTCAGGTGCTAAATCTTCAGTTCGTGGACAGCCTCGGAAGAGCCGACAGGGACAATACCATTGACGTTTATATCGGGGATGAGTATGAGGACGTTTTAAGGGACGGGGAATGGCAGAAACGCTTTAAGGAAAAGCCGCCTGTCTTTACCAGAGAGGAAAAGAGGGAATGGCTTGGCGGCAACAGGAATGTGACGCTGGGCTCCGACGCCTTTTTCCCGTTTTCGGATAATATTGAGAGGGCTTTTAAAAGCGGTGTGAAGTATATTGCCCAGCCCGGCGGCTCCGTGCGGGACGACCTTGTGATTGAGTGCTGCGACAAGTACGATATGGTGATGGCGTTTACGGGAATCAGGCTGTTCCACCATTAAGGAGTCGGCAGAGGCTTGGCGGTATACAGGGAAGCGGCCGGAAATATTTCAGACAGTTGTGTGCCGGGCGGGCCGAAGCGGAACTGGAAACAGCAAAAGTACGGACGGCGCACGGAACAGGAGAGAGGTATGGACAGCACAGAGGATATTGTAAGGCTTCTTGATTCCATGGTGGAGGCGGGTGCCAGCCGTATAAAAGTGGAAACCTCAAAAGAGCTGGACAGTGGAGAGGTAAAGAAAACCTATCATCATGGACGGTGCGATGTGGGAAGTCCCTTTGCTACGGGGAAGCTCTTTGACCTGGAAGAAGAATAAAAAACAGACCGGAGCCGTAAGCGGGGGTTTCGGTCTGTTTTTTGCGCGGGTAATGAACCAGGCGGGACTGCGCTCACATCTGGCGTCTGCCGCCTGCACAAGGACGATTTGCGAAATGTGCCGCCCGCTTTCAGACCATACGCCTGATTTCCCCGCATCCGATTTTTGTACCGGAATCCCCGGAGGGCTGGGTGGTAAAGTCATCCCTCCCGGAGTGGATAATGACGGATTTCCCGATAATCTCATCCAGGGTGAAACGTTTGTCGTAAAAGGCCGACCAGGCGTAGCCCTGGCTGCCGAGAAGCGGGAGAAGGTCTCCGGCATGGCCGGGATGGGGCGCTTTGCCAGGGTTGTAGTGGGAACCCGTGTTACCAAAATCCCCGGAGCAGTCCCCGAATTCATGGATATGCATGGCGTAAAAGTCACTGGAGCCTTCTGTTTCTATATTGGGAAGCCCGAAAACCTCCGCTTCTACCAGTACGCCGCCGTAATCGGTGCGGTAAAATTTAACGAGACCGCTTAAGCGGGGGTTCTGGACATTACCCGTAATCCAGGCGGCAGCGTCGGGACGCTTGCGGGATAGTAATTCCGAAAACGAAATTCCGGGTGTCATTTGAGATGTGTACATAGGCATACCTGCTTATTTTGGCTATCGTTTGCATTATCATATGCTAAGAAATTTTTAAGATGCATATTTCCGGCAAATGTAGTATAGTGATATTGGAAAATTTGTTAGCGCGTAAGACCTGTGGCCCGGGCCGATAAAGCAGCGCGGAAATGAGGAGAATATGGCTTTTTGTATTATTACAGACTCTGCTTCCGATGTACCGGAAAGCGTGATTAAAGAATATAATTTACATGTGATGCCCACGCCTGTGACGATAGAGGGAAAGGATTATTTTGACGGGGAAACGATTTTTCCCGATGAGTTTTATGAAGTGCAGGCGTCCGGCAGGGATATAAAACCCTACCATATCAGCCAGTACATGTTTCATGAGCATTTTCTGCCCTTTGCACAGCGGGGGGACGAGGTGCTTTACCTTTGCTTTTCCACAGGGATTGCGGGAACCTACAATGCGGCAAAGCTTGCTTATGAGGAGGTTTTGGAGGAATATCCCGACTTTAAAATGACAATCATTGATACCAGATGCGCTTCCGTGGGGTACGGTCTGGTGGCGGAGCGGGTGCTTCGCATGCAGAGAAACGGTGCGCCGAAGGAGCTTTTAATCGAGGCGGCCGGGTTTTTCTGCGGGCATATGGAGCATGCGGTCACGGTGATGGAGCTGGGCTATCTGTTCAAGGGCGGCAGGCTTACCAGAACTTCCTTCCTTGCAGGCACGGTGCTCGACATCAAGCCAATTATTATCGTGGATGAAAACGGCTCCCTAAAGGCGGTTGAGAAGGTGCGCGGCTGGAAAAAGGCGCAGAAGCGGATTCTCGACATGGTGGGGGAAAAGGGCGCGAATCTTGAAAATCAGGTGGTGGGCGTCTGCTACGGAACGGATAAGGAAGCCTATGAGTTTATCAAAAAGGAACTGGTGGAAAGATATCATGTGAAAGGTCTTCTGGAAGGGCGGGTAGGCTGCGCCATTGGCGCCCATACCGGTCCGGGCATTCTGGGAATTGTTTTCTTAAACGAGACAAATGAAAAATATGAGGAATATTTAAAATAGAAAGGCTTGGTTTTACTATGCTGGAAGTGAGAAATCTGATGTTCCATCCGCTGGAAAACGGATTGGAAAAAAGTATTATACGGGATGTCAGCTTTACGGTGGAAAACGGGGAAACGCTGGTAATCACAGGGCCTAACGGGGGCGGGAAGTCCACCATTGCAAGGCTCCTTATGGGAATTGAAAAGCCTGACGGCGGGCGGATTCTGATGGACGGCGTTGACATTACGGATTACAGCATTGACAGGCGGGCAAATGCGGGAATCGGCTTTGCTTTTCAGCAGCCGCCCAGATTTAAGGGAATGACGGTGAAAAGGCTGCTTTCTCTTGCCGCGGGCTATGAAATGCCGGAAAACAAATGCTGTGATATTTTAAAGGGAGTCGGCCTGTGCGCAAGGGAGTATTTAGAGCGCGAGGTGGACGGAACCCTTTCCGGCGGCGAAATGAAGCGGCTTGAGATTGCCACGGTGCTGGCAAAGCCTCATAAGCTGTGTATTTTTGACGAGCCGGAGGCGGGGATTGATTTGTGGAGCTTTTCCATGCTGGTAAAGCAGTTTGAGCAGCTCCACGACAACAAGACGGAAAGCCTTGTGATTATCTCCCATCAGGAAAGAATCATGCAGATGGCGGACAGGATTATGATAGTCAGGGACGGCGAGATTCAGGCGGTGGGAGAGAAGGAAAAGGTGCTGCCGGAGCTTATGGGCGGCGAGAAGGGCTGCACGTGCCTGAATGAGGCCGCAGAATGAAGAAAGGAAAATAACGGTGGAAAAGATAGACAAGGTGACGGAAGCCATTCTGGAAAAAATCGACAGTGAGGGCTTCCGGCAGGAAGGCGCATATAATTTAAGGTACAACGGATATTCTCTGTGCCATGGAAGCACGGAGAATATCACGATTAAGCGGAAGGAAGATAAACAGGGGATTGACGTTTATATCAGTGGGGACACAAAAGGGGAGCAGGTGCATATTCCCGTGGTGGTTGCATCTTCCGGCGTGACGGACGAGGTGTACAATGATTTCTATATCGGGGAGGGCGCGCAGGTGACCATTGTGGCAGGCTGCGGGATTCACAACAGCGGGTGCGACGACAGCCGCCATGACGGAATCCATACTTTCCATGTGGGAAAGGACGCCAATGTGCGTTATGAGGAAAAGCATTACGGCGAAGGGGAGGGAACCGGCGCCAGAATTTTAAATCCTGTGACAAAGATTATTATGGAGGAAAATTCCGTTTTTACGCTGGACACGGCGCAGATTAAGGGAGTGGATTCCACAAAACGCCAGACGGAGGTTATTATGGGAGAGGGGGCGAAGCTGTTTGTGGTTGAAAAGCTGATGACCCACGGCAGCCAGAGCGCGGTTTCCGATATGGATATTTACTTAAACGGAACGGGTGGCAGCGCCCGCATCACCTCCCGCTCGGTGGCAAGAGGGCAGTCAAAGCAGGTTTTCCACCCCAGGGCTGTCGGAAACGCGCTCTGCCATGCGCATATCCAGTGCGATTCCATCATTATGGATAAGGCGCAGGTATGCTCCATACCCGAGATTGACGCAAAGCATGTGGACGCGGCGATTATTCATGAGGCTGCTATCGGGCGAATCAACAGCGAGCAGCTCATTAAGCTGAATACCTTCGGTCTTGGCGACGAAGCGGCGGAAGCTGTGATTATAGAAAATTTCCTGAATTAGGGGGAGCCGGAAAATGAAGAAGCTTCTTATCTATTTGCGTGATTACAAAAAAGAAAGTATACTGGGGCCTCTGTTTAAACTGCTGGAGGCCTCATTCGAGCTGATTGTGCCGCTGGTGGTGGCGGCGATGATTGACACGGGAATCGGCAGCGGCGACAAGGGCTATATCTGGCGGCAATGTGCGGTTATGGCGGCGTTGGGGCTGATTGGCCTTGTCTGCGCGGTGACGGCTCAGTATTTTGCGGCGAAGGCCGCGGTGGGCTTTGCCACGAAGCTGCGGCACGGCCTGTTCGCCCATATCCAGAGCCTCTCCTTTTCCCAGATGGACAGGGAAGGGACGTCCACGCTGATAACAAGAATGACCAGCGATATCAATCAGGTGCAGTCAGGAGTCAATCTGGTGCTGCGGCTGTTTTTGCGCTCACCTTTCATTGTATTCGGCGCAATGATTATGGCTTTTACGGTGGACGTAAAGGCCGCCCTTATTTTTGTGGTGGTTATTCCGGTTCTGTCGGTAATCGTATTCGGGATTATGCTTGTGAGCATTCCGCTGTTTAAGAAGGTACAGGGACGTCTGGACGGCGTCATGGGCATCACCCGGGAAAACCTCACCGGCGTGAGAGTTATCCGGGCTTTTGGCGAGGAGGAGCATGAAACCGGGAAGTTTGACGCGGAAACGGACGCTTTAAAGCATATGCAGACCTTTGCCGGAAAGATTTCAGCCCTCATGAACCCGCTTACATATGTGGTGATTAATGCCGGTCTGGTGGCATTGATATATGTGGGCGCGCTTCAGGTGGAGGAGGGCATTCTGTCACAGGGGCAGGTGATTGCGCTGGTGAATTACATGTCCCAGATTCTTGTGGAGCTTGTGAAGCTGGCCAATCTGATAATCACGGTGACAAAGGCGGTTGCCTGCGGAAACAGAATACAGACGATTTTTGAAATTCCCGCGGGGATGGACGACGGGGCGCAGGCAGGCGGTCAGGCGGAAGCCGGAAAGAAATCCGGCAGGACAGAAAGTTCTGTGCCTGCAGAGAGCGGAGCGGATTCCGCCCGGGGAACGGTGGAATTCGACCATGTGAGTCTGCGCTATCATAAGGGCGGCGAGGAAGCCCTCACGGATATTCATTTCAAGGCGGCCCGGGGCGCGACCATCGGCGTGATTGGCGGCACAGGCTCCGGCAAGTCCTCTCTGGTGAATCTGATTCCCCGTTTTTATGACGTGGAAAAGGGCAGCGTTAAGGTGGACGGAAGGGATGTGCGGGAATATTCCCTTTCGGAGCTTCGGGATAAAATTGGAATTGTAATGCAGAAGGCGGTGCTGTTCAAGGGAACCATCAGGGATAACCTGCTGTGGGGAAATGAAAACGCCGACGACGGGGAGTTGTGGGATGCCTTAAGGACGGCGCAGGCGGAGGAATTCGTACTGCAGAAAAAAGACGGGCTGGACGAGCGCATAGAGCAGGAGGGGAGGAACCTTTCCGGCGGGCAGAAGCAGCGGCTTTCCATTGCCCGGGCGCTGGTGAAGAAGCCGGAAATACTGATTCTGGACGACAGCGCGTCGGCGCTTGACTATGCCACGGACGCGGCTCTGCGCAAATCCATCAGGGAAATGCCGGGAGAGACCACGGTGTTTATCGTTTCCCAGAGGGCGTCCTCCCTGCTCCATGCAGATTTGATTATCGTGCTGGACGATGGCGAAGTGGCGGGTATGGGAACCCATAAGGAGCTTCTCGAAAACTGCGAGGTTTATCAGGAGATTTATTACAGCCAGTTTGAGCGCAGCGAGGAAGAAGCGGCGCAAAATGCGGAGCGGAGGTGAGAGCTGTCATGGATAAAAAGAAAAAATCTGTCAATCAAAAGGAAACTCTGATGAAGGTTTTGAGATACATTAAGCCTTACGGCTTTCTGATGACGCTGACCATTATCATGGCGGTGGCTTCCGTGGCGCTTACCCTGTACCTTCCGATTCTGACGGGAAAGGCGGTGGACTGGCTGGTTCTGATTTTTGACCCGTCGCCCCTTGACGTGGGCAGCCCCTGGCCCTATCTGTTTCATCTTTTAAAGCAGATGGGAATCGTAATCGTCCTGACGGCGCTTACCCAGTGGATTATGAATATCTGTAACAATAAGATTGTATACAATGTGATTCAGGATATCAGAAAAAAGGCGTTCCGGCGGATTCAGGAGCTGCCCCTGGGATATCTGGATTCCCATTCCCACGGTGACATTATGAGCCGCGTGGTGGCGGACGTGGACCAGTTTGCGGACGGTCTTCTGATTGGCTTCACCCAGCTTTTTACCGGCGTGGTGACGATTCTGGGAACCCTTGGCTTTATGCTTTCCGTGAATGTGGGGATTACCCTGGTGGTGGTGATTATCACACCGGTGTCCCTGTTTGTGGCAAGCTTTATCGCCAAAAAGACCTTCACCATGTTTAAACTGCAGTCTGAAACCAGAGGGGAGCAGACCTCCCTGATTAACGAAATGATAGGGAACCAGAAGGTGGTGCAGGCATTTAACAGGGAAGAAAAAACCCTGGAAAAGTTTGACGAGATTAACGGAAGGCTGGAAAAGTATTCCCTCCGGGCGATTTTCTTTTCCTCCCTCACCAATCCCTGTACCCGGTTTGTAAACAGTCTGGTTTATACGGGCGTGGCGCTCACCGGCGCGTTGTCAGCGCTGCGGGGAGGGATTTCCATAGGGCAGCTTACCTGCTTTCTCTCCTATGCAAACCAGTACACCAAGCCTTTCAATGAAATCTCCGGCGTCATTACGGAGCTTCAGAACGCCCTTGCCTGTGCGGCCAGAATTTTTGAGCTGATTGAGGAAGAGCCCCAGACAAAGGACAGCGAAAACGCGGTGGTGCTGAAGGACGTACGCGGGCGCGTGGAGCTTTCCGACGTTTCATTTTCCTATGTAAAGGAGAAGGAGCTGATTACGGATTTGAACCTTTCCGTAAAGCCGGGGCAGAGAATCGCCATCGTAGGGCCTACAGGCTGCGGCAAGACCACCATTATCAATCTGCTGATGCGGTTTTATGATGTGGACGGCGGGAGCATTTCCGTGGACGGCAATCCCATAAAAAATATTACGCGGAAATCCCTCCGCACTTCTTACGGCATGGTTTTGCAGGACACCTGGCTAAAGCGGGGAACCATCCGGGAAAATATTGTGGTGGGCAAGCCGGAGGCAACAGACGAGGAAATCATAGCGGCGGCAAAGGCTTCCCACGCCCACAGCTTTATCAAGAGATTGCCGGAGGGGTACGACACCGTGATTGGCGAGGACGGAGGAAGCCTGTCAGGAGGACAGAAGCAGCTCCTTTGTATTACGAGGGTGATGCTGAGCCTGCCGCCCATGCTGATACTGGACGAGGCTACGTCCTCCATCGATACCCGGACGGAAATCAGGATTCAGAAGGCATTTGCGGCCATGATGGAGGGAAGAACCAGCTTTATTGTGGCGCACAGGCTTTCCACCATCAAAAACGCGGACGTGATTCTGGTGATGAAGGACGGCCATATTATCGAGCAGGGCAGCCATAAGGAGCTTCTTGCGAAGAAGGGATTTTACGCGGAGCTGTATAACAGTCAGTTTGCCATTGCGTAAAGCGCCGGTTGTACAGAGATGGCCGCGGCGTTTGCTGCGAGGCTGCGGTTTGCGAAGAAAAAAGGAAGAAGCGAAGAACGGTTGATAATGAAAAACAGAAACACAAATGACAGATATACAAAGCACATGTTCAGCAATGCCCAAATCCGGGCATTGCTGATTCCGCTTATGATAGAACAGCTTTTAAACTGCCTGATGGGTATGGCTGACACGCTTATGATAAGCAACGTGGGGCCGGTGGCCATGTCGGCGGTGTCTTTGGTGGACTCCGTTAATATTCTGTTTATTCAGGCTTTTTCCGCGCTGGCGGCGGGAGGCTCTATCGTCTGTTCGCAGTACATCGGGAAAAAGGACGGGGAAAAGGCAAACCAGTCGGCAAGGCAAATGCTGCTGGCTGTTTTTATGATATCCGCCTTTATTATGTTGATTTGCCTTGCAGGGAACAGAAGGCTTCTTGGTCTGGTGTTTGGAAAAGTGGAAAATGCGGTTATGGACGCCTCCGTAACGTATTTTTTTTATACGGCGTTGTCTTTTCCATTTATCGGGCTGTACAATGCGGGAGCCGCCATTTACCGTTCTCAGGGAAATTCCAAAAGACCCATGACAATTTCGGTAATCTCCAATTTCCTGAATATCGGGGGAAACGCCTTTTTTATCTGGGTACTGCACCTTGGCGTTGCAGGCGTCGCCATTGCCACGCTTGCTTCACGCGCTTTCTGCGCCGTGGTGGTACTTTGGTATCTGCGCAGGCCGGGGCAGATGATTTGCGTGAGGGATTATCTGAAAATCAGACCCGACAGGAAGCTGATTATGAAGGTTTTATCCGTGGGTGTGCCCTCTGGAATAGAAAACGGCATGTTCCAGTTTGGAAAGCTTGCAATCCAGTCCACGGTTTCCACTATGGGAACGGCTGTGATTGCCGCTCAGGCCATGGTGAATATTCTGGAAATTCTGAACGGGATTATGGCCATGGGAATCGGAACGGGAATGATTACCATTATAGGACAGTGCATCGGAGCGGGGGAAAAGGAGGAAGCGGTCTATTACATCAAAAAGATTACCCTGTGGGCGGAAATCTGTATGATAGCAAACTGCCTTTTGGTGTACGCCGCCGCGCGTCCGGTTACGGTTATCGGCGCTATGGAGCCGGAGAGCGCCGCCCTCTGCATTGCAATGATGGGGTGGATTACCATTTTCAAGCCCCTTTTCTGGGTTCCTGCTTTTGTGCCGGCTTACGGAATGCGGGCCGCCGGGGACGTGAATTTCTTTATGGGAATGTCCATCGCCGCTATGTGGATTTGCCGGGTCAGCCTGTGTCTTTTGCTGGTGCACGTGTTCCGTTTCGGACTGATTGCCGTGTGGATTGGAATGTTTGCGGACTGGGGCGTGAGGGCGGTTATATGTTCTCTGCGGTTTAAAAGCGGGAAGTGGATGGAGCATAAGGTGGTGTGATGCGGTTTCCGGAAGAAAAATTTTTGCCCTTGTATGTAAAATATAGTTGACATAAATAAAAATATAATGTATTATATGTAACATAAACGAGAAGTAATAATAGAGAAATAAAAATAATAACCTCGTATAATAGCTGTGGAAGGAGGAGTAATTGAAAAACAAAAAAATGAAAATTGCCAGAATAGAAAAAGACTTATCCCAGGAACAGCTGGCGGATTTAATCGGTGTCAGCAGGCAGACCATCAGCATGATAGAAGCAGGAAAATTCAATCCGTCCCTGCAGCTTTGCATTTCCATATGCAGGGCTCTTGACAGGACGCTGAATGATTTGTTCTGGGAGCCGGAAGAGACGTAGAGGAGGGAGGCGTATATGAAAAAATTTAAATGGTTTGAGAAAAAGGTGGATGAAAGACAGGAAAGAGACATCATGGAGGTGGAACATATCGGGTTCTGGGCCATGTACTATATGCTTCTTGCAGCGATTATCATACAGGCATTTTTTGTTGAAGGCGGCGAGAAGCATCTGGTGGGAGAATTTGTGGTGTTTATGGTCACCAGCGTGATTGTATTGGCGGGGTGGATGCGAAAGGGAGTGTGGACCTACCAGTCGAGAAAGGTGCCCGGTGTAAAAGCTTACCTGCGCTACAGCATTATTACCATGCTGGTATTTGGACTGCCTTTCGGGATTGTCACCGGAATCAAGGCGGGAAGCGACTGGAACAGCATAGCGGCCGATACGGCGATTACAATGCTTTACATCTTTATCGTATGTTTTGTGGGCTTTATGATTATTGGGACGATAACGAAAAAGCGGGAAGAAAAGCTGGCCAGTCAGGAATGTGATGAAAACGAGGATGAGGAGGACTTATGAAATGAGCTTTACAGATGTGGAAAAGAAACAATTAAAAATTTTTGTGGCGGTTGCTTTCGGGCTGCCGGTTTTGATGGGAATCCTGATGGGAATCGGTTACTATCAGGGGAGCGACGTGACGGCGTTTCCCACCGCCCAGATGTTTTATCCGGCGGCGGGCGTTATGATTGCCCTGCTCTTTACAAGGGATAAGGAAAAGCCCTTCCCTAAGAAATTTTATTATACCTTTCTGACAGCTACCGTGCTTCAGATGGTCTGCGCTGTTGCCAGCATTTTCGCGCCGCAGTTGGGATGGGCACTGATATGTCAGATTCCCCTTATGCTGTTCAGCATCATATGCCTGATAATGCTTTTGGTGGAAAAAAAGGAAACCCGCGCCCTCTACGGAATCCGGCTTACCGGAAGGAAAGGGGCAAAATCGGGGCTTTATATGCTGCTGTTTTTCGTACTTTATCTCGTGAGGCTTTTTATCGCCATGGCATTTGACGGACAGGTAAATGATTTCGCGGCAATGTTTACATCACCTGATACATGGATAATGATAGGAGCGGTGGCGCTTAACTTTTTCGTTGCCTTTACGGCGTTTTTCGGGGAGGAATACGGATGGCGTTACTTCTTCCAGCCTCTTTTGCAGAAGCGTTTCGGGAAAAAGGCCGGGGTTCTTTTCCTGGGCGTTGTCTGGGGATTGTGGCACCTTCCGATTAACATTTTTTATTACAGTCCGGATACCTGGTTTATCAGCGTGCTTCTCCAGATTGTTACCTGCGTGAGCTTCAGTATTTTCTTTGGCTATGGGTATATGAAAACGGAAAATATCTGGGTGCCTGTGGTGATGCATTATATCAACAACAATATGGCGGCAGTTGTTGGAGGCGGCGCGTCGGCTATTGAAAACAACGTCTACCGCTGGGTGGATGTTCCGGTGGTGGTTGGACTTGATATCATATTTATGGTGTTTATTTATTCGAAAGTGTACCGGGAAAAGAAGGAGAACGCACAGCAGGATAATTAAGCATATAAAAAGAGGCTGTGGGAAGCAGAACACTCCCGCAGCCTCTGTAAATTTTTCAGGTTCTGGTTTTTGCCCCTGTATCAGCCGAGGGCTCCTGACGGGAGAAAGTAACGGTCAGGACGCCGCCCTCTACAGTGGCGTTAATCCGAATTGCATAATCGAAATTGTTGGTAAAGGTCAAATCCTTATATCCCTCCACGATTGCGGAATCCAATCCTCTTGGAACGTAATCGACCGGAAGGGAATGGGCGTACCGCTGGGTGGGGGAAATGCCCGCGAGCAGCATTGCCACATGGATGGTGGAGGAAACCTGACAGATACCGCCTCCCACGCTTGAAACAACCCGTCCGCTGGCGAAGGAGGGGGCGACCACATATCCGTTTGCAAGAGTCCGGGAGCCGATGGAATTGCTGAAAGAAAATTTCTTCCCGGGCTCAATCACAAGGCCGTTGATATTGGAAGCCGCAAGCTCCACGTTAACGGCTCTGTCTTCCGTCACATCATAAGTGGTCGAATAGGAAGATAGCGCGCCCTCCGGCGGCTGTGCGCCGTCTTTGTAAACTGCGCTGCGTCCCTCCGCCTTTCCGGTAGTGATGTAATGCAGATAATAGATGCTTAAATCTTTTACCCCGTAAATGGGCAGAAGGTCTAAGTTATTTGCCATATATGCCCTGACGTTAAAGGAAGCGTTTCCGCTGCGCCCTTCTTTCATGCCCACTGAGGTGAAATGCGCAAGGAGAGCGGAGGGCGTGTTCTTTACGCTTTGATGTAAGTCGGGATATGTGTTGTAGTAATATTCCGCGTCGAACACGGGAGAATAATCTACGGGCTTCTGGGTAGCCGCATGAAGCGGTGTGAAAGCAGAGAAGGCAAGGGCGAAGACAAGAAGCAGGGTGACAGCTGATTTATATCTGATGTTCATTTTGGAATTTTCCTTTCGTAATTGCAATAGTGACATTATATAACATTCTGGGAGCAATTTCCACAATAATATATACATATTTTGGTGGTATTTTATGGTTGGAGGCCATATCTTGTGGTTTTCCGGTTGAAAAAATAAGAAGCCTTATATTTGAGGCTTCCTACGCAAAATTAAAAGCGGGTGATGGGAATCGAACCCACGTGTCCAGCTTGGAAGGCTGGTGTTCTACCATTGAACTACACCCGCAAAGTATCTGTATTCATTTCGAAATCTTACTCACAAATCTTATTTTACAATTTCCAAGTATCACTTGTCAAGACAAAATTCTGTGTTAAGATATAATTATAAAAAAAGCCGTTGATTATGGTGAAAACGGCAGAGGAGTTGAGCAAAATATGTACAGCTATCAGAGCAGAATCAGATACAGTGAATTAGATGAGACAGGGCATTTGCGGCTCGAATCCCTGCTTGATTATTTTCAGGACTGCTCCACATTCCAGTCGGAGGACTTAGGGCTTGGAGTGGAGTATCTGAAGGAGCTTCACATGGTATGGGTGATGTCGTCCTGGCAGATTGTGGCGGAGCGCTATCCGAAGCTGGGAGAGACGGTGACGGTGGGGACTTTTCCTTACGAGTTCAAGGGGTTTGTGGGATACAGAAATTTTCTTATGAGGGACAGCGGGGGAAAGCTTCTGGCTTATGCCAACACTGTCTGGAGCCTGCTCGATACAAGAACCGGAAAGCCTGCAAAGCCTACGCCGCAGATGCTTGAAAAATATGTTCTGGAGCCTAAAATGGAAATGGATTACGCGCCCAGAAAAATCCGCTTCCCGGAAGAGCTTACGAAGGGGGAGCCGGTGGTTGTCAGAGAGCACCATCTGGACGTCAATCACCACGTAAACAACGGGCAGTTTGTGAGAATCGCCATGGAGGGGCTGGGAGGAGGCTTCAAAATCAGGCAGCTTCGGGCGGAGTATAAAAAGCAGGTGGTGCTTGGGGAGGTGCTGATTCCTTACACGGCGTCTGTAGAGGACGGAAAATCCGTGGTGGTGCTAAGGGACGCGGAAGATGCCGTATGCTGCGTGGTAGAGCTGTGCAGGGCAGGCGAAGCGAAAGCATAAGGCCCGGCAGGGCATGGGTAAGGATGCGCCCGGCGGTACAAAAGTCCGGCAGCGCAAAATAGGATACCGGAGATGGCGGTACTTTGCCGGCGGCGGAGCGACAGAGAGAAAGGAAACAGGTAAAAAATGATAAAACTGGGAGAGAGACAAAAGCTATCGATTGTCAAAAAGGTGAATTTTGGCGTGTATCTGGCGGATGTCCCGAAGGAGGAAGAAGGCGGCTTCGCTGACGATACGGTGGCAGGAAGCGCAAAGGAGCCGGAGGAGCGGGTGCTTCTGCCGGGAAAAGAGGTGCCGGAAAACGCGGAAATCGGGGATGAGCTGGATGTTTTTATTTACAGGGATTCCGAGGACCGTCTGATAGCAACCACCAGGCAGACAGAGCTTTCTGTAGGCAAAACGGCGGTTTTAAAAGTAAAGGAAGTGGGAAAAATCGGCGCCTTTCTCGGCTGGTCGCTGGAAAAGGATTTGCTTTTGCCCTTTAAGGAGCAGACCTGCAATTTAAGCCCGGGAACGGAATGCCTGGTCGCTTTGTATATTGACAAAAGCGGCAGACTGTGTACGACGATGAAGGTGTATCCTTATCTGCGGACGGACAGCTCCTGTAAAAAGGATGACAGGGTAGAGGGCAGAGTTTACGAGATTATCGATAAATTCGGGATTTTTGTGGCGGTGGACGACTGCTATAGCGCAATGATTCCCAAAAAGGAGCCCGCTGCCGGAATACGGGTCGGGGATAAGGTAAGCGCGCGGGTGACGGAGGTATTGGAGGACGGGAAGCTCAGCTTAAGCCTTCGGGAAAAGGCTTACCTCCAGATGGAAAAGGACGCGGCTCTTGTGATGAAAATGCTGGAGGAAAACGGGGGCAGGCTTCCCTTCAACGATAAGGCGGATGCGGAGCTGATACGGGGAAAGACCGGCATGAGCAAAAACGAATTCAAGAGGGCGGTGGGCAAGCTGTATAAGCAGCGCCTGATAGTGATAGAGCCGGAGGGCATTAAAAAGGTATGAATGGAAAAAAAGCAAACTGGGCGTTTCTCTTAGAGGTGCTGGGGTATATGGGGCTGGTTTTCGGTCTGGCCTGGCTTTGGCCCGGCATTATGGAAAACCTTGTCCTGAACAATCTTCTCTGTGAGGCGGTGCTTAGCCTGCCGGTGCTGGTCTTTATGCTGGTATCTGGGGAAAAGCCGGCTTCTTTTCTCGGATTCCATAAGATGAAAATCAGCTCCGCGCTGATGACGGTGCTGTTTACTTTTCTCACAATGCCGGTTCTGACGTTGTTTAATCTGATTTCCCAGCTTTGGGTGGAAAATGAAGTGGCGGTCATGATGGAGGAGATGCAGATGGGACAGATGCCTCTTTTTGCAATGCTGTTTTCCATGAGTATCTGCGCGCCTTTTTTTGAGGAGATTACCTGCCGGGGCGCTTATTACCGCGCGTACAGAAAGTCGGGCGGCGCAGTCAGGGCGATGCTGTTGTCCTCTCTTATTTTCGCCGTGTCGCATATGAACTTTAATCAGGCGGCTTACGCTTTTGTGGTGGGGATTCTGGCTGTGCTTCTGGTGGAGGCAACGGGAAGCCTGTGGTCTTCGATTCTTTATCATGCGGTGATAAACGGAAGCCAGGCGGTTTTGATGTATCAGCTGCTGAAGGCGGACCCGGATATTTACAGCGAGCAGGCGGCAATGGTTACCAGTGATTTCCTGCTGTATGGAATTGCCGCTTATTTATTGGTGACGGCGTTTACGCTGCCGCTGGCATGGGCCGTCCTTGTATGGATTAGCGGGAACGAGGGGAAAAGAGGCGTGCTGCCCGCCCTGTGGCGTGAGCGGAAGGAAAAGAAGGACAAAATAATAACAGTGCCGTTGATACTGGCACTGTTTCTTGGTCTTTTAATGATGACAGGAGTGGCTTCCCGCATTTTTATACAAATATATCAATATTGCTTCCAATATTCGGGTTGACGGATAATTCCATGGAACGGTCCATCATATTGAGAATACCGGCTCCTGTCGCTTCGGCGCTTTCCAGAGCCTTGTCAAGAACCGCGACGCTCACCTGGTCGGCAACCCTTACGTTAGACAGCGCAGTTGATAATTCAGGAATATTCATGCAATCTCTCCTTTCCTGACAGGGAGTAAAATTTCCTCGTCACAATAAGTATATCACGAGTTTTCATAATTGTGAATAGTGGATTTTCCATGTTGCAGGGGGCTGTGAACGGAGTAACCGGCAAACAGGCAATTGTATAGGTTGCATAGGGGATAAAAATGGAAATTTTATCCGTAATACATATAAATTACACAAAAAAAATACAAAAAGCGGTAGATTTTCCTGTGCATGTATATTAAAATGGGGAAGTAAAGCTTAAGGGGGTAAGGCTTGTACATGGAAAATATTGTTGAATTTGTATAATGCGACGAGGGAGAAGGAGAGGGGTAATGATTTCTAATCAAATACTGCTGAATACGATTGAGGGACTCAAGGCAATCGCCAGGATTGATTTCTGTGTGATGGACACGGACGGCAAGGAGGTTGCATCCACGCTGGCGGACCTGGCTCAGTGCGGCCTGGAGGTGGCCGGATTTGCCCTGTCTCCGGCGGATTCACAGGAAATACGGGGATGCCAGTACTTTAAAATTTTTGACGAGCAGCAGCTCGAGTATGTGCTTGTGGCGGCGGGAGCCGATGAGGACGCCTATGTTATGGGGAAAATAGCGGCGTTCCAAATCCAGAACCTTCTGGTTGCCTACAAGGAGAGGTTTGACAAGGATAACTTTATCAAGAGCCTTCTTCTGGATAACCTTCTGCTCATTGATATTTACAGCAGGGCGAAGAAGCTGCACATACAGCCGGACGCAAAGCGGGTGGCAATAGTGATAGAGACGGCAAACAGCAAGGACAGTAATGTACTGGAAATTATGAGGGGATTTTTCGGAAACAGCAGCAGGGATTTTGTCACGGCAGTAGATGAAAACTACGTCATTGTGGTGAAGGACTTGTCCGAGGGGGACGCTTTGCGTGGAAGCCTGAGCGATGTTTCCTATGATAATATGCATGAACAGGCCTACGACCTGTCGAGGGAAACTCTGCGGGGCATCGAGAGGGTCGCCCGGGGGATTGAAAGCTATCTGCAAAAAGAGGGAATGAAAGAGATACGCATTTCCTACGGTATGCCGGTGGGCGAAATCAAAGAGGTCAGCCGTTCCTACAAAGAAGCAAAGATGGCGATGGATGTGGGGAAGATTTTCTTTGACGAGAGAAGCGTTATCGCTTACAGCGAGCTTGGAATCGGACGTCTGATTTATCAGCTTCCTATTCCTCTTTGCAAAATGTTTATCAAGGAAATTTTCGGAGGGCGGAACCCCAATGAATTTGACGAGGAGACGCTTACCACAATCAATAAGTTTTTTGAAAACAGCCTGAATGTGTCGGAAACCTCCAGGCAGCTTTTTATTCACAGGAATACGCTGGTGTACCGGCTGGATAAGCTGCAGAAAAGCACAGGGCTGGATTTGCGCATTTTTGAGGACGCCATCACTTTCAGGATCGCGCTTATGGTGGTAAAATACATGGATTACATGGAAAGCTTTGAGTATTAAGGTATCGATAACATGTTATACGGGAGTGGAAAAATCTGGTGAAAAGTGAAGTAAAGAACAAAAGGAGAAGACGGCCGTCTTCCGACAATCATGAGATTATCTCATTGACAAACGTGAGCAAAACATATTCAACGGGCGCGCCGGCGCTTAACGGAGTGGATTTACATATCAATCGGGGAGAGTTTGTATTTATCGTGGGGGACAGCGGCTCGGGGAAGTCAACCATGATAAAGCTGCTTTTGCGGGAGCTGGTGCCCACTTCCGGCGACATTAATGTGATGGGGTATGACCTGGTCCGTATCCGTCACAGAAAAATCCCGAAATTCAGAAGGAATCTCGGCATTGTCTTTCAGGATTTCCGTCTTTTGCGGGACAGAAACGTATATGAGAATGTGGCTTTTGCCCAGCGTATCATACAGGTGTCCAGCAAGGATATCAAGCGGAACGTGCCCAGTATCCTGGCGACTGTGGGGCTGGCCGGAAAGTACAAGGCTAAGCCAAGGCAGCTTTCGGGAGGCGAGCAGCAGAGGGTGGCCATTGCAAGGGCGCTTGTAAACCGCCCGAGTATTTTGCTTGCCGACGAGCCTACTGGAAATCTGGACCCCAAGAATTCATGGGAAATCATGAAGCTGTTAGAGCAGATTAACGAAAACGGAACCACTGTGCTGGTGGTGACTCACAACCGCGAAATAGTCAATGCAATGCAAAAGAGGGTCGTTACAATGAAGAAGGGCGTTATTGTAAGCGACGAGGAAAAGGGTGGTTATATCGATGAGGATTAGTACATTTTTTTATACCCTCAGGCAGGGAATTATCAATATTTTCAGAAACAAGTGGTTTTCTCTGGCATCGGTTGCCACGATTGGCGCATGCCTGTTTTTGTTCGGCCTGTTTTACTCCGTGATAGTGAATTTTCAGAATATTGTCAAGACGGCCCAGGAGGGCGTATGCGTCACGGTTCTTTTTGACGAGGGAATCAGCGGTGAAAGAATCGAGGAAATCGGGGCGCTGATTGACAGACGCGCGGAGACGTCGAGGGTTGTGTTTAAATCGGCGGACGAAGCGTGGGAGGAATTCAAGGTGGATTACCTGAAAGGCTACGCCGACGGTTTCCCGGACAATCCGCTGACAGGCTCCGACAGCTATGAGGTTTATTTAAACGACGTGTCCATGCAGCCGGCGCTTGTGTCTTATCTCGAAGGGCTTGACGGCGTCAGGGAAGTGAACCGGTCGGAAATCGTGGCGACTACCCTTACCGGGGTTAATTCGCTGGTGGCCTATATTTCCGTGGGGATTATCGTGATTTTGTTTGCCGTGTCGATTTTCCTTATAAGCAATACGGTAACCATCGGAATTTCCGTCAGGAAAGAAGAAATTGCCATTATGAAATATATCGGGGCAACGGACTTTTTCGTGCGCTCCCCGTTCGTGATTGAAGGGATGATGATTGGCGCAATCGGCTCGCTGATTCCGCTGGGACTTATTTATGTCCTGTATAATAAAGTGATTGAGTATATCCTGACGAGATTTGCGGTTCTGACAAAGCTGCTGACTTTTCTGCCGGTGGAAACGATTTTCTCAACGCTCCTTCCGATGTCGATAATCATGGGTGTGGGAATCGGTTTCCTTGGAAGTATCACAACCGTCAGGAAGCACTTAAGAGTATGACTAAGGAGTGAGGATGAAACGAGTAAAAAGAGCCTTTTGTGTGATATTGAGTCTTTTGCTGTTTTCCGCAGGCGCAGGGAAGTTCCGGACCGTTACCTATGCCAGTGAGCTCACCAATGACAGCATCAGGGAAAAGGAAGCGGAAATCAACAGGGCAAAGAAGGAAAAGAACGAGCTTCAAAGCGGACTGACGGACGTAAAAGCGATTAAGAAGGAGCTGGAGAACGCCAAGGCCGACCTTGCCAATTATGTGGAAGAGCTCGACGCCAATCTGACTGCCATACAAAATAAAATTAATGAGTTAAAGGAAAAAATAACAGAAAAAGAAGAAGAAATCGCTCAGAAAACGGTGGAGCTTGAGGAAGCCGTAGAGGAACAAAAGAAGCAGTATGAGGCGATGAAGACCCGCATAAAATTTATGTATGAAAGAGGGGAAACCATGTATGTGGAGCTGCTCCTTGGCGCGGGCAGCTTTGGCGATATGCTGAATAAGGCGGAATATATCGAGAAGCTTTCCGCCTATGACAGGAAAATGCTCGATGAGTATGTGGCATACACAGAGTATGTGTCGCTCTGCCGGGAGGGACTGGAGGAGGAAAAAGAGCTTCTGGACGAGGCAAAGGCAGCCGTGGAGGAGGAGGAAGCCTCGTTGAACGAACTGATTTCGTCCAAGGAGCAGGAAATATACCAGATGAGCTCCCAGATTCAGGATAAGGAATCCGCAATCCGGGCATATGAGGAGGAAATAGCCGTACAGAACGATACGATTAAGACGCTGGAAGCGGCTGTTGCGGCGGAGAGAAAGCGGCTGGCGGAAGAAAATGCGCGTAAATATGACGGCGGAATATTTACCTGGCCGGCGCCCTCCTACACAAGAATTTCCGATGAATACGGAAACCGGATGCACCCCACGCTGGGAGTGGAGAGGTTCCACAACGGTATCGATATGGCGGCTCCGGGAGGCAGCGCGATACTGGCGGCCTATGACGGAAAAGTGGTTGCCGCGGATTACAACAGCAGTATGGGGAATTATATTATGATAGACCATGGCGACAGCCTGTATACGGTATATATGCATGCGTCGGCCCTTTACGTGTCCAAGGGGACGGAGGTCTCGAAGGGACAGCAGATAGCGGCGGTGGGGAGTACCGGGCGTTCTACGGGGAACCATCTGCATTTCAGCGTGCGTCTGAACGGAAGTTATGTGAATCCCCGGAGTTATCTGGGGGGATGATGCTGCCTGGGACGCCCGCACAGGGCGGCTTGCCGCGGCTGCTTATGGCAGGCTTTCCGAAGGATTGTTTTTGGTGAGAGTTTCGGATTTGCGGCATCGGGCGTGAGATTTAAGAAAGATTGGAGAGATGTTTGTGAGTAAACCTGAGGAAGTTGATAATCGGCCGGAAGATGAGGGAGAAATCGTAGATTCAGGCGGGAAGCGGAGACGGGCGTCAAAGGATTTCCTGAACGGAATTTTTGTGGGAGCGCTGTGCATGGCGCTGATTGCAACGGGGCTTTACAGCGGGAAAATGCTTTATGACCTGGTGAAAGTGCGGCGAAGCGGCGTGACGGCCTTAAGCGACAATGGCGGGAGAGACTCTTTTTCAGATACGGTAGAGAAGATGCAGGTCATCGAGGAAGCCATCGACGATTATTACTTTTACGGGGACGAGGTTTCTTCCGAGGATATTCACGAGGGCGTTTATAAGGGAATGATAGCGGCGCTGGGCGACCCCTATTCCGAGTATTATTCCAAAGATGAGCTGGAGGATGTGGTAAACAGTACCAAAGGGATTTCCTATGGAATCGGCGCGATGATTTCCATGAACAAGCAGACCAACATGGCCATGATTAGCGGCGTGATAGAGGAATCCCCGGCGCTTGCAGCCGGTCTCCGGGAGGGAGACATTATTTACGAGGTGGATGACGAGTCCACACAGGGCCTGAGCCTGACCCAGGTGGTGAACCTTGTAAAAGGGCGGGAAGGGACAACGGTGCACCTGACCATTTACAGGGAGGGGGAAAGCGATTTTCTGGAATTTGATATTGAAAGAGGAAAGCTGATTGAAACCACTACCGTGCAGAGCGGAATGCTTGAAAATACGAATAATATCGGTTATCTGCAGATTCGGGAGTTTGACAGCGTGACGGTTGACCAGTACGCGGAGGCTCTTGCGGAGCTGAAGGCAAGCGATATGAAAGGGCTGGTGCTTGACCTTCGAAGCAATCCCGGCGGCGATTTGGCGGCGGTTGTGGAGATTGCCGGAAGGATTCTGCCTAAAGGGCTGATTGTGTATACGGAGGATAAGGCGGGAAGTCGGAAGGAATATACAAGCGACGACGATTCGGAGCTTGAGGTGCCTCTTGTGGTGCTGGTGAACGAGTACTCGGCAAGCGCCTCGGAAATCCTGGCGGGAGCCATTCAGGACTATAATAAGGGAACCCTGATAGGAACCACCACTTACGGAAAGGGGATTGTGCAGAGAATACACAGGTTAAATGACGGTACTGCCTTAAAGCTTACCGTCAGCGCATACTTTACCCCTTCGGGAAGAAACATCCACGGAGTGGGAATCGAGCCGGACATTGTGCTGGAATACGACTATGATTTGGCGGAGGAAGAAGGGGTTGACAATCAGGTGGAGAGAGCGATAGAGGTGCTGGAAGGGAAGATTGGATAAACCAGATATCTGTGCCTACAGCGGAATATTCCCCTTAAATATTTCCGATGCAATCACGGCGCTTGAACCTATGAGCGGCGCATCGCCTTTAAAAGTAGACCTGTAGACAGCCAGCTTGTCGCGCTGAAGCGCAACAAGCCGGCTGTTTGTTTTATTCATGATGATTTTTTCCACGATATCCGTGGGATAGCTGCAATCGTATCCTATGATAAGCATGGGGAAATCAAGGAGGTTTATGGTTGATATCAGGGCGATTGTCACATACTCTAAAAAGCTGTCCAGCACATTTAAGGCAATGGGGTCGTTTTTAGCCGCAGCTTCCAGTATCTCCGCAAAGCCGGGTTCCGTCTTTCTGCTTAAGGGCGATTTGGGGAAATAGTGTGAAAGCTCCTGTATGCTCTGCCACATGGCGGACTGGTTCGCATAAAGCTCCAGACAGCCTCTGTTGCCGCATGGGCAGAGAGGGCCGTTAAAGTTGATGGAAACATGACCGATTTCTCCATTTTGACCGGAGATATGGTTATAGATTTCACCGTTGATGACGAATCCCATACCGATACCGTTCATTATATGCAGATAGGCAAAATGGCTGTTGCTCTTTCCATATCCGTATAAGAGCTCCGACAATGCTCCGGCTGTGGCGTCGTTGATGAGAAGCGCCGGGACGTTTGTATGCTTTTGTATCTCATCAATGATATTGAGATTCTTAATTTGATAAAAATTAGGCGGGGACAAAAGAGAGCCGGTTCTCACATTCAAGGGGCCGATGCTTGCGACGCCGCAGGCCACAAAAGGCCTTGGAGATTTGGCGGCAAGGGAATCAATCAGACCCAGTATGATGGCAATGAGCTCTTTTTCCGTCATGTGTTCGGGATAGCCGTGGTGTACAGAATTAAGGATACGCCCTGACAAATCTGCGCTGATGGCCTGACACACGCCGCGCTTAATGAGAACTCCGCAGATAAGAGGGGACTGTGGAGAGATGGTCAGCCCGGTAGGACGTCTGCCCTTGCCATGGGGGGATATGCCGGAAATCTCAACTTCACTTACAATTCCCTGACTTATGAGCTCGCTTACATAATTGCTTATGGTCATCTTCGACAACCCTGTCTTTTCCGAAAGTAGTACTCTTGATATAGGACCTTTTGTGGCAATCATCTTTACAATCTGCATCCGCACAACATCCAGGCTTCTTCTGGCTCTTATATGTTCCACAGCAATCTCCTTTCGAACAGGTATCAAAGTTAATTAGTAAATTTTATGTCTTTAATTATAATATTTAATTAATTTATGTCAATAATAAGCATGAAAAAACTGCAAATATTAGAGAGAATGACGGGATTTTTTGATATATATTAAATTTAATTGATTAATTATATTGGGAAACATACAATATAAATTACAAAGACACAAGGAGAAAGCATTATCAATACTTAAAGGAGGAAAAAGAAAGATGATGAAAAAGAAAATTGCAGCAATATTGACCTGCGCAATGGTTCTTGCGGGCATTGCAGGATGCGGAAATTCTGCGGGCGGCGCACAGTCAGATGTGCCGGCTGACTCAAAAACAGAAGATGAACAGGAAACAGAAACTGAAAATAAAGAAAGCGCTGACAGCGGGGAAACAGCGTCTGTAAGTGAGGCATCAGGCGGGGACGAGCTGTCGGGAACTCTTGTATTCTGGAGCGGCGGCGACCTGAGCAACGAGACAGACCTTACGACAAAATGGATAAAGGAAACTGTGGATATGTTTGCGGAGATGCATCCAAATCTTAAGGTGGAGCAGACCTATGTCCCCGGCGGCGATTATCTCACGAAGATTACCACGGAGATTGCGGCGGATAACGCGCCGGATGTATTCCAGACATGGCTTTCAGGACGACTTGAGCCGTTTGTGACGGCAGGTCAGGTTATGCCCATAGAGCATATGCTGGAATCTTACCCGGAGACGGCTGCTATTATGAATGAAAAGGGACTGAACCTCGGTACCTTTGACGGAAAGAAATATGCAATTCCTCTTGTGGCAAGCGGCGAGATGGTATTTTATAATAAGAAGGTTTTTGAGGAGAATGGTATTAATGTGCCTGCAACCTACGATGAGCTGCTGGAAATTGTGGAGACCTTGAAGGGGAAGGGGATTACGCCCTGCAACCTCGGGATTTCCGACCCGTGGCCGGGGACAATCCCGTATATGATGATTTTCAACCGTTTAAACGGTAACGATTTATATGAGTCGGTGGTATTAAACAAGGAAGCGGATTTCGCAAACGAAGGATTTGTAAACGCCGGAAACAAGCTTCAGGAGCTTGTGAACAGCGGGATGTTTATTGAGACGATAGCGGCAATATCTCAGGAAGAGGCTCAGCAGAAATTTATGGCAGGAGAGTCGGCAATGATAATAGATGGCTCATGGGCGGCACCCAATTATATAGCGGCTCTGGGCGATGACGTGGGAGTCTTTAATTTCCCTGAGATAGAAGGCGGAAAAGGAAGCGCTGACGACTGGCTGATGAATTTTGACAATGCTTACGCTATCTCGCCCAAAACGCAGAATGTAGAAGCAGCAGAGGCTTTGCTTGCCTTTATGTTCTCCGAGGAACGTCAGGCAGCGTACGCGGAGACGGGCGCAATCATTGCATGCAGGAATGTCAACTATGACAAATCGAAGGTGCCTGCGCTTACAAGGGATATATCGGAAGCCTTTGAGAGCGCTGCCTACTCGATTATTCCCTGGGACAACCCGCTTGGTACAGATGTGGGGGCTGAATTAAATAACACCACGCGTGCGGTAATCACCGGCGAAGACCCGCAGGAGGCTTTTGAAGCCTTGCAGGATTATGCGCTGGATGCGTGGGAATAGCAGACAGCTTACAGGATTGGCATTGGAATCGGCAGGGAGCCATATGAGCACGGGACACACAGACAGGGGCTGTGCGCCCCGTGCATGGGGTGAAGGCCCGCCCGAAAGGTCAGGAGGAGTTTTATGGACAGAATGCTTCGCGATAAAAAGACAATTATTTTATTTATGGCGCCGGCCATACTTATTTTTACACTGGTGATACCGGTACCTCTTGCGGCGTCCATAGGACTGTCTTTTTTTAAATGGGATTTGCTGTCGGACGCTAAATTTGTCGGAGTAAAAAATTTTATCAGGCTTTTTACATCGGACAGGGTTTTCGGGACAACGGTCAGAAATACTTTTTCCTATATGCTGCTGTCCGTGCTGTTCCAGATTCCCCTTGCGTATTGCTTAAGTATTTTTCTGACGCGTGGCAAGAGGTTTGAAAAGCTTGTACGAAATACCCTTTTTATGCCGGCGGTGCTGTCGGGGACGGCGGTTTCACTCATGTTTTATTTCATTTATCATCCTGAGGTGGGGCTTGTCAATGCGGTTCTTAAACTGATGGGTAAGCCGGAGCTTACCAGATTCTGGCTGGCGGATGAAAATACGGCAATGGTATGTGTCTGCCTTGCCGTAGCCTGGCAGTTTGTAGGATATCATATGCTTATCTATGTCACAGGTATTATAGCAATTCCCCTGGACATTATCGAAGCGGCCAAAATAGACGGCGCGAATGTCTGGCAGCTTGCTTTGCGGGTGATAACGCCTAATATGAAGCCGGTGCTGCGGGTAAGCCTTGTCCTTATTATGACGAGCTCTTTTAAAAGCTTTGACTCTATTTACGTCATGACAGGCGGGGGACCGGCGCATAAGACGGAGGTAATGGCTTCCTATATGTACAACAAGGCTTTTTTAAATCTCAAATACGGGTATGGATGCGCGATAGGACTCATGCTGTTTGCCATGTGTCTTGTGGTGTCGCTGGCGATACAGAAAATTTTAGCTGACAGGTAGCTAGCCGACGGGAGATGAGAGGAAAGGCGGTTTCATGAAAAAAAGGATAGTCAATATTATCAGGTATTTTATCTTCTTATTACTTGTGAGTGTGATACTTTTCCCGTTGGGATTTATACTTACGGCTTCCTTCAAGAGCAATACGGAGATTTTTAATTCGCCCTGGGGGCTTCCTGAGGAAATTTCATTAAAAGGATATCAGGCGATTATTGAGACATATAACATCGGAAGGAATCTTACAAACAGTCTGCTGTATTCCACGGGAAGCTGTATTGTGGCGATTGCTGCAGCTTCCATGGCGTCCTATGCGATTACCAGAATGAGGTGGAGGTTTAGCAAAGCGGCGTTGAACTATCTGCTTTTGGGTATCATGGTGCCCATACACTCCCTTCTTGTGCCGCTTTATATCTCGGTTTCAAAGCTGGGGCTTCCCAGTCCGGCGGCCCTTCTTCTGATATATATAGCCGGGGCAATCCCCACGGCGGTTTTTATTATGACGGGATTTCTGGAATCAGTTCCTTATGAGCTTGAGGAAGCTGCCGTGATAGACGGGGCAAGTATAAAAAAGTGTTTTTTCAGCATTATACTGCCGTTGCTGAAGCCTTCGATTGCCACAGTAGGGATATTGACATTTATGAATGTGTGGAACGACTTACTTATGGGGCTTATATTCCTGAAAAACCAGTCCCATTATACGATACAGCTTTTCATTGCACAGTTTAAGGGAAGCCATGCGACCAATTACCCGGTATTGCTGGCAAGTATTATTTTTTCGGCGATACCGATGATAATCATTTATCTTGTGATGTCGGACAGGCTTATCGACGGTATAACACAGGGAGCGGTGAAGGGATAGCTGCATTTTAGACAGAAAGGTAAGGTTAAATTATGAAATTAAGCGGTGATTGGAAACTTGGGTACTGCGGGCATCAGGATTTTAAAAAGATGGGGGAGATTTTATGTTCCTGTAAGGATTTAGATAAGGAATACATAAGACGTGCAGACGGACATGTGCCGGGCAACTTTGAAATTGATTTGGAGAAGGCCGGAATCATTAAGCCGGTTTTTTACGGCAGAAATCTGAACGAAGAAAGAGAAAGGGAATTGTGGCATCTGTTTTATGGAAAACAGTTTGAATTTTCCCCGAAAGAAGGAGCAGAATACCGCCTTTTGTTCGAGGGCATTGATACGGTGGCGGATATTTATGTTAACGGAAAATTTGCCGCGCATACGGAAAACATGCTTATGACCCATGAGGCAGCTTTGAAAGCGGAGATGCTAAAGGAAGGGGAAAACGAGATTTTTGTTCATATCCTGCCTGTTGCCGTACGGGCAAGAGAGCATGATTACAATATGCTGGAGCGGGGATTAAAATATGAGGAGGATTCTCTCTATATCAGGAAATCCGCCTATATGTTTGGATGGGATATTTTCCCCAGAATGTTGTCCGGGGGTATATGGAAGGATGTGTATCTGGAGGAAAAGCCGCAGTTTGAGTTTAAGCAGAGCTATCTGTTTGTAAAATCCCTGGAGGAGGGCTTTAAGAAAGCGGATTTATGCTATTACTGCGAGCTGGAGCTTGACGACATCTCTTATGAAGGGCTTGAGCTGGAGCTTGCGGGAAGCTGCGGGGAATCGGAATTCTATAGAAAGGAAGATGTGTGGAACAAGAATAACCATATTGACTTTACTCTGGAAAATCCAATGCTTTGGTGGCCGCGGCGTATGGGGGAGCATAACCTTTACCGTGTAACCGCAAGACTTTTAAAGGACGGCAGGGAGCTTGCCCGAAAGGAATTCACCTTTGGCGTAAGGACAATAAAGCTTTTAAAGACAGGTACGACGGACGCAGAAGGAAGCGGGGAATTCTGCTTTATTGTAAACGGAAGAAAAATGTTTGTGCTGGGTACCAACTGGGTGCCTCTGGATTCCCTTCCGTCAAGGGGCAGGGAAAAAATAACCGACGCCATAGCCCTTGTGGAGGATACAAACTGCAACATGATACGCTGCTGGGGCGGCGGATATTATGAGGATGAGCTGTTTTATGAACTATGCGACGAGAAAGGAATTTTAATCTGGCAGGACTTTATGCAGGCATGCGCCATTTATCCCTATAAGGAGGACTTTTTGCGGGAATTTAAAAGAGAAGTGGTATTTCAGATTAGAAGGCTCCGCCAGCACGCCAGCCTTGCCCTCTGGTCCGGGGACAACGAAAATGACATGTTGTATGAAGAATTTACCGGGCACAGGGTAGACCCTGATTTTAACCTTAATACACGTAAGGTGATACCCTATGCTGTTATGGAAAATGATTTTGTCAGGGAATATCTGCCAAGCTCGCCTTATATCGACAAAATGGCGTGGGCGAACCGGGCGGACACGCCGGAGCAGCATCTGTGGGGTCCCCGGGACTATTATAAGGGGAGCTTTTACAAGAAGGCAACTGCGCATTTTGCAAGTGAAACGGGATACCATGGCTGTCCGGCCGTATCTTCCATCAAAAAATTTATATCGCCTGACGCGCTCTGGCCCTACGGCGACAATGGCGAATGGTTTTTGCATGCGTCATCTCCTACGGAAAAGCCGGACGAGGATTTTGCATACCGCATACCCTTGATGGCAAATCAGATAAAGGTTTTATTCGGAGAGATACCTGACAATCTGGAGGAATTTTCGTTGCTCAGCCAGATATCGCAGGCGGAAGCCAAGAAGTATTTTATAGAGCGTTTCCGTATAG
Source organism: uncultured Lachnospiraceae bacterium (assembly GCA_910577275.1). Taxonomy (GTDB): domain Bacteria; phylum Bacillota; class Clostridia; order Lachnospirales; family Lachnospiraceae; genus Suilimivivens. The sequence goes on from CAJTMW010000008.1 coordinate 93,149, forward strand.
GGAAGTGGCGCAGGACAGGGATTATCTGGTGGAATATTCTTGACGGGTGCCCTCAGTTTTCCGATGCTGTGGTGGATTACTATTTTGAAAAAAAGCTTGCCTATTATTATATCAAACGCTCACAGGAAATGGTGGCTTTTATGTGCGACGAACCGTGCGGGGGAAAGATAAAGCTTGTGGGGGTAAATGATTATGCCGGGGACATACAGGCATCTTACAGGGTAACGGATATCACATGCGATAAGGTCGTCGCCGAAGGAAGATGCCTGCTTAAGGGCGATTCCTCCGAGATGGCAGCGGTTATAGATGCGGGGAATCAGGACGGCTTTTATCTGATAGAGTGGGAAGCGGGCGGAAGCCGGTGCAGAAATCATTATATGGCATGGAAAAATCCGGTTGATAAAAATCGGTATCTGGAAATGGCAAAAAAGGCCCGAATATTGTAATGGCCTTGGAGGACGAAAACGGGATTTCCGGCAGGCAGGATTTTTTACAGCAGGACAGCGTAAGGGGATGAAGGTGTGGGGATGTTTATCGGCATTGATATAGGGGGTACGAAATGCTCCGTTGTTTACGGGAATGGCCGCGCTGAGATTTTGGAAAAACGAAGATTTCAGACGACATCGTTTGAGAAGACGACGGACTGGATTTTGGAATGTGTCAGCTTTTTTATGGACAATGATGTAGACGCGATAGGAATAAGCTGCGGAGGGCCTCTGGACAGCCGGAGAGGACTCATACTTTCTCCGCCAAATCTGCCTGACTGGAACCGCTATCCAATCACGGATATTTTAAGGGAAAAATTCGGGATACCTGCTTTCCTGCAAAATGACGCCGACGCGTGTGCAGTTGCGGAGTGGCGGTTCGGCGCGGGAAAGGGCTGTGAGAATATGATATTTCTGACCTTTGGAACCGGAATGGGAGCAGGGCTTATATTAAATAATCGCCTGTATTGCGGAACCAATGACGGCGCAGGGGAAATCGGCCACGTGAGGCTTTATGAAGACGGTCATGTAGGATACAGGAAGGCAGGCTCTATAGAAGGATATTGCAGCGGAGCCGGTATAGCCCAGTACGGGATGGGAAGCGCGAGACACCTGGGCAGGCTTGCCCGGAGCGGCGATGAGAGGGCTGTTGCGCTTTTTAAGAAAATCGGCGCGGATTTTGGAAGGGAGCTTGCCATACTGATAGATATCTTAAATCCGCAGTTGATTGTTGTGGGGAGCATTTACAGGCATTGCGCGGAGTTCATGGAGGAATCCATGTGGGAGAAGATAAAGGAAGAAGCGATTGGAAGAAATGTCCAGTCGGTAAATGTGGTAAAAGCGCAGCTTGGCGAACAGCTTGGAGACGTTGCCGCGCTTTGTGTTGCGATGCAGACAGGGATGAGCAAAGAGATTTACATACAGGAGAAATAATATGTACTCAGGTATTGCGGAATTGATGAAAAACTATCCTGAGCTCCAAGGTCTGGAAGATGAGATTAGGCATGCCGTGGAAGTCATTGCCGCCGGTTTTCAAAAAGGCGGCAAGCTTCTTCTTTGCGGCAACGGAGGAAGCGCGTCGGATTGCCAGCATATTGCAGGCGAATTGCTTAAGGGCTTTGCAAGCGAAAGGAAACCGGGGAAAAACAGACGGCGTGATTTGGAAAAGAGCGGTGTTGAGCACAGTATCATCGACGGCCTTCAGGAGGGGCTCCCCGCCATTGCACTGACCGGTGCGGACGCTCTTTGCACAGCAGTACTAAACGATATGGAGCCTGCCCTGCTTTTTGCGCAGCAGGTGTACGCCCTTGGAAGAACTGGAGATGTGCTGCTGACCATCAGCACCTCCGGGAATGCGGAGAATGTGAAAAACGCGGTAAAGGTGGCAAAGGCAATGGGGATTTTTACCATTGCGCTTTCCGGCAAGGGCGGCGGATGGAGCGGAGAAAACTGCGACTGTGCCATTATTGTTCCGGCAAATGAAACCTACAGGGTGCAGGAATACCATTTGCCGATATACCATGCCATCTGCCGGGAGGTGGAGAGGGAATTCTTCGGGTGAGGAATCATGGGCGCTAAGGTTAGCAACAGTAATATTCAGGGTATTGGAGGGAATATCTTCCTGTAGTTTTTTGTGAAGAAAAACTATGGGAGGATATTTTTATATTTAAATATCAAAATTCCATATGTTATAATCAAAAGATACTATTGAAATACCTCTTGAGATGATGAAAGCAGGAGAGAGATATGAAGATGAACTTTCATGATGAGATGAAACAGATGTTTTTACGTGTGGCAGCAGGGGAAGTGGAACCGAAAGAATGGAAAGCATGGTGGAACAGTCATAGACTTAAGCTGGAAGAATCCCTCAACCGGGGAGACAGAGGGCGGATGATGCCTGCTTTATGGGACGCCAACTATTATTGGATGGCGAAGACACAGAGCGGCGTTGCTTATTATTTTCACGCCCAGGGGCGTCCGGTAAAGGTTTCCGGCTATTATGAGGAGAAAATGCAGGAAGAGGAAGAGCGTGAAAGACAGAAAGCCATGGAAGGTTATCATAAGGATACAGCATCTGCCAGACGGCGGTGGGAGGAATATCTGGCGTGTCATCCCGCAGACACAATCGATTTTGACTGGAAAAGCCTGCTGGGGACGCCGGCCGGGCAGAAACCGGCAAAGGAGTTTCCCTATAAAAATGCAAGGACATCGGAACAGTGGAAGGAGTGCGGAGAGGAACTGAAGCTTCGCCTGAAAGAAAACCTGCAGGCAAAGATTGCTCCTGTGGCAAAAGCATATGGAATGAAAAAGGCAGGCCCCAGGACCTTTGTGCGGGAGAGCAACGGACTGGTATCCCGCATTCAGTTTATCGGCTATTTCAGGGGCGGCGGATACGAGGCGATAGTCTGTTATCTTTGCCCCATATACGCCATACAGTACGGAATCTCAGGATTGCCGGGGCACATCTGCCAGGGGGAGAATTTCCAGAGGATGCAGAAGGACTGGGGAGTTATCCAGTATGGTATGGAAGCTGTGGACGCTGCCATGGTGGAACGCATTAACAGAAAATTTGATGATATTCTGATATTTTTGGCGGATGGCGTGCTGCCGGAATGGCGGAGGATAGACAGCCTGGAGACATATTTTGCGAAGGAACGCCTGGATTATCTGAAAGCCACCAAGACAGGCCCGAAGAATCCAAAGACGGGCAGACCTATGTGGAACCTGGATACGGGAGGAAAGAAAGACCCATGGCAGGCGGATGATTATCTGTTTGGCGTATGGGATTTGCTGAACGGAAAAGAAACGGAAGGGTACGCGCGTCTGGAGGAATGCGTGAGACACAATTCCGATTATATGAAAGAACATCTGAAAGAGTTCCCGGGAGCCTTCAATGACCCGAGAGACGCCATGGCGGTGATGTACCGCAACGCACAGCTGTTTCTTGGGACAAAGGATGTTCCCGACGCAGGGAAACGACGGGATAAGATTCAGGAGACTTATGAGGAAGTGTGCCGGTTTATGCGGTATTATCACGGGGTGGCAAAAAAGACGGGAAGGAATCTGGAATAGGTGAAATGTGATGATGGAAGAGAAAAAAGTACAGCTTGACAAGGTATGTAGGGCATTCCAAAACCCGGAATTAAGAGGATGGATACCCAGATATCTTCTGACAATACTGGAGCAGGGAGATGACATCGATGATACCCTGTCAAAAATGGAGCAGGTCATGCCTCAATACTGTGAGCCCCGCAAATTTGCAACAGAAGAGTTACGGAGCCTGGATGAGGGAAGCGAGAAACAGAATGATTGGAGGAGCCTGATGGTTGAATTAAGCCCTGCCGTAAGAACCTTTTGGGAGGAACGATATAACAATTATATTAATCCCAACGGCAGATATCAGTCACTTCTGGGATTTGCCGATATGCGGGAAAGGTATATGGGAGTTTCCCATGAAAGCAGCGTACAGCTTTTGTACCGTATGGGATGGAAGCCCATGGATACCATGTGCGCTTATCTGCTGAGCATGACCACAAACCGTATGTACAGCCTGTCTCCTGATGCTGTAAAAGAAGCTGTCAGACTGGACCATGAGGCGGCCACCCGTCTTCTGGATAAAAAAGTGTTGGGAGAGGTCATCGTTCATCATCACTTTTCCTATCAAACGGAATGGCAGAAACTATGGATGGAATTTTTGTACCTGTTCTGCAAATTTGATGACCAGACGTTTCTGCATATGCAACACAAGACGAAAAAGCTGAAACAGCAATGCCAGGTCATCTGTGAGCGGCTTTCTGAGCCGGATTATGAGCAGCTTGAACTGGAAAAAGTATTGAGAGCCTGTGCCTTGCTGCCGTCAAAGGAGGAAATAACGGCTCTTCTGGATAAGAAATTTGTGAAAAAGCAAAAGGCGGCTTTGCTAAATGCATTTGTCTGTAATTATCAATGGAGTTATGCCGACTGGAAGGAAGTAAAGGATTATCAGAACAGCCGTACAATGATACAAAACCTGCTTTGGGGATATTATGAAAATGGAGCGCTTCAAAATGCCTTTGCCCTGAAAGAAGACGGACAGATAACAGATGGAAATGGGGAGGCAGTTTCCGGCAGGATTTTCTCGGGGCAGGGGCGTATTGGGCTTGTGCATCCGGAGGAACTGACAGTCTCGGAAAGGGATATTTGGAAGAAATACGCAGGGAAAAAGAAATGGAAACAGCCATTTCCCCAGCTTAAGGTGCCTGTGTGTCAGGGGATGTATGACTTGGCAGCGTTCACCGGCATTCAGGTAACACAGCTTTTCATGATTACAGCGGCAGGCAAATGGGGACTGTATCAGGGGAGCAACAGGAACCGATATATGTCTTATCATATGGCAGACCTTCTTCACGGGTACGGTGCACAGCTTACCTTTGACGGTATCTGGAGAGGACCGGAATATGGGCCGGAGATTATCACGATAAACAAAGTGGTTTTTTATCGGTTTCGGCATTCCCTGCTATGGGATTATGTACCTGAAAGCCTGACCTGTGCCCCGGAGGAACTGCCGGTACGCTTTGTGTCTACTGCAATGGCGGCTTTCCGGGGAATCATCGGAAAAGGTAAGAAGAAAGAATGAAAGACCGTTTCAAGTGATTGGATATTATATATGCGAAATAAACGATACTCCTAAGTGACAACAGGGAATCGGCAGGCGTTCCTTGCCGTGTGGTAAGTATTTCTACAATCGCAGAGTTTGACCGGCTGACAGGAGGCGGAAAATGGGAAAGACAGGACAGCCCTCATGGGCAAAGCGTATCTTAAAACTGTTGGAGCAGGCAAAGGCGAAAGACCCGGACTTTGCGCGGTTTGGCGCTTACAGCCACAGGTATAAGCTGTCTCCGCCGGCGAGTGAGGAGACAATACAAAGATTTGAGGCGCAGGAGGGAATCCGGCTGCCGGAGGAATACAGGGATTTTCTGTTCTTTGTAGGAAATGGCGGTGCAGGCCCTTATTATGGACTTTATGGACTGGAGACGCTGGAAAAGGAACTCCATGATTCTCATGGTTCCCGCCTCTACCGCGTCTTAGAAGAACCGGTCATCTATCCGAAGATGAGCGATGAGGAATGGGGCCGGGCGGCCTATCTGAAGATGAGCGATGAGGAACGGCACCGGACGGTCTATCCGAAGGGCGCGCCGGGCAACAGCAGGCAAAAAGGGGAAGAGGTACATCCCTATGCGGGAGTTCTTCCCATTGGAAGCCAGGGCTGTACTCTTATGACAGGTCTTATGCTTGCAGGGCCATACCGGGGACAGGTGGTTTATTATGACGAGGATTTCTGCGGGCCGCCGTTTTTTGTGCGGGAAAAGGGATTTCTTGCGTGGTATGAACGGTGGCTTAGGGAGGTAATTGCAGGCTATAATGACGAGAAAGCCGGATTTGGGCTGAATCTGGACGGAAGCCCCGGCCAGTTGATGGAGCTGTATGAGCAGACAGAAAATCCGGAAGATAGAATCGAAATTGTTGACAGCTACTACAAATTTGAAACCTTGCCGGGAAAACAGAAAACGTATTTCAAAAAAGCCTGCGCCCGGGAATCCAATATGGAAGTGCGGATGAAGCTGATTAAAATGCTGGCTCGTTTCCATGTGCCGGGGATGACGAAGGAGCTTGAAAAGCTGTGGGAATACGGAGCTTATGCGGAAGCGGTTTCTGTCATTACCTATGAAGGCACCTGGGAGGTAAAGGAGGCGTGGTATGAAAGGGTATTTGAGATATTACCCAGACTCCGGGGAGAGGGCTTTAGGGATGCCTGCCATACCATCAGTGCCATGAAGGATTATCCCGATGTCCATGCGGGAAGGCTGCGGGAAGCTCTGACCCGGGAAGACCTGGACAGGAATGACAGGGCCGCGCTTTTCCACTGTATCCGAAAGCTGAAGGGAAAAGAAGAGGTGCTGGATTATTTTATGAATTATCTGTCCACAGAAGAAGAACCTGCTCTGCTGATATACGCCGTCTGGTGTACGGAGGGCGTGAAAAACCGGCAGCTGCAGGAACTTTATGTGGGGCTGATGGATAAATACAGAACCCATGAAAATACGAAATTCGACTATAAAGGCAGTCAGATGGTTTTAAGGGGCGGCGGCTGTATGGGAGCCGGCAGGCCGGAGGGACAGCTTGTAAGCAATCTGATGCGGCAGTTTGATTATTTTGGCCTGGATTACCGGGGAGGCTTTCAGCTTCTGATGGATGAGGGCAGGTGGAAAGAATGGAAACAGCAGAACGGATTTGGGGCCGGATAAAAATATAAGAACAAATGTTTGTTTTCTTCTGTACTTTTGAAAATGTATGTGGTATAATACACTCGAAAATTCAGCAGCTATGCGTCTGCCGCGCTGTGCATTCATCGATTTTTACGTTGCAATGTCAGGTGAAATCAAATGTCTGCTGCACAGCCGCTTGATTTTCTGCTGACATGGTATACTATAGAGCAGAGTCTGAGTTGAAAAAAGCAAATTTTTTTATTATGAATTTCGGAGGTAATCCTTGTGCAAATTGAACAGAAACCGTTCATAGAACAAAAATCCTTCAAACTCCACAGCGAATACAAGCCCACCGGCGACCAGCCCCAGGCCATAGAAGCCCTGGTCAAAGGCTTCCGGGAAGGCAACCAGTTCCAGACCTTACTTGGCGTCACCGGTTCCGGCAAGACCTTCACCATGGCAAACGTCATCGCCGCCCTGAACAAGCCCACATTGGTTATAGCCCACAACAAAACTCTTGCAGGCCAGCTCTACGGCGAGTTCAAGGAATTTTTCCCGGAAAACGCGGTAGAATACTTTGTCTCCTACTACGACTACTACCAGCCGGAGGCCTACGTTCCGTCCTCCGATACCTATATTGCGAAGGATTCCTCCATCAACGACGAGATAGACAAGCTCCGTCTGTCCGCGACGGTTTCCCTTTCCGAGAGAAGGGACGTGGTGGTTGTTGCCAGCGTTTCCTGCATCTACGGATTGGGCAGCCCTGACGACTATCAGGGAATGGTGGTCTCTCTGCGCCCGGGCATGACCAAGGACAGGGACCAGGTGATTCACGAGCTGATTGATATTCAGTATGACAGAAACGATATGGATTTGGGACGAGGCTGCTTCCGCGTCAGGGGCGATGTGCTGGAGATTTATCCCGGACAGGGCGGAGATTATCTGATACGTGTGGAATTTTTCGGGGATGAAATAGACAGAATAGCAGAGGTGGAGCCTTTGTCCGGCAAGGTGCATGCGACCCTTGAGCACATTGCAATTTTCCCCACCTCCCATTATGTGGTGCCTCAGGAGAAGATCAACAGGGCATGTATAAATATAGAAGCGGAGCTGGAAGAAAGGGTCCGTTATTTTAAGAGCGAGGACAAGCTGCTGGAGGCTCAGCGGATTGCCGAGCGGACGAATTTTGACATTGAGATGCTTCGGGAGACGGGATTTTGCTCGGGAATCGAGAATTATTCCAGGCACCTTGCGGGGATGCCGGCAGGCGCTATGCCCCACACTCTGATGGACTTTTTCGGGGACGATTATCTGATTATCATAGACGAGTCCCATATGACGATTCCGCAGATTGGCGCCATGTATACGGGAGACCGCTCCCGGAAAACCACACTGGTTGACTATGGCTTCCGTCTGCCCTCCGCACTTGACAACCGGCCCCTTTGCTTTGCGGAGTTTGAGCAGCATATTGACCAGATGCTGTTTGTGTCGGCAACGCCTTCAAAGTATGAGCAGGAGCATGAGCTTTTTCGGACGGAGCAGGTGATTCGCCCTACAGGGCTTCTCGACCCGGAGATTTTTGTGCGTCCGGTGGAGGGGCAGATTGACGATTTGGTTTCGGAGATAAATAAGGAGACGGCAAAGCATAACAAGGTGCTGGTGACCACGCTGACGAAGCGGATGGCGGAAGACCTTACGGATTATATGAACGATGTGGGAATCCGGGTGAAGTATCTGCACTCGGATATCGATACTCTTGAGAGAGCGGAAATTATCAGGGATATGCGTCTGGATGTATTTGATGTGCTGGTGGGAATTAACCTGCTCAGGGAGGGACTGGATATCCCGGAAATCTCTCTGGTGGCAATATTGGACGCGGACAAGGAAGGGTTCCTCCGTTCGGAGACTTCGCTGATTCAGACCATAGGACGGGCGGCGCGTAATGTGGACGGCCATGTTATTATGTATGCCGACCAGATGACGGACTCTATGGCGGCGGCCATTGAGGAGACCGGAAGGCGGCGGGCCATTCAGCAGAAGTATAATGAGGAGCATCATATTACGCCTCAGAGCATCAGAAAGGCGGTTCGCGACCTTATCAGTATTTCCAAAGTCATCGCGAAGGAAGAACTCCGGTTTGAGAAAGACCCTGAGTCCATGAGCCGGAAGGAGCTGGAGAAGCTGGTTGCGGATATTGAAAAGCAGATGAAGAAGGCGGCGGCGGACCTTAACTTTGAGGCGGCGGCGGAGCTGCGCGACAAGATGGTGGAGCTGAAAAAGAAATTAAAGGCTCTGGAGGATGACGAGCGGAAAGAGGAATCAGGGAAGTAAAAGCTGACAAAAAGGAAATGTCTGCGATAATCCGGAAGAATTGTGGAAAGAGACGACGAAATAAACATTACGAAAGGCACGGTAAATTTCAATGAAATTATCAGATAAAAATATAGAAGCTCCCAAAATGCGCCCCCGGGAGTATATCAAGGTGCGGGGAGCCAACGAGCATAATTTAAAGAGCCTGAATCTGGATATTCCCCGAAACGAGCTGGTGGTGTTTACAGGGCTTTCCGGCTCGGGCAAGTCCTCTCTGGCTTTTGACACGCTCTATGCGGAGGGGCAGAGAAGATATATGGAGTCCCTTTCCTCCTATGCAAGACAGTTTCTCGGACAGATGGAAAAGCCCAATGTGGAGTCCATTACGGGATTGTCCCCGGCGATTTCCATCGACCAGAAATCTACCAACCGCAATCCCCGTTCCACGGTGGGGACGGTTACGGAAATTTATGATTATTTCAGGCTTTTGTATGCCAGAATCGGGATTCCCCATTGTCCGAACTGCGGGAAGGAAATCAAAAAGCAGAGCGTGGACCAGATGGTGGACCAGATTATGGAGCTGCCGGAGGGTGCCAGAATCCAGCTGCTTGCCCCGGTGGTAAGGGGGAGGAAGGGCGAACACGTGAAGGTTTTAGACCGCGCCAGAAAGGGCGGTTATGTCCGTGTGCGCATTGACGGCAATCTTTACGAGCTGACAGAGGAAATCAGGCTGGATAAAAATATCAAGCACAATATTGAAATCGTGGTTGACAGGCTTGTGGTAAAGCCGGGAATCGAAAGGCGCCTTACGGATTCTGTGGAAAGCGTGCTTGCGCTGGCGGAGGGGCTGCTTGTGGTGGACGTGATTGACGGGGAGCCCATCAATTTCAGTCAGAGCTTTGCCTGCCCGGACTGCGGAATCAGCATCAGCGAAATCGAGCCGAGGAGCTTTTCCTTTAATAACCCCTTCGGGGCCTGCCCCGTGTGCTTCGGACTGGGCTACAAGATGGAATTCGACCCGGAGCTCATGATTCCCGACAGGACGCTGAGTCTTAGCCAGGGGGCGATTCAGGTGATGGGCTGGCAGTCCTCGGGGGACGCCGGCAGCTTTACCAACGCTCTTTTGCAGGCTCTTGCCAAAGAATATAAGTTCAGCCTGGATACGCCTGTACAGGATTTGCCGGAGAAGGTCTTTCATATGCTGATTTACGGAACGGAAGGCCGGGAGGTGAAGGTACACTATAAGGGTCAGAGGGGAGAGGGCGTCTATCCGGTGGCCTTTGAGGGACTGATTAAAAATATGGAGCGGAAGTACAGAGAGACAGGCTCCGATATTATCAAGCAGGAGTACGAGACCTACATGAGAATTACGCCCTGTAAGGAATGTAACGGGATGCGTCTGAAAAAAGAATCTCTTGCGGTGACCGTCTGCGATAAAAATATTTATGAAATCACATCCTTTTCCATCAGAGAGCTTTACAGCTTCCTTAATAATATGAAGCTTTCCAGTCAGCAGATGCTTATCGGAAAGCAGGTGCTCAAGGAAATCAATGCGAGAGTGGGCTTTCTGGTGGACGTGGGACTGGAATATCTTTCCCTGTCCAGGGCAACGGGGACGCTGTCCGGCGGAGAGGCTCAGAGAATCCGTCTGGCAACCCAGATTGGCTCCGGTCTGGTAGGCGTGTGCTATATTCTGGACGAGCCCAGCATCGGGCTTCATCAGAAGGACAACGACAAGCTCTTGAACACCCTGAAAAATCTCCGTGATTTGGGCAACACCCTGATTGTGGTGGAGCATGACGAGGATACCATGCTGGAAGCGGATTACGTGGTGGATATCGGCCCGGGGGCGGGCTCTCACGGCGGGGAAGTGGTGGCTGCGGGCACGGCTCAGGAAATCATGGAGGTGGAGGATTCCATTACGGGCCAGTATCTTTCCGGGAAAAAGCAGGTGCCGGTGCCAGAGGAGCGGAGGCAGCCCAAAGGGTGGCTGACGGTAACAGGGGCAAGGGAAAACAACCTGAAAAACATTACGGTGAATATTCCCACGGGAGTCATGACCTGCGTGACCGGCGTTTCCGGCTCAGGGAAAAGCTCTCTGGTAAACGAGATTTTATATAAAAGGCTGGCAAGGGATTTGAACCGGGCGCGGACGATTCCGGGAAAGCACAAGAGTATTTCCGGTATCGGGAAGCTGGATAAGGTGATTAACATCGACCAGTCGCCCATCGGGCGCACGCCCCGCTCCAACCCGGCCACCTATACGGGCGTTTTCGACATGATAAGGGATTTGTTTGCCGGAACACCGGACGCCAAGGCGAGAGGCTACAAGAAAGGCCGTTTCAGCTTTAATGTGAAAGGCGGACGATGCGAAGCCTGCGGCGGGGACGGAATTATCAAAATCGAGATGCATTTCCTGCCGGACGTGTATGTGCCCTGCGAGGTCTGCGGCGGGAAGCGCTACAACCGGGAAACTCTGGAGGTGCGCTATAAAGGAAAAAATATTTATGATGTGCTGGATATGACGGTGGAGGAGGCGGTGCCTTTCTTTGAAAATCTGCCCTCCATCCGCCGCAAAATAGAAACCTTAAACGATGTGGGACTTTCCTATGTGAAGCTGGGACAGCCCTCCACCACCCTCTCCGGCGGCGAGGCTCAGAGAATCAAACTGGCGACGGAGCTCTCCAAAAGGAGCACGGGAAATACCATTTACATTCTGGACGAGCCCACAACGGGTCTTCATTTTGCGGACGTTCACAAGCTGGTGGAAATTCTGCACAGGCTGGTGGAAGGCGGCAATACGGTGGTGGTGATTGAACACAATCTTGACGTAATCAAGACGGCCGACTATATCATCGACATGGGGCCCGAGGGCGGAGACAGGGGCGGCGAGATGGTTGCCTGCGGGACGCCAGAGGAGGTTGCGGAGCATCCTTCCTCCTATACAGGCCGGTATGTGAAAAAAATGTTGAAGAAGTATAAAGATAATCGGGAGAAATACCGATAAATAACTCGTAGCATGGACGCGGCAGAACGAAACGGAAGGAACCGTTTCGGGGCTTTGCGTCCATTTTTATAAATTTTTTATGAAACCCCTTTGAAAATGTATTTCTATGGGTTATAATAACTCTATATGTGTCTGATTACAGGAAATACGGGTTCAGGCAAACGCTGTCATGTTTTGCGGGCCGGCTCATTGTAATTATAGAAATACGTTCATTTTGTTAAAGTAAGAAAGGGGTACAAGGCGATGCAGTACACGGATATTGGAATTGATTTGGGAACCGCCAGCATTTTAGTTTACATCAGAGGCAGAGGAGTCGTCCTCAAGGAGCCTTCGGTGGTAGCTTTCGATAGAGATACGGAGAAGATTAAGGCAATCGGGGAGGACGCCAGGCTGATGCTCGGAAGGACTCCCGGAAACATTGTCGCCGTGCGTCCTTTGCGTCAGGGAGTAATTTCCGATTACAAAGTGACGGAACAGATGATGAAGTATTTTATCCAGAAAGCAATCGGCAAGAAGACGTTCAGGAAGCCCCGTATTGCCGTATGTGTGCCAAGCGGCGTCACAGAGGTGGAGAAAAAGGCGGTTGACGACGCGACCCTTCAGGCGGGCGCAAGAGACGTTTTCATCATTGAGGAGCCTATTGCGGCGGCAATCGGAGCCGGAATCGACATTTCCAAGCCCTGCGGAAATATGATAGTGGATATCGGCGGCGGTACTTCCGATATCGCCGTGATTTCTCTTGGCGGAACGGTGGTGAGCGCGTCCATCAAGATTGCCGGGGATGATTTTGACGAGGCGATTGTGAGATATATGCGTAAGAAGCATAATCTGCTTATCGGCGAGAGAACCGCCGAAGATGTGAAAATAAAAATTGGTTCCGCATTCAGGCGTCCTGAGGTTGATTACATGGACGTGAGGGGACGGAATCTGGTTACGGGACTTCCCAAGACGGTAAAGGTTTCCTCGGAGGAGACAGAAGAAGCTCTCAAGGAGGCGACGGCACAGATTATTGACACCATTCACAGCGTATTGGAGAAAACGCCCCCCGAGCTTGCGGCGGATATTGCCGACAGGGGAATTGTCCTTACAGGCGGGGGAAGCCTGCTTCGCGGACTTGAGGATTTGATTGCCGAGAAGACGGGAATCAATACCATGACGGCGGAGGACCCTATGACTGCAGTTGCCATCGGCACGGGAAAATACGTGGAATTCCTTGGCGGCTACAGGGAAGACTAAGGCGCGGGCCGCGCGGCGGAAAGTTCTGGCGCGGGAGCCGAAAACAGCAGAACTGGAGGTTTTATTCATTGGTTAAGGGATTATATACCGCCTTTACAGGCATGATTAACGAACAGCACAGGATGGATGTGCTTACCAACAACCTGGCGAATGCAGCCACAAACGGATACAAGAAGGAAGGCGCTACCAGCCAGTCCTTTGACGACATTCTGGCTTATAAGATTAAGGACGCTACGGAAGGCTACAATCTGGCCAAAAGAATGGGGTATCATAATCCGGGCGTGAAAATCGGCGAGGGCTACACGGATTTTTCCGAGGGCGGCTTTAAGACGACTGACAATACCTTTGATTTGGCGCTGTCGGATAAGGGATTTTTTGCAATTGAATTTACCAGCAAGACGGGAGAGACTTCCACGAAATATACAAGGGACGGAAATTTTGCGCTGACCCAGGACGGCAGGCTGGTTACCAGAGACGGCGACGCGGTGCTGGATGAAAACGGCACGCCCATTAAAATTGACCCGCTGGCCGAAGCCTCGGTAAACAGAAGCGGTCAGATAATTCAGAACGGAAGAGTGGCGGCGACCATTCAGGTTGCCGACTTTGCAGATTATAATTATTTAGAGCGCTACGGCGAGAACTATTTCCAGCCGATAGAGGGGGCGGAGGAGAGCGAAGCTCCGGCGCAGGTATATTCGGGGTATCTGGAAATGCCCAATATGTCGGTGGTTACGGAGATGGTGAATATGATTACGGTTGCGCGCGCATACGACAGCAACCAGAAAATGATTACAACCTTTGACAGCACGCTGGATATTGCAGCGAATCAGCTTGGCAAGTTGTAGGGAGGTAACTGATGGTTAGAAGCTTATGGACTGCGGCGACAGGAATGAACGCCCAGCAGACAAATGTAGACACAATCGCAAACAATCTTTCAAATGTAAATACCGTGGGATACAAAGGCCAGGTGGCGGAATTCAAATCCCTGTTATATCAGACGCTGCAGACGGCGACCACCACGGCAAACGGGGAGGCAAAGCCCACAAGCTCGCAGGTAGGCTTAGGCGTGAGGACCTCCTCCATCAATTCCCTTTTCAGGCAGGGACCGCTCCTCTCATCCGAGAGCGACACGTCCTTTGCAATTGAAGGAGACGGATTTTTTGCAGTCCGCGGGGAAGACGGCGAGACCTACTATACCCGTAACGGTGATTTCACCTGGGCCACCAACGGCAGAAACGGCATGATGCTGACGAATCAGGACGGACTTCCGGTACTGAATTCCAGAGGACAGGCGATTACGCTGCCCAGTACATATGTCACCAGCAAAATTACGATTACAGGGGACGGCGCTATCTGCTATCCTGATGCGCAGAACAACCCGAGACAGATTAACGGTATGAATATCGGTATGTACCAGTTTAATAATCCCGGCGGCCTTGAGAGGGCGGGCGACACCTTATGGCAGGTGACGGAAGCAAGCGGCGCGGTTTTAAATGAAGCTACCAACCGGAACGTGCAGAAGAGCAAGATGGTTCAGGGCTATCTCGAGGGCTCCAATGTTCAGGTGGCGGATGAGATGGTAAATCTGATTGTGGCTCAGAGAGCCTACGAGATGAACTCCAAGGCAATCACCACCTCGGACGATATGATGCAGACGGCTAACAATCTCAAGAGATAACTGATAGTGCCGGGCAGGGCTGAGTTATTGGACGCGGCTCTGTCATCAAACGTGGCAGGGGCGGCGGCCTGACTGGAAACGGGAGGTAAAATATATGGATGTAGGCGCAATTTCCGCTTATACGGATTTTATTAAGACGCAGAACACGGCGGATGCAAAATTAAAAGAAAAGATTGACGGTGCAGATTATTCCAAGGCGTCGGACAAAGAGCTGATGGATGTCTGCAAGCAGTTCGAATCCTATTTCCTTGAGCAGGTGTTTAAGGAAATGCAGAAGACGGTGGACTGCTTCAAGAGCGAGGAGAGCAGTTCTTCCTCCAGCGGGCTGGTGGATTTCTTTAAGGACAGTGCGATTCAGGAGCTTGCAAGCACCTCCACAGACCTTCAGGGGCTGGGGCTTGCGCAGATGATGTATGAGCAGATGAAAAGGAACTACAATATATAAGTAATTGACTTATAATGCAATATCAAGGCTGCAGAAATGAGGCGGGCGACCGCTTTATTTGGCAGCCTTTTTACTGTAAATATCTCTGATAACGCCGGACGGGCGGCAGGAAATTAAGCGGAGGAAAAGCTTTGGATACGGTAACGGGCTATGTGGACCATATTATTTATCAGAATAAAGAGAACGGCTATGCGGTGATTTCCCTGGCTGTGGAGGGAGAGGAGCTGGTCTGCGTGGGAACTCTCCATTCCGTGGAAGCCGGCGAGACGCTGGAGCTGCAGGGCAGCTTTGTGGAGCATCCCTTATACGGCGAGCAGTTAAAGGTGGAGCGCTTTAAGACGGTGGAGCCAAACGACGCGGAGAGTATGCGCCGCTATCTGGGCTCAGGGGCAATCAAGGGCATCGGAGAGGCAATGGCGGCGAGAATCGTGAAAAAGTTCGGGGAGGATACCTTCCGCATTATTGAGGAGGAGCCGGAACGCCTTGCGGAGGTAAAGGGAATCAGCGAGAGAAAGGCAATGGAAATTGCCGCGCAGGTAATAGAAAAGAAGGATGCGAGAGATGCCTTTGTCTTTTTACAGCGGTACGGTATCTCCAATACAATGGCGGTAAAAATTTACAGGAAATACGGCATGGAGCTGTACGGGATTATGAAGGAAAATCCTTACCGGCTTGCCGAGGATGTGGATGGAATCGGCTTCAAAAAGGCGGATGAAATTGCCGCCAGAATCGGAATCCACACAGACTCCGACTACCGAATAAGAAGCGGGATTTTGTATACGCTGCTGCAGGCCGCCGGGGAGGGGCATATTTATCTGCCCGGGGAGGTGCTGAAGCGGCGGACAGCGCAGCTTTTAGGGCTGCCGGAGGAGGTGATGGAGCCGCAGTTGTCCAATCTGGCAATGGATAAAAAGCTTGTGATTAAGAAAAACGGTGAAGAATACAGGGTATATGCTTCGTCCTATTATTATGCGGAGCTTGGCTGTGCCAGAATGCTTCATGACCTCAATATTTCCATAACGGAGGAAAAGGAGATGCAGGGGGTGCTTTTGTGCCTTGAGAAGGAACAGGGGATTACTCTGGACGAGCTGCAAAGGGAGGCGGTGCTTCAAAGTATAAAATCAGGCATTATGATTTTGTCAGGAGGACCGGGGACAGGGAAAACCACCACCATAAACACCATGATTCGCTACTTTGAGGCGGAGGGGATGGATATTCTTCTTGCGGCCCCCACGGGGCGGGCAGCCAAGCGTATGACGGAAGCCACCGGGTATGAAGCACGGACAATCCACAGACTGCTGGAAGTAAACGGAGCCGTGGAAAGCGCCGGGACAGAAGGGACGGACACGGAGGCAGGGAGACGGGCGCAATTTGAGAGAAATGAGGAGAATCCGTTAGAGGCGGACGTGATTATCATTGATGAAATGTCCATGGTGGATATTTTTCTTTTCCGGGCATTGCTGTCGGCGGTCAGTGTGGGAACCAGACTGATTATGGTGGGAGATGTGGACCAGCTTCCCAGCGTGGGGCCGGGGCAGGTGCTTGCGGATTTAATCGCCAGCAAAGCCTTTCCGGTTGTAATTCTGAAAAGGATTTTCAGACAGGCTGGGGAGAGCGATATTGTGGTGAACGCCCACAAAATCAACCGGGGAGAGGAGATTGCGCTGGATAATAAGAGCATGGACTTCTTTTTTCTGGAAAGAGGGGACGTCAATGTGATTTACAAGCATATGATTTTGCTGATTCGGGAAAAGCTTCCGCCCTTTGTGGAAGCCGGGCCCTATGACATACAGGTGCTTACGCCCATGAGAAAAGGAAACCTTGGAGTGGAGGTTTTAAATGAAATCCTGCAGAGATATCTGAACCCGCCTTCGGAGGAGAAAAAGGAATGCCGGTCAGGAGAGCGGCTTTTCCGCCAGGGGGATAAGGTGATGCAGATTAAGAACAACTACCAGATTCCATGGGAAATTCTCAGTAAATACGGAATCGCCATCGACAAGGGTATGGGGGTATTTAACGGGGACGTGGGAATTATCAGGGAAATCAGCGAGGCGGCCCAGACGGTGACGGTGGAATACGACGAGCATAAGCGAATCGAATACCCCTTTTCAGGTCTGGATGAAATTGAACTTGCCTATGCGGTTACCATACATAAGTCCCAGGGAAGCGAATATCCGGCGGTGATTCTGCCTGTTTTATCCGGGCCGAGAATGCTTTTGAACAGGAACCTTCTGTACACGGCGGTAACCCGGGCAAGGAAATGCGTTACCATTCTGGGCAGCCGGCAGACGATTCGGGAGATGATAGCGAACGAAAGACAGCATGAGCGGTACACCGGCCTGTGCGACAGAATCAGGGAAATGGAGGGTAAATGAGAACAGGGGAGGGACTGCTGAACCTGCTGTTCCCAGAGCGGTGCGTTGTTTGCGACGGAATTTCGGACCGCCCGGGGAAAGGGCTTTGTAAAGAATGTCAGGATAAAATCATATACATAAAAGAGCCGTTCTGCATGAAGTGCGGCAAACAGTTAAGGAGCGGGGAGCGAGAGTACTGCGGGGACTGCGAAAAGAAAGAGCACTATTTTATACAGGGAACCGCGCTGTACGATTACGGGAGTATGGCGGATTCCATTTCCCGTTTCAAGTACGGGGGAAGGACGGAGTACGCGTCTTTTTACGGAAGGGAGCTGTATGAAAAAAAGCGGCAATGGCTTATGGCGATACGGCCGCAGGCTCTGGTGCCGGTACCGGTGCACGCCTCAAGAAAAAGAAAGCGGGGGTACAATCAGGCGGAGCTGATTGCAAGAGAGCTATCGGCATGTTCAGGAATCCCGGTGAACACGGCTCTGATACGGAGAGAGCGGAAAACCCGGCCTCTCAAAGCCTTAAGCCAGACGGAGAGGCAAAATAATTTGAAAAGGGCTTTCAAAATCTGTCAAAATGATGTAAAATTAAAGACGATTGTAATTATTGACGATATATACACAACGGGTTCCACCGTTGACGAGATGGCACGGGTTTTGGCAGGGGCTGGTGTCACAAGGGTCTATTTTATGGCATTGACAATCGGCAGAGGGATATAAAACCGGAGTTTCATTTTAAGGAGTTTGTGTCTGCGCTGCGTCCGCAAACTCCATGATGTATAAAAAGCAGCGCGGAAATGAGGAAGATTATGAATGTACGTAATTGTAAGAAATGTGGCAGAATCTTTAACTATGTTTTGGGACCTGTGATTTGTCCGAGGTGTAAGGAAGGCATGGAGGCGAAATTCCAGGAGGTAAAGTCGTATATCCGGGAGCATCAGGGCGCCGACATCAAGGAAGTATCAGAGGAGTGCGAGGTGGAAACCAGCCAGATTCGTCAGTGGATACGCGAGGAGCGTCTGCAGTTTTCCGACGACTCGCCTATAAGAATTCCCTGCGAAAGCTGCGGGGCAATGATTAAGTCCGGGCGTTTCTGCGACAAGTGCAAAGGGGAGCTGACGAACGAGCTGCGTCATACCATGGAGATGGGTAAGCCCAAGGCGCCGGCGGCCAAACCAAGAAAGAGCGACGGCGACAAAATGCGTTTCCTGAAATAACGCCGGCAGTCCGCCGCAGCCGAAAGGCCGCCTAGCGGCCGGTGCGCGCATGAGAGCGCTTCTCAATGACATTTGGAAGGTACGGATATGATAAATGAAGAAAGGGTCATCCTTATGACCAAGCTGGCTTCTTATGAAGCAAACGAAGGGAAAAAGGATATTTCAATCGTTAATTACTTCAGAGGCGATTACATTGGTTTCCAGATTTTGAAGTCGATTATTGCCGCTACGATATCTTTTTTTGCATTGTTCGCGGTCTACATTTTTTATAATTTTGAAGAACTGATGCAGGATATTTATAAGATGAATCTGCTGGAGTATGGAAAGAGTATTATTACGATTTATTTATGCTCTGTAGGTGCATACGGGGTTCTGTCTTATATTCTGTTTTCAGTCCGCTACAGCAGAGCCAGAAAAAGCCTGAAAAATTATTACGGGAATCTCAGGAAATTAGCGGGAATGTATGAAAAATAAACGAGGAAAACCATATGACAACCTTACTAGTTGCAAGACAGTACATTAAAACTTTTATCAGTAAATATGAAGTATATCTGAAACCGCTGATGAAGCTTGTCATCGCGCTTGCCGCAATGATGATGCTCAACGGGAAAATCGGCTATATGCACAGGCTGGACAGCATTTCCATTGTGCTGATTATTGCCCTTATGTGTTCTTTCATGCCGATGAACTTTATTATTTTTGTGTCGGCGCTCTTTATGATACTGCATCTTTACGCGTTATCTCTGGAGTGTGCGGCTATTATGCTGGTGATATTTCTGGTAATGTTTCTGCTTTACTTCAGATTTTCGCCAAAGGACGCCCTGGTGGTAATACTTACGCCTATGTGCTTTGTACTTAAAATCCCTTATGTGATGCCTCTGGCAATGGGGCTTTTGGGAACGCCGGCCAGCGCGGTATCCGTGGGCTGCGGCGTTGTGGTAAGCTTTCTGATTGGCCATGTCACCGACAACGCAACCGCAATTATGAGTATGGACTCGGACGATATGGCAACCAGGTTCCGGTTCATTATCGACAGTTTTCTTGACAATAAAGAGATGCTGCTCACCATAGCCGCTTTTGCCGCAACCATCACCGTTGTGTATTTAATCAGGAGAATGTCGGTTGACCATGCGTGGACCATTGCAATCATAGCCGGGGCGCTTACGGACGTGGTTTTACTGCTGGTGGGCGATTTGATGTTTGATACCAACGTATCTTTCGGAGGCATTATTATCGGGACAATTATCGCCGTGCTGATAGCAAAGGTAGTGGAATTCTTTTCCTTTAATCTGGATTACAGCCGGACGGAGAAGGTTCAGTTTGAGGATGACGAATATTACTACTATGTAAAAGCAATACCCAAGTTTACGGTATCGACGCCCTCAAGGACTGTCAAACGGATTAATGCCACCAGAAAGCATTCTTCGGGCAGCCACCCGAAAAATAATAATTAAAAATCAGTATTTTAAAGTAACGGGGAATGACTGAAAATGATATATATAAAGGAACTTAGCGAGATATCCCTGTCACGTATGTCAGGCTTGCGCTGGACGGATATTGTGGAAATCATCATCCTTGCATTTGTACTGTATTATGTGCTGGTATGGATTAAAAATACAAAGGCATGGTCGGTACTTAAAGGATTTTTTGTTATTGTGGCTTTTATTCTGATTGCCGCATACTTTGAAATGAACACCATTATCTGGATAGTGCAGAATACTTTCGGCGTAGTGGCGACGGCCGTGGTGGTAATTCTGCAGCCGGAGCTGAGGAAGGCAATCGACGAGCTTGGCAGGAAAAATATCTTAACTTCCATCCTTCCCTTTGAAGTGGGAAGAAGTTCGCCGGAGGGCAGATTTTCCGACAAGACAATCAATGAAATTGCAAAGGCATGCGTGGAGATGGGCAAGGTGAAAACCGGTGCTCTGATTGTGATGGAACAAAATCAGCGCCTTACGGAATACGAGAGGACAGGAATCGATGTGGACGGCATTGTTACAAGCCAGCTTCTCATCAATATTTTTGAACACAACACCCCCCTTCACGACGGAGCCATAATTGTCAGGGGCAACAGGGTAACTTCCGCCACCTGTTATCTTCCCCTGTCGGATAATATGCAGCTCAGCAAGGATTTGGGAACCAGGCACAGAGCCGGCGTGGGAATATCCGAGGTGACGGATTCCCTCACCGTAATCGTGTCCGAGGAAACCGGAAAAATCAGCGTGGCATATGAAGGAAAGTTAGAGCGGGGATTAAGCGGCGACGCCCTGAAGGAAAGACTGAAATTAATACAGAATAAGCCGGAGACAGAGAGTCGGAAAAAGATTCTGTGGAAGGGACGGTCGAAAGGTGAAAAATAGATTGACAAACAACATCGGACTGAAGCTGGCGTCTGTTTTTTGCGCGTTGGTGCTCTGGCTGGTAGTCAACAGCATGAACGACCCGACGGTTCCTCAGCCCTATTACAATATACCGGTTAAGCTTTTAAATACAAATCTGATTACGGATTCCAATCAGGTATATGAAATTCTCGACGACACGGATGTCATCAGCAGAGTGGTGGTGCGGGCGCCCCGTTCTGTCATCAGTGAATTGAAGGCCGATAATATTATCGCGACGGCGGACGTCAGCGAGCTGAGCAGTCTGGACACGATTTCCATTAAGCTCTCGACAGACGTCTCCTACAGAGATATTGTGAGCATCACGGGCAGTATCGATACGGTTAAGCTCAATATTGAAAATAAGAGAAGCAAGGCTCTTGCTCTGAAGGCAACAGCGGTCGGAAAGCAGGAAAACGGATATATCATAGGAGATATTACAACCGACCAGAACCTTGTAAGAATTTCCGGGCCACAGTCCGTAATCGACAGGATTGCAAGGGCCTCGGTGGAAGTGGACGTCAGCGGAATGACCAGCGATATTCTCACCAATGCGGAAATTAAGTTTTATGATTCGGAGGATGTGGAGGTAGACGTCAGCGGCGCGACATTAAATATCAAGTCTGTGAGCGTGAAGGTGAGCATTGCTCAGACAAAGAGCGTTCCGGTGAACTTTACCGTGGAGGGAGAGGCGGCCTCCGGTTATCGGTACACCGGCGAAATTGAAGGCAACGGCGGAGAGGTTCTCATTGCCGGCAGGGCAGGTGCGCTTAAGAATATCGCCTCCATAGAAGTGCCGGCGGAAGCGCTTGATATTACGGATATGACGGAGGACTGGCAGACAGAAGTGGATATCCGTCCTTATCTTCCTGACAATGTTACTCTGGCGAATCCTTCGGACGCCGTGCGTACGGTTACCGTGCGCATCGAGCAGGAGGCTTCCAAGAGGATGGAAATCAGAAGCGAAAGGGTCAGGATTACAAACCTTCCGGAAGGATATGACGCCAGTATTTCCGGTCTGGATGAAACCTTTATTATGGAAATCAGGGGACTTTCAAGAGATGTGGCTGCCGTGCAGGCAAGCGGTATCAGCGGTACGGTGGATATTGAAAGATGGATGCAGCTAAGAGGAACAGATGTGCCGGAGACAGGATTTTTCTCGGTGGCGGTTGATTTCGGGCTGCCTGAGGAAGTGGAAATGGTAAGACCGGTTACCGTAACTTTGCATATTTCAGAACTGGAGGAAGAAGAAAATGAGTAGATTATTTGGTACGGACGGCGTCAGAGGCGTTGCAAACGACGAGCTGACATTACAGCTTGCAATGCAGTTAGGGCAGGCAGGAGCCTATGTGCTTACAAAGGAAAACATGCATAAGCCGACCATTATGGTAGGCTGCGATACCAGAATTTCAGGAGATATGCTGGCCAACGCCCTGATGGCGGGTATCTGCTCCGTGGGCGCCAATGCCGTGTACGTAGGAGTGATTCCCACTCCGGCGGTAGCATACCTCACCAGAAAATATAAGGTGGATGCGGGCGTTGTGATTTCGGCGTCCCACAATCCGGTGGAGTTTAACGGAATCAAGTTTTTTGATGGGGACGGCTATAAGCTGCCGGACGCCCTGGAGGATGAAATCGAGGATGTTATCAAAAACAATATGAACGGCATTAAATTTCCCACAGGGCCTAACGTGGGGAAAATCAAATATCGTACGGATGCGAGAGAAGAATATATCAACCATTCCATCCGCTCCGTAAATGTGGACTTATCGAAGCTGAAAATCGTTGTGGACTGTGCGGAGGGAGCTGCTCACTATACTTCCGTGGAAGCGCTCAGAGAGCTTGGCGGCAACGTGGTTGCCATCCATAACATGCCCGACGGAACCAACATTAACGCCAACTGCGGCTCTACCCATATGGAGGAGCTGATGGCAAGGGTGGTCTACGAGAAGGCGGATATCGGCCTTGCCTTTGACGGCGACGCCGACAGACTGATGGCGGTGGATGAGCAGGGCAGAGTGGTGGACGGCGACCAGATTATGGCCATTGTGGGCAGCCATATGAAAGAAAACGGCGAGCTGACGGATGATACCATTGTGGCGACTGTCATGAGCAACCTCGGTTTCTTCCTCATGGGAGAAAAGGAAGGAATCCATATCGAGCAGACAAAGGTCGGCGACAGGTATGTGCTTGAGAGAATGAAGGAAATCGGAGCCAGCCTCGGAGGCGAACAGTCGGGCCACATCATTTTCCTGAAGGAAAATACCACGGGAGACGGCCTCTTAAGCGCGCTGCATCTTTTGAAGGTAATGGTGGAAACCGGCAAACCTTTGTCGGAGCTTGCGTCCGTCATGGAGGTACTGCCTCAGGCGCTGGTAAACGCAAAGGTGCCCAACCACAAAAAAGAAAAATATATGGAATACCCTGAAATTGCCAGCGCGATTAAAGAGCTTACGGATAAGTTCGCCGGCGAAGGCAGAGTATTAATCCGTCCTTCGGGAACAGAGCCCCTCGTGCGGGTTATGATTGAGGGCAAGGACCAGAAGATGATTGAGAAGGAGGCAAATAAGCTTGCCGCACTGATTCAGAATATTATGCTGTAACCGGAGCAGAAAACGAATGGGAGGGAAACGGTATGGTAAGCCAGAAAGTGGTTATTAAGAACCCGACGGGCCTTCACCTGAGACCGGCAGGTATCCTGTGTAAGGAGGCAATGCAGTTCAAGTCGCTGATTACATTTTCTTTCAGGGGCAGTACTGCAAACGCCAAGAGCGTGTTAAGTGTTTTAGGTGCCTGTGTGAAATGCGGGGATGAAGTTGAATTTGTCTGTGAAGGCGAGGATGAAGCCGAGGCGCTTGCGACCCTGGTGAAGGCAATTGAGAACGGTTTGGGTGAATAAGGAAAATAATAAGCTCCGGGGATTTAAGCTCCCGGAGCTTTTGTTACAATAAGCCGTTCTGCGAAGCGGCGTTTGTTGTATGTTATTCAGTCGGACTCCACGGTCTTTCCATCCACCAGGAACGTATCGCCTTCCTTAAGAATGCAGACCATTGTCTTTCCGGTGTTCAGCTTGATTTCATTTCCGTTATCGTCATAGTAACTGGTGGCGCCGTAATCAGAAGCTTTTTCCCAGGTAACATGAATGCCTTTTCCATTTGTAAAAAACCAGCCGTCGCGGGTATTGTCATGGCATTGAAAAGAAAGATAACCTTTCTGGTCCCTGACTTCATAATAGGTATTCTGAATCAGCAGGTTTTTAAAGGAGAGCTGTTCGTTATCGGCCAAATCAATGTGAGGGCCGTCGCCCTCTCCCGGTATATTCTGGTATCTGTCATAGAGTCCTGTCTCCTCGTTATATAAAAAATATGGATTTGTGACAGGATAGGCGGGAGCCATATCGATTTTGGAAGCGGCGACCGCGTCAGGGTACTGCTCCAGGGTGTTCGGAGCCGTTTCCGGGGCAAACAAATAATGTTCTTCGTCCGCATAATCTTCCCTGTACTCTAGGGGATAACCGTAGTGATTGGCAGCATTTTTAATTCTGTCCGTGTCGGTAAACGCATTGTCCGTGGAATTTTTTGCGGAATCCCTGTAGCTTGCCTTCGGATAGCTGATGCAGTCAATGTTCTGAGTGTCGATGCGCTCAACGAGGCTGTCCATGTAAAAGGGCCCGCCGTAATGAATAAAGATGGCATCCCATTCAAATGCCCAGTACATAAAATAGTCGCGCCCGCTCCGTATATTTCCCAGCTTATCAATGCCGTTCCAGTCGTCATATATCGCCATCAGCCTCGTAAGGTCGTTTTCAACGCTGCATTCATAGAGAACGGAAGCCTTTGAAAGGCCGTAATGGCTTGCAGTTTTTGAGTTGGGAACCAAAACCGCAATGGGACGGGTTTTGTCAACGGATTCGTCCACCCATTCATTGGTAATCCGGCTTCTGACCATACCATCTTCGGGGGGCATGTCCGTCTCTATCGATTCTTTGACCGTTAGGCCGTCATCCTTCTGTATTTCTTCGGACTGCGTCTCCCTGGCGGGCGAAGCGTCAGGCACGGCGTCAGTTTCTCCCGTATCCTTTCCACAACCAAATAAAAAAAGAGATGAAGACAAGGCGGCAAGAAAGAGAACCTGTAATCTTTTCATCCTGTTTCCTCACTTTCTGTTTGCGCAGGCAATGAGTAAACCTCGCGCGGCTCATTGCCAACGCATACAGTATAACATATCGCAGGTCGTGAGTCACCAGAGAAAGTATTAAGAAAATATTACGATTAACGGCTTCCATGCAATTTATTTTATCAGGCTTGTCTAAATCGAGATTAAAGGGTAAAATAACAACGGAAGGCTTATAGCTGAAAAAGCATTGTGATGAGGATACGAGATGAAATTTTTAACGGAATTATTTGGCAACCGGATTTTTATTTCCGCCGCGCTGGGGTGGTTTGTGGCCCAGGTGCTCAAAACCCTGATTCATATGTTTATCACAAAACAGTTTGTGATGGAGAGAATGGTGGGAAGCGGAGGGATGCCCAGCTCCCATTCGGCAACGGTCTGCGGACTGGCTACGGCCGTGGGGATACGTTACGGCGGCGGAAGCTATGAATTTGCCATGGCGGCGATTCTCGCCATTGTGGTGATGCATGACGCCATGGGCGTGCGCATGGAAACGGGCAGGCAGGGAAAGGTTTTAAATGAAATGCTGGAAGTATTTACCAACATGGGTAAGCAAATCAGCGCGGAGGCGAGACTGAAGGAATTTGTGGGACATACGCCTCTGCAGGTGCTGATGGGCGCCATTTTGGGAATTATCATTGCGGTAATCGTAATGAGCGTATAAGCCGTCTGCAAAGGAGGATTCCCGCGGCGGCGGACAGGGAAGCGCCTGCAGGCATCAGGTATTTGGCGGTTGCCGCGGCTGCCGGCAGGCGGAAAGCAGTTTGCAATCGAAAGGAGAATAAAATGCAAAAAACAGCTTTAATTACAGGCGTTACAGGACAGGACGGCTCCTATCTGGCGGAATTTCTGCTGGAGAAGGGGTATGAGGTGCACGGGCTGATAAGGAGGCACAGCATCAGCAATACCGGCCGTATTGAGCATATTTTACAGTCGGATTACAATAAGGTGAAGTTTTTTCTTCACTTTGCGGATACCACTGATTCCAGCAACCTGATGCGGCTGATAGGCGAAATCCGTCCTACGGAGGTTTACAATCTGGCGGCTCAGTCCCATGTGGGGGTATCCTTCGAGGTGCCCGAATACACGGCGGACGCCACAGGGGTGAGCACCATAAAGCTCCTCGAGGCAATCCGGGTAAACGGCGGGAACTGCCGATACTATCAGGCGTCCACCTCCGAACTGTTCGGCGGGCTCCCCGAAACGGCGCCCCAGAGCGAGAAGACGCCCTTTTATCCCAAGAGCCCTTACGGAGTGGCCAAGCTTTATTCCTACTGGATAACCGTAAATTACCGTGAATCCTACAATATGTTTGCCTGCAACGGCATATTGTTTAACCATGAATCTCCCAGGAGAGGAGAAAACTTCGTTACCCGTAAAATTACGCTGGCAATTGCAAACATAATTGCCGGGAAGCAGGAAAAGCTTTCCCTGGGAAATATGAATGCCAAGCGGGACTGGGGCTTTGCCGGGGATTATGTCGAGGGAATGTGGATGATGCTGCAGCAGGACAAGGCGGACGATTATGTGCTTGCCACCAATGAAACCCACACGGTGCGGGAGTTCGTGGAAGCGGCGTTTAAGGAGCTGGGAATCACCGTAAGGTGGGAAGGGCAGGGAATCCATGAAAAAGGATACGACTCTGAGACAGGAAAGCTTCTGGTGGACGTGAATCCTGAATTTTACCGCCCGGCGGAAGTGGAATTTCTCTGGGGAAATGCGGCGAAGGCGGAAAAAGCCCTTGGCTGGAAGCGGAAAGTGGACTTTAACGGACTGGTGGCTATGATGATGGACGCTGACATGAAGGCAATTGCCAAAATGAGCAGCAGCGAATACAGAAACAGCCGGAAAAACGGGGAAGCATAGATTACGGATGCGGACACTTTGACTTTGGCAGAGCAGACCTGCCGGACTGACTGCAGGCCTGCCGGGATGATGAGGATGGGCAGATGCTCTCTGTTATGTTGATTTGGGCGTACATGCTTTTTACCTGCTATGTGGCGGGCTTTGCGTGTATCAGGATAATTTGCGGAAAGGGAAATTTTCAATATAAAAGAGAAACCGGCTGCCTGTACGCCGGCGTAGGCGTTGTGACGGTTTACGCCCAGATTTTCAGTATTTTCGGGAAAGTAGGGCTTACGGCAAACCTTCTGCTGCTTTTTGGCTGCGGCGTGTGCATCGTTTTCCTCCGAAAGGAAATGGCGGAAAGTTTTCATGCGCTCAGACTGACGGCGACGCCGGTGAAGGCAGCCGTGGCAGTACTGCTTTTCCTTTTATTTGCCTATGGCACGTCCACGGGAATTATCCATTATGATACGGGGCTTTATCATGCCCAGAGCATTCGCTGGATTGAGGAATTTGGGGTGGTGCCGGGGCTTGGCAATTTGCACAGCCGGCTGGCGTACAACAGCGCGGCCTTTTGCCTGTCGGCCCTTTACAGCATGGCGTTTCTGGGAGGACAGTCCTATCACTGCTGCGCGGGATTTCTCGCCTTTCTCCTTGCGCTGGTCTGCGGGGAGCCGTTCTTTGTGCGGACAATGAGCCGGACGGGAGCGCCCACATCCGGCGAACGCCGCATTCAGCGGGCAGGGCGCATAGGAGCACAGACATTATCAGGGAAAAGAGGAGCGCGCAGAAGGCCGCGGCTCTCGGATTTTGCAAGAATCGTCAGCGTTTACTATCTGCTCAATCTGTTTGACGAGATGATATCGCCGGCCTCCGACTATTTTATGGTGCTTCTGGCGCTTTATATTATTATCCGGTGGCTGGAGCTTCTGGAGGATGAGGAAAGCTCCTATCTGCCCTATGCCATGCTGTGCCTGCTTTGCGTTGTGGTCATGACGGTGAAGCTCTCCGGCGCGCTGATACTTCTTCTCACCTTAAAACCGGCGGTGATGATGCTCCGAACCAAAGGAAGCGGGAAGGACATTGCAAAATTTCTCGGAACGGGAATTCTCACGGCAGCGCCTTTCCTGATTCGGAACGTGATTCTGTCAGGCTGGCTGGTATATCCCTTTACATTCATAGATTTGTTTTCCTTTGATTTTAAAATCCCCAAAGGCGCCGCCGATTATGACGCCCATGAAATACAGGTGTGGGGACGCGGCTACAGCGACGTGAGCCGGTACGGCGAACCGGTGACGAGCTGGCTGCCCGACTGGATAAGGAAGCTTTCCGGAACCGATAAGGCTTTTCTGGCACTTGCCTTAAGCGGCCTGCTCTTGCTGGCGTTGTTTGCCCTTTATGCTCTGGTGAAAAGGAAAAGGGATATGCTGGATTTTCTTCATATTGCGGGAACTCTGGCTGCCTGCTTTTTGTTCTGGCTGCTTACGGCTCCGCTGATTCGATACGGCTGTGTGTTTCTGTGGATTTTCCCCGTTCTGGTATGGGGATATCTGTATCGGCACATCAGCCCGCATCTGGACAGATTTAAAATATATTATATTGCCGTTATCCTCATCGGATCCTATAAGCTGTGGGCTTTCGGCCTGGAAACAGGAAAGGGACTGACGGCGGAATATCTGGTGAAACAGAAGGATTATGAAAATTTTGAAACGGTTCCCTACGAGCTGCACGGCTACACCTTTTACTATCCCGTCCGGGGCGACAGAACAGGCTACCGGGATTTCCCGGCTTCACCCGTAAAAATTTCCTCAGATGCGGGGGAGGATATTTTCAGGGGGGACACGATAGAGGAAGGGTTTACAGCATCGGACAGAGGATGACCGGAAGAATTTCAGGATGCAAAGCAGCCGGAAATCCTTCCAGACAAGGGGCCATCCGAAGGGAGATGCGGAACTGGAATGGAGGAGAATATGAAGAAAGAAGATAAAATTTATGTGGCGGGCCACCGGGGACTGGTGGGAAGCGCCATTGTCAGAAACCTGAAAGAAAAAGGATATACAAATATAATCGGAAGGACGCATAAGGAGCTGGATTTGACCAGTCAGGCCATGGTGAGGGAGTTTTTTGAGAAGGAACGGCCGGACGTGGTGGTTCTGGCGGCGGCAAGGGTGGGAGGCATCAACGCCAACAATACCGCGCCTGCTGATTTTGCCTATGAAAACCTTCAGATTCAATGTAACGTGATAGAGTGCGGCCACCGATATCAGGTGAAAAAGCTGCTGTTTCTGGGAAGCACCTGCATTTACCCCAGAATGGCGCCTCAGCCCATACCGGAAGACGCGCTGCTGACAGGACCTCTTGAGGAAACCAACGAGGCTTATGCCATTGCCAAAATTTCCGGCTTGAAGATGTGCCAGTTTTACAAAAGGCAGTATGGTGACAACTTTATAAGCTGTATGCCCACCAATCTTTACGGCCCCCATGACAACTATGACCTTCAGGGTTCCCATGTAATGCCGGCAATGATAAGGAAATTCCATGAGGCAAAGATGCAGGGGGCGCCCTCTGTGGAGCTCTGGGGTACAGGCACGCCCCTTCGTGAATTTTTGTATGTGGACGACATGGCGGACGCCTGTGTGTTCCTTCTGGAAAATTATGACGGCGAGGAGCATGTAAATATCGGAACCGGAAAGGAAGTGACCATCAGCGAGCTGGCGGAAACGGTCAGGAAAGAGGTCGGCTATACCGGTGAAATCGTGTGGAACAAGGACATGCCCGATGGAACGCCCAGGAAGCTTACCAACGTGGATAAGCTGCACAGTCTTGGCTGGAGACATAAGGTGGAACTGGAAGAAGGCGTAAGGCTGGCTTATCAGTGGTTTAAGGAAAATGTGGAAAGCGCCAGAATGTAAAAGGGTTCAGGGAGAATGATAGCATGAATGTGTTGCTGATGAATTGCAGCCCTGTAAGAGACGGCGCAACGGCGGAGATAATTCATACGGTGCATTCCTTTTTAGGGATGACCCATGACGTCAGGAGCATTTGCATTGACGATTATGACATTAAGTTCTGCAAAGGCTGCAGAAGCTGTCATAAGACGGCCAGATGCGTTCAGGACGATGACGTGATAAAAGTTATGGCGGAATTTGCGTGGGCGGATACCATTGTCTGTGTTTCCCCCTCTTACTGGGCGGATGTTCCCGGACAATTCAAAGCGTTTATCGACAGATGCACGCCCTGGTGCAATACTCATGAGCCCCACGCCGTTATCGGAGGCGCCGGCAGCCATAACGACGGAAAGACCGGCTATGCCATCGCCCTGAGAACAGGCCCGAATATGAAGGAATGTAAAAGAATCATTGAAAGCATCGAGCATTTTTACGGTCATCTGGAAATACAGCCGGGCGGGAGCCTGGGACTTTGTTCCGTGGAATATAAGGAAGCGGTGGAAGCCCGGAAGGATGAAATAAGGGATTTTTGCCGGAAAATTTTAAATGCCGGGAAATGAATTTTATTCGATGGAGGAGAAGATGGATTTTACAAAATTTAGATGGACAAGGGAACCGGAAAGCTGCAGGATTGAGAACGACAGGGTGGAAGTTGTGACGAAGCCCCATACGGATTTATGGCAGAGAACCTACTATCATTTCCGAAATGACAATGCGCCCGTCTGGCAGATGGAGACGGAGGAAAAATATTTCAGCTTTGTGGTTAAGACGGAATTTGAGGAGAGCCATCACAGATTCGACCAGTGC
The DNA here is from genome assembly GCA_910577275.1 of uncultured Lachnospiraceae bacterium. Lineage (GTDB taxonomy): Bacteria > Bacillota > Clostridia > Lachnospirales > Lachnospiraceae > Suilimivivens. The sequence continues at coordinate 124,285 of CAJTMW010000008.1, forward strand.
GGAATCGTCATGTATCTTGACAGTGAAAACTGGCTGAAGGGCTCTGTGGAATATGAAAATGAAAGCTATCAGCATTTGGGGAGCGTGGTGACAAATCAGGGATATTCCGACTGGGCGACCACCGTTATAGACGCTTCGGTAAAATCCATGTGGTACCGGCTTAGCCGGAGAGAGGACGACTACTGTATCGAGTGCTCCGCGGACGGAGCCGCGTTTAATCAGATGCGCATTTGCCATATGCACGCCGGAAAGGGGAAAATACAGTTCGGCATCTATGCCTGCTCGCCGGAGGATTCCTCCTTTAAGGCAGTATTTTCCCATATGCAGGTGACGGAATGCCGGTGGAAGGCGCACGACGGACAGCAGCCGGATTAAGAAAATATTTTATGGTTGTCGATTGAGATATTTTGCACAAAAGGATATAATGAAAATGAAACAGCACAGTAAATGCGTAAGAGTGCATTTGCGGGATTTATAATAAGAAAGGAGGTGCAGTTATGAGCAGTATGACGGTAAGTAATAACGGGCTTTACAATTCCTATTCCCACATTGCCAGCGGAAAGAGAATCAATACGGCAGCGGACGACGCGGCCGGTCTCGCCATAGGCAAAAAGATGGAAAGGGAGGAAACAGGTCTTCGGGTAGGAGCGGACAATGCGAAAGACGGCATTGGCGCGTTGAACGTGGCGGACGGCGCTATGGACGGCATGATGGACTATCTGCAGAGAATCCGCGAGCTTGCACTTAAATCCATGAACGGATTGAATTCAGACACGGAAAAGCAGATGTACCAGAATGAGATAAATCAGTTAAAGGAAGGCATTCAGTCCCTGGCAAAGGACACTACCTTCAATGAGCAAAAACTCCTTGACGGAAGCATGGCGGATATGCATCTGGCTACCAATCCCGACGGCGGCGGTATGAAAATCCAGATGGAGAATTCCACTCTGGAGGCGCTCGGCATTGCGGACTTCGATGTGACGAAGAGTGATTTCAATCTGAAGGACATCGATAAGGCAATGGATATGATTTCCTCCAGAAGGGGCAACATCGGAGCGCAGACCAATCGTCTGGAGCATACTTATAACTATAATACTGCCGCTTCGCTGGAACAGCTTAATTCCAGAAGCCGTCTCGAGGATTTGGATATGCCCAAGGCCATATCCGAAAAGAAGAGACAGGAGCTTATGCGGGACTACGGCGCTTTAATGCTGCGGAAACGGATGGAGCAGGATTCTCTGGTAACAAGGTTATTCCAGTAGAAAAAGAAACAAAAGCGCGGCACGGTTTTCCGTGCCGTTGCCTTCCATATAAAGAAGTAAAAATTTTCATGTAGATTTCTATATAATCATTTCAGAATGAATCGGTAAATATCTGGGTAAAAAAGTTCAAAGCAAAAATCCCGTTTTGTAATAATTGATTTTACAGATAATTTCACATATAATAAAAAGGAGACAGATGATAAAGACAAATTTAGCGCAGACAGTCGATGCAATAAACGACTCCGGTCTGACATATGATACAAATGTAAAGTATTTGCTTGCGGACAGGCAGATATTGTCACGGATTTTAAAATATACAATTGAAGAGTTCCGGGATATGGATGTTCAGGATATTATGGACAGTATCAGCGATGATATTGAGATAGGAACGAAGCCGGTTGACGCCGGACTTGCCAATCTTGGACGCGTGAAGGGAACCGCAACGGAGGATAATGTTCCGGGGGAAGGGATTATCTATTATGATATTCGCTTTACCGCGTATCATAAGGAGAAGGAGATTAAAATTCTCATTAATATTGAGGCGCAGAAGTCGTCGGATTCCGGTAAGCTGGGGTACCATCTGGAAAACAGGATTGTATTTTATCTCGCAAGAATGATTTCGGCGCAGAAACAGACAGAATTTTTTCACAGTGATTTTGATAATTTGAAAAAAGTCCGCAGCATCTGGCTCTGTATGGATAACGATGCAGCGGAAGATTCCATTGAGGAAATCAGCTTTGACAGAAAAACGGTTTTTGGAAATAAGAAAAATCCGTATCATGCAGATTTGATGAAAGGTATCATTGTCAATATCAGGGACGGAGAAAATATTTCCGCCGGAGAAGCGATAACGAAATCTCAAAATGTCCTGATAGCAATGCTGGAAGAATTGCTCTCCAAAAAGGATGCGGAGGAGAAAAAGCGGATACTGGCGGACGAATATGGTATGATAATGACCGCTGAATTGGAAAGGAGGATTCAGATTATGTGTAACTGGTCAGAAGCGATTGCAGACAGAGCGTTGGAGCGGGGAATGAAGCGCGGGATTGAACGAGGATTTGAACAGGGGATTGAGCGAGGGATAAAGCAGGGGATTGAGCGGGGGATAAAGCAAGGGATTAATCAGGGGATTAGTCAGGGAATCGCAAAAGAGAGAATCGCCGCTATCGGGCGGATGCTCAGAGCCGGTGCTGCCAGGGAGCAGATTCTCGCTTACGGGTATACGGAAGATGAATATGCGGAGGCAGAAGGCTCTGTGTATGCGAATTCATAAGAGTGAGTGAAAATAAGACAACTGTTTAGTCCTGTAGAATTTTATTCCCGCGAGCAATAAGTCGAGCGGATGCGAAGCAATACAAACTTCGTTTGATACATTTGACTTGTATTTGGATGGTGTGTTAATAAAAGAGCTGTTGCAAAATAGATGAATAATCTATGAAGCAACAGCCACTGATTTCATAATTTACTATACTATCGAATCCCCTCTGGTTTCAATATACATATCAATATCATCCACAATATATTGCCTTCCGGTTGTATGCAGAGATTCATAATATTTGCGGATGTAATCAATTACCCGGTATCGGTTAAACAGGGCAATGACGCTTTTGCCGGTCAGTTCATTTGCAGCTTTATATTCCTCAATGCAATAGATAATAAACCTTGTCTTTTCATCCATAGGATTTAAGCCTCTTCAGGATAAGTGATTTTACCGGTTTCATTTTCCTCCATCCACAAGTCGTACAGAGTAGGGACACTCAGGTGCCATAGCTTTGTTTCTTCCCGCTCTAACTGGCGATATAATTCAGAATTATAAAGCAGAATCAGAGCTTCCTTTTCAGAGAAATTTTGACCGTCGATTATCATTTTAATCAGACGGGGGATAATCAGCTCCAACATCGCTTTTATGCCTGTATTGCTCATTTGAAATCCCCCTTTTCATTCAGCTCTCCAATATATTTTAACTGCTGTAAGGCGGCTTCTGTAGAAAAAGTCATCTGATTATATAGCTTTTTTATTTTTAATCTGGCGATAGTTTCTTCGCGGGTCAATATTCCATCTTCATAAGCGATAAAAGTACGGTAGATAGTGTCGTTTGCGACCGGTCCCAAAATGATATCGTAACTTTGTCCATGGTAGTTTCCATTTCGATTTGCGCATACAAAATCCAGCCATGCACCATCTGGCTCAGGAAAAATAAGTACTTGAAAATTTAACTGCAAATCATTAATTTCCGGGACTTCATACATACTGATATGCGGAGAACCGCATTCTCGTCTGTCAGCTACTTTATTGGCAAAGTTTATAGCCTGGCTGAGATTTGTTGTAGTATAAAATCCATAACCAAAATCCAGTGTCCGATTTTGACAGACCAGCCTTGGGTGTTCAACGATTACGTTGCTGCCATGATATACAACCATACTAAATCCTTTTTCTTATCTCTCACATTTCGTAACCGCCTCAATAAATCCCTTAAACAGAGGGTGAGGTCTGTTCGGTCTTGACTTCAATTCAGGATGCCCCTGAGTGGCGAGGAAAAACGGATGGTCGGTGAGCTCGCACATTTCAATGATACGTCCATCGGGCGAATGGCCGGAAAGCTTCATGCCGTGTTCGGTAAGAACCGTCCGAAAGTCGTTGTTGACTTCATAGCGGTGTCTGTGACGCTCATGAATCACTTCTTCCCCGTATAATTTGTAAGCAAGGGAGGTCTTGTCCAGCTCACAGGGATAAGAGCCGAGCCGTAAGGTGCCTCCGATATCCTCCACACCGTTCTGGTCCGGCATAAGCGCAATCACCGGATGAGAAGTGGAAGGGTCAAGCTCGATGCTGTTTGCATCATTATAGCCCACCACATTGCGGGCGAATTCCACAATGGCAAGCTGCATGCCAAGACAGAGCCCCAGGAAAGGAAGCCTGTGGGTTCTTGCGTAGCGAATCGCACAAATCTTGCCTTCGATGCCGCGGGGGCCGAAGCCGCCGGGAACAAGAATTCCGCTGACGTCCTTAAAGAGCCCGTCCGCAGTTTCCTCCGTCACCAGCTCGGAATCAATCCATTTGATATTTACGGTGACGCGGTTGGAAATGCCGCCGTGCTTTAAAGCCTCCACAACACTGATATAAGCGTCGTGAAGCTGTACGTACTTTCCTACCAGCGCAACGGTCACTTCCCCGACGGGCGTACGCAGGGATTCCACCATTGCTTTCCAGTCCGTAAGGTCCGGTTCGGGGCAGGCCAGATTCAGGCATTCGCAGGCAACCTGCGCCAAATGCTCGTTTTCCATGGCAAGAGGAGCTTCGTATAAATATTCCACATCCAGATTCTGCAGTACGTGGTTGTTGGGCACGTTGCAGAAAAGGGCAATTTTATCCTTGATACTCTGGCTTAAAGGATATTCGCTCCGACACACGATAATGTCGGGACGGATACCCATTCCCTGCAGTTCCTTGACGCTGGCCTGGGTAGGCTTGGTCTTCATCTCCTGAGACGCTTTCAGGTAGGGAATCAGGGTCACGTGAATCAAAATTGCATTTTCATGCCCGATTTCATGCTGAAACTGGCGAATAGATTCAAGGAAAGGCTGGCTTTCTATGTCGCCGACAGTGCCGCCCACTTCGATAATGGCGATTCGAGTTTCTTCATCTGTGAAATTGCGGTAGAAACGGCTCTTGATTTCGTTGGTGATATGAGGGATTACCTGAACGGTTCCCCCGCCATAGTCGCCCCGGCGTTCCTTTTGGAGAACGCTCCAGTAAATCTTGCCCGTAGTCACATTGGAATTCTTGTCCAGATTTTCGTCGATAAATCGCTCATAGTGTCCAAGGTCCAAATCTGTCTCGGTGCCATCCTCGGTCACGAAAACCTCTCCGTGCTGGATGGGGTTCATGGTTCCGGGGTCCATATTGATATAAGGGTCGAATTTCTGCATCGTCACCTTATATCCTCTTGCTTTAAGCAATCTACCTAAAGAAGCGGCTGTAATTCCCTTTCCCAAACCTGAAACAACGCCGCCTGTTACAAATACGTATTTTACTGCCATAGCATTTCCTCCAAAATGAAACAAATCATTTCTTATTATACAATGGAAGTAAAAGAAAAATCTACTGTAAAAACAGAAATAAAAATAAAAATTTAAGAAAAGTTTTAGACAATCACAGATAATTCATAATCTTCTTATTGATTTATATTTTTTCAATCACTATAATGGAAGAGATATGGAAGAAAGAAAAATAAAAGAAAACAGACGGGGAAATACGATGAGTGAAAATAACCTGAATCAATATGACGGCGGCCGGGGTGGAAACAACGGGGCGCCGGGGAACGGAAACGGCGGAGCCGGGGGACCAGGCGGCCCGAACAAGGACTCGAGAAGGCAGAACATCATTATGTTCGTCATTGCGGCGCTTTTGTCGCTCCTTATGGTGAGCGCCTTTGTAAAGCTGATTACCGGAGACTCCGAGGAGGAAATTTCTTATAACGAATTTATCCAGATGCTGGATGAGAAAAAGATTGAATCTGTAGTGATAGGGGGCGACAGGATTTATATTGAACCCAAATCGGAAAAAAATTCCCAGTCGCCGATTCTGTATATGTATGGAATGAATTCCATGGTGAGCTATTATACCGGCAAAATCGAGGACGATGACACGCTGACGGCACGGCTTCTTGAGGCGGATGTGGAAGTAAAGGGGCAGGTGGCTGACGGCACGGGCACACTGATTAGCTTTCTGCTGTCCTATGTTTTCCCTTTTGTACTTATGTGGGGGCTGCTCAGCCTTCTTTTCCGTAAAATGTCCAAGGGCGGCGGCCCTATGGGCGTGGGACGGAGCACAGCCAAGGTTTATGTCCAGCGGGAAACGGGGATTACCTTCAAGGACGTGGCGGGCGAGGACGAAGCCAAGGAATCCTTACAGGAGGTGGTGGATTTTCTGCACAATCCCGGAAAATATGTGCAGATTGGCGCCAAGCTCCCCAAGGGTGCGCTTCTGGTAGGCCCTCCCGGAACAGGAAAGACGCTGCTGGCAAAGGCGGTGGCAGGCGAGGCGAAGGTGCCCTTTTTCTCTCTTTCCGGCTCGGACTTCATTGAACTGTATGTGGGCGTGGGCGCTTCCAGAGTGAGGGATTTGTTTAAGGAAGCCACCAAGAACGCTCCCTGTATCATATTTATCGATGAGATTGACGCCATTGGCCGCAGCCGCGACAGCAAATACGGCGGCGGTAACGAGGAGCGGGAGCAGACCCTGAATCAGCTTCTCTCGGAGATGGACGGTTTTGACACCTCCAAGGGGATTCTGGTCCTGGGCGCTACCAACAGGCCGGAGATACTGGATAAGGCGCTTCTTCGTCCGGGGCGGTTTGACAGAAGAATTATTGTGGATAAGCCGGATTTAAAGGGAAGGGTGGAAATTTTAAAGGTGCACGCCAAGGATGTCCATTTGGATGAAAGCGTGGATTTGGACGCCATTGCCCTTGCCACCAGCGGCGCGGTGGGCGCGGATTTGGCGAATATGATAAACGAGGCGGCCATCAACGCGGTACAGCACGGCAGGGAGTATGTGACTCAGAAGGATTTGTTCGACGCGGTAGAGCAGGTGCTGGTGGGAAAAGAAAAGAAAGACCGAATCATGAGCAAGGAGGAACGCAAGATTGTATCCTATCATGAGGTGGGTCATGCGCTAATCAGCGCTTTGCAGAAAAATTCGGAGCCGGTGCAGAAAATCACCATTGTTCCCCGGACCATGGGAGCGCTGGGGTATGTGATGCATGTGCCCGAGGAGGAAAAGTACCTTCAGACGGAAGCCGAGCTTCACGACAGGCTGGTGAGCCTCCTTGGCGGCCGGGCGGCGGAGGAGCTTGTATTTGGAAATGTTACTACCGGGGCGGCCAATGATATTGAGCAGGCCACGAATATTGTGACGAACATGATTACCCGCTTTGGTATGAGCAGGCGTTTCGGGCTGATGGGGCTGGCCACGGTGGAAAGCGAATATTTAGGCGGCGGCGCAAGGCTGACCTGCAGCGACAGGACGGCTGCCGATGTGGATACGGAAGTGATGGAAACCTTAAAGTGCTGTTATGACGAGGCCAAGGAGCTTCTCTCCGGCAACAGGGAGCTGATGGATAAGCTGGCGGCTCATCTGATAGAAAAGGAAACCATCAGCGGCAAGGAATTTATGAAGATTTACCGGAAGGAAAAAGGGCTTCCCGAGCCTGTGGAGGGCGAGGAAGAAGGGGACAAGGACAAGGCGCAAAAGAAAGAGGAAACCGGCGCCAAAAGTATGGAAAAGCCGTCTGACGCTCCGGCAATAAGCGGGAACGCGCAGGATACGGATTCTGAGAACAAAGCGGCGCAGGCAAATCCCTTTGCCGGTTTTGGGGAAAGCAGAGAAAGCGGAGCTGCGGCATCAGGAGACGTATCGGGCAAAGGCGGAGCTGCGGAGTCAGGAGACGTATTGGGCAAAGGCGGAGCTGCGGAGTCAGGAGATGTATCGGGAAAAGGCGGAGCTGCGGCATCAGGAGATGTATCGGGTGAAAGCGGAGCTTCTGCGTCAGGCGATGCATCAGGCAACAGCGCGCAGAGTGAAAACAAAGTAACCGGGCGTTTTTCCAACGCACCGTCCGACTGGTTTTAGGAATTGATAAGCATACAGAAAAGGACATCATTACAGGGCAAAAGTCCATAAATAATGATGTCCTTATTTCGCTGTGGAGGTTTGGTATGTTCGACATTCAGGAAGAATTAAAGAAACTCCCCAATTGTCCGGGAGTCTACATTATGCATGACGAGAAGGACGCCATCATTTATGTGGGAAAGGCGGTGAATCTTCACAACCGCGTCCGCTCCTATTTCCGCAAAAATATCGGGAGGGGCCCTCAGATAGATAAAATGGTAACGCTTATCAGCCGGTTCGAGTATATTGTCACCGATTCCGAGCTGGAGGCTCTGGTGCTGGAAAACAATCTGATTAAGGAGCACAGCCCCAAGTACAACACGCTGCTCAAGGACGACAAGACCTACCCTTACATCAAGGTTACCATGGGGGAAAGCTATCCGAGGGTGCTTTTTTCCAGACAGATGAAGAAGGACCGTTCCAGGTATTTCGGACCTTACAGCGGCGCGGCGAAGGTGAAGGAAACCATTGACCTAATCAACAAGCTTTATCAGCTCCGCACCTGCAATAAAAACCTCCCGAGAGACTGCGGGAACGAGAGGGCGTGTCTGAACTACCACATTAAACAATGCCTTGCGCCCTGCCAGGGAAACATCACGGAGGAAGAATATCAGGCGCAGGTGAAAAAAGCGCTGGATTTTCTGAACGGCAGTTATCAGGATACCCTGAAAGATTTAGGGGAGAAAATGCAGGCGGCGGCGGAAAATCTGGAATTTGAGGAGGCAGCAAGGTACAGGGATTTATATAACAGCGTCAATGAAATTGCGACCAGACAGAAAATCACGGACAGCGACGGGGAGGACAAGGATATCATTGCTCTGGCCGCCGACGAGCGGGACGCCGTGGTTCAGGTTTTCTTTGTGCGTGACGGAAAGCTCATCGGCAGGGAACATTTCTATATGACACATGTGTCGGAAACTCCAAGAGCGCAGATACTCCTTGATTTTGTGAAGCAGTTTTATGCGGGCACGCCCTTTATCCCCAGAGAGCTGATGCTGCAGGAGGCCATCGAGGATATGGAGGTTATCGAACAGTGGCTCACCAGAAGAAAAGGCAGCCGGGTTTATATCAAGGTGCCCAAAATCGGCTATAAGGAAAAGCTGGTGGAGCTGGCGGCCAAAAACGCCATGCTGGTCTTAAGCCAGGACAAGGAGCGTATCCGCCGGGAGGAAGGGAGAACTATCGGCGCGGTGAAGGAGATTGCAGCCCTTCTCGGCCTTTCCGAGGTGAGCCGGATGGAGGCTTTCGACATCTCCAATATCAGCGGCTTTGCCAACGTGGGCTCCATGATTGTCTATGAAAAAGGGAAGCCGAAACGCAGCGATTACAGAAAATTTCGGATTAAAACGGTTTCCGGTCCGGACGATTATGCGTGTATGAAGGAGGTTTTAACCAGAAGATTTGTCCACGGCATGGAGGAGCAGAAGGTTCTGGAGGATAAGGAGCTGGAAAAGGAGTTCGGCAGCTTTACGAAGTTTCCCGATTTGCTTCTCATGGACGGCGGAAAGGGGCAGGTGAATATTGCCCTCCAGGTTTTAAACGAGCTGCATCTGAATATTCCGGTGTGCGGCATGGTGAAGGACGACAACCATAACACCAGAGGACTTTATTATAATAATGAAGAAATACAGATTGACAGATACAGCGAGGGCTTTAAGCTGATTACCCGGATTCAGGACGAGGCCCACAGGTTTGCCATCGAGTACCATCGCTCCCTCCGTTCCAAAGCCCAGGTGCAGTCGGTTCTGGAGGGCATTCCCGGCGTGGGACCCTCGAGGAGAAAGGCGTTGATGCGCAGGTTTAAATCCATAGAGGAGATTAAAAACGCAGAGGTGGAGGCGCTGGCGGGCGTGGACGAAATACCGGAGTCGGTGGCAAGGGGGATTTATGAGTTTTTCCATGAGAAGGAACGTGGCTAAGGGGGGACGCGGAAAGGAAGGGGAGTATCCTTCGTCGCCGCGCTTTCGCTCTATAAAAACGTAGCGGTGGTAAGTTCGCAAGTTGCGTTTTTATAGAGCGAGAGCGTGGCGACGAAGGAAGTCAGCAGCGTTCTGAGCGTGCCTACGTGCCTGAATGCCCTATTGAGAAAATTTCATTTATATGTTACACTTACACTAGAAAAACGGTAGAAAAGGAGCGGTCATGGCAAGTGTAAAGTTGCAACAGATTATTGAAAAAATGAAGCTGGAAAACGTGACGCCGGAGCTGGATATCTCAAAGATTAAGCTTACCAAGCCGGACATTAACCGGCCGGCATTGCAGCTGGCAGGCTATTTTGAGCATTTCGAGGCAATCAGAATACAGATTATCGGTTTTGTGGAGTACAGCTATATGAAGGCGCTGCCCGAGGAGCGCCAGCAGGAGATTTACAGAAAGTTTCTATCCTTCGATATCCCTGCAATTGTGTTCTGCAGAGACCTGGAACCGGATGACCTTTTCAAGCAGATTGCAATGGAAAATGAAATTCCCCTTTTGAAAACACAGAAGGCCACTTCCGCGTTTACTGCCGAGATTATCAAATGGCTGAATGTGCGGCTGGCGCCCTGTATCTCCGTTCACGGCGTACTGGTGGATATTTACGGCGAGGGCGTTTTAATTACGGGGGAGAGCGGCATCGGCAAATCCGAGGCGGCTCTGGAGCTGATTAAGAGGGGGCACCGTCTGGTGACTGACGACGCGGTTGAAATCCGACGGGTGAGCGAAGAAACGCTGGTGGGCTCCGCACCCGATATTACCAAGCACTTTATCGAGCTTCGGGGTATCGGCATCGTGGACGTAAAGACTCTTTTCGGTGTGTCCAGCGTCAAGGATACCCAGAACATTGACCTGGTGATTCGCCTTGAGGACTGGGACAAGGAAAAGGAATACGACAGGCTTGGCCTTGAGGAGGAATACACGGAATTTCTGGGGATTAAGGTGGTGTGCCACAACATTCCCATCCGTCCGGGAAGAAATCTTGCAATTATCTGCGAGTCTGCGGCCATTAACCACCGCCAGAAAAGAATGGGCTACAACGCGGCGCAGGAGTTATACCGGAGGGTGCAGGAGTCCCTTGCGAAGCGGCGGCTCGAGGCGGAGGACGATTATTAACGTTTTGGGCAGTTTTTGCTTTGGCAAATTTTGCTTTGGCAATTTTTGCTTTGGCAAATTTTGCCAAGCCATTCATAAGTCACCAGATTATACGTTATGACTTATAATATCATGAATCGGCTGGTGACTTATTTCATGTCGGGCGTCCGCCCTATAGAATTGAATGCACAATTTGTCCTTGGTGAGCAAGCTCCCACGTACAAATTGTACATTCAATTCTGCATGGCAAACTTAAAATGCATAAAATAAAGAAACCATAATAAAAATAAAGGGAGGGATACTTATGGGTAAGTATATTTTTGGCGTGGATATCGGGGGAACAACGGTTAAGCTGGGATTTTTCGACAGGGAGGGAACCCTTCTTGACAAGTGGGAAATCCCTACAAGAACAGAGGACGGCGGCTGTAACATTCTCCCGGATGTTGCGGAGAGCATCAGCGAAAAGCTGAAGGAAAAGGAAGTTGCCATAGAAGATGTGGCAGGCATTGGCGTGGGCGCGCCGGGGCCTATTGACGGCGAAGGCGTGGTACACAGAGCGGTGAATCTGGGATGGGGCGTTTTCAGCATCAAAAAGACGCTGGAGGATATTCTTCATCTGCCGGTTATGGCAGGAAACGACGCCAACGTGGCGGCTCTGGGCGAAATGTGGAAGGGCGGCGGCAGAGGCAGCCGCGATATGATTATGGTAACCCTCGGAACCGGGGTCGGCGGCGGCATCATCACGAACGGAAGGATTTTGACCGGCGTTTGCGGCGCAGGCGGCGAAATCGGCCATGTGCATGTGGAGGATGCGGAAACGGAGAGCTGTAACTGCGGAAATTACGGGTGTCTTGAGCAGTACACTTCCGCGACAGGCATTACAAGGCTGGCGAACAAAAAGCTTGCGGGCTGTGATAAGGAAAGCGTCTTAAGAGGCGGCGAGGTTTCCGCCAAGACGGTTTTTGACGCTGTAAAGCAGAAGGATGCTCTTGCAATGGAGGTTGCGGAGGAATTCGGAAAATATTTGGGAGACGGTCTGGCGGTGATTGCCAGCGTAATCAATCCTGATACTATTGTAATCGGCGGCGGCGTTTCCAGAGCGGGAGAAATCCTGATGGATTATATTAAGCCCCATTATGAGAAAAACGTGTTCCACGGAAGCAGGGAAGTGAAGTTTGCCCTTGCGACTCTTGGAAACGACGCGGGGATTTACGGCTCCGCAAAGCTGGTTCTGGACGCTGTTGTGTAGCAGCTCCTCCGTGCCATTCATAAGTCGCCGGATTGTATGTAATGGCTGAACAATCTGTTCTTTGTATTTTGCGGTATCGCAGGCAATGTGCCAGGGGAATAAAAGTGGAAAAATTGATGAATGCTTACGTGCCGGAGGAAGATATTTTATCAAAGGAACCTATGTGGAAGCATACGACCTTTCGTGTGGGAGGAGAGGCGGACTGTTTTGTCAGAATCAGCAGCCCGTCCCAGCTCGCCGGGCTGATTCCCCGTTTGAAGGAAAATAAAATTCCCTGGTTTATCATGGGAAACGGAAGCAATCTTCTTGTGGGGGATAAGGGCTTTCGGGGCGTTATTTTACAGATAGGAAGTAAAATGGGCGCTCTTTCCACGGAAGGAAGCCGTATCAGGGCGGGAGCGGGCGCTCTGCTTTCCGCGGCGGCGAAATATGCCATGGAGCAGGGGCTTTCGGGACTTGAATTTGCCTCGGGGATTCCCGGCACCGTGGGAGGCGGCGTTATGATGAATGCCGGCGCCTATGGCGGCGAGATGAAGCAGGTGATAAGGAGCGTCACGGTTCTTGACGAAAACGGCAGAGTTTTTGAGCTTGAGGGCGGCGCCATGGAGTTCGGCTACCGCACCAGCGTCATCAAAAGGAGGCGCCTTATCGTTCTGGAGGCGGTAATGGCGCTTAAAGCGGGAGACAAAGAAGAAATCCGGGCAAAGATGGAGGAGCTTGCCGCAAGGAGAAAGGAAAAGCAGCCCCTTGAATTTGCCAGCGCAGGCAGCACCTTTAAAAGGCCGGAAGGGTATTTTGCCGGAAAGCTGATTATGGAGGCGGGGCTTAGGGGCTATGGCGTGGGCGGCGCCCGGGTGTCGGAAAAGCACTGTGGATTTGTGATAAATGCCGGGGAGGCCTGCGCGGCCGATATTGCGGCGGTAATAAAAGAGGTGCAAAGGAGAGTAAAGGAGCATTCAGGCGTCAGCCTGGAGCCGGAGGTAATCTTCCTGGGCGACTTTGCGTAAAAAGCCCCGGCGGCGGGGAATGGAGGCGTTATGCGGTTTGTGGTAGTGACCGGCATGAGCGGAGGCGGAAAAAGCACGGCTCTGCGCATGCTGGAGGACGCCGGATTTTATTGTGTGGACAATCTTCCGGTGCTTTTGATAGAGAAATTTGTGGAGCTGATAGCAACGCCCGACGGCGAGGTTACAAAGGTTGCCCTGGGGCTTGACGTCCGTGCGGACCAGGCTTTCGAGACGACCACGAAAATTCTGGATAAGCTGAAAAATGACGGTTACGCCTTTGAAATCCTTTTCATGGAGGCGAATGACAAAACCCTTCTTAAGCGTTACAAGGAAACCAGAAGGGTGCACCCTCTTTCCCCTTATGGGAGAATCGAGGACGGAATCAAAAGAGAAAGGGCGATATTAAGCAATATCCGGGCAAAGTCCGATTATGTAATCGATACCTCCCGGCTTCTTACCAGAGAGTTAAAGGAGGAGCTGGACAGGATTTTCGTGCAGAACGAAGGCTATAACAGTCTGATGGTTACGATACTGTCCTTTGGTTTTAAGTATGGCATTCCGGCGGACGCCGATTTGGTTTTCGACGTGAGATTTTTGCCGAACCCGTTCTATATTGATGAGCTGAAACATAAAACTGGTAATGAAAAAGAGGTTCAGGATTACGTTATGAGTTTTCCCGAGGCCCATACGTTCATAGAAAAGCTGGCGGATTTGGTGGGCTTTCTGATTCCCAACTATGTAAAGGAGGGGAAGTACCAGCTAGTGATAGGAATCGGCTGTACCGGCGGAAAGCACAGAAGCGTGACGCTGGCGAACAGGCTTTATGAGCACATGAAAAACAAGGGCGAATACGGGATTAAAATTGCGCACCGGGATGTGGGACAAGGCGTGTGACGACGGTCCGCCCCGCTCCCTGCGTCTGATGGGAAGTGGTAAAAAGTGTCATTTTCATCAAATGTAAAGGAAGAATTGGAAAAAGTGGTTCCGGGCTCCCGGCACTGTCAGCTAGCAGAGCTTGCGGCAATTATCTGTTTTGGCTGTAAAATCGGAGCAAAAGAAAATAATCAGAAAGAAACGGCAATATATTCTGAAAATCCTTTCGTAACCAGAAAATACTTTACATTATTGAAAAAAACATTTAATATAAAAGTTAATGTCAATAAAGTGTTGCAGTCTGTTAAGATAATAGATGAAAGCGGATGCATGCATCCGTTTTCGGAGGAAATTAATCCGCTGCTCATTAAAAACAGCTGCTGCAGGCGGGCGTTTTTAAGGGGTGCTTTTTTATGTATCGGCTCTATGAGCGACCCCAACAAGGGATATCATCTGGAGTTTGTGTGCGAGCATGAAGCCCAGGCATTGCAGATACGGCAGGTTATCTGCAGCTTTGAAATCGACGCCAAAATCGTGAGACGTAAAAAGTATTATGTGGTATATTTAAAGGAGAGCGAAAGCCTTGTGGACCTTTTAAATGTGATGGGCGCCCATGTGTCGCTGATGCAGCTTGAAAGCCTTCGGGTGGAAAAGGAGGTCCGAAATTTTGTCAACAGACAGGTCAACTGCGAGGCCGCCAACATCACAAAAACCGTGAAGGCGGCGGGCGGGCAGATAGAAGATATTCTGTTTTTACAGAAGCATTACGGCCTGTCGAATCTGCCGGAGGCGTTGCGGCAGATGGCGGAGGTCCGGCTCGAGCATCCGGAAAGCTCCTTATCGGAGCTGGGAGGTTACCTTAATCCGCCGGTAGGTAAATCCGGCGTAAACCATAGATTGAGAAAACTCGGCGAGATAGCGCGGCAGGTGGCAGGCCGTACGGAATGAGCCGGGAAAACAGGCAGGGCTGACAGGCATATCTCTGCATGACGGCCGGGAAGATTAAGGGATAAGGAGGAGATATTATGATTGAAAAGTCTATCAAAATTGAATTGAACGGGGGTCTGGAGGCCAGACCGGTCGCCATGCTGGTTCAGGTGGCAAGTCAGCACGAAAGCTCCGTTTATATTCAGTCGGAAGGGAAAAAGGTGAACGCCAAGAGCATTATGGGGATGATGAGCCTTGCCCTCAATTCCGGCGAGTCCGTTACTGTTGTTGCGGACGGAAAGGACGAGCAGGAGGCAATGCAGTCCATTGAAGAGTATTTGAGCGGCGGCAGACAGTAGGATTTTCATATGACAGAAAAGAAAAAAATGCTTTTCATCTACAATCCAAGAGCCGGAAAAGCCAAAATCAGAAGTAACCTTCTGGACATCATAGATATTTTTACCAAAGCCGGCTTCGAGGTTACCGCTTACCCTACCCAGATGAAAGGGGACGGCATTCAGGCGGTGAAGGAACGCAGATTTGGATTCTATGACATTATTGTCTGCAGCGGAGGCGACGGGACGCTGGACGAAGTGGTGTCCGGCATGATGCAGTGCGAGCGGAGAATTCCTATCGGGTATGTACCGGCGGGGAGCACCAATGATTTTGCCAACAGCCTTCATATCCCCAGAGATATGATTCGCGCGGCGGAGGCAATTATAGAGGGAAAGACCTTTAACTGCGACATCGGCGCATTTAACGATGATTTCTTTGTCTATATTGCGGCGTTCGGGCTTTTTACGGACGTTTCCTATGAGACGCCCCAGGATATCAAGAATGTGCTGGGCCACATGGCATATATTCTTGAGGGGATGCGCAGGCTCCCCGGCGTCAGGTCCTGCCGGATGAAGGTGGAGAGCGAGGAGCTTACAGTGGAAGCCGAATTTTTATTCGGTATGATTACCAATTCCACTTCCGTGGGAGGATTTAAGCGCATTACCGGCAAATATGTACAGCTGGACGACGGGGAATTTGAGGTCGTGCTTATCAAAAAGCCGGCCAGCCCCATGGAGCTTAATCTGGTCATGGCGGCGCTGATTAACCGCAATGTCAACACGGACTGTATGTACTGCTTTAAAACCTCGTCCCTCAAAATCACTTCCGGGGAGGAGGTTGCCTGGACCCTTGACGGCGAGTTCGGGGGAAGGCATAAGGAAGTGGATATCCGAAACCTGAAACAGGCCCTTGCTATCAGGGTGCCGGAATCATGATTTCCTTTGCATTTTTATGGAAATCTGCTATAATGTACTCATAAAAAATAAAGATTATATGAAAGAGAGGATGATTAGAAATGCCATTAGTAACAACAACTGAAATGTTTAAAAAGGCCTATGACGGCGGGTATGCTATCGGAGCTTTCAATGTGAACAATATGGAAATCGTTCAGGCGATTACCGAGGCGGCTGACGAGCTGAAATCCCCTATCATTCTTCAGTGCTCCTCAGGCGCAAGAAAGTATGCAAAGCATGCTTATCTGGTACACCTTGTAAAAGCAGCTCTGGAAGAGACCAATATTCCGATTGCATTGCATCTGGACCATGGCGGAGATTTTGAAATCTGCAAACAGTGTATCGACGGTGGCTTTACTTCCGTTATGATTGACGGTTCTTCACTTTCTTATGAAGATAATATCGCCGTTTCCAAGAAGGTTGCCGATTACGCTCATGAGAGAGGCGTTGTGGTAGAGGCGGAGCTTGGAACACTTGCAGGCGTTGAGGACGACGTGAAGGTAGAGCACGGCTCAGAATCCTATACACAGCCCGACCAGGTTGAGGATTTCGTGAACAGGACAGGCGTTGATTCCCTGGCGATTGCCATCGGAACAAGCCACGGCGCTTACAAATTCAAACCCGGCCAGAAGCCCCAGCTTCGTTTTGATATTCTTGATGAAGTGACAAAGAGACTTCCGGGATTCCCGATTGTTCTTCACGGCGCTTCCTCCGTACTTCCCAAGTACGTGGATATCATCAATGCAAACGGCGGAAAGCTGGAAGACGCCATCGGTATTCCTGAAGACATGCTTCGTCAGGCTGCAAGGTCTGCCGTATGTAAGATTAACATTGACTCTGACTTACGTCTTGGTCTGACAGCCGGTATCAGAGAGCATATGGCTCTTCATCCCGACCACTTCGACCCCAGACAGTATCTGACGGACGCCCGCGCTTATGTGAAGGAAGTTGTGGCTCATAAGATTACCACAGTTCTTGGCTCTGAAGGAAAGGCCTGAGATTAAAACAGAATTGAAAGAGGCAACATAAATAAGCCGCCGCACTCATTCAAAAAGTGCGGCGGCTTTTATTCCTGTGAGCAACGAACCAGGTGGATGCAAAGCATCCGTTTGGCGGAAATAAGCTGGCTCGCAAAGTGTGACAGCGTTCGTCCCTGCGTGTAGCGAGCCAGGCCGGCCTGCATATTTTTTGCAAATCCTTATTCCGTTTCCAGTGTCTCCTCCTGCATTTTCTGAATGGCAGGGTCAAAGGAAAGCATTGGCGTTACCACAGTATCCTGAGCTCCGGCGGATTTTTTCAGCTTGCGGTTTATGTAGTTTCCGGTGATTGCAAACACTGTTCCCGAAAGAGCCAGCACGCCAATCAGGTTGGGAATCGCCATCAGGGCGTTTAAGGTATCCGCAATTTCCCACGCCAGGTCAAAGCTCATGGTCGCGCCGAACACAATGCAGACTATAAAAATGACCTTGTAAACAATGGTTGCCTTTGTGCCGAACAGATACTCGCAGGACTTGGTTCCGTAAAAGGACCAGCCCAGAACCGTTGAAAAGGCAAACAGGCAGATGGCAACCGCCACGAATCCGCCGGCCAGAGTGCCAAGGCCCTCCGACAGCGCCTCGCTTACAAGGGAAGCGCCTGTGGCGGAGCTTAAAACCTCGCCGGTATCCAAATCAATCAGCCCGGAGCTCAAAACGGTGAAAGCCGTCAGGGTACATACCACAATGGTGTCAAAGAACACCTCAAAGATGCCCCACATACCCTGAACCACCGGTTCCTTTACGTTGGAAGCGGAATGCACCATAACCGAAGAACCGAGCCCGGCTTCATTGGAGAACACCCCTCTCTTAAATCCCATGGTCATGGCCTGCTTAATCATCATGCCTACGGTTGCGCCTGCAATGGGGCGGAGCCCGAAAGCATTGGCAAAAATAGCGGCAAATACCGCGGGCACGGAGGTGATATTTAAAATCAGCACAATCACCGTCCCGAGTATGTAGGCGCATGCCATAAAGGGCACAATCTTTTCCGTTACGCTTCCGATAGCCTTAATACCGCCCAAAACCACCAGAGCGGCGATTACCGCAATGATGATTCCCGTTGCCAGGGGCGGAATCTGAAAGGTATCCTCCATGGAGCTTGCAATTTCATGTACCTGCGTCATGTTTCCGATACCGAAGGAGGCAAAAACGCAGAAAAGGGAAAATAAAACGGCAAGAGGCTTTGCCAGAACGCCAATCACCTTTTTCCCCTTAAGGCCGTCCTGGAGATAATACATGGCGCCGCCCGACCATTCGCCTTTCGGGTTTTTGCGACGGTAATAAATGCCCAGCACATTTTCAGAGTAGTTGGTCATCATGCCGAACAGGGCGGAAAGCCACATCCAGAACACGGCCCCCGCGCCGCCGGTGATGATGGCGCCCGCAACGCCGGCAATGTTGCCCACGCCGATAGTGGCCGCAAGGGCGGTGGAAAGGGCCTGAAACTGGGAAATGGAGCTTTCCTCCTTTCCGGTATGCGCCGTCACATGTTTCTTTTTGAAAATGGCAAGGAACGTCTCGTTCATCCAGTGCTTGATATGCGTAATCTGGAAAAATTTCATTCCCGCCGTCAGATAGATGCCTGTGCCGATAATCAGTATCAGCATGGGAATTCCCCATACAACGCCGTTTATGGCATTGTTCACATTTGAAATTGTACTCATAATGTTTTCCATAATCTCTCTCCTCTCATATGAAAATCGGGCAGGGGAAGCTTTTCTCCCCTTCCCGCCGCGCGGTCCGTGCGCCACTTTAGTGGAACCTTCCTCTGCATGGGCCTGCGTATAAAAAAGAGAATTTGCCCGCATGGGAAATCCTCTTTGATTCTTCTCTTACTATACAGGAAAATTGCGGGAAATACAAGAAAAAATTTGATGGGTAAAATGCCCTATAAAAAGGGAGGATGCCAGATAAGCTTCCGCTTATCTGGCATTTATTATGAAAAAGTTATTAATAAATCAGTTACTTGAGGTTTTCGTTGTTCAGGTTTGTTTCTTTGTTGTATCTGATGATATAAGTATATGATAGAGAAATGTCAAAAGAATGTTATCTGAATTAAGTTTTTGAAAATTATATATGAACAGAATATGAACATGAGGGCGTATAACGGGGCGGTCACACGGAAATCAATTTTCGGGCTGAGCCACTCTCTGGCAGCATACGCGCTCTTCGGAATATGAAAATTGATTTCCGCGAGGCAGCCGAATTGTGAATTGACCGTAAAAAGCGGGAATGCTATACTGAAATTCCAGAGTAATGACGGCGGCGGACAAAGAGTAGCGGACGGAAAGGCCGGTTGGTATGCGCCGCAGAGCGGGTCAGGGAAGAATTCGGATATTTTCAGAAAGGGACAGGATGAGCAGTATGAAAGAAAAAACTGAAATTTATAAAAGAAACCCGTTTCCGGGAAGTTTATCGGAGGAGGAGAGTGTCAGGGAAAAGGAACACCGGAAGGTGATTCGCCGGGCAGCGGCGGAAGGGATGGTTCTGCTTGCCAACGACGGCGTGCTGCCCCTTGCCGAAAATCAAAAGGCGGCTTTGTACGGCGGCGGAGCCAGATACACGGTTGTCGGCGGAACCGGCTCCGGGATGGTGAATTACCGCAGCGCGGTCAGCATTGAAGAAGGGCTTAAAAATGCCGGAATTGAAATCACGTCGCGGGAGTGGCTGGAGGATTATAGCAAAAAGTATGAACTGTGCAGAGAGGAATGGAAGAAGCATATTTACGATATTTCCATTCCCGGGGATGCCGATTCGCTGTACCGGGCTCACGCGGCAAATCCTCTGGTGATGCCAAAGGGCGGGCAGATTGAAAAAATACAGGGAACAGATACGGCAATCTATGTAATCAGCCGGATTTCCGGCGAGGGAGCGGACAGAAAAGCCGGGGCAGGGGATTACTATCTTTCCGGTCAGGAAACAGAGGAACTGGAGCGGATTTGCAGTCTTTATCCCAGGGTCGTCGTGATATTGAACACAGGCGGCGTCATTGACTTGAGCTTTATGGATGAAATGAATATAGGGGCGCTGCTTGTAATGTCCCAGGCCGGGATGGAAAGCGGGAACGCCCTTGCCGACGTGCTTACAGGGAAGGTAAATCCCTGCGGAAGGCTGACGGACAGCTGGGCGTATCATTATGAGGATTATCCTTCCAGTAAAAATTTCAGCCACAATAACGGAAATGTGATTGAGGAAAAATACGAGGACGGCATCTACGTGGGATACCGGTACTTTGACAGCTTTGGCATAAAGCCGCGGTATTGCTTCGGGTACGGCCGCTCCTACACCTCCTTTGTCATAGAGGCGGAATCTGTGGCTGTAAGGGAGAATAAAGCGGAAATTCTTTTGTCCGTCAAAAATACCGGCATGGCGGCGGGAAAAGAGGTGGTGCAGATTTACGCCTCCTGCCCCGGAACCATGCTCCAAAAGGAATTAAAGCGTCTTGTGGCATACGGAAAAACCGGTGTGATTCCGGCGGGAGGCAGCGGGAAAATTCGCCTGAAATTCGACCTTTGCCTGCTGGAGGCTTTTCACGGCGGAAAATCGGCATGGCTCATGGAAGAAGGGGAGTACTATCTGCTTGCGGGAGATTGTGCGGAAAACGTATGGCCCATCGCCAGTTTAAACGTAAAAGAGACAGTTGAAACGGAAAAGGTTCGGGAAATCTGTCCTCTGCTGGACGCCTTAAAGGAAATTGAGCCGGATAACTCCTATCTTTTGTCAGAAAGGCAGAAGATGAAAGCAATATGCGAGGAAAAGGAGCTGCCCCAAATTGCTGTTGTCCCGGCGGCAAGAAAAGGAAGGGGCGCAGAGCCTGACGCCCCGGCAGCTTCTCCGGCAAAGCAGGCTCTTGAAAAACTGTCAACCGAGCAGAAGATACAGCTTGTGTGCGGACGCCCCAAGGAGGGAGCGGCGGAGATTATCGGAGCGGCGGCCGTGCAGGTGCCGGGAGCAGCGGGAGAGACGGTATCCCTTCAAATGCAGGACGGGGACGTGGCCGGTCTGATACTGGCTGACGGGCCTGCCGGCCTGCGCCTGCAAAAGCGTTATGAGGAAAACAAAAAGACAGGGGAAATTTATACGCTGAGCCGGTATGAAAGCCTGGAAAACCGCATATTCGGAACGGAATTTCTGCATGAAGATACCATAAAGCATTATCAATACTGCAGCGCTATTCCGGTGGGTACGCTGCTTGCGCAGACCTTTGACGCGGAGCTGATGGAGGAAATTGGAGCACTTATCGGCAGAGAAATGAAAGAATTCGGGGTGACATTGTGGCTTGCCCCTGGTATGAATATCCACAGAAATCCCCTGTGCGGAAGAAATTTTGAATACTACTCGGAAGACCCTCTTGTGAGCGGAAAGATGGCCGCCGCAATTACGAGAGGCGTGCAGTCCCTTCCCGGTATCGGCACAACCGTCAAGCATTTTGCCTGCAATAATCAGGAGGAAAACAGGAGAGGCGTTTCCAGCATTGTTTCCCAGAGAGCGCTTCGGGAAATTTATCTGAAAGGATTTGAAATTGCAATTAAGGAGTCGCAGCCCATGGCAATCATGACCTCTTATAATAAGGTCAACAGCGTCCACACGGCAAACAGCTACGATTTATGTACAGAGGCAGCCAGAAAGGAATGGGGATTTGAGGGAATCATCATGACGGACTGGACCACCACCAACGCCGGCGGGGGCTGTTCGGCTGCCAAATGCCTTGCGGCGGGAAACGATTTGATTATGCCGGGAACGCTTTCCGACCGGAAGGAAATTCTGGACGCTGTCCATGGCCTTGGCGCACAGTTTCTGGATATCAGATACCTGGATGAATGCGTCTTAAGAATGCTTAAGGTTATTTTTGCATCGGACGCCTGCGAAGGGGCGGAGAGCTGGCTGGCGGATAAGGAAACGGATTGTACCATGGAACAGGAATAGAAGGAAGCGACATGGGTAAAGGAGCCATGGCGCTGCCGGGGATGACTTGCCGTGCAGAATCAGGAGGAAGCAGGGGATTGAAAATTCGAAAAAATCTGATAAATCTGTTATTCATTTTATTTTTAACGGCTGCAGACCAGTTTACAAAACGCCTTGCAGTCGGGGCGCTCAAGGGAAGCGAAAATATTGTGCTGATAAAAGGGATTCTTGAGCTGGAATATTTTGAGAATTTCGGGGCGGCCTTTAATTCCCTTGTGGGGAAAAGGATTTTGCTCATCCTTATGACGGTTTTGCTCAGCGCCTTTTTAATATGGAAATTATTCCGCCTGCCGGACAAAAAGAGATATACCGGGATGCGCGTCTGTCTTTGCCTGGCGGCGGGCGGTGCGCTGGGAAATCTGCTTGACAGGATTGCAAGGGGATATGTTGTGGACTTTATTTACTTTACGCCCATTAACTTTCCAAAGTTTAATTTTGCGGATATCTGTGTGACCGGCGGGGTTATTGCGCTGGGGGTGATGCTGATGTTTTATTACAGGGACGAGGAGGTTGACTTTTTGCTGAGTTTTAGGGGGAAAGGGTGAAATAAAGAAGTCAGGAAAAAAATCATAAAAAAACAGAGACAGTAATTGCCCGCAAAATGCAGGAACAGCTTTGTGCATTTTGCGGGCAATTTTATTTATTCCCGCCGAGGGCTGCGTTTTCTATAATGAATTTGAAAGAGCAGATGAACAGCTTTATCAATTTGTTTTATGGTTCGTGAAAGAAAAAGGAGGTCGAAGATTATGAGGGAAAAAATAAGCTGGAACAGGGATTGGAGATTTCATGAAGGAGATATCTCCGTGCCGGTTCAGGTATATAAGGGGGCGAGTTATATGCAGGCGAAAACGGAGAGGGAAAAGACAGGTCCCGGAGCATGGCTGTATCCGGACTCCCCGGACAGTTATGAGGAGGAGGGGATGCTTCCTTCTGAAAAGTGGAAATATGTAACACTTCCCCATGACTATATTATTGGACAGATTCCCAATGCTGAGAATAATAATGCATTAGGATATTTCAGATATGGAAATGCCTGGTATCGGAAGCATTTTACGCTGGATGAAGCGGATAAGGACAGGAGGCTCTCCGTATATTTTGAGGGGATTGCCGTGGAATCCACCATTTATGTTAACGGCTGCCTGATAAAAAGAAATTTCTGCGGTTATACTTCTTTTGAGGTGGATATTACAGATTTTGTACGTTTTGACAGGGAAAACGTGTTGGCTGTTTATGTGGATGCTACAAGTACCCATGAGGGATGGTGGTATGAGGGAGCAGGAATTTATCGTCCTGTCTGGCTGATAAAGACGGAAAAGGTCTATATAGATTTGTGGGGAGTCTATGTAAGGCCGGTATATGATGAAGCGGCGGGAATGTGGAATACCAGTCTGGAGGTGACTCTTTGCAATTCAGGGATACAGGACAGGAAAGTGCAGGTGATAAACAGGATATTGTCACCGGAGGGAAAATGTGTCTGCACAACTTCGGATGAGGCTGTAGTACTGGCGGGAGAAGATATTAAATGTAAAACAGATTTTACAATAAAAGAACCGTTTTTGTGGGATGTGGATAATCCGTATCAGTATACGGTGGCGACACAGGTGGAGGATGCCGGATGCCAGATAGACAGTATGCAGACCAGGTTCGGGTTTCGCACTCTGCGGTTTGACGCTGAGAAAGGGTTTTTCTTAAACGGCAGGCATGTGCTGATTAAGGGAGTATGCTGCCATCAGGATTATGGGCTTACCGGAAAGGTGCTGCCCGAGAGGGTAGCCGGATACCGGCTGAAGCTTTTAAAGGAAATGGGAGTAAACGGTTACCGTACCTCCCACTATCCGCACAGTGAGGCTGCCATGGACGCTTTGGACGAAATGGGATTTCTGGTGATGGACGAGACACGGTGGTTTTCTTCCTCTGAGGAGGGAAGGGCTCAGCTGGAAATGCTGGTAAAACGGGACAGAAACCGTCCCTCTGTTATTCTCTGGTCCATTGCAAATGAAGAACCCTTAAGCAAAACGGAGGCCGGAATAAAAATTACCCGTTCCCTGCGAACACTGGTGAAACGGATGGACCCGGACAGACCGGTCACCGCGGCAATCTCCACGGACCCGCTTCATGCGCCGGCGGCCGGGGAGCTGGACGTGTTGGGCATCAACTATAATTTGGAGCAATATGATGAGATTCACAGAAAGTTTCCCGCCCTTCCCATTGTAGCGTCGGAATGCTGCGCCACAGGAACGACCCGGGGATGGTATGGACAGGACGATGAGAGCAGGGGCTATCTTTATGGGTATGACAGAGACACCAATGAATGGTTCAGAGGAAGGGAACATACATGGCGTTTCCTTACACAAAGACCCTACGTTATGGGATGTTTCCAGTGGGCGGGAATCGAGCACAGGGGAGAAACCATCTGGCCAAGGCTTTGCTCGCAGTCCGGGGCAATTGATTTGTATCTGCAGAAAAAGGATGCGTTTTATCAAAATCAGTCTCACTGGTGCGACAATCCTATGATTCATCTTTTGCCGCACTGGAACTGGGGAGGGCAGGAGGAAGAAGAAATTCTGGTATATGCCTATACAAACTGTGAGGAGGCGGAACTTTTCTTAAATGGAAGAAGTCTGGGAAGACAGGAAATTGCCAGACCGGGACATGGAGAATGGCGGGTTCCCTATGAGGCGGGAAAGCTGTATGTGAAAGGCTTTCGGGAAGGTAAATGTGCGGCAGAGGATATGCGGGAGACTACGGGGAAGGCCGTCAGGTTAAAGCTCCATGTGGACGAGGGAGAGCAAATTTGGGCGGACGGCGCGGACGTGGCGATTCTGAGCTGTTATTGCGTGGATGAAAAGGGAAGGGAAGTGCCGGATGCTTCTTTCGAGATTTCCTTTGAGTCGGAGGGACCGGGAAAAATCGAGGCTACAGGCTCAGATGTCAGCGACCATATACCGCCGGCTTTTCCGGTGCGTCGGATGAGGGCCGGACGGTGCTCCATCCTCGTGAGAGCCGGAGAGGAAGCGGGAGAAATCAAAATTCGCGCCAGGGCGGAAGGACTTCTTCCCGGGTGTGCGAAAGTGATGTCGTGCGATTGCCGGGAAATCCTTAAGTCTTGACAAAATCACAATAAAAGATATAAATATATAGAAAAAATATTCGAAATGCCGACTAAAATGCGAAAAATATTCCTGTGATGACAAAACATGTACAGCAATTTTGTCTATATATTAAACAGGTTTATGTATTTTAAACAGAGCGGGAAACAGGTATAGTGATAGCACAGGCCGGTAATGGAAACTAGAATTATAATTCTGATATTTTACCTGAGAGGAAAACGAAAGAAAAAGTTGTTTTTTAAAAGAAAGGAGAAAAGTATGAAAAAGTCAATAGCGATTTTGCTGACAGGAATGTTGATGGCAGGGCTGCTGTCAGGCTGCGGAGGAGGAGCGGATAGTTCCCCTGAGGATGCTGGAACGGACACGGCGCCTGTAGCTGTGGCAGAAGCGGAAAAGGAGCCGGAGGCTGATGCCGGAACAGTGAAGGAAGCGGACGCGGTTTCTGCTGCTTCAGGTTCTATAGAGGTGGAGGTTACCTTTACTGACCAGGATTTGGAGAAGTTTCAGGCAATTGTAGATGGTTTCGTGGCAGAAAGCGGAATCAATGTGGAGCTGGTTGCACCGGGCGCAGACTATGAAACGGTAATGAAGACAAGAATGGCGTCGGGAGACCTTCCAGATGTATGGGAGACCCATGGATGGTCTGTGATGCGTTATTCTGAATATTTACGTCCCTTAAATGACCAGCCCTGGTTTGACAAAATCGACCCTGCAGCAATGGGTGTAGTGGAGGCTTCTGACGGCAATATTTATGTTCTTCCGGTTTCCCAGGTGGTATCCGGCGTGATTTACAATGCAGATACTCTTAAGGAGGCAGGAGTGAATCCTGAGGATATCCGTACACTGGAGGATTTCGAAGCCACTTGTGAGAAAATTAAAGCTTTAGGAAAAACTCCGATTCATATTGGCGGAAAGGACAGCGGAAATGCGGCAGGCTTTCTTGGCTCTATTGCGCCGGCAATGCTTACGGACGAGGGCTGTATCTATCCTAACGGAGACGAATTAAAGAACGGAACCTTTGACTGGGAACAGTATGGCACACCGGTAATGCAGAAAATTGCGGATTATGTAAATAACGGTTATATCAATGTGGACTTTACTACGGCGGATACCAAGACAATGCAGACTGCTCTGGGAGCCGGAGACTGCGGTTTTGTATTCCGTAATACGCCGAATATTGTAAATGCAAGAAATTATGTGGAAGGCTGTAATGTAGGTATTATCCCTATTCCCTCATCCACAGAGGAAGGAAAATCTTCTTTCAGAATCGGTGAAGGGACATGTCTTGGAATCTGGAAGGATACAGAAAATTATGATGCGGCGGCGGCATTTCTGGAATATTTAGCCCGCCCGGAGGTTGCAAAAGCAATTTGCCTGATTAATGGCTCCGTGCCGGCGTTGGTAGATGTGAACGTGGACGACGACTATGCGGTGACCGCTTTCCATACGGCTCAGCAACAGTTCGACGGCGACCTGTATTACGATAATATATTTGACAGAGAATATTTCCCCAGCGGAATGTGGGGAGTAATGGCAGACTCGGTGACAGAAGTGGTTATGGACCCGACGGAAGCAGGCGTTGCCTCCAGTGTGAAGATTCTTGAGGAAAATTATCTGGAGAAGTATGCGGAAGCAAAGGCACAGTAGGATGACCTGAAAAATAAAATAGCCCCGGCATTCGTAACCTTGTGATGCCGGGGTTTTTATTCCACGGAGGTGAACGATTGAAAAAAAGAAACAGACAAATGAATTTATTTTACATTCCGGCGGTTGCTCTGATGGCGTTGTTTGTCG
Organism: uncultured Lachnospiraceae bacterium; assembly: GCA_910577275.1. Lineage (GTDB taxonomy): Bacteria > Bacillota > Clostridia > Lachnospirales > Lachnospiraceae > Suilimivivens. The sequence continues at coordinate 151,539 of CAJTMW010000008.1, forward strand.
TTTATCCGTTTTTCCGGGCCATTTTGATATCCTTCTGTAAATGGAACGGCTATTCCGAAAACATACGGTTTGTAGGGCTGGACAATTATATTTACATGATGACTGACAGAAAATTCTGGAATGCTTTTGGAAATACCCTGCTTTATGGATTTGGTTCTACCTTTCTTCAGAATGTGTTCGGACTGGCATTTGCATTGCTGGTCAATTCCAGATTTAAAGGAAACAAGATTGTCAGAACAGTGGTGTATATGCCAATTATGATTTCCAGTCTGATTATGGGCTATATTATGTATTATTTTCTGGTTTTTGACAACGGCGTACTCAACGATATCATCGGATGGTTCGGGAAGGAGCCTCAAAACTGGCTGGGAAATCCGGTGGTGGGGCGGGTGGCCATTACGCTGATTAATTCCTGGCAGTATGTGGGAAACAGCATGATAATTTACCTGGCAGGCCTGCAGAATATTCCCCAGATGTATTATGAGGCGGCGACCATTGATGGCGCGGGGAAATGGGCCAGCTTCAAAAGGATTACCATGCCGCTTTTGGTACCGTCCATTTCATCGGCTGTGATTTTAAATCTGATTGGCGGTCTGAAGCTGTATGATTTGGTGGTATCTCTCACCAATGGCGGTCCGGGCTATACCACTCACTCGGTTATGTCTTATATCAGCAATCAGTATTTTACGCAGGAAAAGGCAGGTTATTCAGCGGCAATAGGAATTTTTATCTTTCTGTTTATTGTGTTGGTATCCGCCATAGGGAATCACTATTTTGCAGGAAAGGAAGTGGATATGTAGATGAAAATAAAGAAAACAAAGAACAGATACCTGCATCGCTCCAACTGGTGGAAATATCTGCTCAGCGTTGTTATCGTAGGAATTTACCTGCTTCCGATTTTTGTAATTGTCGTCACTTCCTTAAAGCCTGTGACAGATAATTCCTCAAGGCTGGCGCTTCCGGAAGTGATTTACTGGGGAAACTACCTGAAAGCGTTTAATGCGGGCGGTCTTCTGAATGCAATTAAAAATACCATGATTATTACTTTTTTCGTGGTAGTAATTGAAGTATTTGCAGGATGTATGGGAGCGTATCCGCTGGCAAGGAACCGCTCCCGGCTGAACAAGGTGGTAAAGGCGTTGATTATGGGAGTAATGATGGTTCCGGGTCTGTCTATTGTGGTAGGTGTATATTCCACACTGGTAAATCTTCATGCAATATCCACCTACTGGGGAATTATCATTGTGACGGCTGCATTTGGCCTGCCCCTCTCCATTTACCTGTATTCTAATTTTATCTCATCGATTCCAGGGACTCTGGATGAGGCGGCGGCTATCGACGGCGCAGGAGCGGCACAGACCTTTTTACACATTATTCTTCCGCAGCTCAAACCGGTAACCGTGTCCGTAATTATTATGAAAGGCGTAGGGGCGTGGAATGAATATGGTTATTCCCTCTATATTCTGCAAAAACCGCAGATGTATAATATCACGCTGACCATTAAGCAGTTCTTTGCAGAAAGTATGAATGATTTGAATGCGGCGGCGGCCGGAGCGGTTCTTGGAATCCTGCCGGTTATCGTTATTTATCTGTTCCTGCAAAAATATTTTATTCAGGGCTCTCTGGACAGTGCGGTTAAGGGGTAGATAACAAAGTAAACAGAAAATAAAACAATGCCGGTTGGCGGAAGAAGGAGGAGAAAACATGGTTAAGATAGCTTTCATAGGAGCCGGGAGCACTATATTTGCAAGAAACGTTCTGGGAGACTGTATGTGTACGCCGTCGCTTCGGGACGCGCAGATTGCGTTGTATGACATTGACGGGGTAAGGCTTGAGGAATCACAGGTGATTCTGGAGGGAATCAATCGGAATGTAAATGAATCCCGGGCGCAGATACGGACTTATCTTGGAGAGGAAAATCGCAGAGAAGCTCTTGAAGGGGCGGATTTTGTGGTGTGCGCGGTGCGCGTGGGAATGCAGGAGCACGGACTGATTGATTTTGAGATTCCGAAAAAGTATGGTTACAGACAAACCATAGCGGATACCCTTGGAATCGGAGGTCTGATGCGGGGACTTCGTACCATTCCATTGATGGAGGAGTTTGCACGGGATATGGAGGAGGTCTGCCCGGATGCCCTGTTGCTCAATTATGTGAATCCTATGGCGATTGTCACAGGATATCTGCAGCGTTATACAAAAGTGAGGACGGTTGGACTGTGTCACAGCGTACAGGTGTGCTCGGAAAAGCTGCTTAAGTCGCTGGACATGGAAGAAAAGCTGGAGGGCCGCAGGGAGACGATTTTCGGGATTAATCATATGGCGTGGCTGCTGGATATCCGGGATAAGGAGGGGCAGAATTTGTATCCTGAAATCAGGGAAAGGGCAAAGCGTAAAAATCTTGAAAAGCACGAGGATATGGTGCGGTTCGACTACATAGACAAGCTGGGCTATTACTGTACAGAATCCAGTGAACACAATGCGGAATATAATCCCTTTTACATAAAGAGCCGTTACCCAGGGCTGATTGAGAAATTCCAGATACCGCTGGACGCATCCCCTGAACGGTGCCGGAAGATTATCGAGGGCTGGGAGGAGGAAAAGGAGAAAATATTGGACGGCGGTCAGATTACCCATGAGCGCTCTAAGGAATACGCCTCGAGAATTATGGAGGCAGTAACCACGGGAGAGCCTGCAAAGATTGCCGGAAACGTGATTAACAACGGTCTGATTGAGAATCTGGTGCCAGACGCCTGCGTGGAAGTACCCTGTCTGGTTGACGGCGAGGGCGTCCATCCCTGCAAAATGGGGAGGCTTCCCGTCCATCTGGCCGGAATGAATATGACGAATATCAACATGCAGCTTATGGCGATAGAGGCGGCAAGAAGCAGGAAAAAAGAAGATATTTACCGCGCGGCGATGCTGGACCCGCATACGGCTGCGGAGCTTAGCATCGACGATATCAGAAGACTGTGCGACGAACTGATAGAAGCTCATGGGGAATTAATGGAAATGTATTCTTAAAACCGCTTAGTTTTTATTTCGAAATTCCGAAGGACTGCTTCCCGTATACTTTCGGAACAGACGGCTGAAGTACAGCGGGTTATCGTAGCCCACGGCAAAGGAAATCTCCGATACGGAGAAATTGCTGGTCAGAAGAAGGTTTCTTGCCCGCTCCATGCGGAGCCGGATAAGATAAGTATGGGGGGAATAACCGGTGTATTCTTTAAATTTGCGTATGAAATAATAGGAACTCATGCCGCTTAAAGCGGCATATTCGTCCACGCTGCGGTTAATTTGATACTCGTTGTGCATCAGTTCTATAACAGGAATAAAAGCTTCATACTGAACCATATCAGGAACATGCTGACGGAGGAGATTACGGGAAATAATGCAGATAAGTTCCTGAAAATAAGCCACAGTCATGAGGGTATAGTTGTAGGAACGAAACTGCAGCTCTCGCACCAGCTTCATGATGAGGTCGGGAAAAGCAGGTTCATCGCCAAGCTGGTAAACACACTGGTCCCAGAGGTTGTTCTGGCGCAGAAGTGTTTCTATGCAGACGCCGGTAAAATGAATCCAGTAAACTACCGTAGGGCAGGAAGAATAGTAAGAATAGTGCTGAACCTCACCAGGTTTATATAAAACCATGCTTCCTTTGCCAAGGACAGTGGCTTTTCCGTCAAAATAAAAATCGGCGGCCCCTTTCTGGATGTAAATCAGCTGGTAATCCATCCGGCCCTGAGGGCGCAGAATAGTGACGCGTTTTTCATCATGGTCATAATAATTATAACCACAGCTGTTTACGCAGATGGGCTCCTGAGAAACCCGTTCAGAATTAAAAGGATTTTCGCCGCTGACGACATGAAAGCCGCCATCCTTCACATTAATTATTTTGCTATTCATAGTAAGCCTCCTGGATAGTTATCATTTTAGAGGAACGGTTATTTTCTGTCAATAGAGGAAATAGCAATTTTGTGTATATATAGAACAGGCCAGTGAATTTTCAAAGGACAGGATATAACGTATACTGTGGATAATCCCGGGTAACAGAAACACTGTAAATAAAATCCATTTAACTAATCAATCTGGTTTTCAATACCGTTTATGCGGTAAGAGGGGAGAGAAGATGCTTCAATACCATGTAACAATAGGATTAGCGCCAATGCGCAGGGATGTTACGCCAAGACCGGGGATTTTCAACTGGGAAAGGGCGGAGGAGAGAGGACGTCGCATAGTGGATTACATAGAAAACCACTATGCGGAAGAACATGTATCCTTTGTGGATTTAAAAGGGATTAATCCGGTGGACGTGATGTACAGCGAAGCGGACGCGGATGCGGTAATTGAACGGTTCCGGGAGGCGCAGGTGGACGGCATCGTATTGATAAACTGCAATTTTGGTAATGAGGAGATTGCAGGGAGGATTGCCCATACACTGGGAAAACCGGTACTTTTGTGGGCGCCTTTAGACGATGTATTTGAGCCGGACGGAACCAGATACACAGACAGCCAGTGCGGAATCTTTGGTGTGTCCAGGCAGCTTCAACGACTGAATGTTCCTTTCAGTTATGTGGAAAACTGCCGGGTGGAGGAGGATGCGTTCAGGGACGGTCTGGACCGGTTTATCCGGGTAGCCTGTATGGTAAAAAATTTTACAGGCCTCCGCGTAGGGCAGGTGGGAATGAGACCGAAGCCCTTCTGCTCGGTGATTTACAATGAGGGAGAGCTGATGCAGAAATTTGGCGTTCAGATAATCCCAATTAATATGGCGGTAATTATTGATAAATTTAACAGAATATTGAAGGAAAACCGGGAGGAACTGAAAAGGGGCGCGGAGCTGCTTGGAGAAAGGTATGAGGTAGACGAACTTTCCGAACCGAATCTGGAGAAAATATATACTTTTGTTTTATTGTACCGGGAATTGTTTGAGGAATACCGGCTGGATGTGTGTGCGTCGGAATGCTGGACTTCCATGCAGCTTGGGCTAAACGCCATGCCTTGTACTGCTTTCAGCATTCTGGCTGACGAGGGGTATGTGATTGCCTGCGAAACAGACGTACACGCGGCAATTTCCATGGCGCTGCTTTCCTGTGCCGTCCTGGGGAAGAAGCGGCCGTTCCTCGGAGAATTCACTGTAAAAAATCCCGAAGATGGAAATTCTGAACTTTTATGGCATTGCGGTCCTTTTGCCTACTCTCTCAAAAAGGAAGGAGAAAAGGCAAAAATGGTAAATATGCGTCAGTGGTTTCAGTTAAAAGACGGAAATTATACGCTGGCCAGAATGGACCAGGAAAACGGAGATTATCGTTTGTTGTGCGGCCAGTGTGGAACAACAGAGGGCCCTTATACTTTTGGCACTTATGTCTGGGCACAGTTCAGGAATTTAAAGAAATGGGAAAAGAAGCTGGTGGAGGGACCCTATATCCATCATATTGCGGAGGTGGAAGGGCAGCATGAGGAGGTTTTGACAGAATTTTGCAAATTTATACCGAAGTTAACAGCAGACCATGTGGAGGAATAATACAGGAGGATTTTAAGAATGTTAGTAAGCTTAAGCGAAATACTGGAGCCTGCCGGGGCGGAGGGCTATGCGGTACCGGCTTTTAATGTCTACAATATGGAGACGGTAATGGGAGTGGCACAGGCGGCAAAAAAGCTGCGTTCTCCGGTAATTTTTCAGGTATACAGCAGACTTTTTGAACAGGGGAAAGGAGATTATCTGGCGCCGGTTATTCTCGAGGCGGTGAAAGGGCTTTCGGTACCGGCTGTCTTTCATCTGGACCATGGCTCGGGACAGGATGCGGTAGTCCGGGCTCTGCGCTGCGGCGCCAGCGGAATTATGATTGATGCGTCGTTAAAACCGCTCAAAGAAAATATGGAGGAAACACGGAAAATAGTGGAGCTGTGCCGGGCGGCGGGTGTGCCTGTGGAAGGCGAGCTGGGGCATATCGGCAGTACGAGGGATGAAACAGCTTCTGAGTTTACACGTGTGGACGAGGCGGTGCAGTTTGTGGAGGAAACGAAAGTGGACGCCCTTGCAGTAATGATTGGAACGGCTCACGGTAAGTATAAGAAGGCTCCGCAGCTGAATCTTCAGCGTGCCGGGGAAATCAGCCGGGCGGTGAAAAAGCCGCTGGTACTCCACGGCGGTTCCGGGGTACCGGACGAACAGGTAAAGGGAGCCATTGCGCAGGGGGTTGCAAAGGTAAACTTCGGTACGGATTTATGTTGCGCCTTTCTTGAAGGGATAAAGAAGACGGCGGAGGGAACGATAGCGATTGATTTGTTTATGAACGAGCCCATTGCAACGGTAAAGGAGTTTGCAATGGAGAAAATCAGATTGTTAGGAGCGGATGGGCATGCATGATATAGTGGGAATTGGAGCCAGTCTTTATGACACGCTGATGGTAGTCCCCGGATATCCAAAAGAGGATACAAAGATGATGGCGGGACGAACCATGGGACAGGGAGGCGGCCCTTGCGCCACAGCTCTTGCGGCCGCCTCAAGGCTGGGTGCGAAAACCGCATACATCGGCATCATGGGAGACGATGCGGCGGGAAGCTTTATGAAGCAGGATTTGGAAAGATACGGTGTGGATACCGGTCTCGTACAGGTAAAAAACGGCTATCTGTCCTATATGTCCTTTATTCTTCTGAATGAGGAAACAGGAAGCCGTACCTGCATCTGGAGCAAGGGAGACATCCCGGCGCTGATACTTTGCGGGAGAGATATCGAGACGATTCAGAACGCCAGAGTGCTTCATCTGGACGGTAATCATTTAGACGCCGCCATTCAGGGAGCAATAGCTGCAAAACAGGCCGGAGTCAAGGTGAGTATGGACGCCGGAGGAAACTATCAGGGAGTGGGGCGGCTTCTTCCTTATGTGGATTATCTGATTCCTTCAGAGGAATTTGTCTGTCAGTTCACCGGAATCAATGATGTTGAGAAGGCGGCGGAACGCTTGTACCGGGAATATATGCCTGAGGTTTTTATCATTACACAGGGGAGCAGAGGCGGCTTTATTTATGACGGGAGCATTCACAGGTATCCGGTATTTCCGGTTCCGGTTTTGGATTCCAACGGTGCCGGGGACGTTTTTCACGGGGCGTTTATTACTGCCTATACGGAAGGGACATCCGTAGAAGAAGCGGCGGCGTTTGCCAGCGCGGTATCCGCCTTGAAATGCAGCCGGCTGGGCGGACGAAAGAGTGTGCCTGACAGAGCGAGCGCGCTTCAGTTTATGAAGCGGAAACAGTTAAAGAGAGGGGAGGAACTGATATATGAAATATGAAGCTTTTATGCCGGAGATGATTCTGACAGAGCTGGAAGATATTGTGGGACAGGAAAATGTGAGTATTGAAGAAGGAGAACGGCTGATTTACGGGGTGGATTACTTCTGGATTGGGAGAATGTGGTCTGACAGAGGGAAAACTCCGCCGATGCCGGACTTCGTGGTTCGTCCGGGGAGTACGAAGGAGGTTTCACAAATACTTAAGATTGCAAATTATTATAAAATTCCTGTACATACCTGGGGCGGAGGCTCCGGTTCCCAGGGGGGCGCGCTTTCCATGGCAGGAGGAATCGCCCTCGATATGAAACGGATGAACCGTCTGATTGCCATAGATGAGGAGAGCAGAACTATCACGGCGGAAACCGGAATGGTGTTCAAAATTCTGGAGGACTACGCCAATGAAAGAGGGTATTCCACTCAACATATTCCTTCCTGTTTAACCTGCGGCACTATAGGGGGCGCGCTGGCTCACAGAGGCATTGGGATTATGTCTACCAAATACGGAAAAATCGACGATATGTGTGTGAATATGGAGGTAGTTCTCCCGAATGGGGATATCATAGAAACGCTTCCTGTACCCAAGCACGCGGCGGGACCTGATTTAAACCAGATTTTTATCGGTTCGGAGGGAACGCTGGGCGTGATTACCAGGGCAACCTTCAAACTGTTTGAGCAGCCGGAAGCCAGGAAATTCAGGGCATTCCTCTTCCCGGATATGACTTCGGGCTTATCAGCGGGAAGGGATATTATGCAGAAAATGAAGCCTTCGATTATGCGGCTCTTTGACGAGGCGGAAACAGTGTCTATCGTTCGTGATGTTCTGGGGGTGGAGCATAAGGGAGCATTTATGAATCTGGCTGTGGAAGGACTTGAGAAGATAGTGGATATCGAAATGGAGGCCATTATTGATATCTGTGCGAAACATAACGGGCAGGATTTGGGGAGTGAGTACGGAGAAAAATGGTATGAGAACAGGATTACCTTTTTTTACCCCGGACATATCATGGACATTCCTCAGATGTTTGGAACCATGGATACGGTTGCAGACTTTGCCCATGTGGAAAAAATCTATTGGGCCATGAAGGAAGCCATAGAGAGCAATTTCCCGAATGTAAGGTTTATTGCCCATTGTTCCCACTGGTATGAATGGGGGACTATGATTTATGACAGGTTTATCTGTGATAATCCGCCGCAGGACCCCAGAGAGGCTATCCGTCTGCACAACAATATCTGGAATACAGGTGTGCGTGCAGCTATGGAAAACGGCGGTGTAATTAACGACCATCACGGTATCGGCCTGAAGCTGTCGCGTCTTATGAAGGAACAGTACGGACCGGCCATGCAGGTGTTTGAGGCACTGAAAAAAGGATTGGACCCCAACGGGATAATGAATCCCTATAAGCTGGGTCTGTAAGGAGGGGGAGCTATGTACAGTGAAAAAGCGTATCATATTGCGGATAATTGCCGGTTTTGCTGGATGTGCCGTCACGTATGTCCCGTAGGGCTGAAGACAGGTAAGGAAATCAATACGCCCCGGGCGAAAGGGCTTTTGGTATCCATGGAAAAAAGAGGATTTGAAATGGAAAAGGACAGTGCGGAGGCTTTCTATGAGTGTATGCTCTGCGGAAGCTGTTCCAACGACTGCGCCACAGGCTTTGAGCCGCCTGTTTTTATCAGAGAGGCGCGGACCAGGGCGGCTGCCGCGGGACTTTTGCCGGAGGCAGTAGAGCGTGTTCTTGACAGGGTTTTGGATACCGGAGTGATGTATGAGGAATGTGAGGAGCCAAAAGCGCTATCGGAAAAAATAAATGACCATCAGAAAAAAGCAAAGCTGCTGCTTCTTCTTGGAGCTACAGCCCGCATACGCAGACCGGAAATGGCGCTTGCCCTGATGCGCCTTCTGGAAAAGGCAGAAGTGGATTTTATGGTGCTTGAAAAAGAGCCGGGAACAGGTAGCGAGCTTTACGATTTGATTGGAGCCGTGGAGGAAACTAGAGAGCAGGCTGCCGCCTGCGGCAGGCAGCTTTGCGATACAGGCGCGGAGAAGATTGTGGTTTTAGACTCCTATCTGGCGGAAACCCTAAAGCATGAATATCCTCTGTGGGATTGCGCACCTGAGAGTGAGATTTTGACGGCGACGTCCTTTGTTGCCGGACTGATAGACGAAGGAAGGCTGCATCCGGAAGCACTCAGTCTGTCTGTGACCGTTCATGACAGCCCGCGCCTGGCGAGAGATTTAAAGGAGACGGAGCCGGTAAGGGATATTCTGAAAGCGTCCGTGTGTGAGATAAAGGAGATGTTTTTAAACAGGGAGCTTACAAGGTGCTGCGGCAGCAGTTTGTTTGCGGAGTATGCGCCAAAGCTGGCGCTTCTGACCGGGCAGGGGCGGCTGGAGGACGCAAAAAGAACCGGAGCAGGTATTCTGGTTGTGGAGTGTCCGCAGGCGCTGGATGTGCTGAAAATGGCTGCGGAGAAAACAAAGACAGGCGAGGCCGGCGCGGATTGTGCCGTCGCTGAAACGGAATCTGGCAACAGGGAAAGACCGGAAATTCTGGATATTTTTTCTCTGCTTCTGAAAGCGGTGGAAGAAAACGGAAATGCTTAAAAGAAAAGGGGGCGGGTAAATGAGATATCTGATAGGTTGTGATTTCGGAGGAGGGGCGTCCAAGGCTATTCTTCTCCGCGAGGACGGAGTGGTTGTGGCGGAGGCAGAGAGCGAATATGCAACCTCCTATCCCCGCCCCGGCTGGGCGGAGCAAAATCCTGAGGACTCTTTTCGGGCTTTTGTGGAAAATATAAAAAAACTTTTTCACAGCTCGGAAATATCACCGGAGCAGATTAGCGCAATTGCGCTGGACGGCGCTACCCATACAGCGGTTCTTTTAGATAAGGAAGATAAGGTGATTCGTCCCGCCATTTACTGGACAGATTTACGGGCTGTCAGGGAGGCGGAGGAATTAAAGGAAAGTCACCTGGATAAAATTGTAAAACTTTCCGCTAATACGCCGGGAGCGCTGTGGACGCTGCCCCAGCTGATGTGGCTGCAAAGGAATGAGCCGGAGAATTTTGCCAGGATACATAAAATCATGTCCATAAAGGATTATGTCCGCTACCGGCTGACAGGAGACTATGTGACGGACAGTATCGAGGCCTGCGGATTCATGCTTTACGATGTAAATGGCGGGAAATGGTCCCGGGAGCTGTGTTCTCTGGCGGGAATTGACCTTGCAATTATGCCGAAGGTGGTGCCGCCGGAGGAAATTCTTTCTTCTATAAAGACAGAGATTTGCAGAGAGTGTGGATTGTCTGAAAAAACGAAAGTGATTGCGGGCGCAACGGATACGGTGATGGAGGTCTATGCCTCCGGCGCCATCCAGCCGGGACAGGCCACAGTGAAGCTGGCTACGGCAGGGCGGATTTGCGCCGTTACCGAAAAGCCTTTGATAGACGGAAATCTGGTGTGCTATCCCCATGTGTGCCCGGGACTGTGGTATCCGGGAACGGCCACCAAATCCTGTGCCGCTTCCTTCCGTTGGTATCGGGACGTGTTCGGGGCTTATGAGAAAGAGCACTATGAGGATGCCTATGCTAAAATGGCGGCAGATGCGGCGCAGGTGAGGGCAGGAAGCGACGGTCTTTTTTTCCATCCCTATTTACAGGGAGAGTTGACTCCCTATCAGGATGAAATGCTGAAAGGGAGTTTTACCGGCATACGGGCTTTTCATACCAGAGCCCATTTCAACAGGGCGGTTCTGGAGGGAATTGCGTATTCTCTGAAAGACTGCTTTTATTGTTTCCGTGAACTGGGGGCTGATATTAAGCAGGCCGGCATTATCGGCGGAGGCGCGAAGGGAGAACTTTGGAGGCAGATAGTTGCGGATATGCTGGGAATACCGCTGACGAAAGCGGAGCGGGACGATTCTTCCCTGGGTTCCGCTATGCTTGCCGGGGTGGCATGCGGAGTATTCGAGAATTATGAGGACAGTGTGGCGCACTGCGTGAAAGCAGGAAGCGTCACTTATCCGAACCCGGATTGTGCGGCAGTATATGAAGAAGGATTTTTGCGCTATAAAAAGCTCCATGATGCGCTGGCTGGGGTGTATCATTCCTGATTGTAAATATGAGCCGTAAATACAGGAAAGGTTTACGGAGCTGACGCAGGTCGGAATGACGGACTGGCGCAGGATAAGGAGGACGACTGTGAAAATTCTGGTGTGTGTCAAACAGGTGCCGGATTCAGGAGAATCACAGGCAGCGTTGGATTCAAAAAGCCATACTCTGAGACGTGAAAAAATGCGGATGACGCTAAACCCGGTGGACGGCTGCTGTTTTGAAACGGCTTTGCGGATGAAAGAAAAGTATGGGGGAAGCGTCAGCCTTGTGTCTATGGGAAGACCGGAGACGACGGATATGCTGCGTTCTCTTTCGGCAATTGGCGGGGATGCTTTTTATCTGATAAGCGATGCAAAGCTGGCCGGGGCGGATACATATGCAACGGCCTTAGCGCTTGGCAGAGCCGTTCATTTCCTCGAAGGCTTTGATTTGATTCTATGCGGGGAACGGACTACCGATGGAGAGACCGGTCAGGTGGGGCCTTCTCTGGCAGCTTTGTTGGAGTATAAGTTTGCAGGCGGCATTACGGAAATTGAGCTTCGGAAGGAGGAAGGAGGATATGCGGTGTGCTATACGGCGAAAGGGGTCTTGAAATATCCGCTTCCACTGGTAGCCACGGTGAAAAGAAACTGTGTGCTGCGCTATCCCACACTTACAGGTCTGCGCAGAGCGGACGGGAGAGAGATACGCATATTGGATGTTTCTCTGCTTGGAGCAGATGTGGAGCCGCTCACACAGGTGATAGCTGTTGAGAGAAAGGAGGTTGGAAAAAGGCGGCCCGTCTGGTATCTGCCGGAGAAGGAAGGACTTAAAAGACTCCTGACGGAATCAGGGCTTGATGCCGCCATTGGAATGGATGAGTAAGGAATGGATGATTATAAAATTTCCCGATACGCAATGGGAGGAATACCGGGAGCTGTTGCTAAAGGCATATGACAGATGCCCGCCCGCTATGACGCTCACACCGGTAATCCTGACGGACGGAACAGAGGGTGAAGCTGTTTTGAGCAACTCTGTTCTGAGCAAAGCAGCTTTGGACAACTATGCTTTGGATAACGCCGTTTCAGATACATTCAGAGAGGCGTTTCCGGGTATTGGAAAAGCGGAGGTAATTGCGAGCCCGCTTTCGGGACGATATGATGTTACATTACTTGGAGCGCTGTTCGAGGAATTTTTAAGAGAACGGGAACCGTCTGTGGCATTGTTTCCGGCTACGGGGACGGGAAAGCAGACTGCCGCATGGCTGGCGGGAAGAATGGGCCTTGGTCTGACAGCCGACCTTACGGATTTTTATATGGATAAAGAGGAACGGCTGCATCAAATCAGGATGGCTTATGGGGGAAGTCTTCAGGCGGAAATTATAAGCCGCAGCAGGATTCAGATGGCTACGGTGAAGGTGGAGGGAAAATCCCCTTCCGTGGTAATCGCCGGAGGCTTGGGAGCAGGAAAGGAAGGCTTTCGGCTTTTGTGTGAGCTGGCAGAAATTTCAGGCGGACAGTTAGGCGCCACCAGAGCGGCAGTGGACGCCGGCCTCGCACCCTTTGAATGTCAAATCGGGCAAAGCGGAAGTTACGTCAAACCGGCATATTATCTTGCATTTGGGATTTCGGGAGCCGTGCAGCATCTTGCGGGCATGAAAGACAGCGGTATTATCATTGCAGTTAATACCGACAGAAAGGCGCCGATTTTCCAGCATGCCGATTACGCGGTATGCGGGGACGTGTGCGGAACGGCACAGGAAATAATAAAATTGCTTGCCCGAAAAGGTGTAAAGGAGAATCAGTAAAGGAACCAGTGTCAGGAAAAATAATCTATAATGAAAGGAATACGAAAATATGAATTATAAGAAAACCTATAAGCCTGCCAAGGGATATACAAAATTGTGCGTTAAGGAAGAATGTTCCCTGAACATGCTGGAATTTGGCATGATTGAGCTGGGAGATAAAGAAGAACTGACCTTTGAGACCGGAGAAAATGAGACAGCCTTTATTATCCTTTCCGGCAAGGCGGATTTTGCCTTTGATAATATTAAGTGGGAGGGAATCGGAAAGCGGAGAAGCGTTTTTGAGGGAAGGGCTGAGACTGTATATGTGCCGAGGCGTCAATCCGTGAGAATAACCTGTGTGTGGAATGTTAAAATTGCCGTATGCCAGACCGAAGTAATGGAAGACACACAGCCACAGCTTATTCGGGCACAGGACGTCCGGGTGGCGATGCTCGGGGTTAAGCCCTGGGAGAGGGAAACGCACTTTATTATGGAAACAGGCTGTAACGCCCGGAGACTGTGTATTGGCGAAGCTTTTGTGACGCCGGGCAACTGGGCCGGTTTCCCGCCACATAAGCATGATGTGGACAATATGCCCGGGGAGGGAATTCTGGAAGAAATTTATTATTTCCTCTTTGAGCCAAAGCAGGGATTTGCTATACAGCGCCTGTATACAAAGGATGGAGAGATTGACGAAACCTACACGGTGAAGCAGGATGAACTGGTGGAATTTCCCAAAGGATATCACACAACGGTGGGAGCGCCGGGCTACCAGACCTATTTCCTGTGGCTCATGGCAGGAGAGCATCAGGGATTTTTCCGCTCCAACGACCCTGACCATGACTGGGTGAGTACAGTGGAGAAAATAATTAAAAATAATTAACAGAACGTTTTCGGTATTGCGGTGTGCGGACAAGGTCTGTGTGCCGCAATAGCGCGTTAGGGGAAAATTGCTTTTAAGGGGAAAGGGTGATAAAATAAAAATCAGGTAATGTGAAACGAGAACAGGAGGATACTACTTATGGACAAAAAACAATTACGTGCAGGGGTTATCGGTTGCGGCGCTATCAGCGACATTTATCTGAAAAACATGAAAAATAAGTTTGACAATCTGGAGGTGGTATCCTGCGCCGCGCGGCATCTTGAGAGCGCGCAGAAAAAAGCGCAGCAGTACGGTATTAAAGGCTGTACGGTGGACGAACTTCTGGCGGACGAGAGCATTGACATGGCGGTGATTCTGACGCCTGCGCCCACCCATTACGAACTGATTAAAAAAGCGCTGGAAGCCGGGAAGCACGTCTATACGGAAAAGACCATCACCATTACGCCGGAAACGGCAAAGGAACTTTTGGAGCTGGCGGATGCAAAAGGGCTTTATCTTGGCTCTGCGCCGGATACTTTCCTGGGGGCGTCCTGGCAGACTGCCAGAAAGCTGATTGACGAGGGCACATTGGGAGAAATCACCTCTTTCCAAATCAGCGCCAACCGCGATTTGGACCTGCTGACAAGTATGTTCGGTTTCCTGCGGATGCCCGGAGGGGGAATCTGCTATGATTACGGCGTGTATTACCTGACAGCATTGGTAAGCCTTCTGGGGCCTGCGGCAAGGGTGTCGGCCATTGTGAAAAATCCGAAGCCTGTGCGGGTAAACATAATGCCCCAGTCCCCGGAATACGGAAAGGAATTTTCTTATCCCAATGAAAGTCAGGTGGCGGCTGTGCTGGAGCTGGAAAGCGGAGTTACAGGCAACTTTGCATTAAACGGCGACAGCGTGATTGCCGACCAGGCGCAGTTCCTTATTTATGGGACGAAAGGAATTTTAAAACTCACCGACCCCAATCAGTTTGGCGGGAAAAATATGCTTCTGGCAAACAGCTACGATTTTGCCAATCCTCCGGCATGGACGGAGGTGGAAAACGTATTTGCCCATGAGGAAAACAGCCGTGGAATCGGGCCTTCCGAGATGGCGGCGGCTATTTTATCAGGCGAAAAGAACAGGGCAAGTAAAGAGATGGCGTATCATGTGCTGGATATCATAGATAAAATGATGGTAAGCGGCGACAGCGGAAGGTTTGAGGCGGTGGATTCCACATGTGAGAAGCCGAAGCCGTTGGAGTGATTGAATATGACAGGAAAATCAAGGACCGGCATCGACCGGTCCTTGATTTTCCTGATAATCCGGCTATACCTTTCACTGTCCGCCTTTTGGCGTTGCTGAATTGTTTTGTAAAATCGTCTATTCGTCGTTGGAAATTATAGCCGGATAAACAAAGGAATTTCGAAATTTTCTTGGAGAAGTAGAAAATTCTCTTCTAAAAGTGTCGCTGAAATATGCCTGGGAGTTAAATCCGCACTTTATTGCAATTTCTGAAATCGGTTCAGTGGTGGTAGCCAGGAGGGATTTAGCATGAGATAATTTGAGCTTTAGTAAATAGCTATTAGGGGTAATGTGTGTTGTTTCCCTGAAAAGCTTGTGAAAATAGGAACAGCTCAGATTACAGTGGTCGGCTATCTGGCCAATATTTAAAGGTTCCATATAATGTTGTTTCATGTATTCTACTGCATTGCTGACAATGGATTCGACGGAGTCATTATTGCCGGAAACCGGGTTCATAAGACAATGCTTTTTTATATCACAGAGAAAAGAAATCAGTTTGGCGGCTGCAAGGATATCACTGTCTGGTTCAAAACTCAGAACTGTGTCGCAGATGTCAGTTAGTGCCGGTTCCAATTTTTCATAATCCATATCTGGATGAAAACCTCCAATAAAATGAAGCAATTCCTGAATTGCCGGGTCAGTGGTTCCAAAGTGGAGAAAAATGGCATCGAAATGAAGTGTACTTTTGCGTTTATCCATTGGCTGGGCAATCAAAAGGGCTCCTTTTTTTCTGAAATAACTGTTTCCATTTAGGTATAAAATTCCGCTGTCTTGTGTAAATAGTTCTAATTCATAAGAGATTACATTGCGTAGCTTGGTGACAGAACCTTCGGGGTATCTTGCAGAGTCAGTAAACTTGCTTTTCGACTGGAAGTATCCGGCAGCAAATATAACAGGAAGATTTGTATACATATGAAGCTCCTTTAAATCAATAAAACTGTAATATAAAAAAATAGGATTTCTAAAAAAGTGAATAGGAAACTGATAGTAAACGTTTTATCAATTTGCTAATATTAACAATGTAAATAGGAATAAAAGTTGAAAAATTTACCTTTTTTACATTGTATTCTCTGAATAATTATTAATTTTAACAAATTAAAAGCATAAAAGCAACAGATAGAATAGTGTAAATTTTCTAAAAAATATTTATGTACATGGCTGGAAGAGAGAAGTAAAAAATGATTTTTGAGGGAGCTGAGTTATATAACATAAGTGCACTGGAACAATGTGATGATGGGATGCGCATGTTAAGAGTGCCGCCAGGGATTCGGGACGCTCTGAGCGAACAGGGGAAAAAGATGAGCGCTGTATGCGCGGGAGCAGAAATACGTTTTTTTTTAAAAGGAGATAAAGCAATATTAAGACTTTCTGCTCTGGAGGGGAGTTGTACCGGACGCGTACAATTTTATCAGGGAGATTTCCCGGGGGGATGTACTGGATATATGCAAAATCTTAATGGAAGTCCCATTATTGTTCATTTACCGGAAAAGGCAGATTGGATGCAGGAGGAAAGGAAGAGCTATGCGTCTTCGCTTATCCGCATTCTTCTTCCGCGGGAAGAGGTACATATACAGTCTGTTGAAGGAGATATTTACCCGCCGGGAATAGAGGATAAACCGTCAAAGAGATGGCTTGCCTATGGTTCGTCAATTACACATGGAAGCATTGGAGCGGGGATTGATGGAAGTTTTCTGTTTCGGGCGGCAGCAGAATTGAGAGTAGACCCGCTTAATCTTGGGTTTGCCGGAAGTGCGATGCTGGAACCGGAAATGGCGGATTATATAGCCGGACGGAAAGATTGGGATTTTGCAACGATAGAGCTTGGAACAAACGCCTGCGGTGTTTTAGCGGCGGATGAACTGAGGAAGCGTACCGTATATTTTATACGGCAAGTGGCATCAGCCGGAAAACCTTTCGGAGTAATAGATATGCTGAGTATGGAGGAAAATGAGGCGAAAAACGACTATAGAAGTTTTGTGAAAAACGAAATGGCGCAACTTGGTATAAGGAATGCTATTTATATTGATGGGAGAAGGCTTTTAAAGAGCAGAAGTGAGTTGACGGCGGATGGAATACATCCGGGGGGCGTGGGGCATGAAAGGATTGCGCAAAGACTGGTCAGGATTATAAGGGAAGAGTCAGGGGAGGACTGGTTATACAGATGAAAGTGACGGACATTAAGGCATTTACTGTAGATTGTTTTCGGACAAACTGGATATTTGTAAAGATATATACAGATGAAAATATTACCGGTGCTGGCGAAGGAACGCTGGAATATAAGGAGAAAGCATTTGCAGGCGCATTGGAACATATCAGAGAATATTTAATTGGGAAGAATCCTCTGGACATTGAGTACCACTGGCACAGCATTTATCGTGATGCATATTGGCGGGGAGGCGCCGTCCTTATGAGTGCCCTGTCCGCAGTAGAAATGGCTTTGTGGGATATCTTGGGGAAATCGCTTAATGTGCCGGTATGGCAGCTGCTGGGGGGTAAGGTAAATGATAAAGTAAGGATTTATGTAAACGGGTGGTTTTCAGGTGCGAGAGAACCTGAAGAATTTGGCGAGATGGCAAAATGTGCAATACAGAGAGGCGTGAGCGCATTAAAGTGGGACCCTTTCGGTAAAAATTATCTTCATATATCCAATGCTGAGCTGGATAAAGCATTGCGCTGTGTGGCTGCGGTAAGGGAAGCAGTGGGAAGGAAGGCTGATTTGCTGATTGAGGGACATGGGCGTTTTGATGTGCCGACTGGTATACGGGTTGCAAAAGAGTTGGAACAATTTAAGCCTATGTTTTTTGAGGAGCCTGTGCCGCCGGACAATCTGGAAGCATTAAAGGCTGTGAGGGATAAATCGCCAATAGCTGTTTCGGCAGGAGAAAGATTATATTCCAGATGGGATTATCGCCGTCTGTTTGATATACGTGCAGCAGATTACATCCAGCCAGATATTTCTCATGCAGGAGGAATCATGGAGTTAAAGAAAATTGCAGCGGAGGCGGAGAGCCGGTATATACCCTTTGCACCACACAATCCGTCCGGTCCCATCGCCAATGCGGCTACTTTGCAGCTGGCAGCGACCTGTCCGAATTTCTGTATGCTGGAAATTATGTACAGTGATGTAAAATGGCGGAAGAACGTGACAAATGAACAGTTGGAATATGCAGATGGATATATCCGTATCCCGAACAGGCCGGGACTGGGTATTGATATAAATGAGGAGGAGTGTTTAAAACATCCATATGAACCGCATTGCCTGAGGCATTACACGGGCGCATTGACAGACATTCGCCCGGAAAAGAGCGAATTATACTTTTAAGCAGGAGACGGATTATAAAAATGAGAAAAGCAATGTTAGTAACGGGGGGAACAGTGGGCAGCGGTTTTGCGGTTGCCGAGAGGTATGCCAGAGAAGGGTATGATATTTTTATTACTTCCCGGGAGGGAGAACGCGCCAGAAAAGCAGCGGATATTGTGGCGGAGAAGTATGGCGTGTTTGCGAAGGGATACTCACTGGATATACGGAATGAAAGCGCGGTGATAAATATATTTTGTGATATTGATTCTCTGGAAAGGCTGGTGGAAACAGTTGTACTAAATTCAGCGGATATGGGGTTTGGTACGGACCCGGCAAAAGGGATGGATTTCTTCACGGTTCCGGTGGAAGAATTTCAGAGGGTATTTGATACAAATCTTGTCTGGAATTTTATGATTGTCCGACAGGCGGCCATTAGAATGAAAAAATGGCATAAGGGTTCTATTGTATTTATCAGCTCCAATACAGCTTACCGTGCAATTCCAAATCGTAGCGCATATTGCGCGTCAAAGGGAGGGATTATATCAATGGCGAAGGCTTTTGCCGTAGATTTGGGAACCTATGGCATTCGATGTAATGTGGTGGTTCCCGGTACTATTAAGACTGAGCGCTGGGTACAGATGAAATCAAAACAGATTGTGGACGGAACTCTGACTCCTATAGGGGATATATCAGATTTTGAGGATATTGCTAATGCGGCCTGGTATCTTGGCAGCGATGAATCTAAAAATGTAACCGGGGCGGAAATAATTGTGGATGGCGGTATGAGCTGCCAGTTGTATCCACAGATAATATATGAATTGAAAGGGAAAAAAGAGGATAAAAAATATGAGAAGTAGAGAACACTGGACGCCTGGAAAGTGGAAAAGATATTTAAGACGCTACTGGATGTTATATGCAATGCTGGTACCGGGACTCATCTATCTGATTGTGTTTAAATATACGCCTATGTATGGAGTTTTGATGGCATTTAAAGACTACAACGGTATTGATAAACTCGGGGAGGCCCCTTGGGTGGGGTTGGCGAACTTTGAAAGATTATTCACCACAAGAGCTTTTCGGAGAGCTTTGAGCAACAATATTATCATCAGTGTTGCAAAACTGCTGTGTGGATTTCCGATGCCTGTTATACTTGCACTTCTTATTGACACTGTCAGCCACAGGGGACTGAGGAAACTGACACAAACGGTAGTCATCCTGCCCAGTTTTATATCCTGGGTGGTGATTTATGGACTTCTCTATGCGGTACTCTCTCCTAATGTTGGGGTGGTTCAGGCTTTGCTAGAGTTTTTCGGGTATCAGGGAAAGATACCGGATATCCTTGCAACAAAGGAAACCTTCCGAACGGTAATTGTAGCTTCCTATGTGTGGAAGGAAGCCGGGCCGGCAACAGTGGTTTATCTGGCGGCGATAACAGGCATTGACCAGCAGCTCTATGAGGCGGCGGCTATTGATGGGGCAGGATTTTGGAGGCAGCTTTGGCATATTACACTGAGCGGGCTGCGTACAACGATTATCACTCTTTTTATTATCAGAGTTGGAAGCATCATGTATGCCGGTTTTGACCAGATATACGCAATGTCCAATGATGCAGTGATTTCTGTGGCGGATATTATAGATACTTATGTATATAGGATAGGCCTGACACAGAGGAACTTTTCTCTGGCAACGGCAGCCGGTCTGTTTCAGTCGGCGATAGGAATGATACTGGTAATGATTACAAATTATATTTCTAAAAAGATTGAGCCGGACAGCGGATTGTTTTAGAGAACAGGAGGTAAAAAATGGCGATTGTAAAACCGAAAAAGAAACGCTGTGGAGATATGGTTACAGGCATTTTTATTAATTTCCTCCTGATAGTAGTGATTTTTGTAAGTCTGTATCCTTTCTGGCATGTGGTTATGTACTCACTTTCAGATTCAAGAGCGGCAATGTCAGGAGGATTGTTCCTGTGGCCGAGGCAATTTACATTGCTCACATATAAGCTGATGTTTGAAACAACAAGAATTTTTGTCGCATTCAGAAATTCCATAGCCAAGACAGTAATCGGGACTATCATCAGTGTGGTGGTGACGGTACTGGTAGCATATCCGTTGTCACGAGAGGAACTGCGCGGGAGAAAGATGATACAGTTTTTGTTTTATTTTACCATGCTGTTTTCGGGGGGAATCATTCCAACATATATGTTAATTAAGGATTTGGAATTATTGGATACCTTTTGGGTTTATGTCATTCCGGGAGCAGTGAATGTCTATAATATGTTTATTTTGAGAAGTGCCTTTTTGATGATACCTCGTTCACTGCCTGAGTCGGCAATGCTGGATGGTGCAAATCCCATACAGATACTGTGTTACATTATTCTGCCACTGTCCAGGGCAACGATTGCTACTATAACTTTATATTATGTCCAGGGCAACTGGAACTCTTATATGGACGGAGTACTTTATGTGAATGACTCAAAACTGGAATTATTGCAGGTTTATATGCGGCGTCTGATTTCACAGGCCGGTGCTGCTGCAGCACTGAATGAGGCAAAAAACTTAAGTGCGGCCAGTATGGTGACAGAGGAGAGTACAAAGATGACAGTGATTGCCTTTTCAATTATTCCGGTGATTATTGTATATATGTTCCTGCAAAAATATTTTATGAAGGGTGTGACAATTGGCGCTGTAAAAGGATGAATCATATTTTTAAGAAAAATTGATATTAAGTTTTCTTAAATTGATGATAAAAGGTAATAGCAAAGACGAAAAATGGAAAAGGAGAGACATTTATGAAGAAAAGAACGGAAAAGGTATTAGGATTACTAATGGCGGCGACTATGGTTTTGGGCATGACAGGATGCGGTTCCGGCTCTGGCGAGAAGGAACCTGATGAACCTCAGGTATCTGCCAGCATCCAGGAAGAGGATGTTCTAGACGAGGGGGCATCGGAGAAAGAAAGCGGTTCCGATATCACCTGGACAAACGATGATTCGGTAGAGATTACTATTTTGATGTCGGGCGATGCTACGCCAAATGAAGACAATTTGGTTCTCCAGGAACTGGAAAAGCAGACAGGTACTAATATTAATATCATTTATGTTAACGGCACCGATTTGGCTACAAAGCTGAATACCATGATTGCCGGCGGGGATGTGCCGGATATTTTCTGGAGTGGATTGACGGATGTAGAGGATTACAAAAAAGCCGGAATGCTGGCCGATATGGAGGCTGTATTAAATGCGGAGGCGCCAAATGTAATGGAAGAAACCAAAGATATTATTCGGGAGATGCCGGCAAATAAAGATGGAATTTATATGATTCCCAACATGGGGAGAAGTTACTCAACAAACATTAATATCCGGACAGACTGGCTGGAAAATCTGGGATTAGACATGCCCACGGATTTGGAGAGCTTTGCTGAGGTTATGCATGCTTTTACTTATGACGACCCTGACCAGAATGGAGTAGACGACACTTTTGGCTATAGTTTCAGCTTATCCACTCTGACAGCAGCCAATTCCTGCTGCCCTAATATTTTCGGGGCTTTCGGGATTGCCAAGCGCCGGGATATGGTAATGGAGGATGGAAATGTCACCACATGGGTCAAGCATCCTCACTTTCTGGAAGCAATGCAGTATATTAAGAGATTGATTGATGATGGAGTCTGTGAACCCGATTATGTGTCAATTCCTACCATGTCCATGTTCGAAAAGTTCTGGAATGGTACATCAGGGTGTATGGAATGGGAGTGCGTCGGGCCTACTAATAACTGGATGCCTGGAAGGTATACAGAGAATCCGGCACCTGAAATTGGTTTTACAATTCTGGAAGGGCCTTATGGAGATGCAGGTACAGCAGCAAATTATGTAAGCAGTACTGAGGGATGGGTAGTTTCGGCTGACTGTAAAAATATGGAAGGAGTGGCTCGAATTGCTAATTATCTGATGACGGAAGAAGGGAGCAATTTGCTGTATTTGGGAGTTGAAGGAGTCATGTATAATTGGGTGGACAAAGAGGCAGGAACCATTGAGCGTTTGGGAGAATATGCCGATGATGCCGTGCATAGGGCAAATGGTGGATATTGCTATTGGCAGCTGTTTTCACCTGCAAGTAACGCATTGCTCCGTACATTAAACAAACAGACACGTGAGGGTGTCCAGCTGGCATATGACAATCCTATCGACTGGGCATATGTGGAAGGGATATCGGAGGTTTATGCAGAATATGGGGCAGATATGGACCAGATAATTAATGAGATGATTGCGGAACTTCTGGCTGCCGATGAAGCTGATATGCAGGATATTTATGACAGTTATATTGCAGAGTGGGAGAGTGTTGGCGGAAGCGATTGGGAAACAGAGGTTACTGCACTCTGGAATGCACAGAATGAATAATGCGTTGTGAAAGGAAATATTCAGGGAAGGGTATAAATACAATGAAAAGATATGAAATTGACAATCATGAGCCATCCTTATTACCGGAAGGGGAATGGAAGCTTGCATGGTCTGACGAATTTGACGGAATGGAGCTTGATACTTCAAAATGGGCGTATCGTCTTTCAATGATGGGTAAAAGACACCCGGCGTGGACGAATAAAGGAGTTCACCTTGACGGGAACTCAAATGCAGTATTTACGCTTATGGAAAATAGTAATGGAAATCCTGTAAGCTCACAGCTGCAGACCGGATATAATTTTATGGACGAGCCGGTGGAGCAAACAACTTTTGGTAAGGATTATCTGCAATGGAATATTGGAAAGCTTCATAAAAATAAGTATACTCATGGATATGGCTATTTTGAATGTCGGTGCCGGCTGCAGCAGAAGACTGGCTGGTGGAGTGCATTCTGGATACAGTCACCTGTAATTGGCGCTTCCCTGGAGCCAGGGGATACCGGTGTAGAGGTTGATATTATGGAATCGTTCAAACCGGGCTATGTGGAACCGCACAATGTTTTTACCGGTGGATATGGGGTGGATATGGAGCGCAGTTATGTCGGAGGAACTGATGTTGATGAAACAGAATTTCATCGGTTTGGACTTTTGTGGGATGAAACCGGATATACTTTTTACATCGACGGCAGAGAAGATGGGAAGATTGCTGATAAGCTGACAGCGCGTCCGGATTTTATTCTAATATCCACCGAGCCGCTAGGATACCGGAACGAAAATCACAAGCCTATAAAAGAGGCGTTTGAAAATTTGGGAGATACTTTCCTTGTGGATTATGTAAGGGTATTTGATAAAGTGAAATAGAATTTTTTACCAGAGATAAAACATGTGGGAGCTTTTCTCTATTTCTGACAGGAGGAAGAGAACGATGGAAAAGAGATATGTTGTCGTTACAGACTGGATTAAGCCAGATGGTAAAAGAGATGTGGCAGATGAATTACAGAAATTAATTGATGAAAATCCAAATCGTGTAATTTTTTTCCCCGATGGAGAATACAGAATCAGTAAACCGCTGAGAACACCAGCCGCCCATGACAAAAGCGTATCCCTTCAGCTTTCAGACTTTGCAGTGATTAAAGCGGATGAAGGCTGGAAGAGCAATGAGGCGATGGTATGTCTGGGGGGAAAGAATCCGGAAAATGATATTTCCGCAGTAGGAAGCAATTATGGAATTCAGGGCGGTGTTCTTGACGGAAGCGGGATTGCTGTGGCAATTTCTATAGACAGCGGAAGGGAAACTACAATTAGAGGCATTTCCATAAAAAATGTACCACTTGGTGTACACATCAGGTATGGGGTAAATGCCGGTTCCTCAGATGCGGATATTAGCGACGTTAATATTGTGGGAACAGGGAAGCCTGATTCTCTGGGAGTCTTGGTAGAGGGCTATGATAATACTTTTACGAATATGAGGATAACAAATGTCTTTACAGGCGTCAGGGTATGTTCCGGAGGAAATATGTTTCGCAATATTCATCCGCTTTTCATCTCAAGGGAATACTATGCGGAATACCAGAAGAGCATTGGATTTTACAATGAGTGCGGGAGTAACTGGTTCGACCACTGTTATAGCGACCAGTTTGCCAATGCCTTTTACACTAAAAAAGGTGTTTCAGGAATTTATCAAAACTGTTTTTGTTTCTGGTATTCTGCAAAAGGGGAAATGCATACGGCATTTAAGGCCGAGGAGACGTTTGATTCCATTGTTTCAAATATGAATATCCGTTTCAAAAATCCGGAAATATCGAACGTTGTTCTTTGCACAAAAGAAAAAGATGGAAAAGGAATTTTTGAGAACCTAATTGTAAACAGAGACCTGGTTACGGATGAGGAATTTATGAAATACCTGAAAGGTACAATAATTTCCGTATGAGATACGGAAAGTGAAAAATGGAGGAGAGTTTAATATAGAACAGTTTTTCAAATCTCTCCTCCAATTACGAGAAAAAATCAGCCTCTGAATTTTCTGTCGTTCTTTTTTCTTATAAAGAAGTTTCACATATTTTTTTGATTAGCGTATTCAATCCTGTCCTTTTCAAAAACAATCATGACTGTGTCACAGTGATTTTATTCCCTTTGATATTATTTTTTTTAAATTTTACATAAATTTATATTTCTTGAAATAGCAGTAAAATCGTTGTATCCTTTTATTGTATTCCTGTGATAAAAATGACGGGCGTTGATTACAGAGCAAAACCGGGGTAACAGTATGGATGGAGCAAAACCGTTTACAATTATGATGAGGGACACCGAAGTCATGCGGGTGGATTTTGACGCTTTGCAGTATGAAGTGCTTTGCGAAAAATATCTGCCCTACCCCCTTCAGGGCAGGCTTCGGGAAATACCGAAGCCATCGGAAATCAAAACCGCATACGACATGACACAGATGGTGGTTGCCGCACGGAAAAACGAGGAAGCGGTGGTAAGCTTTCTGGCAAACAGGGTGCTGCTCCTTAGCCGTGCCAATGCAAAATGGATTTATAATCTCTGCCATTTTGAACAGGCAGGCACAGACGAACAAAAGGTGAAAATCGCCATGGCCTGCCGGGCAGTATCGGTGCTGGACGCTTATTGGCTTAAGTTTGACGACGACAAAGGTCTGCTGTGGAAAGCGGTTGATGTGAAGCGAAATCCCCTCAACGAGATTATTGCCCAGGTGGCTCTGCACGGAAAATCCCTGACCCTGCAGGGTTCCTTAGTCACGCCGGAGCTGACCACAAACGGCGCTTATGCCAAGGCTTGGAGAAGGCATTTCGATAATCTTTTGTGGCTGTACAAGTTGGGAGCAAACGGAAATACGGAATCCCGGATAGAGGTGATGTGCTCCAATCTGCTGGACAAGATGAATGTGGAGCATGTGCATTACGAGGCCGGGGAGGACGAGGGGAAATATGTCTGTATGTGTCCCTGTATGACTACGGAGAAAAAATCGGTTCTGACCGGAATGGAGTTTATTTCATGGTGCAATGTAAACGGAATTGATGCAGACCGGAGAATGTTTGAGACAGACGGCGAGAGCATTTATAAAATGTGGATAGTGGATTTTTTAATCAGCAACCGCGACAGGCACGGCCAGAACTGGGGATTTTATTACGATACGGAAACCATGGAGATTTTGGGCTGTCATCCTCTGTTTGACCATAACAATGCCTTTGACATTGATTATATGAAGGATATGGACGCACCCTATCAGTTTGACAATATGACAATCCGTCAGGCGGCTGTTAAGGCAATGCAGAAGGTGGATTTCCATTTTACGGCGCCGATTACACGGGCGGATTTTATCACCGACAGGCAGTACCAGAGCTTTCGGAAACGGGCGGAATATCTGGGGCTTAAAATGGAGTAGGAAATAATGTGCGGACGTTTTTATATAGATGATGAGACGGCAAGGGAAATTGAAAAAATAGCCCGGAAAATTGACGAAAAAACTGCCGGGCGGGGAGACGTGCATCCCTCGGATTTGGCGCTGGTCTTAAAGACGGCCAACGGAAAGATGGTATCGCAGGTATTAAAATGGGGCTATGAATCCCCTCAAAGGAGGGGAGTGATTTTTAACGCCAGAGCAGAGACGGTTCGGGAGCGGCCCATGTTCCGCTATGACTACGAATCCCGCAGATGTATCATACCGGCCCGGAAGTTTTACGAGTGGAAAAAGCCGGAGAGAGGGCAAAAGGGACGGAAAGAAAAATACGATTTCTTTGCGAAGGGGGAATTTATGTTCATGGCGGGCATCTATCATAAGGATTTGGCGGAAGACAGATTTGCGGTTTTAACCAGAGAGGCGGCGGGCTGTATGGCGGAAATTCATGACAGAATGCCGCTGCTTCTATCGGGTGGTGATATTGAAAAATGGCTGTTTTCACGGAATGAGGCTGACAGGCTTCTTTCCAGCTCCTTTGACAGACTGCAAAGGAGAAGAAGCGGCGGGGAGGAATACAGACAGCTCAGTTTGTTTTGACTGGTGATATGGGAAGGCGGAAAAAGTGATGAAATACCGGTTGGCGGCAAAAGAAGAACTGGATACGATTTGGGATTACAATATTTCACAGAATCCGGAGGATAAACGCTGGGTTTACTGGAAGAAGGAATACATTGAATATAACCTGACGAAAAAGGCGCTGACATTTTTAGCGTTGGATAATGATATGCCGGTGGGTGAAGGCACATTGATATTGTCGCCGGAGTGTAAAGCTGTTGCCGGCAGATTATCCTTGTGTGATGGAAAAACTATTGCCAATGTTAATGCATTGCGTATCCGGAAGGATTACGAGGGAAAAGGATATATTTCGCGGTTAATGAAGAAAATAGAAGCTTATGCGGACAGCCGCAATATAGTGGCATTAACAATCGGCGTCGATGCAAAGGAAACAAGAAATCTGGCAATTTATCTGCATTGGGGATTTACGGAATTTCTCTTTTCAGAGCAGGAGGACGGGGAGCTTGTTTTATATTTTCTTAAAAAGCTGAGGAAAGATTGAGCTGGAAATGGTTTCAATATGGATAAATTGCAATGGAAGTTTAAGGATAGAAAAGTAAAAAAGACTGTTGCCATATTGCTTTTTTTATTCGCATGTCTGCTGTTTATCGGATGCAGCGGGCAGGTGGAGAGCACAGGTCCGCAGGCGCCGGTTTCCTATGGCGGCGAGGACAGTGAATCTGGCGGAAACGCCGGAAAGGCTGTATCAGGCAATCCTTTCCCGCAGCAGGAGAATATTTCTGAGAATGACGCGGAAGAAAACGAATCTGCGCAGGCAAAGGCTCTTGAGGAAAATCTGGAGTCATCCCGTGAAGCGGCACAGGAATCTCCGGGAACCGACAGGGAAGCAGCGCAGGAAGCAGACCGCGCAGAAGAGGGAGATGTCGTCGAGATACCGGCATATTCCGGGCAGGCTTATGTGGAGGTAAACGGAAATATTCCTTATTTTGAGGACAGCGAACTTTCGGCGGAATCCTACGAATATTATTCAGAGTTGGATTTGCTTGGAAGATGCGGCGTATGCATGGCAAGCATCGGTCGGGATATTATGCCGACAGAGGAGCGTGGCGAGATAGGCGGAGTCAGGCCGTCGGGCTGGCATACCGTAAAATATCCGGGAATGATTGACGGAAATTATCTCTATAACCGCTGTCATCTGATTGGCTACCAGCTGGCAGGAGAGAATGCCAATACAAAGAATCTGATTACCGGCACGCGCTATATGAATACGGAAGGAATGCTTCCCTTTGAAAACATGGTTGCGGATTATGTCAGGGAAACCGGCAATCATGTTATGTACCGGGTAACGCCGGTATTTGAGGGGGACAACCTGCTTTCCGACGGCGTTTTGATGGAGGCAAAGTCTGTTGAGGACAACGGGGCAGGAGTGTTGTTCAATGTATTCTGCTATAATGTGCAGCCGGGAATTATTATTAATTATGAAAACGGCGAAAGCATGGCGGACGGCTCATCTCCGGTGGCGAAGATAAAACAGACGGTACAGGAGAGGAAACCGGAAGCAGAAGAAGTTCCGGCAGCAGGAAAGCTGGAAACAGAGTCAGCCCCGGCAACAGCGGAGCTAAAAGCAGAGCAGGAAGCAGTCACGGCGGAGCCGGAAATGCCGGCGTCGGTCACGGCTGTGCCGGAACCGGAAGATAAGCAGGCAGCACAGCAGGCGGCGGAAACCGGGGCATATGCCGTCAATGACAGAAACGGAAAGATACATAAGACAGGCCAATGTCCGGCGACAGGGGATGGGGAACACGCCATGAAGTCCCCAGTATATTTTGGTACTTATGAAGAAGCGGAGGCATACTCCTTTTCCATTGCGCCAAAGCAGGAAAAGAGGAAATGCGGAAACTGCTGGTAAAGCCGCGCAGCGGCATATCTTATGACGCAGAGAGTAAGAACAGAAGATTTATTTCTGCGGGCAACGAGCCGGGCGGGCATGCTTGCATACACATTTGGCGACTGCCGTAGGGGGAATACCCCGCAGCTCTGCTACAGAGCGGTTGACTCGGGAAAGATGATTTGGCAAAATGAAAACACGTGTAAAAACAGAAAAATTTGACTGGAAGTATTTCATAAAACATATTGCGATTATTGCGGTGCCGGTGGCGCTGCAAAATCTTCTTACAACAACAGGAAGCATGGTGGATACCATGATGCTGGCCTCTTTGGGGGAGCAGACGGTGGGAGCCGTGGGGCTGTGCGCCCAGTTTTCCAGCCTGATGTTTTCCGGCTACTGGGGATTTGTGGGCGGAGGCATGCTGTTTTTTTCCCAGTATTGGGGAGCAAAAAATGACAGGGGCATTACAAGGTCCTTTGGGCTGACCCTTTCCTTTATGATGGCGGTGGGGCTTATTTTCGGCTTTCTTGCGCTGGGACGGCCGGAATTTATCATGAGCATTTACACGGACAAGCCGGAAATCCAGCAGATTGGCATCCGGTATCTGAGGCTTGTGGGTTTTGCCTATCCCCTTCAGGTGCTGGCCATGGCAATAAGCGCGCTGCTGCGCTCCATCGAGCAGGTGAAAATTCCGCTTTACGGCGGGATTGCTTCGGTATTTGCCAACTGTTTTTTTAATTATATTTTCATTTTTGGAAAATTTGGAATGCCAGAGATGGGAGTTACCGGAGCGGCTCTTGGAACGGTTCTTGCCGGAGTGGTCAATCTGTTAATTCTGCTGGTTTTTATTTTAAAGAGAAAAATCCCCTATGTGCTGGAGTTTTCCGGGTATTTTCGCTGGGACCGGGATTTTATCCGCCAGTATCTGCAGAAGTGTTTCCCGATTCTCTGCAATGAGGTTATGATTGGGGTGGGAAATATGATGATTAATATTGTGCTGGGGCATCAGAGCGAAAAGGCGATTGCCGCCGTGGCGGTGTTCCGAACCCTTGAGGGGCTTGTGATTGCCTTTTTCAGCGGCTTTTCCAATGCGGCTACGGTGCTGGTGGGAAAGGAAGTGGGAGCGGGAAACCACGAGACGGCTTTCCAGCGGGCAAAGAGGCTTGTCTATCTGTGCAGCGCTTTGATTGGCACGGCCTGCCTTTTGCTGGTTGGCGTGCATAATCCGCTGCTCCATGCCATGGGGCTTTCCGGGGAATCTTATCGGATTGGAACAGGTATGCTGATAATTTACAGCATAGCGGCATTGATTCGTATGGGAAACTGGACGCAAAACGATACCTACCGCTCCGCCGGGGACGCGGCTTTCGGTTCTATTATGGAAATCACCTTTATGTATCTGATGGTGCTGCCCTGTGTGTATCTTGCCAATTATGCGCTCCGCGCGCCGTTCCTTCTGATATTCGCCCTTTGCTATGTGGACGAGCCGGTGCGGTATGTGATTATGCAGTTCCACATGTATTCCGGCAAATGGATTAAGCCGGTTTCCGATGAGGGACGCAGGACGATTGAGGATTTTCGGAGGGAACATGGAATTTGTATACAAAAAAGGGACAGTTGAGGATATCGATTTGCTGACGGAAACACGGATTGAAGTACTGAGGGCAGCCAACGGGCTTTCTGATGATGAGGATATGAGTGAGGTCAGGGAGCAGTCTTACCGTTATTATCAAAAGGCTCTCTGCGACGGAACACATATCGCGTATCTGGTGTTTGAGAAAAACCGCTTTGCCGGCGCGGGAGGCGTCAGCTTTTATCAGGTAATGCCCACTTACCATAATCCGGGCGGGAAAAAAGCTTATATTATGAACATGTATACCCGGCCGGAGTACAGGAGAATGGGAATTGCATATAAAACACTGGATTTGCTGGTGGGGGAGGCAAAGAATGCGGGGATTACGGCGATTTCTTTGGAGGCAACGGATATGGGGCGGCCGCTGTATGAAAAATACGGGTTTATCAAAATGAGCGCCGAAATGGAATTGCCGGGATAGGAAGGGAAAACAGGAATGATAATTTTAATAGCAGGCGCTTCCCACACAGGGAAAACCAGGCTTGCACAGAGGCTCCTTGAAAAATACAGCTATCCCTGCCTGTCAATTGACCATTTGAAAATGGGGCTGATTCGCAGCGGATATACTTCGCTGACGCCGGAGAGCAGCGACAGCGATTTGACGGAATATCTGTGGCCCGTTATCCGCGAGATGGTAAAAACAGCCATAGAAAACGAACAAAATCTTATCGTCGAGGGCTGCTATATTCCCTTTGACTGGAAAAAGGATTTTGATGAAGGATATTTAAGCCATATTAAATATTACTGCCTTGTGATGAGCGAAAATTATATCAGGAATCATTTTTCGGATATCAAAAACTATGCCGATGTTATTGAAAAGCGGATGGACGACGGGTACTGCACCATGGAAAACTTGCTGAAGGATAATAAAGATGTACTGGAGCAATGTGTGAGATATGAGGTAGACTATATTCTTATTGATGAGGGGTATCAGGTTGAGATTGAATTGTGAGGGCGGGGGGAATGGTACCGCAGGTATTAAAATGGAGAGATGAATCAGGACGGAGAAGCCGAGTAATGAAAAATCTCCTTTGATAAAGCCGGAAAAGCGGTTGACAATGATATGGGGGAATGATAAATTATAGATAATGAAAAGCTTCAGTGCTTTTGCGGCGATAGAGAGGAGCTACCCGTCCCGACTTTGCGGGCAATAAAAATACAAAGGTCGTCTCTGCCTATGGAATTATCATAGGACTGCTCCCAATCTTATTGAACATCAGCAGTTCAATAGGTGTGAATTGCAATTCAAAAAGAAATGTAAAGCCTGGGCCTGACCGCTCAGGCAGTTTCTTTTTGTGATGGCAATAAGCCAGGTGGGAGTGCCTGCACTCATATCTGGCGAATGCCGCGTTCAGCAAGCAGAGGAAGAAATTTTTCCCTGCTCGATTACGAGAGGATGAAACAATGCGGACGCTTTTGCAGATTTTTCGGGATACAAAAGAGGTATTGTGCAGATATGACTACTATATTTATATACAGAAACATATCCTGCATCTTACAAATTCAGAAATCAAGATACCGCATCTAATGGGTATGCAGTATCTTGGAAAGCCGGGACGGTTTACAGGGGATTCAGGTGCTTATGCGATAAAAAAGCAGCGTATTACAATGCAGTCAGTAGAAAAACTGGTGCGGAAATATTATAAGCCAGAGGAAAAGCAACGCAGGATGTTGGAGATGATTCACAGGAAGCTGGATAACCTTGGAGAATTGGAGGAAATGTTTTCTTCTTATTCAAGGCTGTATCTGTATGAAAAGGAACAGGGTAGGGATTCTTTTTTCCGTGATTTACCACACTGCTATGAGATAATAAAGATTGTAAGGGAAAGTAAGGATACAAAGTATAAAGAAGTTATTTACCAAAGTAAGGAAGCAGAGAAGAGAGAAATGGTCGGTATCGAAAAAATGCTTCTGGCGGCAGGCATACAGGCGGATGAGAATCTCACAAAATTTATCCTTCGGCTGAATAAAAAATTTGACGCATACCACACGGTGGATATGCTAAATGACAATGAGGCTATGTTAGGGAAGTGTGTAGATAAAAGAGAGAAAAAGCTTGTCGCAGATTTTCTTGCATTGTGGACGGGAAAAGAAGGTGGGGTATAAATAAAAATATTTCTCTTTTTCTATCTGGATTGCTTCTTCCTGTGAATATCCTGAATGAACCAGCAGTTATTTTTGCAGATAAACCATAAATATTAAAGGGTAGGACTGGAACCTGAAAGAAAGTGGTATGTGTTTCAGGTTCGCATAACAGAGAGAAGCGTATCAACAAAAATAATAAACTGTACGGGAATCCCTGCTAATGACATTCCCGTACAGTTTATAACACTATTTAAAAATTGCCTCAGCACTTCTCCGGTTCCGGATATTCGACTCCGAATGTTTCTACGGTAACGCTCTTCAACACCTGATTTTCCAGCGGTCTGTCATTATAATCGGTAGCTGTCCCGGCAATCTTATTCACCACATCCATACCTTCAATCACCTTCCCGAACGCCGCGTACTGGCCGCCAAGATGGGGGCTGGTCTTGTGCATGATGAAGAAGTATGGAGCCGGGAAACCGCATATTTACTGGATATTTTATCACTTTTAGAGCTTGTTGACAACAATTTGACAACAATTTTTGTTTTGGATAGTACCGAACAATACTGAATGGTACTTTTTAACAGCATATGAGTTTGCAAGAAAAGGCATCCCAATAAATAGGATGTCTTTTTGTTTGGGGAAAATAGATTTAAAAATTGTATATTATGGAGGAAAGCATTATGACAAACACAGCGTTAAGAGCAGGGGCGCAGAGCGCCAACAACACACACATGGTTTTTACAAACGAGGAACATGAAAGATTCTATTATGAGAAACTGGAACAGGCGAGGTATCAAGACTGCTATCACAAGGCTTTGATCTACATTCTCGGTATTTCTGAGGACACGAGGAACCATTTCAGCCAGATTTACGATATGAAGTCCGGGTGCATCAAAACAGAGTGTCTGCATCAGGGCTGGCAGACCAGCGGTAGCGTAAGGGTGGTAAGGCTTGCCTTTAACCTTTACACGGACGGAACGCCGAGCGTTGATGACTATAAGCGCAAGGACGAGCAGATTGACGAGTGCAGGGAATATTCCGTAAGCGATATTTTCTGCTGCGGCTACGCACTGTACTTCTGGCAGGGCATTAAGCTCCGTTACCCGGAATACTGCCGGAAACAGCGGTCTATTGAGGAGATCCTTGCAGAAATGGAGAGGAAACGTGCTGAAAATTCGACTGATGGGAACGAAGAATGATATTAAGTGGTTCGAGAAGATTCTGAAAAGACAGCCCAAAGTGGCTGTGACGGAAGTTTCCGAGCTGTACCGGAACAAGGGTACAAACAGGTATTACCGGGCTTATGTGGAAGTGCAGAAAGCCAACATTAAAGAAAAATCTAACTAAACGGAGGAATAAGACCATGTGTAAAGTGATAGCGATAGCAAACCAGAAGGGCGGAGTCGGCAAGACTACTACCACAAGTAACTTAGGAATCGGGCTGGCAAAGCAGGGAAAAAGAGTGCTGCTGATTGACGCCGATGCGCAGGGCAGCCTCACGGCAAGTTTAGGCTTTACGGAGCCGGACAAGCTGGAAGAAACGCTTAACAGACTTCTGGACACAATGTCCAAAAGTGGAAAATACTCTGACCGGTGTGTATGATGTTGATATGTGCAGGAAATGGAATACATGGAGAGAAAAATATATATTACAGAGGAAGAACGGGAAAAATACCGGAAGGTGGCGGATGCCTTTGTGGAGCTTGAAGATGAGGATATCGTGGTGGTTGATGTTGGCAGGTATGGTTTCGTAAAGCTACAATACTACACACCGCCTACGGGTTTTGAAAATGATTTTACATTTACGTACAGTAAGGAGATGTTTGAAAATTTGTGGAAGGAATGGTTGCATACATAGATCATCATGTTCGCAAAGGAAAATTCTGTTGAAGATATAGATTACGATGATGTTTTCGGGAGATTGTCAGAAGAAAAGCAACGGAAGCTAGAGGGTAGCAAGAAAGATTTTGTTGAAAAGGCGGGGATTATTTTATAGAAATTAATGGTATCGGGCAGTCGCTAATTTTGAAAGTGTGATTGCCTGAATTATTTGATGGTAATAGTAAATGACTAATTATTATGAATATCGTTTGATAAGTTAATAGTGTATGTAGTAAAATAGAGTTTAATAAGGTAGTATTTGATTTGAAATTATGTATGATTTTTAATTAATGTGATTATTACCATTTAAAAAGGCGGGATTATACATATGGAAAAAACAAAAGGGTTGGATCAGCTTTGGTTTTTAACGTTAGCTAAATACTCATTTGGTAATGCACCACTATTTTATGATGATATACCAGAGCGATTGAAAAAATCTGAGGATGCAATAAAAATAATGTATTACAATAACCAAAATAAGGGAATTATTACAAATGATTTTTTTGTTTGGGCTTTGGAAAATAATATTTCATATGATGCGGTTAGGTGGTTTATAAAAGATTTTTCTTATCAAGAAGATAAAGAATTAGAATGGCTTATTGATGCGCTTTTTAATCAATATACTATATATTCGGATGAGAGTAATAACTGTGTTAAATTTCGTTTTAAAGATATTGATGGGAATACTAATGTAAAATGGTATAATGATTTTGTCTTATCTGGAATAGCTTTTGAAGGGAATACTACTCCAATTGATATAGACGAGTTATTTGATAAATTTAAGTTACAAAAAAATAATAATGATGCAAAATTAAGGCACATTGCAACCTTTAATGGTGAAGATGGCAACCGTTTTGCGGATATCTTGAAATCTAATAAGGTTACAATTCTGCTAGAAACACTGCTCCAATGTGATCATATTTATATGCATTGGGCAACGGAAAATCTCCTTTATTTTTCTTTGGTGGATATTGTGGATTCGGTTCTTGAAGTACCTTTTATACTTGATGAAGTAAAAAATGTCTTATATAATTACGCAACGAAGGATAGAAATTTTTTACTTAGTTTTTTAGCGCAATATGACTACCCAAATATAAAAGAAGATAAGATTAAGGATTTTTGTGAGCATTTTATATGTTGGCTCGATTCTCTGGAAGCTCAAAATATAGAAGAAGATTTTTCACTTGAACTTTTGCGGCAAGGAATGAAATCATCTCGTAGAACAAATAATTTGTTATTTTTGCAGGAAAATACTGATAAACTACTTATTGAAAATTTTGTACCTATGTATGCAATGCGAGTTGCTACATTTCCGAATTCAAATATTCATTTTGATCAGTGCGCAATAGTGGAAGACAATATTGAAAGATATGTAAGTACATATTGCAGTAGTAAGATTGCAAATTATGATTTTTTAAAATCAAGTAGTAGTAAATGGATACAGTTATCTGATATGGTATCTGGAATTCATGGAGCATTAATGGCATATTTAAATGTTCATGATATTACAAGCATATCTAAAGAGTTATTGTGCTTTAGTGAAACACAAAAAAGGAATTTGGAAATGTTTATGAAATTAAAGAGAAAAAGTACCAGAAAAAATAAGTACTTTGATAATATGAGCAAAAACCTGCAACAAATTGAGCGTTTGCAATTTTTGATGTCTTATTGCAAAGTATAAATTATTTGTTCAAAAGCACACTACGATTTGAACACTACAAATATGGAGAATCCATCAAAATAAAATGTTGAGGGAAAGATATTATGAAAGTTTTTATATCTTATGCACATCAGGATAAAGATAAAGCTTTATATTTAAAAAGGGAACTTGAAAAAAGTCATTATGAGGTTTTAGGAGATTTTAATCTAAAGATTGGTGATGACTTTAAAAACATTTTAGATGCAAAGTTATTACGAGCTGATGCGATAATTATGCTGATAACTAAATATTATAATGCAAGCCAGTTTACCAATAGAGAAGTAATAACAGCCTATGCATATAGTGAAGCAGGGAAAGAAATCAGGATTCTTCCAATAGTATTTGATGGAGGAGAATTACCAAGTGTTTTGAATAACATTTTATATTTGTCTGCGCGTAATGATAATTTTGAGGATGCAGTAATAAGATTGTTTGCTACGCTAAATCTTTTGCGAGAAGATAGGGAGAGTCATAAGCGTACAACAGACGAAGAAGCAGAAACATTTAAGGTAAGTTTGTCTGCATTTATTAAAGGAGCGTTAGATAGATTAGAGAAAAATGAGAAAAGGAATCGAATTATGGCATACATATGTTATGTAGCGGCTTGTATATGTTTAGCCTTTGCGGTAATCTTTTCTTTATATAAAACAAATATTGCATTTCAGATAAAAGAATGGCAACTATTAGTATCAAAAACAATTAGTGGAGTTTTGACATTGGTACTTATTTTAGCATTGGGGAGACTGTTGTTTGTATTGGGTAAATCTTTTATGGTGGAAGCAATACGAAATAGTGATAGAATTCATGCAATTTCATTTGGGGAGTTTTATTTGAACGCATATGGAAGGGAAGCTACACGTGATGAAGTTCGGGAAGTGTTTGGTGATTGGAATATAGATAATGGTTCTTCATTTATTTCACAATCACCTAAAGATTATGATCCGCAGATATTAGAAAATTTAGTATTAGCAGTGGAGGCATTAAAAGATAAAGTTTCAAAATAGGAAATGCTGAATAAATATGCAAAGTGAATATAATAAAGTTAGTAATTAATATAAGGAGACATTTGTGTAAATGAAATGTGCATATTGCGGAAAAGAGGCGAAAGGAACAAAAGAGCATATTATATCGTGTGCTATTTTAGATTTGTTTCCAGAATGTTATATTACATTTGATGATGCCAGACATACATAACATGAATCTGATCCAATGATTAAAGATGTTTGTGCTGATTGCAACAACAGAAAAATATCCTATATTGACAGTTATGCCAAAGAGTTTATTAGTAAATATTTTACTCAAACATATAATGAGGACGAACAGTTAGAGGTAGAGTATGATTATGTGATGATACAGAAAATGCTTCTGAAGTATGCATTTAATGATATGAGATCACATAAAGAAGATTGTTCTTTTTTTGACCAAGAGATAATCCATTATCTTATGGATGCGGAAGACAATACTCCGAAAGAAAATGTCACAGTATTATGTGGATTAGCTGTTAATGTTTCCCCTGTTCCAGATGCTATGCTTGGTAATGAAGTTACGTTGGTGTAAGGATTCGTTTTTTTATGCTAACAGTACGATAAGAAATATAGATTATGGAACAGGACAAGTTTATTTGAATGAGAATATAGAAAAAGAAGAGTTTCCAGATTTGAAGGTTTCATATATATTCAAATTTAATAGTGTGCAGTTTATATTGATGTGCTGGGATAGAGGTTCTAAAAAAATAAAGCAGAATAAAGTTGTGCTAGAATATCAATATCCTTATAGTTTGATGAGCGAAGAAAATGAAAAGATAGTTTTACCAATATGTACAGATGAGGTTAATTATCATCAATTTGTACATATTCATGTTCGGTGGGATGGACTATTTGAATTGGGACTTATGAGAAGATTGGCTAGTGGAGGAAACTATAAGTATAAAGAGATATATGAAAAAGAGTGGGGTAAAGAGGAGAAAAAAATTATAGAAGGACATCCAAGGGGAAAATAACAATAAGGATAACAGCGTCAGGGCAGTTATAGACCGTAGAAGCGGTTTATAACTGTCCTTATTTTATTTCAAATGAGGGTGTCGCAAAATCATCAAATTAGATGATCAAGTGGCACCCTTGCTCTATATTATGAAAAAAATCGGATGCAATCCTTTTGTTTTACGAATCGTTGCGGATTTTAGGCATACTTTAATAAAGCTTTTGTCTTTCCTGGCTTTTATGCTGTTTCTTTTACCGGGAAAAGATGACTCCCCGTACGTTCATTTTGGATTTTTGCATGCAGCTTGTTGATGTTGTAGCCCATACATAACAACAGGATTTCCAGTTTTACCTTTGTTTTCCCCCGCAGCAGAAATCTTTGGAATTCGTAATCATTTTTCAGAACGCCAAAAGCTCCTTCTACTTGAATGGAACGGTTCATCCGATATCTGATCCCCGTTTCACTTAGGATATTTTCGTAGGATTCCTGCCGCTTCTCCAGAAAACTTTTGGAAATATATAACCGTTTATTCCCCTTTGCTCTGGTGCATTTTTCTTTATAAGGACAGTCCGTGCAGTCTTCACATTCGTAAACAGTTACTTCCGATTCATAGCCGCTCTTACTTTTCTGCTTTTTGATAAAAAGAAGGGACAATGATTTCCCGGCATGGCAGGTGTAGGTATCCGTTTTTTCATCATATCCCATGTTCTCACGTTTGCTGATATCCTTTTTAAAGCTGCGCTTTTTCCATTTCTCATAGGTCTGGGGTTTTATATATGGCTTCTGTCTGTTCTCTCTTAAAAAGCTGTAGCCTTCCTCGCTTTCGTAGCCTGAATCTGCTGTTACGCTTGGATAGCGAAATCCCAGTTTTTCTTCCATTGTTTTCAGGAATGGGACCAGCGTCCATACATCGTTTCTGTCCTGAAAGATATCAGCTGCCACGATATATTCACTGTCTACCGCAAGCTGTACATTATATCCTGGTTTTAACTGGGCGTTACGCATATGGTCATCCTTCATGTGCATAAAGGTGGCATCCGGATCAGTCTTGCAGTAATTGTTCCTGCCTTGAAAACTTGCCGTATGCCAGTCATAGACAGTCTGACGTTCCAGAAACCTGCGAAACAGTTCCAGATATCTCTGGTTCCTGCTCTTCCTTTTTCCGCGTCCATGGACAAAGACAGTCCCCTCTGTCCGGCAGCGTTCTTCCAGGAACAGGGATATCTTCTGCATATCCTGTGTACTTGTTTCTACGCTGACCGAAAAATCCTGTATGTATTCATGGTTCAAAAGCTGTACGGCATCCTGTATCTTATGGAACATTTTTTCTTCCCACTTCCCTACAGACTTTTTCCACACAAAGGTATACTTGTTAGCACAGGCTTCCAGCTTTGTCCCGTCAATGAATACCGTCTCCTTTGACAGCTCACCAGCCCGCTCCAGTCTTCTTACCATCTGGTAGAAAAGGCTCTCACAGGCATCCGAAAGAAAACCAGTGCGGAAGCGGGCAATGGTACTGTGGTCCGGTGCTTTCTGTCCGGCTAACAGCCACATAAAGTTGATGTCACGCCTGCAGGCGGTTTCTATCTTTCTCGAAGAATAGATGTTTTGGGAATAAGCATAGGTCAGTATCTTGAACATGGTCTTTGGGTCAACTGCCGGATTTCTGCCTTTGGCAGAGTAAGCCTGATACAGCAAAGTATAATCTAATTCCTCCAGTTCGTGGCTCAGCAGTCTGACAGAATCATCGTCAGGAACCAGACCTTCCAGACTTAATGGCAAAACCAGTTGATAAGGCTCGCCGAATTCGGTATAATTTTTAGTGTATTTTAAGTTACTCGTCATAGCTTATTATACCATGGATGGCAGGTTCTTCGGGACCTGCTTTTCTGTTTTCAGGCATAAAAACCTGCTAACAAAAATCAAGTATTTTTCAGCAGATTTTTAAATTATTTTATCAGTCTATTTTTGTGTACAACAAAAAGGCTGGCCTTATTTCCAGCCTGTGCAAAGTCATAAGTTTGATGTCCTATTGATGATAGACTGCATTTACTCTTGCATAGTAAATCCTCAAAAATTTATTCAAACCGGCAATCTTTGCATGTTTCTTACTTTTGCCTTCACCTTCCTTTTTTAAGATATAATTATACACGGCATCATCTTCAGGAACAGGGTGACTCTTAAGCACTCGCATCACCTCATATCCGACCTTTCTGAGCGTTGAAGAACCTCGTTTTGTTATCTTGCGCCTTGTTCCGACAAACTG